>JAOPWC010000185.1 GCA_025965895.1 Mycobacterium sp.
ACCTCGGCGATGCGGGCGTCACCGCGGTCGGTCTTGTTGACCACCAGGATCACCGGCATGTCGGCGTTGAGCGCCTTGCGCAGCACGAAGCGGGTCTGGGGGAGCGGGCCCTCGGAGGCGTCGACGAGCAGCACGATGCCGTCGACCATCGAGAGGCCGCGCTCGACCTCGCCACCGAAGTCGGCGTGGCCCGGGGTGTCGATGATGTTGATGACCATCGGCTGGCCGCCGCCGGCGGGACCGGCGTAGTGCACCGCGGTGTTCTTCGCGAGGATCGTGATGCCCTTCTCGCGCTCGAGGTCCATCGAGTCCATCACGCGGTCCTGGACCCCGCCCTCCTCCTGCTGGTGCTCGGTGTAGGCACCGGACTGCAGGAGCATCGCGTCGACCAGCGTCGTCTTGCCATGGTCGACGTGGGCGATGATCGCGACGTTGCGGATGTCGTCACGGGTGGGCATGGGGGAACTCCGATGGCTCGGCAGGGGTCAGAAAGATGACTGCCGAGCGGGGCACGGCGTTCCCCAGTCTACGTGCGGCCCGCAGGCCGCCCTCTACTCCAGCCGGAAGCCGACCTTCAGGCTCACCTGGAAGGCCGAGACCTCGCCGTCCTGGACCTGGCCGCGGATCTCGGTCGCCTCGAACCACTCCACGTTGCGGACGGTCCGGGAGACCCGGGCGATGCCGTTGCGGATGGCCTGCTGCACCGACTCGGGCGACGACCCGACGACCTCGGTGACGCGGTAGACGTGGTCACTCACGTGGCACTCCCCTTCGACGTGTGGTTCCGCAGGATGACACGACCCGGGACGTCCGGGTGCTTTACCTCCCGGCCGGGTTCATGATGGGCTCCTGTCCGCCGATGTGACGTGCGCCACACGCCATCGGCGGTCGGTCCATGGTGAAGTTGCCCGGTCCTGGTGTGACCGAGGCCACAGTGCGGAGGTGAGGGGCATGCCCTTGCAGGAGGACGTCGCGGCGGCCCGGCGGGCCGTGCTGGATCTCGAACGGGCCACGGCGGCGGTGAGCCGCCACTACGACGACACGATCGACGTACGCCGGCTCAAAGCCGACGTCGCCCGCCTCAGCGGAGACCTCGACCTGCTGTGCGGGGCGAGACCCTCCTCGCCGCCGCCGACCCTCGAGGTCATCGACGACAGCGAGTACTCCCACGACTTCTGGATGGACGCCGAGGACGAGGGACTGGGGTCCTCGAGGCATCGCGCTCCCTGATCCCCTGTCCCCGACGAACGGACACCAGCTCGTATGACGACGACCGTCCCTGCCCCGGCAGGCACCGGCGCCCCCGGTCGCGCCACCATCGCGGCCCGCACCCTGCGCACCGACCGCTGGTGGGTCCAGCCGGCGATCACCGTCGGTGTCCTCGTGGCCTTCATCGTCTACTCGACGATCCGGGCGTTCGAGAACGCCAACTACTACGTCGAGCCGTACATCTCGCCGTTCTATTCGCCCTGCATCACGACCGCGTGCCAGGGCGACACGTTCCCCAAGCTGTTCAGCGGGCCGTCGTTCCTGACGCCGGCGCTCTACATCCTCATCGTCCCGCTCGGGTTCCGGCTCACCTGCTACTACTACCGGAAGGCCTACTACCGGTCGTTCTGGCTGTCACCGCCGGCCTGCGCGGTCGCCGAGCCGCGGGCCGGCTACTCCGGCGAGACCCGGTTCCCGCTGGTCTTCCAGAACGTGCACCGCTACTTCTTCCTGCTGGGCCTGGTCTTCAACGCGATCCTCACGTACGACGCGGTCCTGTCCTTCCGCGACCACGAGGGCCGGTGGGGCCACATGGGCCTCGGCACCCTCGTGCTGCTGGCCAACGCGACGCTGCTCTGGCTCTACTCGCTGTCCTGCCACTCGTGCCGGCACATCGTCGGCGGCCGGCTCAACAACTTCTCCCGGCACCCGATGCGGTACCGGTTCTGGACGCTCGTGTCGAAGCTGAACGCCCGGCACATGCAGTTCGCCTGGGTGTCGCTGTTCGGTGTGGCGCTGACCGACCTCTACGTGCGGCTGCTCGCCACCGGCACGATCACCGACCTCCGGTTCTTCTGACACCTCCCACGACAGGACAAAGGTTTCCGCTGATGGCTGAGCTCGAACGCCACCACTACGACGTCGTCGTCATCGGCGCCGGAGGGGCGGGTCTGCGCGCTGCCATCGAGGCGCAGGCGTCCGGCGCCCGCGTCGCCGTGGTCTGCAAGTCCCTGCTGGGCAAGGCCCACACGGTCATGGCGGAGGGCGGGATCGCCGCCGCGATGGCCAACGTCTACCCCGAGGACAACTGGCAGGTGCACTTCCGCGACACCATGCGCGGCGGGAAGATGCTCAACCACTGGCGGATGGCCCAGCTCCACGCCCAGGAGGCACCGGACCGGGTCCGCGAGCTCGAGGACTGGGGCGCCCTGTTCGACCGCACCCCGGCCGGCCTGATCTCGCAGCGCGACTTCGGCGGGCACCGCTACGCCCGGCTCGCCCATGTCGGCGACCGCACCGGCCTGGAGCTCATCCGCACGCTGCAGCAGCGGGTCGTGGCGCTGGGCATCGACGTGTTCATGGAGTGCACGGTCACCCGCCTCATGACCGGCCCGGACGGCATCACCGGCGCCTTCGGCTACTGGCGGGAGTCCGGCCGGTTCATCTCCTGGCAGGCGCCCTCGGTGGTGCTGGCCACCGGCGGCATCGGCAAGTCCTACAAGGTCACGTCGAACTCCTGGGAGTACACCGGCGACGGGCACAGCCTGGCCCTGCAGGCCGGCGCGACGCTGGTCAACATGGAGTTCGTCCAGTTCCACCCGACAGGCATGGTCTGTCCTCCGTCGGTGCGCGGGATCCTGGTCACCGAGAGCGTGCGCGGCGACGGCGGGGTCCTCAAGAACTCCGAGGGCACGCGCTTCATGTTCGACTACATCCCGGAGTACTTCCGCAAGGAGACGGCCGACACGATCGAGGAGGCCGACCGCTGGTACGACGACAAGCGCAACAACCGGCGGCCCCCGGAGCTGCTCCCCCGTGACGAGGTGGCCAGGGCCATCAACTCGGAGGTCAAGGCCGGCCGCGGGACCGAGCACGGCGGTGTCTACCTCGACATCGCGTCCCGCCGGTCCAAGGAGTACATCCTCAAGCGGCTGCCCTCGATGTACCACCAGTTCATGGAGCTCGCCGAGGTCGACATCACGGCCGAGCCCATGGAGGTCGGGCCGACCTGCCACTACGTGATGGGCGGCGTGGAGGTCGACCCCGACACCGCCGCGGCCAAGATCCCTGGCCTGTACGCCGCCGGCGAGGTGGCCGGCGGCATGCACGGCTCGAACCGGCTCGGCGGCAACTCGCTGTCGGACCTGCTCGTGTTCGGGCGCCGGGCCGGCGCATCGGCAGCGGCGTACGCGCAGGCGCACCCGGTGACGGCCGCGCAGCTCGACGACGACGCCGTCGCGGAGGCCGGGAAGGCCGCGCTGGCGCCGTTCGAGCGGGAGGGCGGCGAGAACCCGTACACGATCCAGCACGACCTGCAGCAGACGATGAACGACCTCGTCGGGATCATCCGTACCGAGCCGGAGATGCGGGAGGCCCTGGACCGGATCGAGGAGCTGAAGAAGCGGGTGGCGAACCTCTCCGTCGAGGGGCACCGGCAGTACAACCCGGGCTGGCACCTCGCGCTCGACCTGCCGCACATGCTCAAGGTCTCCGAGTGCATCGCGAAGGCCGCCCTCGAGCGGCAGGAGAGCCGCGGCGGCCACACCCGCGACGACTTCCCCGGGCCGACGCCCGAGTGGGGCGCGCTCAACGTGATCTGCAGCGAGCACGACGGTTCGATCAGCCTCCTGCGGCAGCCGCTGCCGCAGATGCCCGAGGATCTCGCCACCCTGTTCGAGGAGACGCCGGCATGACGTACGACGCGAAGCTGCGGGTCTGGCGCGGGGACGCCGACGGCGGGGAGCTGCGGAACTTCACGGTCGAGGCGAACGACGGCGAGGTCGTCCTCGACGTCATCCACCGGCTGCAGGCCACCCAGGCCG
This sequence comes from Mycobacterium sp., assembly GCA_025965895.1. Taxonomy (GTDB): domain Bacteria; phylum Actinomycetota; class Actinomycetes; order Mycobacteriales; family Mycobacteriaceae; genus Mycobacterium. The sequence goes on from JAOPWC010000185.1 coordinate 4,032, forward strand.
GGGATCTCGCGGTGCGGTGGAACTGCAAGGCCGGCAAGTGTGGCTCGTGCTCTGCGGAGGTCAACGGACGGCCCAGGCTGATGTGCATGACCCGGATGTCGACGTTCGGCGAGGACGAGGTCGTCACCGTGACGCCGCTGCGGGCGTTCCCGGTGATCCGTGACCTGGTCACCGACGTGTCCTTCAACTACGAGAAGGCCAGGGAGATCCCGTCGTTCACGCCTCCCAAGGAGCTGCAGCCGGGCGAGTACCGGATGATGCAGGAGGACGTCAACCGCTCGCAGGAGTTCCGCAAATGCATCGAATGCTTCTTGTGTCAGAACACCTGCCACGTGATCCGTGACCACGAGGAGAACAAGAAGGAGTTCGCCGGGCCGCGCTATCTCATGCGCATCGCCGAGCTCGAAATGCACCCCCTGGACACTCTGGACCGCCGCGAGCTGGCGCAGGAAAAGGAAGGCCTCGGGTACTGCAACATCACCAAGTGCTGCACCGAGGTGTGCCCGGAGCACATCAAGATCACTGACAACGCGCTGATTCCGTTGAAGGAACGCGTGGTCGACCGCAAGTACGACCCGGTGGTGTGGTTGGGCAACAAGCTGTTCCACCGATGAGCGCTTACGCGAAGAGCAAAAGCTACCGATGAGCGCTCGCGCGAAGAGCAAAAGCCACCGATGAGCGCTTGCGCGAAGAGCAAAAGCCACCGATGAGCGCTCGCGCGAAGAGCAAAAGTCACCGTTAGCCCGCAGCCGAAGCTCAGGCGCCCAGCCGACGAAATGTGCTGCGGTGGAAGACGATCGGCGCCACATCGGGGTGAACGGTGATGTCGTTGACCCGCAGGATCACGATGGTGTGGTCGCCGGCGGGAACGAGCTGTTCGATCGTGCTCTCGAGCCAGACGCTGGTGCCGTCGATGAACACGGCGCCGTGCTCGGTGGACACCGTCTTCAGGCCGGCGAAACGGTCACCGGTGCGGGCGGCCAGCGCCCTGGCGGCATCGTCGTGAGACTCGCCGAGCACGCTGATGCCCAGCCGCGGGCGATCCTTCAACTGCGGCCATGTGGTGGAGGTGTTCTGCACGCAGAACGACACCAGAGGCGGATCCAGTGACACGGGCACGAATGTGCTGGCCGCCAGGCCGACGCGGGTACCGTGCAGGTCCGCGGCGATCGCAATGACGCCGGACGGGAAGTGCCCGAACGCTTCGCGCAGCGAGGCCTGCGTCAGGTTGCTGCTGCCCATGCTCTCCTCCCCGGTTAACCCTACGCGGAGGGCCATCGAACAGCGGTACCACCAGCCGACACTGCCGGGGCGCTCCACCAGCACCGCCAACCGCCGCCCGCGTGGGCGCACGACCTTCGTCGCCATCACGGCGCAGTCGGCATCGGTCCAGGTCAGCGCGCTGAACATCGCGTCAGCCCACGATCGTCGAGGCACCTTGTTAGTTAGCTCACAGAAGTTTTGGAATAAGTTACCGGCGGGTATAGTTTTACGTATTACTGGTGGGTAACTTAGCGAAAAGTACCCAACCATTGTGGCGCTCAATGAGGAGGAAGCACGTGAGCCACTATAAGAGCAATGTACGGGACGAGGCTTTCAATCTGTTCGAAGTCTTCGGCGTCGACAGGGTTTTCGGTGAGGGCGAGTTCAGCGACCTCGACACCGATACCGCCCGCGAAATGCTCACCGAGATGAGCCGCCTGGCGGAGGGCCCCATCGCCGAGTCGTTTGCCGACGGAGATCGCAATCCGCCCGTGTTCGACCCTGAGAGCCACTCCGTGACTCTGCCTGAGTCCTTCAAGAAGTCAGTGAACGCTGTGCTCGAGGCCGGTTGGGACAAGGCCGGCATCGCCGAGGTGCTCGGCGGGATGCCGATGCCCAAGGCGCTGATGTGGGCGCTGCACGAAATGATCCTCGGCGCCAACCCGGCCGTCTGGATGTACAGCGGCGGCGCCGGTTTCGCCAACATCCTTTTCAACCTCGGCACCGAGGAGCAGAAGAAGTGGGCCGAGATCGCTTCCGAGCGCGGCTGGGGTTCCACGATGGTGCTCACCGAGCCCGACGCCGGTTCCGACGTCGGTGCGGCACGGACCAAGGCCATCAAGCAGGACGACGGCTCCTGGCACATCGACGGCGTGAAGCGGTTCATCACGTCCGGTGACTCGGGAGACCTCTTCGAGAACATCTTCCACCTGGTGCTGGCCCGGCCCGAGGGCGCCGGTCCCGGCACCAAGGGTCTCTCGCTGTTCTTCGTGCCGAAGTTCCTGTTCGACCCGCAGACCGGCGAGATCGGTGAGCGCAACGGCGTGTTCGTCACCAACGTCGAGCACAAGATGGGCCTGAAAGTCTCGGCGACCTGCGAGCTGTCGTTCGGACAGCACGGCGTACCTGCCAAGGGCTGGCTGGTGGGCGAGGTCCACCACGGCATCGCGCAGATGTTCGAGGTGATCGAGCAGGCCCGCATGATGGTGGGCACCAAGGCCATCGCCACGCTGTCCACCGGCTACCTGAACGCTCTGGAGTACGCCAAGACCCGCGTGCAGGGCGCCGACATGACGCAGATGATGGACAAGACCGCGCCGCGGGTGACGATCACCCACCATCCCGACGTGCGTCGCAGCCTGATGACCCAGAAGGCCTACGCCGAGGGTCTGCGTGCGCTGTACACCTACACCGCCACTTACCAGGACGACGCGGTCGCCAAGGCGGTCAACGATGTGGACGCCGAGTTGGCGGTGCGGGTCAATGACCTGCTGCTGCCCGTGGTCAAGGGCGTCGGCTCCGAGCAGGCGTACGCGAAGCTGACCGAGAGCCTGCAGACCTACGGCGGCTCGGGCTTCCTGCAGGACTACCCGATCGAGCAGTACGTCCGCGACTCGAAGATCGACTCGCTGTATGAAGGCACCACCGCCATCCAGGCCCAGGATTTCTTCTTCCGCAAGATCGTCCGCGACAAGGGGGTGGCGCTGGCGCACGTGGCAGGGCAGATCGAGGAGTTCGTCAAGAACGAGGCCGGCAACGGTCGGATGAAGGGCGAGCGTGAGCTGCTGGCCACCGCGTTGGCCGACGTGCAGGGCATGGCGGCATCGCTGACGGGTTACCTGATGGCCGCCCAGGAAGAGCCGGCCAGCCTCTACAAGGTCGGCCTCGGCTCGGTGCGGTTCCTCATGTCGGTCGGCGACCTACTGATCGGCTGGCTGCTACAGCGTCAGGCCGCCGTGGCCATCGAGAAGCTCGATGCGGGCGTCACCGGCGCCGATCGCGACTTCTACGACGGCAAGGTGGCTGTGGCCTCGTTCTTCGCGAGAAACTTCCTGCCGCTGCTGACCAGCACCCGCACGGTTCTCGAGAACATCGACAACGAGCTGATGGAGCTGCCCGAAGCAGCCTTCTGAGGTCACGAGTAGACGTAACGGCCCCGCATGCGCAAGCGTGTCGGGGCCGTTACGTCTCCTGGCCCGAAAAGAGTTGACCGCCGCTGGCCCCCCTCTTGCCAGCGGCGGTCGATCTCGCGGCTGAAGGATCACAACCGCAACGTGGATGCCCCGTGTCGACGTCGGGTCGGGGGGTCAGACGGCAACACGGGGCTACACGTTTATCGGCCGACCGGACGGACCCGTTACAGCGCGTTGCGCCGAATTCTTGATCAGGCTTCGAGGATCGCGGCGACGCCCTGGCCGCCGGCGGCGCAGATCGAAATCAGCCCGCGCACCGTGCCATTTCCGCTGCCGCCCGTCTCCTTCTTCTTCTCCGCCAACTGCTTTGCCAACTGCGCGACGATGCGCCCGCCCGTCGCCGCGAACGGATGACCGGCCGCGATCGACGATCCGTTGACGTTGAGCCTGGACCGGTCGATCGATCCGAGCGCAGCGCCCAGGCCCAGTCGCTCCTTGCAGTACTCCTCGGACTCCCACGCCTGCAGGTGGCACAGCACCACCGATGCGAACGCCTCGTGGATCTCGTAGAAATCGAAGTCCTGCAGGCTCAGCCCATTGCGGGCCAGAAGACGCGGCACCGCGTACGTCGGCGCCATCAGCAACCCGTCGGCGCCGTTGACGTAATCGACGGCGGCGGTCTCTGCGTCGACGAAGTACGCCAGGGGTTCCAGCGACCGCTCGGCGGCCCACTCTTCGCTGGAGAGCAGCGCGACGGATGCGCCGTCAGTCAGCGGCGTCGAGTTCCCGGCCGTCATCGTCGCGTCGCCTGCCTTGACGCCGAACACCGGCTTCAGTTTCGCCAGCTTCTCGGCGGAGGAGTCGGGCCGCAGGTTGCTGTCGCGGTAAAGGCCCAAGAACGGTGTCACCAGATCGTCGAAGAAGCCGCGGTCGTACGCCGCGCTCATGTTGCGATGGCTAGCCGCCGCGAGCTCGTCCTGGTCGATCCGCTTGATCCCCATCTCCTTCGCGGTGATCGCGGCGTGCTCGCCCATCGACAGGCCGGTACGCGGCTCGCTGTTCGCCGGAATCTCGATGCCCAGCGAGGCGGGAAGCTGGCCGAGCAGCTTCAGCCGCTCGACGTTGGATTTCGACCGGCGCAGCGACAGCAGCACCCGGCGCAGATTGTCGCCCAGACCGATCGGCGGATCCGATGTGGTGTCCGCGCCGCCCGCCGCCGCGACGTCGTAGCGGCCCCCGGCGATGCCGTCAGCGGCCGCGACCGTGGCCTGCAGCCCGGTGCCGCACGCCTGCTGAAGGTCGAATGCCGGCGTGTACGACGACAGCGCGCTTCCCAGCACGCTCTCGCGCGTCAGGTTGAAGTCGCGGCTGTGCTTGAGCACCGCGCCGCCGATCACCGCGCCCAGCTGCTCACCGGTCAAGTTGAAGCGATCGATCAAGCCGTCGAGCGCGGCCGTGAACATGTCCTGGTTTGACGCCTCGGCGTACGAGCCATCGGATCGAGCGAACGGAATTCGGTTGCCGCCCAGCACTGCCACCCGTCGACCGGCTCTGCTATTCGCCACGTTGCCTCCAGTGTTAGTCCCGATGGGACCCAATACTACCCACTGTTCTTACTCTGGAGTAAGTTCGTGTGTGATACGCCAGTACCGCGACACGAAAGGCAGCTCCGTGGCTTCCGACCTCTACTCGCAAATCGTCAAATCCACGCCAGGGGCGTTTCTGGCCAAACAGCTGGGCATCCCGCAACCTGAGACGCTGCGACGTTATCGCCCGGGCGATCCGCCGCTGCCCGGGGCCCTGCTGGTCGGCGGCGAAGGCCGCGTGGTCGAACCGCTGAGAAGCGCGCTGGCCGAGGACTACGAGCTGGTTCGCAACAACCTCGGCGGACGCTGGGCCGACTCGTTCGGCGGGCTGGTGTTCGACGCGACCGGCATCACCAAACCGGAGGACCTGACCGCACTGCACGAGTTCTTCACGCCTCTGCTGCGCAACCTCACGGCGTCGGCCCGTGTCGCGGTCGTCGGCACCACACCCGCTGAGGCGGCCAGTGTCGACGAGCGCATCGCGCAGCGCGCGCTGGAGGGGTTCACGCGCTCGCTGGCCAAGGAGCTGCGCCGCGGCGCCACCGCGCAGCTGGTCTACCTGTCTCCCGGTGTGAAGCCGGCCGCGACCGGCCTCGAGTCGACGATGCGGTTCATCCTGTCCGGCAAGTCGGCCTATGTGGACGGTCAGGTGTTCTACGTCGGTGCGGCCGATGCGACACCGCCCGCCGACTGGGACAAGCCGCTGGACGACAAGGTGGCGATCATCACCGGCGCGGCCCGCGGCATCGGGGCCTGCATCGCCGAGGTGTTCGCCCGCGACGGTGCCCGCGTGATCGCCGTCGACGTCGAGTCGGCGGCCGAACCGCTTGCGGAACTCGCCACCAGGCTCGGCGGGACCGCGCTGACCCTCGATGTCACCGCTGACGATGCAGTCGACCGGATCGCCGAGCACCTGCGCGAGCACTACGCAGGCCGTGCCGACATCCTGGTCAACAACGCAGGCATCACCCGAGACAAGCTCCTCGTCAACATGGACGACGCCCGCTGGAACTCTGTGTTGGCCGTCAATCTGCTTGCCCCGAAACGGCTTACCGAAGGTCTGGTCGGCAACGGCTCGATGGGCGAAGGCGGCAGGGTCGTGGGCCTTTCGTCGATGGCAGGCATTGCCGGCAATCGCGGACAAACCAACTACGCCACGACGAAGGCCGGCATGATCGGCCTCACGCAGGCGCTGGCCCCGGTGCTGGCCGACAAGGGCATCACCATCAACGCCGTCGCCCCCGGTTTCATCGAGACGCAGATGACCGCCGCGATCCCGCTGGCCACCCGCGAGGTGGGCCGCCGGCTCAATTCGTTACTGCAGGGCGGCCAGCCGGTCGACGTGGCCGAGACCATCGCGTTCTTCGCGAACCCGGCGTCCAACGCGGTGACCGGCAACGTGATCCGGGTCTGCGGCCAAGCCATGATGGGGGCCTAGGGTGAGCACCGTGACCGAACAGACTCAACCGAGCGGGCTGGGCAACCTGCTGCGCGCGGCGGCGGGCGCGCTGCCGTTCATCCCGCGCAGCGACGAACTGCCCGACCGCACGGTTCGGATAGAGGGCCTGCAGATCGACCGGTCGAACGTGGCACAGTATGCGGGCGTCACCGGCCTGCGCTACGGCGATCACGTGCCGCTGACGTACCCGTTCGCGCTGACCTTCCCGGTGGTGATGTCTTTGGTCACCGGCTTCGACTTCCCTTTCGCCGCAATGGGTTCGGTGCACATGGAGAACCACATCACCCAGTACAGGCCGATTTCGGTCACCGACACCGTCGACGTGAAGACGCACGCGGAGAACCTGCGCGAGCATCGCCGGGGCCTGTTGGTGGATGTCGTCACCGACGTGAACGTCGGCAACGACCCGGCCTGGCACCAGGTCACGACATTTCTGCATCAGCAGCGGACCAGCCTGTCCGACGAACCGAAGCCGGAGCCGAAGAAGCAGCCCAAGCTGCCACCGCCGAACGGAATCCTCAGCATCACACCGGGCCAGATCCGTCGCTACGCCTCGGTCAGCGGGGACCACAACCCGATCCACACCAATCCCCTCGCCGCGAAGCTGTTCGGCTTCCCGACCGTCATCGCACACGGAATGTTCACGGCCGCCGCGGCATTGGCGAACATCGAGGGGCAGTTGCCCGATGCGGTGCGGTACTCGGTGCGGTTCGGAAAGCCGGTCGTGCTGCCCGCGAAGGTAGGCCTCTACGTCGACAGGGGCGCGAAGGGCTGGGAAGTGGCCCTGCGTAATCCGTCGAAGGGTTATCCGTACCTGACCGGGACGGTCAGCGCCGTGTAGCCAGAACGTGTTTTGCCGGCGGCGCGGCTTCTGCGTCACTCGGCTTGCCCTTCAGGCCGCGCCAGGTGAGGTTGATCATCAACTCAGCAGCATCGTCGACGTCGATGTCACCCCTGCTGACGCGTGTCGAGATCGCCTCACCGGCCCCGACCACCGCAACCGCCGTCATGTTGAAATCCGTATCGGGCTCGGGGTTTCGGGTGCCTGACTCCAGCAATCTGGCGACCATGTCGATGACCTGTTCGCGGCCCTCGCGGACCTGCTGGTAGAACATCTGCGAGATGCTCGCCTGCTGGTACAGCACAATCCACGACGCGCGGTTCTCGCCGATGTAGCGGAAGAACGACAGGATCGTGTTGCGCAGTAGATCCTTCGGACTCTGCTCCACGTCGATGTCGGCTCGCACTGCGTCAATGAACCGGGCCATCTCCCGGCTCAGGCACGCGCCGAACAGCTCCTCCTTCGAGCCGTAGTACAGGTACAGCATCGGCTTGGAGATCTGCGCCTCGGCCGCGATCGCGTCCATCGATGTCTCGTGATACCCCTTCAGCGAGAACATCTGCACCGCGGCGTCGAGCATCTGCTGCTCACGGACGGCCCGCGGCAACCGCTTGGTTCCACCTGCCATTCGTGAACACCTCCGTCGTCGTCCTTACTCAAGAGTAAGCAAAAAGGCGGGTGTCATCGACCGCAGTGCGGATTCCTGCCCTTCACCGCTGCTATTCGCAGCACGGACGCGTCGACACCGCTCATGCTCAATTCGCCGCCCGCGACCGCCGACTCCAGCCGGTCGAGCACCGCCGGAACTTCCGTGGTGGTGACCCACAGCGCGGTGTCGGCGCCGGCCTGCAACGCCCGCAACGCCGCCTCGGCGACGCCGTAGCGGTCGGTGATGGCGGCCATACTGGACAAGTCGTCGGTGAAGACCGGCCCGTCGAACGGGGGGCCACCGTATCCGGAACCGCCACGCAGCAGGCCGACGGCAGCCGGGCTCAGGCTCGCTGGGTCGTCCCCGGTCAAGCCGGGCACCTGAAGGTGGCCGATCATGACGCCGACCGGTGTCTGCGCCACCAGCGTCCGATAGGGCACGAGGTCGAGGTTCTGCAGGTCGTCCAGCGGCGGCGTCACCACCCCACCTGCGTGCGAGTCGCCGGACGCGCGGCCGTGTCCGGGGAAGTGCTTGAGCACAGGCAGTAAACCCGCGTCGCGCAGTCCGTGGGCGTACGCACCGGCGTACTGGGTGACCACAGCCGGGTCGGCGGAAAACGACCGGTCGCCGATCACGGTGTCGGCGGGCGCGTCGGTGACGTCGACCACCGGCGCGAAGTCGATCGTGATGCCGAGATTGCGCATCTGCCGGCCGCGGCCCAGCGCCAGCTGGTAGGCCTGGTCCGGTGTGCTGGTCTGTGCCAGCGCCCGTGCCGACGGCGCCGAGCCGATCAGCGACGACAGCCGAGACACCCGGCCGCCCTCCTCGTCGACGCTCACCGCCAGTGGCAGCGGCCCGGCAGAGCCGGCGATGTCGGCAAGGGATCCGTCGGTCAGCATCGACACGTTGGTCCAACTGCCGATGAAGATGCCTCCGACGTGCTGATTGGCCACCACGGCCCGGGCGTCCGGGGCGCCGGTCACTCCGACCATCAGCAGCTGCGCGAGCTTGTCGCGAGTCGACATCGACGCCAGCAACGCCGTTCCGTCGCCGCAACTCGGCGACACGGGAGCGGCCTGGATCTGGCTGCTCAGCGGCTTGTCCGGTGGGGTGGAGTGCGCGGAGTGCCCGGCCCCGGGCGAGCAGGCCAGCAGCAACGCGGGCAGCGCGATGATCGCGGCCATACTTGGCGGGAATGGCATCCGGCCATGCTGTCATGCCAGCGCCGCCAGCGGCCGATCCGCCCCCACGGGGCAGTGTGGGTCCTGTTGACGGGCGTAGCGTTCATCTGCCGCGGGTACAACGGTGTGGTGAATCGATCTCTCGTCGACCAGATCGGGATGGAGGTGCGATGAGGATCGGAGTGGTGTTCCCCCAGAGCGAGCTGGGCGGTGACGTCGGCGCGGTCCGGGCCTACGGCCAGCGCGTGGAGGAACTCGGGTATCGCCATCTGCTGGTGTACGACCACGTCGTCGGCGCCGATCCCGAGGTTTACCAGGGCTGGAACGGGCCTTACGACATCCACACCACCTTCCACGAGCCGTTGGTGATGTTCGGCTACCTCGCCGCGGTCACCACATCGCTCGAGCTGGTGACCGGCGTCATCATCCTGCCGCAGCGGCAGACGGTGCTGGTGGCCAAGCAGGCGACGGAGGTGGACCTGCTCAGCGCCGGCCGGCTGCGTCTGGGCATCGGGGTCGGGTGGAACCCCGTCGAATACGAAGCGCTCGGAGAGGACTTCCACACCCGAGGCAAGCGCTCCGAAGAGCAAGTCGAGCTGATGCGGATGCTGTGGACCCAACAATCGGTCACCTACCACGGCGACTACCACCGGGTGACGGGTGCCGGCCTGGCACCGCTGCCGATCCAGCGGCCCATTCCGGTGTGGTTCGGCGCGCAGTCACCGCGCGCCTACCGGCGTGCCGGGCGTCTCGGCGACGGCTGGTTTCCCCAGATGCAGCCGGGCCCGGAGTTCGATGAGGCCCGCCGTATCGTTCTGCAGGCGGCCAGCGACGCGGGGCGAGACCCGGCCAGCTTGGGGATGGACGGCCGTGTCACCTGGAGCCGTGATTCCGACGAGCTCGCCAAGTCGCTGCGCGGCTGGGCCGACGCCGGCGCCACCCACGTGTCGATCAACACCATGGGCGCGGGTTTGACAACAGTCGACGATCACCTGGGCGCGCTGACTGCGGCCGCCGACGTCGCCAACACTGTGTCCTAGCAGGCGATGTCCTAGCAGGCGATGTCCTAGTCGGCGATCGGGTGAGTGGTGATGTCGGTTCTGGTGGCGTTCTCCGTCACTCCGATAGGGGTCGGCGAAGGTGTCGGGGAGATCGTTGCCGAAGCCGTGAGAGTGGTGCGCGACTCAGGCCTTCCCAACAAGACCGATTCGATGTTCACGGTTATCGAGGCCGATACGTGGAACGAGGCCATGGCGGTTGTCCAGCGAGCGGTGGAAGCGGTGGCCGCTCGCGCGCCACGGGTCAGCACTGTCATCAAGGTGGACTGGCGCCGCGGCGCCACCGACGCCATGCGGGGCAAAGTCGACTCGGTGGAGGGCTACCTAGCTGATTCCGCCGGTGACTCCGGGGCCGCGCCGTCGACCGCGTAGCGGAACCGCCTCGCCGCTACCCGCCCAGACCTGGTATCGGGAAGGCGTTCGCCCAGCTGCCATTCGCCAGCGACGTCATCATCGCGGGGCAGAACATCGATATCGCGATGCTGGTGAACATGCCGCTCATGGCGGGAGACATGCCGTTGCCCGCCACGCCGGAGGCAACGGAGGCGAACGATCCGCCGGGCTGAGCGAGCATCGGACAGATCGACTGACCCATGGCCACCGCGGCGCCGGGGTCGTTGTAGCCGACGCCGGCGTTGTTCAGCGTGTTGAGGAAGGAGTCCTGGGTCGTGTCTGCATGGGCCGGAGCGGCTGAAGCGGCCAGCGCAGTGACGACGCCGACGGATGCCAGCACCCGGACGGCCGTTGCGCGGCCGCCCGCCGGCAGGAACCGCTTGGGCCCTGCTTTCTGGACGGTCATGTCGGACTCCTCACTATCGGTGGCGCTGGAAACACTTCAATCAACTTTAGGAACATTGCTTTACAGGAGTCACATTTGTAACACGAAGCGGTAAATGTTCGCACACTATGCGTTTCCTGCCGGGTTGCTGTGCGGTGGGAATGCCACGCTAATGGGTTTCCCTTGGTCGGCTGCGGAGGGGCGCTGCTCATGGCGAGATGTGCTATCCGCGGGCCCAATCACCTACTGTGGGTACTTTACTCGCGATGTGGGGGCGCCACTGGTGGAACACTCAATGATGACAGACGTGCAACCAAATATCGAACCCGGTGGGAATGTCTCCCCCCGGGTTCGCCGTGTTGGTCCGGCGGCACTGGTCGCAGCTTTGGTGCTCTATCTCGCGGTGTACCTGCGCTGGCCCTCGGAAGCCCTACAGATCGACCTGTCTGTGTACCGCTTCGGGGCGACGCGGATCTTGCACGGACTCGATTTGTATTCGATCGGTTACACCGGCAACCCCACCGAACTGCTCTTCATTTACCCGCCCTTCGCCGCGCTCTTCTTCATTCCGTTGGCCTTCATAGGCGAGCACTCGATGGACATTCTGTCGTTGCTCGCGATGGGCTCGCTGCTCACGTACACCGTGCAGCGGAGCCTGAAGTCGTTGGGGCTGAACGCGTCCCAAGGGCTGTGGAGTCTCAGCGCGCTGCTCGTCGCCGTCACCGCGTGGCTCGAACCCGTCAGGCTGACAGTCCAGCTCGGCCAGATCAACCTCGTCATTCTGGCGGTTGTCGTCGCCGATCTCTTGGGTCCCGCCGGGCGAAAATGGGCGGGGGTCGGAATCGGCCTGATGGCAGGGATCAAATTGACCCCGGCAATCTTCATCGTCCTGCTGGTGTTGCTCGGCCGCGTCCGCCCGGCGGCGGTGGCGGCAGCGACGCTGATAGCGACTATCGCGCTCGGGTTTGCCGTTGCTCCAACGGATTCCAAGTTCTACTGGATCAAGAGACACTTTGCGGATGTCAGCCGAATCTCTCACGATCCGTTCGCCAACACCAGCGTGCACGGCCTGTTTCTGCGCCTGCAGTTCCTCGCTGCGCTCGGCACCGCGGTGGCGTTGGGGCTCGCGATCGCCGGGTTGGCCCTCGGCGCGATCGCATACCGGCGCGGCCACACCGTCCTGGCCCTCGCCGTTGTGGGAATGGCTTCGACCGCGGTGTCGCCGTTCAGCTGGAGCCATCACTGGGTGTGGTTCATACCTCTGATCGTTCACCTCGGCTATCGGGCCTGCGTGCTGCGTTCTGCCCTTTCGGGATGGGCGATGTGGCTGTTGTGTGTGCTGTGCGGGGGATGGTTCGTCGCATTTCCGGGCGATACGCCACAGGCGGGTCTGCTGTCGCTACGGCCCGGCGGCATGTGGGACAAGATCATCCCCGGCGCGTACGTCTTCGTCTTCCTGGCCGTCTGCGTCGTCACCGCAGTGTGGTTGTGGCGATCGGAGCGTGCCCTGTCGTCGCGCACGCACACCGCCACGCGTACCGAACCGGAGACTGCCGACGCGAAAGCCCTCTGACACCTGGAATCATTGATCCTTGGATGCCAGGCCGGCGGGCGCGCGGCCAATCGCGCGACGGATCGCGTCAGCGAGGGCAACCGCGGTCTCCTCGGTCAGTTCGAGCGCGACGCGCGCGGACGGGCCGAGCGCGGGGTTGAGCAGGTCGATGTTCACCGTATGTCCGTACGGCGCGTGCACCGGATGGTCGACGTACACCGTCGCGTGGCTCGCGGTGAACCAGCCGGTGGCGCCCTTCCCGCTCCCGTCCACCTCGATATTTTCGGTCAAATAAGTGCACATGCGATCAGCCTCCCAAGTACTTTCCGAAGAAGTTGTCGATCCGTTTCCAGCCATCCAATGCGGCTTCTACGCGATACGCCGGCCGGTCCGGTGAAAAGAACGAATGCCCGGCTCCGTCGTATGAGTGAAACTCGTGCTCCTTGCCCAACTTCGTGAGCTCGGCGTCCAACCTGGCGACCGCCTCCGGCGACGGATAGCGGTCCTGTGTTCCGAACAACCCGAGCAGCGGGCAGCTCAGGTCCGGTGCGAGGCCGAGGATGGGTTTCATGTTCTTGGGCATGCCCTCCGGCGGATCCTCGACGATGAAGGCGCCATAGCAGTCCACCGCCGCATCCAGTGCCAAGGAGCATGCCGCCAGGAACGCCTGCCTGCCGCCGGAGCAGTGCCCGATCACCCCGACCTTCCCGTTCGCCCCGTCCAGTCCGCGTAAATACTGCGCGGCACCGGCCACGTCGCCGACCAGCCGGTCATCCGGTACACCCCCGGCCGCCCGCACCATTGCGGCAGCGTCGTCGGGGTCCGCGCCCGGTGCCTCGCGCGAGTACAGGTTGGGGCAGACCGCGTGGTAGCCGGCGACCGCGAGCCGGCGGACGAACTCCTTGGTCTCGCGGTCGTATCCGGGCATGTGGTGGACCCACACCACGCTCCCGCGCGAGCCCGGGGCAAGCGCAACGGCCCGATACGCTTCGATCTCGTCACCGCCGTGACCGGTGATGGTCACCGTTTCCGCGCGGATCGCATCGGGGCTGATCAACGTCATCGTGACATCCCTTCTCCTGCACTGTTCAGGACAGCATCGTTCCGGTTCTGTCGCGTCCCAACGTATCCATAAACTCAGCCGGACATCCGCGGTGAACGGGCGGAACAGGTTAAGGCCGTGGCAGTCAGGATGCCGCGTCGACCATGACGTCGGAGATCTGCGTGCGACTCTGCCCGTTGGTGGTGCCCAGCTTGGAGATCCACACCAGTACGGTGGATGTGGGCGCAGGGGAGTTGACCGGGATGCGATTGGGGCCCGGCTGCAAAGGCACCGACGGGCTCAGCTCGGTGGTGTCGGACAACGCCTTCGGGCCCAGGGTCGGCGACGAGCGGACCTGCACCTGCGTCCCGGTGCTGGGAACGTCGAGCCGGACCGCGGTGACCACCGCGGGTCGCGGCAACTGCAGCAGCAGGCCCACGCCGCTCTTGAAGTTCGGGAACGGCGCGGAATCGAAGTAGGTGTCGGTGGACCACCCCGTTGTGGAGGCGGCGTCGATGGCCAACGCTGCCTGCCCCGGGTTGTCCGCTCCACCACCCGGCGAGAACACCGTTGCCGCAACGGGTTTGACCGTTAACGCCGGCCGGTTGGCCGGTGTAGGCGGTGGCGAAGATAACGACGGCGCAGCCAGGCCGAGCCGGTTGGTGTCGAACTTGTTCACGTCCCCGAACACGCGGCTGAGCACCGACGCCAACGCCACCAAGGCGACCACGACTATCACGGCGGCCGCGCCCATCCCCGCTAGGATCCCGGCGCGTCGCCGCCCCCGAACCTCCTGGAACAGACCCGGGATATCGCGCACCGGAGCCCGCCTCTGAGACGGCGGCGGAGCAGGCGCAACCACCGCGGGCATCGGCCACGTGCGATCGGCCTCCGCGATGGCCTGATAAAGCCCGTCCGACAGGGAGCGGGCGCCGGTGATCCCGCGGTCGGAACACACCGCGCGCGCAGCCAAAGCTGAGATGGGGAACGGGATGTCGAGGTTGACGGCCTGCGGCACCTCGGGCAGGCCGTCGGGATCGCGCCCGGCGGGGGCCATCCCGCTCGGAAGCCCCGATTCGGGCAGCGCCCAGCGATCGACAAGCAGGGCATAAAGGGCGGCACCGATGCCGCGAACGTCGTCCTGCGGCGTCGCGCCGGGCATTGTGGCGGGGAAGGCCAGTACGACATCGCCGCCGATGCTGACCCGCAGCCGGCTCGGATGGTCAATCGACAGTGCCATGCCCGACCGGTGCGCCATATCGGCCGCCGCCGCCAGCGCCTGGTTGGCGCGAGCTGCCCCGATCGGGGAAGGCGAGATGTCGGCAACCTCTTTCAGCGACGCGCCACGGATCCACTCGCAGACGACCAATCCACCCTCAGCGCTGCGGGCCACGTCCAGCAACCGGGCAATGCCCGGCATGTCGAATCGGCTCAGCCGCAGCGTGCGGGTCAGGATGTCGCCCACCGCATCGCCGGGCCCGTCATCGAGGCCGACGATGGTAACCGCGACTTGGCGGTTTAGCGCGGTATCGAGCGCCTGCCAGAACTGCAGCCCGGCGGGCCCACCGTGATGCACGAGCAGCCGGTACCGGCCGTCGGCGATGCTGGCACCCGCGACCAGTCGCACCGGTGTTCCCGAATTGGCGCCTGCGAGGTCGTCGACAACCGGACGCGTGTCCGATGGGACCGCGTCACTCGCCGCCTGGCCTACGAAGTTTTCAGCCACCGCCCTCTCCCCCACTGCTCAGCGTACGAGGACGACCCGTGGTTGTGTCGATTAGCCGCTCATTGGTGGGCGGCTTCCTCCCGCGGTTCCCAGTCTTCCTGCTCCTCCTCGTATTACGAACGCGCCGGCGATCGCGATCACTCCGACGACCACGAGAGGAATCGTCCATGCCCGCCGATGCGACAGCGCCGACTGGCATTCGGCCACATAGCTGGTGTGGGGGACGAACTCGCTCACCACCGGAAGGTTCGCCAGGTTCTTGCTGTCCGCATCACGGGCGGCGGAGAGGTCAGACGCTATCCCGTTCCCGCAGCCGATCGTGTCGCCGTTGGCACCGGACACCGAGACCGGCACCAGTAGACCGACGACGCCGGCGATCAACAGGATCGCTCCCGCCAGCATGATCAACCTTCGCAAAGTCATGTTGTGCTCCCTGCCACGACATATCGGAGACGGCGTCGGCTGCCGTCTCGCCCTAGTTATGCCCACTTTTCGGCCATTCATCACTTCCGATAGCCGATCGGCGCTGCCCCGCTCGTGGCGGCGGGGCGTTGACCGCCTCTTCTGCTACGTTGGCGACAAACCCCGACGTCAACTTCCTAGGAGCCCGAGGATGAACCGGTTCTTGCTGCCCGCGGCGGCCAGCATCGTGGTCGGTCTGCTACTGGGTGCGGCCGCGGTCTTTGGTGTGACGCTAATGGTGCAGCAAGACACCAAGTCGCCACTGACCGCGGGCGATCCGCAGTCCTCGGTACTCAACCGGGTGGAGTACGGCAACCGCAGCTAATCCGCTCGCGCTCTCGAGACTGTCGGGGCGGTGGTTGTGGGCCGTCGGGGCCGCCGCGCTGATCCTGTCCTTCGCCCAGTCGCCGGGACTGATCTCCCCCGACACCAAGCTCGACCTCACCGCGAATCCGCTGCGGTTCTTGGAGCGGGCCGCCAATCTGTGGAACAGCGAGTTGCCGTTCGGCCAGGCGCAGAACCAGGCGTACGGATACCTGTTTCCGCACGGGGCGTTTTTCCTGCTCGGCCACACGCTGGGGCTGCCCGGCTGGGTCACCCAACGCCTGTGGTGGGCACTTCTGCTGACCGTCGGTTTCTGGGGGCTGCTGCGCGTCGCCGAGGCGCTGGGTATCGGCACGACCAGTTCGCGGGTCGTGGCCGCGGCGGCGTTCGCGTTGTCGCCGCGCGTGCTGACCACGGTCGGGTCCATTTCGTCGGAGACGCTGCCGATGATGCTGGCACCGTGGGTCCTGCTGCCGGTGATCCTCGCGCTGCGGGGCCAAAGCAATCTGCGCGGGTTGGCCGCGCGGGCGGCCCTGGCCGTCGCGTTGATGGGTGCGGTCAACGCCGTCGCGACGCTGACGGGCTGCCTGCCCGCGCTGATCTGGTGGGCCTGCCACCGGCCGGACCGACGGTGGTGGCGGTTCACCGCATGGTGGCTGCTCGGCACCGTGCTGGCCACCTGGTGGTGGCTGGTGGCGCTGATCCTGCTGGGCCGCGTCAGCCCACCTTTCCTGGACTACATCGAATCGTCGGGTGTCACCACCCAGTGGACGTCGCTGATCGAGGTGCTGCGCGGCACCGACAGCTGGACACCGTTCGTCGCGCCCGGCGCCACCGCGGGCTCGTCGCTTGTGACCGGGCCGGTGGCGACCCTGGCCACGACGGTGGTGGCCGCGGCCGGCGTGGCCGCGCTGACATTGCGCTCGATGCCCGCCCGCGGGCGGCTGATCACGATGCTGCTCATCGGCGTCACGCTGCTGGCAGCCGGCTACTCCGGCGGCCTTGGATCGCCCCTGGCGCAGCACGTGCAGGCGTTCCTCGACGGGGGCGGCGCCCCGCTGCGCAACGTGCACAAGCTCGAACCCGTGATCCGGCTGCCGCTGGTCCTGGGTATCGCCCACCTGCTGGGACGTGTACCGCTGCCCGGCAGCGCGCCGCGGCGGGTCTGGGTCAACGCGCTCGCCCATCCCGAGCAC
This sequence comes from Mycobacterium sp., assembly GCA_025965895.1. Classification (GTDB taxonomy): domain Bacteria; phylum Actinomycetota; class Actinomycetes; order Mycobacteriales; family Mycobacteriaceae; genus Mycobacterium. The sequence goes on from JAOPWC010000185.1 coordinate 21,281, forward strand.
GACAAGCGCGTCGCCGTCGGCATCGTCGTCCTCATCGCGCTTGCCGTCAGCACCTCGCTGGCCTGGACAGGGCGGCTGACGCCGCCGGGCGCGTTCGGCGCGATACCGCAGTACTGGCACGACACCGCTGACTGGCTCGACGCACACAACAACGAGGGGCAGCCGCGGGGCCGGGTCCTGGTGGTACCGGGGTCGCCGTTCGCGACGCAGGTCTGGGGCACCAGCCACGACGAGCCGCTGCAGGTGTTGGGCAACAGCCCATGGGGTGTCCGTGACTCCGTGCCTTTGACCCCTCCGCAGACCATCCGGGCGCTGGATTCCGTCCAACGGCTGTTCGCCGAGGGTCGTCCGTCCGCCGGCCTCGCTGATACGCTTGCCCGACAAGGCGTTTCGTACCTCGTGGTGCGTAACGACCTGGAGCCGGACACCTCACGTTCGGCGCGGCCGATCCTGGTACATCGCACCGTGGAAGGCTCCCCGGGGCTGACGAAGGTCGCACAGTTCGGCACTCCGGTCGGCGCCGGGACGATCTCGGGGTTCGTCGCCGACAGCGACCTGCGGCCCCGATACCCCGCGGTGGAGATCTACCGGGTCGAAACGAAATCCAGCTCCACCCCCGGCGCTTCGTACTTCGCCGACGCCGACGCGATGGCGCGCGTGGACGGCGGGCCGGAGGCGCTGCTCCGGCTCGACGAACGCCGCCGGTTGACGCACCAGCCGCCGCTGGGACCCGTGCTCACCACGGCCGACGCCCAACACGCCGGACTGGCAGTGCCCGTCGTCACGGTCACTGACACGCCGGCGGCCCGGGAAACCGACTATGGCCGTGTCGACGATCACTCCTCGGCGGTGCGGACCCGAGACGACCGCCGCAACACGTTCAACCGGGTGCCGGACTACCCGAGCACCGCGGCGATGGTCTTCAGCGAGTGGACGGGCGGGCGGATCACCGTGTCCAGCTCGGCGTCCGACTCCACCGCGCTGCCCAACGTCTCCCCGGCGAGCGGGCCCACCGCGGCGATCGACGGCGACCCGGCTACCAGCTGGGTGTCCAATGCGCTGCAGGCCGCGGTCGGCCAGTGGCTACAGATCGACTTCGACAAACCCGTCACCAATGCGGCGATCACGATCACTCCGAGCGCGACCGCGGTTGGCGCACAGGTCCGCAAGATTCAGGTCTCCACGGCGACCGGCACCACCACGCTGCGCTTCGACAAGGCCGGCGAACCGCTCACCGCGGCGCTGCCCTACGGCGAGACACCGTGGGTGCGGGTGACCGCGATCGGCACCGACGACGACTCCCCCGGCGTGCAGTTCGGCATCACCGACGTCGCGGTGACCCAGTATGACGCCGACAGCTTCGCGCACCCGGTTGAGTTGCGCCACACCGTGGCGGTCCCAGGCCCCCCGACCGGTTCAGTAGTCGCGGGATGGGACCTCGGCCCGGAGCTGCTCGGCCGGCTTGGCTGCGCCGAAAGCCCCGAGCGGGTGCGGTGCGCCGCTGCGATGGCACTGGCCCCCGAGGAGCCGGTGAACTTCAGCCGCACGTTGACGGTGCCCGAGCCGACCACCGTCACGCCGATGGTGTGGGTGCGGGCCAGGCAGGGACCGAAACTGGCTGACCTGGTTGCCGCACCCGGGGCGGCACGGGCCTTCGGCGACGCCGACATGATCGACGTGTCCGGTTCGGCCTATGCCGCCGCCGACGGCGACCCCCGCACGTCGTGGACGGCGCCCCAGGGCGTCGTGCACGGCAAGAACCCACCCACCCTGACCTTGCGATTGCCTGCACCCGCGCTGGTGACGGGGTTGCGGCTCACGCCGAGCTCGTCGTCGGTCCCGGCCCATCCCACGCTGGTCGCCGTCGATCTCGGCAACGGCCCGCAGGTCCGCCGGGTGACGGAATCGGGGGACGGCGACAGCGGCGTCCAGACGTTGCGGCTGACTCCGCAGGTCACCCAGACCGTCAAACTCAGCGTGCTGAGCTGGGACGACGTCATCGACCGCACCGCGCTGGGCTTCGACCAACTGAAGCCCCCCGGCATCGCGGAGATCGCCGCACTGGGCCAGGACGGCAAACCGATCGCCCCCGCCGACGCGGCACGCAACCGAGGCCGCCACGTCGACATCGACTGCGGCCAGGGCCCGATGATCGCGATCACCGGGCGGTTCGTGCCGACCTCGGTCCACACCACCGTCGATGCGCTGCTGTCCGGCGAGCCGATCGCCGCACAACCGTGCCAGCGTGATCCGATCGCGCTGCCCTCGGGCCGACAGGAGCTGCTGATCAGCCCCGGCCCCGCGTTCGTCGTCGACGGCGCCCAACTGGCCGGGCCCGTCGCCACCGGCCTGCGCACTGCGGAAACCACTGCCGCGGACACCGGCACCTGGGAGCCCGCGCGCCGCGAGGTGCGCACGACGCCGGCCGCGTCGCCTCGGGTGCTGGTGGTGCCCGAATCCGTCAGCCCCGGCTGGATCGCGCGCACCGCCGACGGCATCCGGCTGACCCCGGTCACCGTCAACGGCTGGCAGCAGGGCTGGGTGGTGCCGGCCGGCACCGGAGGCACGATCACGCTGACATTCCCGTCCAACGATCTGTACCGCGCGGGGCTGGGCGGCGGGCTTGCGCTGCTGCCGCTGCTCGCGCTGCTGGCGCTGGTGCCGCCACGGCGACGGCGCCCTCCCGATGAGGCCGCCCGGCCCTGGCGGCCGAACGCGGCGGCCAGCGCGGTCGCGGTGCTCGCGGTGGGATGGGTGATCGCCGGCGTGGGCGGCGCGGCGGTGTTCGCGGCGTTGCTCGCCCTGCGGTACTGGCTCACGAGGCGGCCAAAGGGGCCCTCAGGCACCGCGATAGCGGGCACCTCGGCAGCGGCGCTGATCCTCGCGGGGGCCGTGTTGTCCCGGCATCCTTGGCGATCGGTCGGCGGATACGTCGGGCACTCATGGGGTGTACAGCTGCTGGCGCTGATCGCGATCGGCGCGGTCGCGGCATCTGCGGTGTCAATGACCAGCCGCAAAGACCCGGTCCCGTAGCACAATGCCGCCATGCCACAAATGAACACGGTCGGGGGCGCCATCGACACATCGGCGCTCGGCGTCACCCTGATGCACGAGCACGTCTTCATCATGACCACGGAGATCACCCAGAACTATCCCGAAGCCTGGGGCGACGAAGACCAGCGCGTGGCCGACGCGATCACACGCATGAACGAGCTGACGGCCAGCGGCGTCGACACGATCGTCGACCTCACGGTCATCGGGCTCGGCCGCTACATTCCCCGGATTGTCCGCATCGCAGCGGCCACCGACTTGAACATCGTCGTCGCGACCGGCGTCTACACCTACAACGACGTGCCGTTCTTCTTGCACTATCAGGGGCCGGGCACCATTCTGGACGGCCCCGAGATCATGACCGACATGTTCGTCCGCGACATCGAGCAGGGCATCGCCGACACCGGGGTCAAGGCCGCGATCCTGAAGTGCGCCACAGACGAACCCGGAATGACTCCCGGCGTCGAACGCGTGTTGCGCGCAGTGGCCCAGGCTCACCGCCAGACAGGCGTGCCGATCTCCACGCACACGCATGCGGCCACGCGCAGAGGACTTGAACAGCAGCGGATCTTCTCCGACGAAGGCGTTGACCTGAGCCGCGTGGTCATCGGGCATTCCGGCGACACCACCGACATCGACTATCTCGAAGAGCTGATCGCCACCGGGTCGTACATCGGCATGGACCGCTTCGGCCTGGACGTGTACCTGCCGTTCGAGGATCGGGTGCGCACCGTGGCGCGGATGTGCGAACGCGGGCATGCCGACAAAATGGTGCTGTCACACGACGCGTCCTGCTATTTCGACGCGCTGCCCGAAGCGATACTGCCTGTTGCCCTGCCCAATTGGCACTATCTGCACATCCACAACGACGTGATCCCGGCGCTGACGGCCCGCGGCGTCACCGACGAGCAGATCCACACGATGCTGGTGGACAATCCCCGCAACATCTTTGCGGCCCAAGGCGGTTACTGACACGCCCCGAGCCTGTCGGATGGATCGGGACGCAGTTCGTCGCACCGACATCAGCGCACGCCGGCAGGCTCCGGCGTCCCGGTGATCGCGCTGTCGAGCGGCGGCGCGTAGCGGCTGCGGCGATACTCCCAGCGCCGCAACGCCACCCGGCACGGCGACTCGACCAGCGCGTAACTCACGGCCGCCATCGCCAACCCGAAGATCAGCGTCAGTACCAATACCACCGGCATGTCACCGGTGAAGGCGAACTTTCCGATCACGGGGAACACCATGTTGAGCGCCGCCAGATGCCAGATGAAAAGCCCGTACGACCAGCGGCCCAGCGTCACCATCGGGCGGCTGCCCAGAAAACCGTGCGGCGTGTGTGGGCGGTCGAGCACCAGCGGCGCCAGCAGGGCCCCGGCCACCACGGCGCCCATCGCCGTTCTGACCACGAACTGGCTCATCGTGGCCGGGGTCAACCCCTCGGGCCCGGCCAGCGGTGACGCGGCAACCAGATAGGCGGCCACCGCGATGGCCGCCATCACGACCCGCCGCCGCGCCAGCGAGTGCATCCACCCCGGCGGGCTGACGGTCCACTCGGCCAACAGCATGCCCGCAGCGAACCAGCACGCGTACGCCGGCGGCCAGTTCAGCATGTTGACGCCCTGTGCGGTGTGGATCGGGACGAAACCCCAGGCCAAGCTCGCCAACGCCAACGTGGCGATCGCCGGCACCCGGGCGCGGACCGGGAACCTGCGGGTCATGAGCGCCAGCACCGGCAGTGCGAGGTAGAAGGTGACCTCCACCGAGAGGCTCCACATCTGGGTGAGGCCTGCCGTCAGGGTCAGCGGCACGTAAATCTGGGTCAGAGTCAGGTTGGCCAGCCACACGGTCGGGCTGGCGTGGTCGGCGTCGGGCAGCAGCGTCAGGATCACCACGACCACAACGAGGTACGCCGGCATGATCCTGACGATCCGCGACCGCAGGTAGTGCGCGGTCGGGGGAACCTGCCGCAGGCCCCGTGCCGCACCCGCATGCCCGCGCCACAGCAGGAAACCGGTGAGCGCGAAGAACACCGCAACCGCCAGGTCGAACCGACCGAACAGCCGGCCGGCCACCCCGCCGGCGTGGCCGGTCTGAAACGCGACGTGAGTGATCACCACGCCGGTCGCGGCGCAGGCGCGCAAACCTTCCACGGCGGGAACGAAGCTGCGGGCCCCTCCGACGGGTTCACATCGACCTACCGACACAAATGACCAGTGTGCCGCACGGCTCTCCGGTCGCTTCTTGACCGCCCCCGCCCCCAGCGCAAACCGCGGGGAAATTGGGTAGTACCGCCACAGCGCAGCGCCCGGAAGCACCTGCGCGGTAGGCGTGAGACTTAGATTCTGCTGTTAGGGTCGAACGGGCTTTTGCCTCCACTGCCTGGTCGGAGCAAGTGGCGGCGGATGGTCATACAGTCCGTCTCGGTCGCGCAGAGGCCGGAAGGAGGCACGGTTGAATCGCGCAGTGGCGCTGAGAATAGCGGCGTGCGGCATCATGGGGCTCGGCGCTGCCCTGCTGATCGCCGCGGTGTTGCTGTTTACCTACACCACCGGCAAGATCACCAAAATCCCGCTCGACATCGACACCACCCTGGTCAGCGACGGCACCGGAGCAGCCCTGGATCCCGCCTCGCTTTCGGGCGATCACTTCGTTGTCGACAAGAACGTGCCACTGGTCCAGCAGCAGCAGATCAGCACCGAGTCGCCGTCCAATGCCGACGTCGTGACGTTGCAGGTCGGCACCACGTTGCGCCGCACCGACAAACAGAAGGACACCGGCCTGCTGCTGGCGATGGTCGACACCGTCACGATCAACCGCAAAACCGCGATGGCCGTCTCCAGCGACACCAACCCGGGTGGCTCGGTGCAGAAGCCGCGCACGATGGACGGCACGAAGCCGCCCACCAATGTGGTGCTGTCCCACGAGGGGCTCAGCTACCGGTTCCCGTTCAACGTCCAGAAGAAGACGTACCCGTATTTCGATCCGATCGCGCAGAAGGCCTACGACGCGAACTATGACGGCGAAGAGGATGTCAACGGCCTGACCACCTACCGTTTCAAGCAGAACGTCGGCTACGACGCCGACGGCAAGCTGGTGGAGCCGGTGAAGTACCCGTCGTTGTACGACCGCAACGAGGACGGCACCGTCACGGCGCGCGCGGCGCTGTGGGGCCTGCCCGGCCCGCCCGACGATCCGATCACGATGACCCGCTTCTACGCCGCTCAGCATGAGTTTTGGGTTGACCCGGTCAGCGGCACCATTCTCAAGGAGAAGGATCGCACGTTTCAGTACTACGCGCGCGACCCGCTCAAGCCCGAGGTGACGGTCGTCGACTACACCGTCACCTCGAACGAATCCACCATCGAGTCGCAGGTGAACGCCGCACGCGACGAACGCGACCGGTTGGCATTGTGGAACCGCATTCTTCCGATCACGTTCACTGCCATGGGCGTCGTCGCGCTGGTCGGTGGTGCGTTGCTCGGCGCGTTCAGCCTGCGAGCCGAAAACGCGCTCATCGACCCCGGCCTGGACAACGCCGACCACGGGTTCTTCGGGCCGCGAGGGGAGGCACGCGAGCAGGTGCCAGGCGCCGAGGCCGAGACCGAGAAGCTGCCCGCGCAGCGCCCGATGCCCCGCGATCCCCCCAATCCGGGGCCGCCGCCTCGATAGCAACGGTGGTATCTGCGGCGCGGCGCTGGGCGGTGCCGGGGTATGCGCTGGCTCTTGTGGTGGCGATGACCGCACCGCTGCTGGCCCCCGGTTACCTGCTGCTGCGCGACGCGGTCTCGACACCGCGGTCGTATCTGTCCGACGACGCGCTGGGGCTCTCGGAATCGGCGCCACGGGCGCTGCCACAGGATTTCCTGGTGGCGGTGGCCTCCCGAATCATCGACGGCGGCGTGCTGGTGAAGGTGCTGCTGATGGTCGGGCTGTGGCTGGCCGGCTGGGGCGCGGCAAGGCTGGTGGCGCTGGTGGTGCCCGAGGCCGGCCTGGGTGGGCAGTTCGTCGCGGTGACCATCGCGATCTGGAATCCCTATGTCGCCGAACGGCTGTTGCAGGGGCATTGGAGCCTGCTCGTCGGCTACGGCTGTCTGCCTTGGGTGGCGGCGGCCATGCTGCGGCTGCGCGGGATCGGTTCGGGTGGCTCTCCCTCGATCTGGTCGCTGCTGTTCTGGATCGCAGCGGCGGGGTTGACCGCGACGGGCTTGATGATGGCCGCGACCGTCGCGCTGGTGTGCGCCGTCGTGCCCGGCCCCGGCACACCACGTTGGTTGTGCGCGTCTGTGGGCCTCGGCGTTGCGGTGGTGACCGCACTGCCGTGGCTGACGGCCAGCGCACTCGGGGCGTCGCTGGTCACGCCGCAGGCGGGGATCGCCCTGTTCTCGGCGCGAGCGGAGCCCGGGCTCGGCACACTGGGCAGCCTGGCCGCGCTCGGTGGCATCTGGAACGCCGACGCCGTACCAGGCTACCGCACAACACCTTTCGGGCTGGTGGGCTCCGCGGCCCTGCTGGGAATTGTCGCGCTCGGCCTGGCGGCGGTATGGCGGCGGCCGCCTGCGGTCGCGCTGCTGGTGCTGGCAGCGGCCGCCATCGTGGTGCCCGCCGCGATGGCGACCGGTCCGGGCATCGCGGCGGTTGAGGCGGTCGTGCGGGCGCTCCCGGGCCTCGGCGTGCTCCGGGACGGGCAGAAGTGGGTTGCGCTGGCGATGCCGGGCTATGCGCTGGCCGGCGGGGGCGCTGCGGTGACACTGCGCCGGTGGATGCCGACGCCCGCCGCGGTCGCAGGATGCTGCGTGCTGCTCATCGCGGTGCTGGCCGACCTGGGATGGGGCGTATCCGGCAGCGTGATGTCGGTGCGCTACCCCCCGGGGTGGGCTGCGGTCGCGGCGTCGGTCAACGCCGACCCCCGGCCGGTGGCCGTGCTGCCCGCCGACATGATGAGGCGCTTCATGTGGTCGGGGCCGGCGCCGCTGCTCGATCCGCTGCCGCGGTGGGTGCGGCCGCAGGTGCTGTCGACAGGTGACCTGACGATCTCGGGCCAGACCGTGCCGGGCGAAGGTGACCGCGCGCGCCGCATCCAGCGCCTGCTGCTCGACGGCGCCGACCCTGGGGTGCTGGCCCGAGCGGGTGTCGGCTGGATCGTCGTCGAGTCCGGTACGGGAGGGGTAACCGGCTCGGCTGCAAACACTCTCGACCTGCTACCGGTCACCTACCGTGACGAGCACCTGACCCTCTACCGTGTCGGCGGCGACTACCCGGGCGCGTCGGCCCGGCGTCGCGCGATCATGGTGATCAGCCACCTGGTGTGGCTGGCGGTGCTAACCGCCGGCGCCGCGGGCTCGGTGATCGGCGGACTCAGACGACTCCGCTGATCTTCCGGCCAGCGTGAACCGACGCGAGCACGGTACGCATCGCATCCGCGCTTTGCCGCCATGAGAATTCGGCGCTGCGGGCCTGCGCCTTGCGTCCGAGTTCCTCGCGCAGCAGCGGGTCGGCGAGCAGGTCCGCCAGCCTGTCGACGAGTTCGGCGTGGTTGTCGACGAGCACACCGGTGACGCCGTCGACGATCGAATCGGTCAGCCCACCGGAGGACCGATAGCCGATCGTCGGCACGGCGTGCTGGGCGGCCTCGGTGACCGCCAGGCCCCATCCCTCCTTGCGTGACGGCAGGATGTGCACCCAAGACCGTTGCACCACATGGTGTTTCGCTTTGTCATCCACGTGTCCGTAAAACGTGACAATATCGGCGATACCCAGATTCTCGGCATGCTGCACGAGCCGGTCGTGCCACCAGCCACCGCCGACGACGTCGAGGTGCAGGCCGACAAATCTGGTGCGCAGCAACGCAACCGCCTCGAGCGCGTCCTCGATCTGCTTGTGCGGCACCAGCCGGGACAGCACCGCAACCCGCGGGGTCGGCGAACGGGGCTCGGTCAGCGTGCGCGCAGGGGCCTTGTCGAGGCCGTTGCGGACCACCGCGATGCGGTCGAGGCCGACGCCGAGATCGGCCAAGTCGCGCGCCGACGGCAGCGACACCGTCACGTACTGATTGCGCCGGTGCACGCGTGGCGAGAACGTCGACTCGCAGAACCAGCCCAGGCGGCCGAGCCACCGGCCGGCCACCGGCCACTGCTCGCGATGGCAGTGGTGCACCAGCACCGCCACGCGGCTGCCGAAGACCAGGCGCGCAAAGAACGGCCACCCGTTCTGGGTGTCGATCACCACGTCGGGGCGTGCTCCCCGGAGGGCGCCGACCCCCAGCTGCGCGCCGATCAGCGCCAGAAGCGCCCAGGCATAAACGGAGTAGCGGCCGCCACGCCGGCTGATTCGCACGCCGTCGACGACCTCGTTGCGCGGCGCCCCGTCATATTCGGCGGTACGCAGTGTGACATCCAGACCGGAGGCGGCCAGGTGCGCGCCGATCCGCTGCAGATAGGTTTCGCTGCCGCCGCCCTGCGGATGCCCGGTGTCGCGCCAGCACAGCAGCAGGACCGAGCCCACCCCCCGCAGTGCGCCGCTCGCAGACCCTTGCGAATCAGACATGGGGGATCAGCGTAGCCGCTGCATAAGGTGTGCCTGATGCACTCCACCGATGTCTTCGCCAAGCGCGCGACGCTGCGGCGGTCGGTGCGGCTGCTCGCCGAATTCCGCTACGAGCAGCGCAGGCCCGACCGCTTTTACGGCGCGCTGGCGGCGGACACCGTGTCGATGGTCGACGACCTGTGGCGCGCCGGCCACGGCGAGCCCGCAGCCGGCCGCGTCCTGCTCGACGTGGGCGGCGGTCCCGGGTATTTCGCGTCGGCGTTCGCCGAGGCAGGCGTGATTTACCTGGGCGTGGAACCCGACCCCGCGGAGATGCACGGCGCCCCGCCGGTCGATTCCGGCAGCGGCTCCTTCGTCCGAGCCTCGGGGACTGCGCTGCCATTCGCCGACGACAGCGTCGACATCTGCCTGTCGTCGAACGTCGCCGAGCATGTCCGGTGGCCATGGCGGCTTGGCGACGAGATGCTGCGGGTGACCAGGCCCGGCGGGCTGGCGGTGTTGTCGTACACCGTCTGGCTGGGCCCGTTCGGCGGCCACGAGATGGGGGTGACGCACTATCTCGGCGGCACCCGCGCCGCCCGCCTCTACACCCGTCGGCACGGCCGTCCACCGAAGAACATCTACGGATCATCGCTTTTCGCCGTCTCGGCCTCCGAGGGCCTGCGGTGGGCCCGCTCCAGCGGCGCGCTGGTCGCCGCCTTCCCCCGGTACCACCCGAGATGGGCGTGGTGGACCACGTCGGTGCCTCTGGTCAGGGAATTGCTGGTCAGCAACCTCGTGCTGGTGCTGCGGCCATGACGGCTCCAACGCCGCCCGGCAACGGCGGGGACGCTGCTGATCATCTTTTCCGCAACTTTTCTGTATCGCCTTGTCAGCCGACTTCCAGGTAACGTGATTTTTCCGCTGTAGCCGTTACTATCCGTCACATCTGATTCACTGCGCTGGCCGGCACGTCCGGTCGTGCGAGCGAGGAGGCGGCGTGAGCCGATTCACCGACCACATGTTTTGTGCTGCGCGCACGAGTGCCAACGGAATGGTTACCGGTGAGCCGGCTGCCCCGGTGCGGCACACGTGGCGCCAGGTGCATGAGAAAGCCCGGCAGGTGGCCGGCGGCCTCGCCGCAGCTGGTGTGGGCCACGGCGACGCGGTCGCCGTGCTGGCGGGCGTTCCGGTCGAGATCGCCCCGGTCGCGCAGGGTGTGTGGATGCGCGGGGCCAGCGTCACGATGGTGCATCAGCCGACGCCGCGCACCGACCTGCTGCTGTGGGCCGACGACACGGCGACAGTGATCGACATGATCCAGGCCAAGGTCGTCATCGTCTCCGACCCGTTCACCGCGGCGATCCCGGTGCTGCGCGACCGCGGCGTCGCGGTGGTGACCGCCGAGGAACTCCTGGCCGCCGCGCCGATCGATCCCGCCGACAGTGACGAGGACGATGTGGCGCTGATGCAGTTGACCTCGGGCTCGACGGGATCGCCCAAGGCGGTTCGGATCAGCCACCGCAACGTGGTCTCCAACGCGGAGGCGATGTTCATCGGCGCCGGATACAACGTCGAGACCGACGTGATCGTGAGTTGGTTGCCGCTCTTCCACGACATGGGCATGACGGGCTTTCTGACGGTGCCCATGTATTTCGGTGCCGAGCTGGTCCAGATCACGCCCATGGACTTCCTGCGGGACACGCTGCTGTGGCCGACGCTCATCGACAAGTACAAGGGGACGATGACCGCCGCGCCGAACTTCGCCTACTCACTGCTCGCGAAACGGCTGCGCAAGCAGGCCAAGCCCGGCCAGTTCGACCTGTCCACGCTTCGGTTTGCGCTGTCGGGTTCTGAACAGGTCGAGCCGGCCGACGTCGAAGACTTCTGCAACGCCGGCGCCCCCTTCGGGCTGAGGCCCGAGGCGATCCTGCCGGCGTACGGCATGGCCGAGACGACGGTAGCGGTGTCGTTCTCCGAGCTCGGCGCGGGTCTGGTCGTCGACGAGATCGACGCCGACCTGCTGGCCGTGCTGCGGCGCGCGGTCCCGGCCGCCAAAGGCAGCAACACCCGCCGGCTGGCCTCGCTCGGCCCGCTGCTGAACGACCTCGAGGCCCGGGTCGTTGACGAGGACGGCAACCTCCTGCCCACCCGCGGTGTCGGCGTGATCGAGCTTCGCGGCGAGCCGGTGACGTCGGGCTACATCACCATGGGCGGCTTCGTGTCGGCACAGGACCAGCACGGCTGGTACGACACCGGCGACTTGGGCTACCTGATGGAGAACGGCCATGTGGTGGTCTGCGGGCGGGTCAAGGACGTGATCATCATGGCCGGCCGCAGCATCTATCCGACCGACATCGAGCGCGCCGCCAGCCGGGTTGAAGGTGTGCGGCCGGGGTGCGCCGTGGCGGTCCGGCTGGACGCCGGGCACTCGCGCGAAAGCTTCGCCGTCGCGGTGGAATGCAACGACTGGCAGGATCCGGCCGAGGTGCGCCGCATCAAGCAACAGGTCGCCCACGAGGTGGTCGCCGAGGTCGACGCCAGGCCGCGCAACGTCGTTGTGCTGGGACCCGGGATCATCCCGAAAACGCCCTCGGGCAAGCTTCGCCGCACCCATTCCCTGTCGTTGGTGAGTTGACCGGGGCCGCCCGCAGGTCAGCAGGTGCCCCCCACGGGGCGTAGGGTCTAACCGACTCGTTCGTTTGTCGTCCCACGCCGGTGGGCCGGTCGCTCTGGAGTGTGAAGGACGCGTATGGACCCCGCCGCTTTGTTCTCGCCACGGCTGAAGCATCCCGTTTCATCGGCGACCGCGCCGGCAGCGACGTGAACTCCGCGGTTCGGGGACGCCGCTCAGCGAGTCCCGTCCGGCTCACGCTTGCCTCGTCCCTCGGCGGTGACATCGATGGCGCATGGTGGCCACACACCACGTCGGTGGCACGCGAGCTGCCTGAACTGATCGCGGCCCTCCACCGGATCCTGGGCGAGATCATCGATATCAGCGTCAACTGGTCACCGTCGGAGGGTCCACCCGACCTGAACTCGCATGGCTGGCAGAACAAGCGCCCACATCTGATGACGGTCGCGGGGACGGACGCGCGCGTGAACCTGCTGGTGATACCGCACCTGACCAGCAACGCCCTCGCGCTCATGGTGTTGCGCAAGGCGGCAGGCCTGACGATCGACAAGGCTCAACACGAGAGCGCCGCGTTTTACGCCGCCGAAAGTATTGTGCGGGGCGCCCGGGCCGAGAGCGCGTTGTGTGCGAACCGGCTGGCCAGCGCCCAGCCGCCCACAGTCCACTAGGGCACCGGCATCGGCCCCATCAACTAGGGGTCGTCGCATGTCCCGCTGTCGAAGGCCGACGACCTGCGCGGGGCCGGTGAACCGGCGGGTCGCTCGCCGTGTTTCCGCCGCTACCACACATGATGGGCAGGGCCGACGCGGTCAGCTGGCCTTCCCGGCGGTCGACGCGCTGCCGGCTCCGCGGCTGTTCGACGTTCATGACTGAAACAGGTTCTCGTTTTGCGGCCGGCTGGGTAGTGTGGGCCACACCATGGCTTTGGCTTTCCACTCCACCGAGCAGGCGCGCCCGAGTGCGTCGCAGCGCGATCCTGAGGGGCTGCGGGCCGACTTCGAGCGCTGGCTGAGCGGCCGGCAGGCCGGCGCCGCCGTCGCGGTCGCGGAGGTGCCGTCGTCCAACGGCATGTCCAGCGAGACGATCCTGATCGACGCGGGTTGGGGCGGTGAGCCGCACCGCCTCGTGGTGCGAATCGCGCCGCAGCCGCACACCAAGCCGGTGTTCCCGCGGTACGACATGCGATATCAGTTCCTTACCCTGCGGCGGCTTCGCAGCCAGGTCATTCGGCCGCAGGTGCCGCAGGTGCTGTGGTGCGAGGACGACCCCCGGCCGATGGGGGCACCGTTTTTCGTGATGTCACGTGTCGACGGCCAGATCCCGCCGGATGTGCTGCCCTACACGTTCGGCTCCTGGGTCAGCGATGCGACCACCGCGGATCGGCAGCGTATGCAGCGCGCGACGCTGGAACAGCTGGCCCGGGTGCACGCGGCCACGCCTTCTGACTTCGCATTCCTGGACCGGCGCCGCCCCGCGGAGACCGCGCTGAGCGCCCACGTCCGGCACACCGCGGAGTACTACGCGTGGATGCGCGACGGCGGCCGCGGTGTGCCGCTGATCGAGCGTGGCCTGGCGTGGCTTCGGGAGAACTGGCCTGACGAGTCCGCGCCCGTCGTCAGCTGGGGCGATGCCCGGATCGGGAACATTGTCTACCGCGACTACACGCCGGTCGCGCTGTTGGACTGGGAGATGGCCACGCTCGGCCCACGGGAGTTGGACCTGGGCTGGATGATCTTCTTTCACCGCTTCTTCCAAGACCTGGCTCAGGGCGCCGGCCTGCCGGGGCTGCCCGACTTCCTGCGTCGCGACCCCGTCGCCGCCACGTACGCCGACATCACCGGCTACCGCCCATCTCACCTGGACTTCTACATCACCTACGCCGCGCTGCAGCACGCGGTGATCATGGTGCGAATCTACTTGCGTGCCGTGGCCTTCGGGCAGGCTCAGCTGCCCGACGACCCCGACGCGATGATCATGCACCGCGACACCCTGGCCGCGATGCTCGACGGCACGTACTGGACCGCCCTGCACTCAGCAACGACAGGAGGCACATGACCGCACAACACAAGACCGAGTGGGACAAGCTGTTCATCGGCGGCAAGTGGACCGCGCCGTCCACCGGGGAGGTCATCGAGGTGCACTCCCCCGCCACCGGTGACTACCAGGGCCGGGTCCCGTTGGCGGTCAAGGACGATGTCGACGCCGCCGTCGCCGCGGCCAGGGACGCGTTCGACAAGGGGCCGTGGCCGTCGACGCCTCCGGCCCAGCGGGCCGCGGTGATCGAGGCGGCGGTCAAGCTGCTCGAGGATCGCAAAGACTACTTCATGTATCTGCTGGCATGCGAGACCGGCGCCCCGCCGACCATCCTGGAAACGATGCACTGGGCCGGCTCGATGGGCTCGCTGAGCTTCTTCGCAGGCGCGGCAGACAAGGTGGCCTGGTCCGAGATGCGCAACGGGTCCTACGGCCAGACCATCGTCTCCCGGGAGCCCATGGGGGTGGTCGGCGCGATCGTCGCGTGGAACGTGCCGCTGTTCCTGGCCATCAACAAGCTCGGCCCGGCGCTGCTGGCGGGCTGCACCGTGGTGCTCAAGCCCGCCGCCGAGACCCCCCTGACCGCCAATGCGCTGGCCGAGGTGTTCGCCGAAGCGGGTCTGCCCGAGGGTGTTCTGTCGGTGGTGCCCGGCGGCGTCGAGACGGGTAAGGCGTTGACGTCTAATCCCGACGTCGACATGTTCACGTTCACCGGCAGCTCCGCTGTGGGCAAGGAGGTCGGCAAGCGGGCGGCCGACATGCTCAAGCCGTGCACGCTCGAACTGGGCGGCAAGTCCGCTGCGATCATCCTGGAGGACGTCGATCTGGCTTCGGCGGTGCCGATGCTGGTGTTCTCCGGCGTGATGAACGCCGGGCAGGGCTGCGTGAACCAGACCCGGATCCTGGCACCGCGTTCGCGCTACGACGAAGTGGTCGAAGCGGTTTCGCAGTTCGTAGGGTTGCTCCCCGTCGGCCTGCCGTCCGACCCCGCCACCCAGGTCGGGCCGCTGATCTCCGAGAAGCAGCGCCAGCGGGTCGAGGGCTACATCAAGAAAGGCATCGAGGAGGGTGCGCGGCTGGTGTGCGGCGGCGGGCGCCCGGAGGGGCTCGACAGCGGTTATTTCGTGCAGCCGACGGTGTTCGCCGATGTCGACAACGGCATGACGATCGCGCAGGAGGAGATCTTCGGCCCGGTGTTGAGCATCATCCCCTACGAGACGGAGGAGGATGCGATCCGGATCGCCAACGACTCGGTGTACGGCCTGGCCGGCAGCGTGTGGACCACAGACGTGCCGCGGGGAATCGAGGTCGCGGGCAAGGTGCGCACCGGGACGTACGGAATCAATTGGTACGCCTTTGATCCCGGCTCGCCGTTCGGGGGGTACAAAAATTCGGGCATCGGCCGTGAGAACGGGCCGGAGGGTGTCGAACACTTCTGCCAGCTGAAGAGCGTGCTGATGCCGATGGGGTACACGGTGAACTGAGACAGCGCCCCTGTCGGCTGCACAGTCGGCCGACTAGGGTGGTTTGCGTTCATCCCATTCGAATGCGGCCATCACGGTTTGATCGGAGGAGCTGATGTCGGTATCGCTAGACCTGGCCAAGGCGCTGGACAAGGCTTACGAGGACAAGTCGCTCAAGGAGATTCTGGACGCGTCGCCGGCCGCCCTCGCGGGCGTGTCGGAGGCCGACGCCGACGCGCTGGCGCAGGCCTTCAACATCAAGACGGTCCGTCAGCTGGGCGATAACAAGTACTTCGCTGTCGCGCACGCGATGGTGGCACTGGAGAGCGCCGGCTGATTACCCCGTCCGTAACGCCACGGCGAAGAATCGCACCGATTTTCGCCGTGGCGTTACGTACCGGCTAGAAAAGGACCCGGACGATCGTCTCGGCCACCGCCGCCGGCTTCTCGGACCCGTCCAGCTCGATCGTGTGACGCACGATCAGGTTGACGGTGTTGTCGTCGACCTTGGCGGCGTCGATGAGCTCGGAGCGGGCACGGATCCGGCCACCCGACGGCACCGCGGCCAGGAACCGCACCTTGTTCAGGCCGTAATTGATGGCCATCTTCGCGTTCTCGACGCGGAAGTTGTCCCTGCTCAGCGCCGGGATCATCGACAGCGTCAGGAACCCGTGTGCAATCGTTGTGCCGTAAGGGCTTTCAGCCTTCGCACGGTCGACGTCGATGTGAATCCACTGATGATCCTCGGTGACGTCGGCGAACCCGTCGATGCGCTTCTGGTCGATCTCCTTCCACTCGCCCACTCCGAGTTCCTGACCGACCGTCCCGACCGCGTCGTCAATCGACGAAATCACCTTCATTGGTGCTGCTCCTTCCGGCTGCGTCTGCTCTTCCGACCATAGCCCGCCGGATCAGAAGGCTTCCTGACGCAGCTCCATGAGCGACAGGTCGACAGCCTCGACGATCTGGCGTTCGGCGGCCAGCCGGGGCAGCACATTCTTGACGAAGAAGTTCGCCGCGCCGACCTTCCCGGTGTAGAAAGCACGATCCTTCGGATCGGGATCGCCGTCGAGCGCGTGAAGGGCGATCTCGGCTTGGCGCAGCAGAAGCCAGCCGAGCAGCAGATCGCCGACCGCGAGCAGGAACGGCACCGACTCCAGACCGACCCGGTACAGCTCCCGGGCGTTGTTGGCCGACCCGACGAGATATCCGGTCAGCGAGGTCGCCATGGCCTGCAAATCGGCGAGTGCGCCGGCCAGCAGCGCTCGGCTCTCGGCGAGATCGGCGTGCGCACGGTCGCTGCCGAGGAATTTCTTCATCTCGCCGACGAGGTGCGCCAGCGCAACCCCTTGGTCGCGGGCAATCTTGCGGAAGAAGAAGTCCTGCGCCTGAATCGCGGTGGTGCCCTCGTAAAGGCTGTCGATCTTCGCGTCGCGGACGTACTGCTCGAGGGGGTAGTCCTGCAGGAATCCCGAGCCGCCCAGGATCTGCAGTGACTCGGTCAGGCATTGGTAGGCGCGTTCGGATCCCACCCCTTTGACGATCGGCAGCAGCAGGTCGTTGACCCGGTGGGCCAGCTGTCCATCGGCACCCGACACGATTTCGGCGACGGCTTGATCCTGGTGCGCGGCGGTGTAGAGGTACAGGGCACGCAGCCCCTCGGCGTAGGCCTTCTGCGTCATCAGGGACCGGCGAACATCCGGATGATTGATGATCGCGACGCACGGCGCATCTTTATCGCTCATCTGCATGAGATCCGCACCCTGCACGCGCGTCTTGGCGAACTCCAACGCGTTCAGGTAGCCGGTAGACAACGTCGCAATTGCCTTGGTGCCCACCATCATTCGTGCATACTCGATAATCTTGAACATCTGGGCTATCCCGCTGTGGGTATCGCCAGCCAGCCAGCCGGTCGCGGGCGCACAGTGGCCACCGAATGTCAGTTCGCACGTGGCCGAGGCCTTCAGACCCATCTTGTGCTCGAGTCCCGTGACGAATACCCCGTTGCGCGCGCCCGGCTCACCGGTGTCGGGATCGGGCAGAAACTTGGGGACGACGAAAAGGCTCAGACCCTTGGTGCCCGGTCCGGCTCCCTCGGGTCGGGCCAGCACCATGTGCAGAATGTTCTCGAACAGGTCGTCGCTGTCACCGTCGGTGATGAAGCGTTTCACCCCCTCGATGTGCCAGCTACCGTCGGGTTGCGGGATCGCCTTGGTGCGGCCTGCGCCGACGTCGGATCCGGCGTCGGGTTCGGTCAGGACCATCGTGGCGCCCCAGTTCCGCTCGATCGCCAGCCCCGCCCAACGGCGCTGCTGCTCGTTGCCGATGTAATACAGGATGTCGGCGAGAATCGGACCCGACAGGTACATGAACGCGGCGGGTTGAGCGCCGAGCGGGAACTCGTTGATCGCCCAGGAGACCATTGCCGGTGCCGGTACCCCGCCGATGTGCTCGTCGAGCCCGATCCGGAACCACCCCCCTTGCTGCCAGGCGCGGAACGACTTCTTGAACGAGTCCGGCAGCGACACCGTGTGGCCGGCGGGATCGAAGGTCGGCGGGTGACGGTCCGCCTCGGCGAACGATTCGGCCAGCGGTCCCTCGGCCAGCCGGGACGCCTCAGCCAGCATCTGACGCACCGATTCGCCGTCAAGGTCGCCGAACGCGCCGGTCGCGAGCGCCTTCTCCAGCTCAAGCACCTCGAAGAGATTGAACTCCAGATCGCGCACGTTGCTCTTGTAGTGACCCATGGCTGCCGCCTCCGTCTGTCGCGAGTGGGCCGAGCGTAGCTAATGCGGTCGGCGTTGACGATGCGGGTGGACATCGGCGACGATGGCAACCGCCCATGACTGAGAGGCCCATGACTGAGATACGCCCGTTCCGCATTGCCGTTCCCGACGACGATCTCTTCGACCTGGAACTGCGGCCGGCCCGTACCCGTTGGCCGGAGACCGAATGCGTAGAGTACTGGACCCAGGGCACACCGTTGGGTTACCCGCGTCAACTCGCCGCCTACTGGGCAGACGAATACGACTGGCGCGCAAGGGAAGCCAGTTTCAACCGGTTCGACCAGTTCACAACGGAGATCGACGGGCTGAGACCCACGGGTGGATGGATTGCGACGGGCATCCGGAGAACATTCTGAGCCGCGACCAACTCCTCGACAACGTGATGCTGTACTGGCTCACCGCTTCGGGCGCATCCTCTGCCCGCTTGTACTGGGAAAGCTTCAAAGACACCCGGTCGGACCGGCGTGTCGAGCTGCCCACCGGCGTCGCCTCGTTCCCGAAGGAGATCCTCCGCTCGCCACGCCGGTGGTGTGAAGCCGGCTATCGCATCACGCGCTGGACGGACATGCCCCGCGGCGGCCACTTCGCGGCGTTCGAGCAACCCGAGTTGTTCGTCGACGACGTCAGGGCCTTCTTCGCGACGGTGCGGTGACACCGTGGCCCGTGAGAAACCGTCGCGCGGACTTCTCGATCCGGTCGCCAAGAAGCTTCGGTTGCCTTTCGGCACAGCTGAGTTCGTTGACCGAATCGTCACCGGAAGCGTCAATGAAGCCGGCCGGCGGACATTGTTCATGCTCATCACCACCTGGGACATGGCCAGCGGCGGACCGTTCGCCGCCGGCGCGATCGCCACGGTGGGTCTGGGCAAGACCGTCGACAATGTGCACAGGCTGTTCGTGGGCCCGGTCTTCGACCCGCTTCTGAAGAGGCTCGGCGCCGACCAGGTCACGTTCCGGGCATCGCTGTGCACATCACAACTCGTCGGGCTGGGCATCGTGCGCTACGCGGTACGGTCGGAGCCCATCCACTCGATGAAGGTTCAGCCGCTCGTCGACGCGATGGCGCCGACGCTGCAGCGCTACCTCATCGGCGACATCGACTAGCCCTGAGCGCGTTCCGCGACGTGCTGCCATTCCTTCCATGTCCTGAGCCGCTGTTCGTAGGCCTTGGTGACCCTCGCTGGTGCGTCCGCACCGAAAAGCACACGCAGCGGCGGCTTTTCAGCGTCGACAACTTCCAGTAGCGCCTGCGCCGCGGCCTTGGGGTTGCCCGGCTTCAAGCTGCTTCGGCGCTGCTCGTCCGCCGCGCGCACGAAGTCGTACTCCGGCATGGGTTTCGACCGGCGCGCCGACGAACCCGCCCAGTCGGTGCCGAACACGCTCGGCTCCACCAGCGTCACGTTGATGCCCAGAGGCGCGACCTCCGCGGCCAGTGACTCACTTATCGCCTCCAGCGCCCACTTCGAGGCGTGATAGGCGGACATGTACGGAAATGCGAGCAAGCCGCCGACGCTCGAGATCTGAATAATGTGCCCGGCGCGCCGCGCGCGCAGGAACGGCAATGCCGCCTGCGTAATCCATGCCGCGCCAAAGAAATTCGTCTCCATCTGGTTGCGCAGATCGGCTTCTGACAGTTCTTCGAACGCGCCGAATTGTCCGTAGCCGGCGTTGTTGACGACGATGTCCAGGCGGCCGAACGCGTCGTGAGCGCTGCGTACCGTCGCGAAGTCAGCCTCCCGGTCGTTGACGTCGAGCTGCAGCCCGACGAACCGGTCGCCGAACCGCTGCCCGATGTCGTCAAGTGTCGAGACGTTACGCGCCGTTGCGGCGACCCGGTCACCGCGCTGAAGCGCCGCGAGTGCGAACTCGCGACCGAAGCCTCTCGACGCACCCGTGATGAACCACACCTTCTCCATGGACTAACCCCCTGCCCTGCGCCAACGGCGCAGACGAAGTCACGGTTGACGGCGGACTCGATCAGGCTGCACTCCGGCCTCGTGGGCAGCGGTCGCCCGCCGCTTCCCAGTGTGCACGGCCGTGGGTGGCGGGCCGGGAAGCTAGCCGACCGCCACCGCCTCGGCTGCCATCACCTCGCTCGCGGCGCGTTCACCGGAGCGGACCGCCCCGTCCACCCAGCCGCACATCACCGTCGAGCTTTCGGTGCCGGCCCAGTGGATCCGGCCGCATGGTTCCCGCAGTGCGGGACCGAATTGGGTCAGCACGCCCGTCGGGGCGTGGCTGAGCATGCCGCCGCCGGAGTAGCGTTCGACGCTCCAGTTCTGCTCGTGGTAGTCGGCAGGTGAGGAAGCCTTCGCGCCGAACCGCCCGGCGAGCTCCGCCAGGATCGCGGCCCGCCGAGCTGCCTCATCCAGCTTGCCCAGCTCGCGGGCGATCGGGCCCTCGACGATCACGTTCAGGATCCCGGGACGACCGGTATCGGTGCAGGCGTCAATCGTCACGGTTGCCGGTGAGCCCGGCGCCGCCGACTGACCGGTCAGCCCGTCGCTTCGCCAGAACGGATCGTCGTAGATGACCGCGATCTTGAATACCGCGCCGCTGGGCATCCGCTGGTGCAGGAACGACCGGTCTACGGGAAGCATGGGCTGGTAATCGATTTGGCTCGCGATGGCGAGGGGCACCGCGACGACCGCGCGGCGGGCACGCACGTCGAGCCCGTCAGCGCGCACGGTGACGCCGTCGGCGTCCTGGGCGATGGAACGAACGGGCCGCGACAACTGGAGCGCGTCGCCGATCTCGGCCGTCATCGGGCGGTAGATCGCTCCCATCCCGCCCACCGGTCGGGAATCCTGGGATCCGTCCTTGATACTCAGCACAAAGCTCGGGCCGCCGGCTGAGGCCATCTGGTACAGCATGAACAACATCGAGACCTCGGAGGCCGCCGACGTGTAGCAGCCGGCGACAGCGGTCTCGAGGAGCTCAAATGCCGGCTTGGACAGCAGGTTCTTGTTCAGCCACTCCGCCAGGCTGATCCGATCCCACTTCTCGGCGTTTTTCGCCGTCCACGGCGCGTCCAGCGGAATCGACTTACACATCTGGCCGAGCTCGACGAAGACCGCCCCGAGGTTGAGCGCGGCCCACGGGTTCATCGTCAACGGGATCGTGCCCCGGTAGCGATACTGCTTGCCGTCGACGACCATCATGGCCTCGCCGTCGGTGTACTGCTTGTAGCTCGGCACGCCGAACTCGTCCATCAGGGCATAGATGCTGTCCTGGCCCGGGCCGATCCAGGCGCCGCCGCGGTCGATCCACGAGCCGTCGTCGCGGACCACCGTGAAGGTGCGGCCGCCGACTCTGTCACGGGCCTCGAGCAACGCCACCGAATGGCCGGCCCGTTTCAACTTCAGAGCCGCCGTTAACCCCGCAAATCCCGCACCTACGACGCAGTAGTCGACATCAGCCATAGCAAAGAACTACCACAAATTGCGCGCACGTAAATAGCAAACAGCTAAACGTTGAGGGTCAAGCTGGTTGTCACGCTCCCAGCAAGAGATCAGCCCAGCTTCACGCTGGGCGGATCAGGTGCCCGTCCAGTGGGGCGGCCGCTTCTCGGCGAACGCGATCGCACCCTCCTTGGCGTCGTTCGACGCAAACACCGGCATCAGGATCTTCACTTGCTCGCCGAACATGGTGTCGGGGTGCCAGCCACGGGACTCGGTGATGATTCGTTTCGTCGCGGCCACCGCGAGCGGCCCGTTGGCGGTGATGCGCTCCGCCAACTCCAGCGCGCCTTCGAGTGCACCCCCCGGCTCGGTCAGCCTGTTGACCAGTCCGAGTTCCTGTGCGCGCTCGGCCGGCAGGTTGTCACCAGTCAGGGCCAGTTCCATCGCGATCTGGTAAGGAATCCGCTGGGGCAGCCGCAGCAGGCCACCGCCGCCCGCCACCAGGCCACGCTTGACCTCAGGGATACCGAACGCCGCGTCCCTCGACGCGACGATCAGATCCGTCGCCAGCGCCAGTTCGGTGCCGCCCGCCAGCGCGTAGCCCTCGACGGCGGCGATCACCGGCTTGACGGGTGGGCGCTCGGTGAAGCCCATCCCGCGACCTTCGACGACCACGTTCTCGCCGCGGGCGAACGCCTTGAGATCCATGCCCGCACAGAAGGTTCCGCCGGCACCAGTCAGGACACCGACAGACAGCCCGGCGTCCTCGTCCAAGCGGTCCACCGCATCGGCCAGCCCGCGGCTCCCCGCGGCGTTGATCGCGTTCTTGGCCTCCGGCCGGTTGATCGTGATCAGCAGGATGCGGTCGCGTTGTTCGACAACGACGACAGGCTCTTCGCTCATGAGTACCTGAAACTACCCGACGGGCGAGAAGCCGCAGTCGGTACCATCACCGTGAGGCCGACGCGGGCCGCGAACAGGGGAGAATCGTGAGCGACGCCGAGATTGACCGCCCGGAGATCGCCAAGTGGGACCCCGGCCTGACGGAGCGGGTGATAAATGTCCTGCGGCCGTTCCTCAAGCGGTATTTCCGGTCCGAGGTGCGCGGGCTGGAGAACATGCCGCCCGCCGGCGGGGCTCTGGTGGTCTCCAACCACTCCGGCGGCCTGTTCCCGATGGACGTCCCGATCTTCGCCATCGACTTCTATGCGAAGTTCGGTTACGACCGGCCGATCTACACCCTGAGTCACGACCTGATCCTGCTCGGGCCGACCGCCGGATTCTTCGTGCGAACCGGGTTCATCCGCGCCAATCCAGAAAACGCCGCGAAGGCGTTGCGGGCCGGCGGCATCGTGGTGGTGTTCCCCGGCGGCGACTACGACGTGTACCGGCCGACGGTGTGGGAGAACACCATTGACTTCGACGGTCGCACCGGATACGTCAGGACGGCGATCGAAGCCGGCGTGCCGATCGTCCCGGCGGTGTCGATCGGCGGACAGGAGACCCAGCTGTACCTGTCCCGCGGCACCTGGCTGGCCGAGCGGCTCGGCCCCGTCGCGCGCCTGGCGCGCACGAAGATCCTGCCGATCTCGTTCGGATTCCCGTTCGGCCTCAGCGTGGTCATGCCACCCAACCTGCCGCTGCCGGCCAAAATCGTCACCCAGGTGCTTGCGCCCATCGACATCGCCGCCGAGTTCGGTGACGACCCGGACGCGGAGGAGGTTGACGAGCACGTCCGGGCGGTGATGCAGACAGCCCTCGACCGGCTCGCGCGCAGGCGACGGCTGCCGGTGTTGGGCTGACGCGGTGACCACACCGATGCAGCGGCTCGCCGACGTCGTCGGGCTGGTGCGCACCATGGCCCGCGCGCGCCTGATCGCGCCGATGCGACCGGACCGCTATGTCCGGATTGCCGCCGCGATGCAGCGGGAAGGCTTGGGGATCACGTCGGGCTTCGCCAGTTCCGCGCAACGATGCCCGGACCGACCGGGTTTGATCGACGATTCGGGCACTCTGACGTGGCGCCAGCTCAACGAGCGCTGTGACGCGTTCGCCGCGGCGCTGCAGGGGCTGCCCGGCGGCGCCCCGGGCGTCATCGGGATCATGGCCCGCAATCATCGGGGCTTCATCGAGGCGCTGGTGGCCGCCAACCGCGTCGGCGCCGACATGCTGCTGCTGAACACCTCGTTCGCCGGACCGGCGCTGGCCGAGGTGGTGCAGCGCGAAGGCGTGGACGCGGTGGTCTACGACGAGGAGTTCAGCGCCACTGTCGACCGCGCCTTGACGGACAAGCCGGACGCAGTGCGGATCGTCGCCTGGAGCGACGGTGACCACGACCTCACCGTCGAGAAGATCATTCGTGCGCACATCGGCGAGCGGCCGGACCGCGCAGGCCGCAAGGGCAGGATGATTCTGCTGACCTCCGGTACCACGGGTACGCCCAAGGGCGCCACGCACTCCGGCGGCGGACCGAAGGAGCTGAAGGCGATCCTGGACCGCACGCCGTGGCGGGCGGAGGAAACCACGGTGATCGTCGCGCCGATGTTCCATGCCTGGGGCTTCTCGCAGCTGGTGCTCTCGGCGTCGCTCACCTGCACAATGGTCACGCGCCGCAGGTTCGACCCGGAGGCCACGCTGCGACTGATCGACCGCCACCACGCCACCGGCCTGTGCGTGGTGCCGGTGATGTTCGACCGGATCATGGAGCTGCCCGCCGAAGTGCGCAACCGCTACAGCGGTCGATCGCTGCGGTTCGCCGCGGCATCGGGCTCGCGGATGCGACCTGACGTGGTGGTCGCGTTCATGGACCAGTTCGGTGACGTGATCTACAACAACTACAACGCCACCGAAGCGGGCATGATCGCCACGGCCACGCCCGCTGACCTACGGGCAGCACCCGATACTGCGGGGAAACCCGCGGAGGGCACCATTATTCGGATTCTGGACGACAACATGGGTGAGCTGCCCAGCGGCGAAGTCGGCCAGATCTTCGTACACAACAGCACCCAGTTCGACGGCTACACCTCCGGAACGACGAAGAGTTTCCACGACGGATTCATCGCGTCCGGTGATGTCGGCTACCTCGACGACGCCGGCCGGCTGTTCGTCGTGGGCCGCGACGACGAGATGATCGTCTCCGGCGGCGAGAACGTCTACCCGATCGAGGTGGAGAAGACGCTGGCCGCACATCCCGACGTCGCGGAGGCCTCGGTGATCGGCGTCGACGACGAGCAGTACGGGCAGCGCCTTGCCGCGTTCGTCGTTCTGGAGCCCGGCGCATCGGCCACACCCGACACACTGAAGCAGCACGTTCGCGACAACTTGGCGAATTACAAAGTACCGCGAGAAATCACGGTGCTCGACGAGCTGCCCCGTGGCAGCACCGGAAAGATCCTGCGCAGCGAACTTCGGGCCCGCGTCGGCGCCGATGGGAGCTAGCTCCCGTCCGCGGCGTGCGCGTCCGTTGCTGCGCGCCATTGCCGAACTGGTCAACGCAGCGAACGCATTACGCCCACTCGGCCGGAAGGGCTACATCACCATCGCGGTGTTCTGGTTCGGCTGGCCGACCTCGGAAGTTCCCACTTTGTTTCTGGGTGCTTCGATGCTCGACGCGATAAGACGTTGGCGCCAAGGCGATTTTGCGGGCCGGCGAGGAAAGGCAGCGCTGGTGCTTACCGCCGCGGCCTGGGTGATTCTGGTCGTCGTCTACCGCCGCGGCCTGACGACGCCGCGCCCTGTGCTGCACAAAGCGCTGCGTGAGGGTCTCGGCCCCGACTACGCCAACGTGCTGGCGACGCTGCCTGCCGCGCCGTCGAGAAGCGGTCGCCCCAGCGCCTGGCGAACCACATGGGCCCGCCGTCGCTTCGTCGAGAAGAAGGGCACCGTCTCCTACGGGCCGCACGGTCGCGCCAACCTGGCCGACGTCTGGCGCAGGCGCGACCTGCCGCGCGACGGCAAAGCGCCGGTGCTGGTGCAGGTGCCCGGCGGCGCATGGGTGATCGGCCGGCGCCGACCGCAGGGCTACCCGTTGATGAGCCACCTCGCCGACCGCGGCTGGATATGCGTGTCGCTGAACTACCGCGTCGGCCCGTGGCACACCTGGCCCGACCACATCGTGGACGTGAAACGGGCGCTGGCCTGGGTCAAGGAGAACATCGCATCGTTCGGCGGTGATCCCGACTTCGTCGCGATCACCGGGGGCTCCGCCGGTGGCCACCTCGCCTCGCTGGCGGCGCTGACCCCCAACGACCCGCAGTATCAGCCCGGATTCGAAGATGCCGACACGTCGGTGGTGGCGGCGGTGCCGGTCTACGGCCGCTACGACTGGTTTTCCACCAACGGCCCCGGACGCCGCGAGTTCATCGCGTTTCTGCAGAAGTTCGTCGTCAAGAAACGCTTCGCCGAGCACCCGCAGATCTACATCGACGCCTCGCCGATCTGCAGGGCCCGGGCCGACGCGCCGCCGTTCTTCGTCCTGCACGGGGAAGACGATTCGCTCATCCCGGTCATGGAAGCGCGGGACTTCATCGCCACGATGCGCGACACGTCGCAGGCGCCGCTGCTCTACGCCGAACTACCCGGCGCACAGCACGGTTTCGACATTTTCAGCTCGCCGCGCGCCCATCGGTCCGCCGACGCGGTGGGCCAGTTCCTTTCCTGGGTGTACGCAACCAGACGGCCGTCGTGAGTGTGCGGTCTAGATAACCCGTTTGGCCCGCGCCAGAAGACGGCTCCGATGGATCTCGTCGAGGAACAGCCCGACTGCCATCGCTGCCGTACGGGTACGGCAACCGTCGGTCATGTCGAAGCCGTGATGGGCGCCCGGCAACTCGAGATAAGCGACCGTGGAAAGCGACCCGGCACGCAGTCGTTCCACGAACATCTGCGCCTGCTCGACCGGGATGACCGTATCGGCGGTGCCGTGCACCACCAGAAACGGCGGAGCGTCGGGGCGCACCCGCGCGATCGGGGATGCGTTGCGGTACACGTCCCGGTGCCGCGCATAGCGTTTCCTGACGACGATGCGCTCAATGAAGTCGACGAAGCGGTCCCGCTCCGGCGTCGACCTGTCCTCCCAGTCGTAGCGGCCGTAGATCCCGACCACCGCTTCGACCGAGGTGTCCGCGTCGGGTGGCAGCTCGCCGTGGAAGTCCGGATCGTCGGGCGTGAGGCCGGTCAATGCCGCGAGGTGCCCGCCGGCCGAACAGCCGGCGATCGCGACGAATTCGCGGTCGCCGCCGAACCGGTCCGCGTTGGCGCGCGCCCATGCGACCGCGGCTTTGACGTCGCGGACCTGGCGGGGCCAGCGGTGGTGCGGCGACACCCGGTAGTCGATGGACAAGCACACCCAGCCCTGTTCGGCCAGCTGAGCCAGCAGCGCATAGCCCTGAAGCATCCGGCTGCCGTGCACCCAGGCCCCGCCCGGCACGAAAACAAGCACCGGCGCCGGCCCGGGCGGCAGGTCCTTGCGCCGCCAGACGTCGAGGACCTGGCCCGGCGCGGAGCCATAGCGGACCGCGCTGCGATGAAGGTAGCGGCGCCGCTGCGCCGGCCCGCGCAACAGGGGCGCGACCCGGTCCGGGGCCGGCCAGACGACGTCAAGGCGCTCGGCAGACACGGCTCCGCGCAGCGCCGCGGCCGCCACACTGTTGGTCTGGTCACGCTCTTGTTTGCGCACGTCGGTGGCGCGGGATGCCGTCATGTTGCGGATTACCGAGGATATGAAGTCGGGTGCATTCCGGTAACCCCAGACGCTGATCGCGGCGATGCCGCCTATCGGCTCGAAATGCTTGCCGACCAGGGGCAGCGATGCGTAGGCATCGGTGATGGCCAGCAGGTAATCAAAGGGGGTGGCCCGGACGAACCACCTGGCCCGGGATTGCCGGCTTTGCCCGCCCGTCACCGGATAACGGGAATCCATTTGCCCAGCGTACCCCCGCAGCGGTGGTGAGAACCGCAAAAATCGACGACACCGGAGCGCAAGATACTTAGATGCGTTAGCTTCCAATGGACAACGCCGTCATCACCACTGAAGGACCAAGCCTGTGAGCACATCTGCCCTGGCCATCACGCCAGAACATCGCGAACTGGCGGACGCCGCCGCCGGTCAGCTGTCCCGGCTCAACAGCCTTGCCCGCGCCCGCGCCAGCCTGGAGGGCGGACCGAACAATCCACCCGACATCTGGGCGGCGTCGGCCCGCCTCGGTTGGAACGGGCTGGCCATCGGCGAAGATCATGGCGGTTCGGGCTTCGGCCTCGCCGAGCTGGCGATCGTGCTGGAGGCCCAGGGGCGACAACTGTGCCCGGGACCGTTCCTGCCGACGGTGGCGGCATCACTGGTGATCGACCGGTGTGCCCCTGATTCGGTTCGCGCTCAATTGCTTCCGGAGCTGGCGAACGGCAGCAAGGTCGGTGCACTGGGGTTGGCCGGTGCCGTCATCGTTGGCTCCGACTTGATAATCAGCGGTGAAAGCACGGCGGTACTCGGAGCTCCGGACGCTGAGGTGCTCGTGATCACGGCAGGCGACGACGTCGTTGTGGTGGACCCGAAAGCCGACGGGGTGACGGTTACCGCGCTGGCCCCGCTGGACACCAGCCGCAGCGTGGGCTCCGTCGCGCTCAACGGCGTGACGGTCGAGGCAGACCGGGTGCTGCGGGGCGCCGCGAGCCGGGCCCGCACCGTGTTCCGGATACTTTCCTCCGCCGAGGCGGTGGGCTCGAGCTGGGCCACCCTGGAGATGGCCCGTGACTACGCCAAGGTGCGTGAGCAGTTCGGCCGCGTAATCGGTGCGTTCCAGGCCGTCAAGCATCACCTGGCAAACATGCTGGTCAGCGTCGAGCAGGCGACGGCCGCCAGTTGGGACGCCGCGCGCGCCGACGATCTCGACAGCGCCCGGTTCGCCGCCGCAGTGGCCGCAGCACACGCCATCCGGGCACAAATCTTCAACGCGGAGAAGAACATTCAGCTCCATGGCGGTGTGGGTTTCACCTGGGAGCATGACGCACACCTGTATCTGCGCCGAGCCCGCACCCTGGCGGCGCTGGCCAGGGACGGCGCCGACCCGCTCGACGACGTGGTCGAGGCCAAGCGGGCCGGTTCGGCGCACGGTGCGTCGTTCACACTGCCCGCCGAGGCGGAGGGCTACCGGCAGCAGGCGCGCGACGCCGTCGCGACTCTTCAGTCGCTGCCCCGTGAGCAACGGCGCGGCTTTCTCGTCGACTCGGGATACCTTGTGCCGCACTGGCCGAAGCCGTGGGGTCGGCAGGCCGATGCGATCGAGCAACTGGTGATCGAGGAAGAATTCACCGGGATGGACGTGCCCGACCTGGGCATCACCGGGTGGGTGATGCTGACGATCGCCCAGGCCGGAACCGACGAGCAACGCGAGCGCTGGGTGGAACCGGTGCTGCGCGGCAAGGAGATGTGGTGCCAGCTGTTCTCGGAGCCGGGCGCAGGGTCCGACGCCGCGGCGGTGCGCACCGCCGGCAAACGCGTCGAGGGCGGGTGGCTGGTCGGCGGCCAGAAGGTATGGACCAGCCTGGCTCGGGAATGCCAATGGGGCCTGGCCACGGTGCGCACCGACCCGGACGCGCCCAAACACGCCGGCGTCACCATGATGGCCATCGACATGAACGCCCCTGGCGTGCAAGTCAAACCCCTGCGGGAGATCAGCGGCACCTCACATTTCAACGAGGTGTTCTTCGACGACGTGTTCGTCGGAGACAGCCACGTGATCGGTGACGTGAACCGGGGCTGGCTGGTGGCCCGTGCCACGCTCGGCAACGAGCGGATCTCGATCGGCGGGGGCTCGTCGGGCACGCTTGCCTTCACGGTCGACGATCTGGTCAAGCTGCTCGACAGTGCGCCGGCCGAAACAGCCGCCGCCTACCGTCGCCGGGTCGGTGACGTGATCGCCGATCTCCATACCCTGCGGCTACTCAATCTGCGCCGGGTCAGCCGGGCCATTGCAGGCACCGAGCCCGGGCCTGAGGGCAACGTCACCAAGCTGGTTCTGGCCGAGCAACAGCAACGCCTTACCGAACTGGGAATGGATCTGGCGGGTTCGGCCGCCGTGGTCGGGCAGACGCCGAGGCTGACCGGGTCCTATCTGGGTGGCCGCGCGATCACCATCGCCGGCGGCACCTCGGAGATATCCCGCAACACGATCGCCGAACGGATCCTCGGACTCCCGCGGGACCCACTGCTGAAGTAGGACAGGCGGCCACCACGCCGTATCTGACGGCGGGTGCTGAGGGGGCGCCCGATGAATTCGCCGCCGCGGACCTGGCTCAGGATGGCGCGCAACCGTCCTCCATTCGCAGTTCGTCCGCCGCGACCAGCTCGACAAATTCGTCGAGCGCCGGACTACTGCTCTGCGAGTTCACGGGGCACGACGAACACGTCGACCAGCGCTCCGTTGCGCCACACCGTCATCTCGATCCGGCGGGCGATCGCGTCCTCGACCATGAGCTTCTGAATGGCGGTCGAGGTGACCACGCTGTGCCCGTCCACGCTGACTACGATGTCGCCCCGGCGCAGACCCGCGTCGTCGGCCGGGCTGCCCCGCACCACGCTCGCGATCTGCAGGCCCGTCGCCGTGCCGAGTTTGGCAGCCAGCGCCGGCGCGACAGGGATATGCGCCCCGGCGATGCCGAGCCATGCGCGGCGCACCCGGCCGCTGGCCATCAGCGCCGCGATGATCTTGTGCGTCGAGGAGTTGACCGGCACGGCCAGGCCCAGACCCACACCAGCCACCGCGGTGCTGACGCCGACCATGCGCCCGCGGCTGTCGGCCAGCACGCCGCCGCTGTTGCCGGGGTTGAGAGCGGCGTCGGTCTGGATCACCTCGTCCACGACGCGACCATTTCCGGTGGGCAGCGAGCGTCCCAGCCCCGACACAATGCCAGCAGTCACACTGCCGGCCAGCCCCAGCGGGTTGCCGACGGCCACCACCAGCTGGCCGACGCGGAGGTCCTCTGCGCGGCCCATCCTGACCGGCGCGGGCACACTGCCCCTGGCCTTGAGCACGGCAAGATCGGACAGCACATCGCGGCCGATCACGTCGGCGGTAGTCGTGGTGCCGTCGGTGAACGCCGCCTCGGCGGACTTCTCGGCCGCCACGACATGCGCGCTGGTCAGCAGGTAACCGTCCGGCGTGATCACGCTGGCGCTGCCTGCGCCCTCCCCCCGCGGTGAGCGCACGGCGAGGCTGGCCACGCTCGGCAGAACGGTGCGGGCAACCTCCGTCACCACCGCCGAATACGCGTCGAGCGCCTCGGCGTCTGGGTCTTCGGGCATAACCCATTGAGCACCCGGCGACCACGGGCTATGCCGCAGTTCGCTGCCGGCAGAACGTCGGTGAGCGGCTCCTTCAGAACTGCAGCGCCGAGAACCGCCAGTCCAGGACCGCGCGGTCGCCGCCGGCGTCCGCAGCGCTGACCAGTGACCGCAGCCGCAGCACCCCGCCACCCCGGGGCAGCGGCTCGGCGGCCTCGACGTGTAGCTCGCTATAAAGCGTGTCGCCCTCGTGAACGGGGCCGGTGTGGTCACACGATTCCCAGGCCAGCACGGTGGCCAGATTGGGCAGCAGCCGGCACGCCTGTGCCAGCGCAAGACCGATGGTGTGGCCGCCGTACACCAGCCGCTGACCTTGCGCCCGCGAATCATGATGAACTGCAGCGATGTTCAGCGTCAACCGGGCCAGTTCGGGCGCGCTGGACACGACGTCGGCGCTGCCGTGCAGCACCGCGCCGGCCAGGCCCGGGTCGAAGTGAGGCCCGGGCACCCGCTCACGGAACGCATCGCCGTCCCAGCCGTCGAACGCGTGCGCGATCGGCGTCGACTCCACGCCGATCGAGGACAGGTCATCGGCGGGCGGCTCGCGGTCCGGGTCGGCATCGGGGCGCAGCGGCAGCATCGCGCAGCGGTAGAAGTCCAGCACCAGCTGTCCCAGCTGATCGACTGTCGTCATCCGCAGCGCCGCCAGGCCGGTCGGTGCACGACCGGGTCGAGGCGAATTTTGTCTGAGACCAACGACCTGCGTGCGGGTGAGCAGGCTGTCCCCGATGACCGGGAAGCGGTAGAACACCAGGCCGCGGTAGAACAGGTTGGCCTTCACGCGACGCGTCACCAGCGTCGACTGACCAATCGCCACATCGCAGACCAGGCCCGGATGCACCAACGCGGCCGGGACACCGGCCACCGCGTACGACAGGTCAGCGTCGAGCGGTAGCCGCAGCCGGTCGCCCAGGATCGCCTGATGCCCCGCGGCCACGCCTTCAGTCAGCGTCATCGACGGCGCGGTGTCGAAAACCCGGCCCACCGAGAGTTGGTCGAAATACGGGCCGTCGCTCATCGCCGCTCCGATTCCAATTTGGCCGTACAAATGTGTCGTCCTATGCTTTCAGTGCGGTTCACAGCATGTCAATATGGCCGTACCTTTAGCGGAAGGCGGGACATGAGCGCGGGACTGAACGACGAAGAAACCTTGCTGGTCGACACGGTCCGGGCATTCATCGACAAGGAGGTCAGGCCGACAGTCCGCGAGGTCGAGCACGCCAACGAGTATCCCGCGGCGTGGATCGAGCAGATGAAGCACATCGGTATCTTCGGCCTCGCCGTCCCCGAGGAGTACGGGGGCTCCCCGGTGTCGATGCCCTGCTATGTGCTGGTCACTCAGGAGTTGGCGCGCGGCTGGATGAGCCTGGCGGGAGCGATGGGCGGCCATACCGTCGTCGCGAAGCTGCTGACGCTGTTCGGCACGAAGGAGCAGAAGCAGAAGTACCTGCCGGCAATGGCTACCGGTGAGGTGCGAGCGACGATGGCACTCACCGAGGCGGGCGGCGGCTCGGATCTGCAGAACATGAAGACGACGGCCCTGCGTGACGGGGACGACCTGGTGATCAACGGCTCCAAGACGTGGATCAGCAATGCGCGACGCTCCGGGCTGATCGCGCTGCTGTGCAAGACCGATCCCAACGCCACCCCACGTCACAGGGGCATGTCGGTGGTGCTGGTCGAGCACGCAGCGGCCGTCCCGGGCGCCGACTTCAAGCCGCGCCCCGGCCTGAGCGTATCGCGCGATCTGCCGAAACTCGGGTACAAGGGAGTTGAGTCCTGCGAGCTGACTTTCGACGACTGTCGTGTGCCGGCGTCGGCGATCCTCGGCGGCGAGCCAGGTAAGGGTTTCGGCCAGATGATGAAAGGCCTTGAGACAGGCCGCATTCAGGTCGCGTCCCGCGCGCTGGGTGTGGCGACAGCCGCACTGGAGGACGCGCTGGCCTACGCCCAGCAGCGGGAGAGCTTCGGGCAGCCGATCTGGAAGCATCAGGCGATCGGCAACTACCTGGCCGACATGGCGACCAAACTGACCGCGGCGCGTCAGCTCACCCGCTACGCCGCCGAGCGCTACGACAGCGGCGAGCGTGCCGACATGGAGGCCGGAATGGCGAAGCTGTTCGCCTCCGAGGTCGCGATGGAGATCGCGCTGGACGCGGTCCGCGTCCACGGCGGCTACGGCTATTCCACCGAATTCGACGTCGAGCGGTACTTCCGCGACGCCCCGCTGATGATCGTCGGCGAGGGCACCAACGAGATCCAGCGCAACGTCATAGCAAATCAGCTCGTCGCCCGTGGGGGCATCTAGGCGGTGACGGTGAAGACCGAGCCTGCGTATCAGACGGTGCGCGAACAGCTTCGCGACGAGATCGCCGCCGGGATGTATCGCGACGGTGCCCGGCTGCCCACCGAGTCGGAGCTCGTCGCCCGGCACGGCGTGAGTCGGCAGACCGTGCGGCGGGCGTTCCAGGATCTCGTCGCCGAGGGCGTGGTGTACCGGGTGCCGGGCCGGGGCACCTATGCGAGCGACTCCCCTGCCCGCTACCTTCGCCAGCTCGGGTCGATCGAAGACCTGATGAATCTGTCCGAGGACACGACGATGGAGGTGCTGCGCGGGCTCTCCCGGCGCGTCGACGTCGAGGCCGCCAGCCGGCTGCGCCTCGACAACGACGTGGTCTACACCGTCGTCTTCCGCCGCCGTCACGACGACGTAGCGTTCGTCGTCACCACCGTTCATCTGCCCGAGTCCATCGCTCGCGCACTGCTCGGGTCACCGGCCCTGTCCACCGGAGCGAGCGGGACCCACACCGTCATCGGGCTGCTCGAGCCACAACTGGACTCGCCGATAGCCGAAGCGGCGCAGTCGATTACCGTCGCGCCCGCGGAGGCCGACACGACGGCGGCGCTCGACTGCGCAGCGGGACATCCGATGCTGAGGGTGGATCGGCTCT
The DNA here is from genome assembly GCA_025965895.1 of Mycobacterium sp. Classification (GTDB taxonomy): domain Bacteria; phylum Actinomycetota; class Actinomycetes; order Mycobacteriales; family Mycobacteriaceae; genus Mycobacterium. The sequence continues at coordinate 55,460 of JAOPWC010000185.1, forward strand.
ACTCCGACAGGGAAGGCCGCCCCGTGGAGTTGGCGGTCAGCTACTTCCTGCCGGAGCAGTACACCTATCGGGTGACGCTTCGCCGCTCCGGCTGAGATGCGTTCGCGTACTTCCCGACCAGTCCCTGCTTGTACAGCTTGCCGGCGTCGGTACGCGGCAACTCCGCTTCGAAGGAGATCGATCGCGGACATTTGTAGTGTGCGAGGCGCTCCCGCAACCACGCTACGAGTTCGTCGGCGAACTCCTCGCTGGCGTCGGCCGGTTCTACCGCTTGCACCACACCCTTGACGGCTTGGCCCATCTCGTCGTCGGGGATGCCGAACACCGCGGCGTCGAGCACCTTCGGGTGCGTGAGGAGCATGTTCTCCGCCTCCTGCGGGTAGATGTTCACGCCACCGGAGATGATCATGTGATGGCGACGATCGGTGAGGAACAGGTACCCGTCCCCGTCGACGTAGCCGACGTCGCCGACGGTCGCCCAGCCGTGTTTGTCTTTGGAGGCGGCGGTTTTCCCGGGGTCGTTGAGGTATTCGAAAGCGACTCCGCCCTCGAAGTAGATCTCACCGGCCTGCCCGGGCGGCAGCTCGTTGCCCTGCTCGTCGAGGATGTGCACGTTCCCGAAGGACGCCTTCCCAACAGAACCCGGGTGCGTCAGCCACTCCTCGGCGCTGATCAACGTCGAGCCGATCGCCTCCGAGGAGGCGTAGTACTCGTCGATGATCGGGCCCCACCAGTCGATCATCTGCTTTTTGATCTCCACCGGGCATGGAGCCGCCGCGTGGATCACTCGTTTCAGGCTGGAGACGTCATACGAACTACGCACGGAATCAGGGAGTTTCAGCATCCTGGTGAACATCGCGGGCACGAACTGGCCGTGCGTGATCCGGTAGCGCTGGATCGCGGCCAGCGCGCCTTCGGCGTCGAACTTCTCCATCACCACGGTGGTGATGCCCGCCGCCTGCACGTTCATCGACCACACCGAAGGTGCGGTGTGGTAGAGGGGCGCCGGGCTCAGATAGATGGAATCGCGGTCCATCCAGACGCCGATAAGCGCCGACATCATTCCGGGCGCCTCAGCCGGCGAGACGTGGGGCAATTCGCGCTTGATGCCCTTCGGCCTGCCGGTCGTGCCTGACGAGTACTGCAGCAGGTCACCCTCGCGTTCGTCGTCGACGGGCGTATCAGGCTGGTGTGCGACACATTCCGGGTAGCGCAGCCAGCCGTCGAGATCGCCGTCGGCGATCATCAGCAGGTCAGGAAGCCCATCGGGCAGATGTTCAGGGAGATCTCCGCACGTCCGCAGAAGCGCAGCGGACCCGATGATCGCCGACACACCGCTGTTGGTGATGATGTACGCGACCTCCGCGGCCGTCAGGTGCGTGCTGATCGGCACGTAGTACATGCCGCTGCGCCGTGCGGCCCACATGATGGCGTGGATGTGCTCGTTGTTCTCCATGAGGATCGCGACGGCGTCACCTTCGCGCAGCCCGCGCTGTCGGAAGAAATGGGCCAGCCTGTTAGCCCGGGCTTCGAGGTCGTCGAAGGTGACGACGGTGCCCGTCGGGTGCAGGATGATCGCCGGCTTGTCGACGCCGAGGTGTTCGCGAAGCTGCATGGACGCACTTTACGTCCACTGAACTTGACAGGTGTCAAGCGGCCCCTGGGACGGCGAGGAAGAACTCCGCCGCCGCGATCGCCACGAAACCTTCGGCGACGTACGCCTTCGATCAATAGCTCGGGCCCGCGCCGAACTCGTGCGCCCGGGCGCTAGTCGGCGTCCGCCAAACGGTGCTTCAGCGCGTCGAATTCGTCCTTGATGCCGGTCGGCAGCTTCTCACCGACGAACTCGAACCACTCCTCGATGAGCGGCAGTTCCTCGCGCCACTCCTCGGGGCTGACCTGCAGCGCCTCGTCGACGTCGGAGGGATCGACGTCGAGGCCGTCCAGATCCAGGTCCTGGGCGGTCGGCACGATGCCGATCGGAGTGGACTTGCCGGACGCGCGGCCCTCGACACGCTCGATGATCCACTTCAGCACCCGGCTGTTCTCGCCGAAGCCCGGCCACAGGAACCGGCCGTCCTCGCCGCGGCGGAACCAGTTGACGAAGAACACCTTCGGCAGCTTGGACTCGTCGGAGTTCTTACCCAGGTCGATCCAGTGCTGGAAGTAGTCGCCGACGTTGTAGCCGAGGAACGGCAGCATCGCCATCGGGTCGCGACGCACGGTGCCGACCTTGCCCTCGGCGGCCGCGGTCTGCTCGGAACCCAGTGTCGCGCCGATGAACACCCCGTGCTGCCAGTCATTGGCCTGCGTCACCAGCGGCACCGTGGTCTTGCGGCGACCGCCGAACAGGATCGCCGAGATCGGCACACCCTGCGGGTCGTCCCACTCCGGCGCAAGGGTCGGGCATTGCGACATCGGCGTGCAGTAGCGTGAGTTCGGGTGCGCGGCCTTCTCCGCGGAGTCGGGCGTCCAGTCCCTGCCCTTCCAGTCGATCAGGTGCTGAGGGTCACCCTCCAGACCCTCCCACCAGACGTCGCCGTCGTCGGTCAGCGCAACATTGGTGAAGACGGTGTTGCCGGCCTGGATCGTCTTCATCGCGTTCGGGTTCGACTTCCAGTTCGTGCCCGGCGCCACACCGAAGAAGCCGGCCTCCGGATTGACTGCGTAGAGGCGGCCGTCCTTGCCGAACCGCATCCAGGCGATGTCGTCGCCGAGAGTCTCGGCGCGCCAACCCGGAACCGTCGGCTGAATCATCGCCAGGTTCGTCTTGCCGCACGCCGACGGGAACGCCGCGACCACGTAGTACGCCTTGTTCTCCGGTGAAATCAGCTTGAGGATCAGCATGTGCTCGGCGAGCCAGCCCTCGTCGTGGGCCATCGCCGACGCGATCCGCAGTGAGTAGCACTTCTTACCCAGCAGTGCATTGCCGCCGTAGCCGGAGCCGAAGCTCCAGATCTCGCGGGTCTCTGGGAAGTGGGTGATGTATTTGGTGTCGTTGCACGGCCACCGCACGTCGTCCTCGCCGGGCTCAAGCGGGGCGCCGACCGAGTGCAGGCACTTGACGAAGAAGCCGTCGTCGCCCATCTTCTGCAGCGCCGCGGCACCCATCCGGGTCATCACCCTCATCGAGACCACCACATACTCGGAGTCGGTGATCTCCACACCGAGCTTGGGGTCGTCGGCACCCAGCGGGCCCATACAGAACGGCACCACATACATCGTTCGGCCGCGCATGGACCCGCGATACAGATCCGTCATGATGGACCGCATCTCCGCCGGGTCCATCCAGTTGTTGGTCGGGCCGGCGTCGATCTCCCGCTCCGTACAGATGAAGGTGCGCGATTCCACCCGCGCGACGTCGGACGGGTCGGACTGAGCCAAATGCGAGTTGGGCTTCTTCTCGTCATCGAGCGTGATGAAGGTGCCGGCTTGCACCAGCTGCCCGGTCAGCCGCGCGCACTCCTCTTCGGACCCGTCAGCGAAGACCACCCTGTCCGGCTGCGTGAGCTCGGCAACTTCGCGAACCCATGCCAACAGGCCCTCGTGTTTCGTCGGTGCACTGTCCAGACCCGGAATGGTCACTGCAGTCATTCGAATCTCCTGCGTAGGTTTCTTGCCAGGACGCAGGCCACATGGCGCCGGCACGGCGTTCACGGTCGTCCCTAAACTAAAGGTTAACTCGATCCGTATACCCCTGGTAAACCGGCTGCGGCCGAATTCCTCACAAGAACGATTCAGTTCGCTCAAGAGGGTGACGTTTCGGCGCCGGCTGTGCCGCCGTCCAGCTCGGCCTGCACCGCGTCCAGCGCGCGCTGGAGGTGGGGCCGCTCCCGGTTGCGCAAAGTCGCCGCCCTGGCCGCGGCGACCCCGTGCTCGCGCAGCTCCGCGTCGATCCCCGCGACCTGGTCGGCAACGTTGTCAGCCTCAACCTCATCATGTTCGGCCTGTTCGGCCGAGAGAGCGGTCTCCGCGCCCAGCACCCGTTCGGCGACATGCCGTTCCAAGACCGCGCGCAACTCACCGATGACCTCGGCGACCCAGCGGTCGAGCACCGCACGGTCATGCAGCAAACCGCGGGTGCCGACCACCCACGCCGCGAGCCCCATGCCCACCACCGCGCCTGCCGCAAGCCCGGCGGCGGTGTAGGCCGGCGCGAGGTCGGCGAACGGCCGGCTGAGGATCAACGCAACGCCGAGCCCGAGACCCGCGCCGAGCAGCATCATCAGCCGTGTCTGCAACCGTCGCGACTTCAGCGGGGGCAACGCCACCGGCGGGCTCTCCGGCGGCGGCGCACTCGCGAGCGGAGTCAGGCCGAGCTCGGTCGCGACGTCGCCCAGGTGCTCGGCCACCCCGGCGCCGACCTCCCCGATCACCTCGTCGATTCGGCCGCGCACGTAGCCCTCGAACGACGGCATGCGCCGCCGCGTCATTCCGGACGCGTCCTCCTGCAGTTCGCTGCGCACCGACGTGCAGCGATTACGGGCGAAGTAGGTGAGCTGTACCCGCGCCTGCTGGATCTGGCTTCGCAGCGCGATCGTGCGCTCGGACTTCGTCAGACGCCGCCGCCCCAGCATCTCGCGGCGCCGATCGCGCAAGGCCGCCATCCGGGCTTCCCGGCCGGCCCCGGCGGTATCGTCATCATGGCGCCGCATCGCCCCCTGCAGGCGAGTTTCCCAGGTGCGCAGCCGGTTCCGTCGCACCAGCTCAGCCTCGGCCAACCCCCGCCGCAGCACGTCGACCAGCTCGTCGAACATCGCCTCGCCAAGCTCGGGTGCGGCCGCCACACCGACCCATTCGACGTCGCGGTAGCGGTGGTTGTGCTCGGTCAGCGCGGCGCGGTCGGCGGCCAGCACGTCGCGCCAGTTGCGGTGCACATCGATCTTCGACACCGCGCCGATCACCAGATCTGTGTTCGCGGCCGCCGTGTCGAGCAGCGCGCAGTCCGAGTCGGTCAGGGGCGCGAGCGCGGAGACGACGAACACCACCGCCACGGGACTTTCCCCGGCGTCCAGCTCGTGGGCTTCGACGAAGGTCTGCTCCGGCATGCGTTCGCGAAGCTCCACGAGGGTGCTGGACGAGCCGGCCAGCCACGGGCCGGTCACCAGTACCGCGTCGCCGGCCTCGACGCCGGGGCCGCTGACATTCGGGTGGATCGCCGCAACCAGCGCGTCGACCCCGGCGGCCGGATCGCCGGTCGCATTGGCCCCGGCGGCCGGATCGCCGGTCGCATTGACCCCGGCGACCGGATCGCGTGCCCCGCCCGTCACCGGGCCGCGTCCCGCTGCCGCGCACGCCGCCAGAGCCTCAAGGATCCGCCGGCGGCGGCAAATATCGCCAGCTCGTCGGCGAAAATATGGTGCCCCTGTCTACGCACGTGACTGTTCGCCGTCCCCCCACCGGTTCTGACCGGCCCCGTTATCAGCCAAATGGTGACACCTCCGGTGTGTCGGCGCGAATGCTTAGGCTAATGACCTGCCGATACCAGTAAAGACAACTGTTGGGTATCAATCTGCACCAGATAAGGCAGCGATTTAATTTCATAGGCCACCATTAACGAATGCAAACGCAGCGCGACGACCGGCCGGACACGGTGGCCGATCAGAATCGGGCGCCGCATCTGCATCGCCGGGTGAGAAGTTTCCGCTCCCGGCGGTCGGCATTGACGGAGACTCAACAGCAGACATGGGACCGGCTGTGGCCCGTGCTCGGAATCGAGGCCCAGCCGGGTGCCCGGCCCCTGGACACAAAGCGCTGGTTTGGCAGATCGGCCCCCGTTGTCCTCGAAATAGGCAGTGGCACGGGGACTTCCACTACAGCTATGGCGCAGGCTGAACCGCACCTGGACGTGGTGGCGGTGGAGGTGTACCGCCGCGGGCTCGCGCAGCTGCTCGGCCGTATCGACCGTGAAGGCATCACCAATGTGCGGTTGATCCGCGGCGACGGTCTCGACGTCCTCGAGAACATGGTCGGCAGCGATTCGTTGACCGGGGTGCGGGTGTTCTTCCCCGATCCATGGCCCAAGTCACGGCACCACAAGCGCAGGCTGCTGCAGCCGGGCACGGTCGCGCTGATCGCCGACCGGCTGCGGCCCGGCGGCGTGTTGCACGTCGCCACCGACCACCCTGGCTACGCGCAGCAGATCGCCGACGTCGGTGATGGCGAGCCGCGGTTGCGCCGCGTCGGCGCCCACCGTCGGCTGCCCATGTCCGTGCACCGACCTGTCACAAAGTATGAAGACAAGGCCCACCACGCCGGCAGCGCCGTGGCTGAGCTGCTCTGGGAGAAACCATGAGCATGACGGAAGAGATCGTCGTGACACCGGAGGCGGAGGCGCCGCCATCGCCCCGGCGAGTTCTGCTCGTCTGGGACGCGCCGAACCTCGACATGGGGCTGGGCTCGATCCTCGGTGGCCGGCCGACCGCCGCCTACCGTCCCCGCTTCGACGCGCTGGGCCGCTGGCTGCTCTCGCGCACTGCCGAGTTGGCCGGGGGGCACAACGAGGTGTCGATCGAACCCGAGGCCACGGTGTTCACGAACATCGCCCCCGGCAGCGCCGATGTCGTGCGGCCGTGGGTCGAGGCCCTGCGTAATGTGGGGTTCGCGGTCTTCGCGAAACCGAAGATCGACGAGGACAGCGACGTCGACAGCGATATGCTCGACCACATCGCGTTGCGGAACAGCGAGGGCCTGGCAGGTCTGCTGGTGGCTTCGGCGGACGGTCAGGCGTTTCGGCAGCCGCTGGAAGAAATCGCCCACTCCGGGGTGTCGGTCCAGGTGCTTGGATTTCGCGAACATGCGAGCTGGGCGCTAGCGTCGGAGACATTGAACTTCGTCGACTTGGAGGACATTCCTGGCGTTTTCCGGGAACCACTGCCGCGAGTCGGCTTAGATTCGCTACCAGATCAAGGGGCGTGGCTGCAGCCGTTCCGGCCGCTGTCGGCGCTGCTGACCGCGCGTGTGTAGCCACAACAGAATGACGCGGTCCGCGAGAAAGAGCTAGTTAGGAGCATAGGTGTTCGCCTGGTGGGGTCGAACTGTGTACCGCTACCGGTTCATCGTGATCGGGGTGATGGTCGCGCTGTGCCTCGGCGGCGGCGCTTTCGGGCTCAGCCTTGGCAAGCACGTCACCCAGAGCGGCTTCTACGACGACGGCAGCCAATCGGCGAAGGCGTCCGTGCTGGCCGACACGGTCGACGGGAGGGACAGAACCGGTCACATCGTGGCGACGTTCACCGCCCCGGACGGCCAGACGGTGGACGACCCGCAATGGCAGGCCAGCATCGTCGACCAGCTGAACAAGCTGCAGGCCGACCATCCCAACCAAATCCTGGGCTGGGTGGGCTGGCTGAAGGCACCGAACAGCACAGACGCGACGGTGCAGAAGATGCATACGTCGGACATGAAACGCACGTTCGTCAGCATTCCGCTCAAGGGCAGCAACGACGACGAGATCCTCAACAACTACAAAGCCGTCCAACCTGCCCTGCAAAAGCTGGACGGCGGCAAGGTCGAACTGGCCGGCTTGCAGCCGGTGGCCAACGAGCTGACCGGAACGATCGCCAAGGACCAGCTACGCATGGAGGTGCTGGCGCTGCCGTTGGTGGCAGTGGTGCTGTTCTTCGTGTTCGGCGGCGTGATCGCCGCCGGGCTGCCGGTGATCGTCGGGGGTCTGGCCATCGCGGGCTCACTCGGCATCCTGCGGCTGATCGCGGTGTTCGGGCCGGTGCACTACTTCGCCCAACCCGTTGTCACGATGATCGGCCTCGGCATCGCGATCGACTACGGCCTGTTCGTGGTCAGCCGCTTCCGCGAGGAGATCGCCGACGGCTACGACACCGAGACGGCGGTACGCCGCACGGTGATGACCGCCGGGCGCACCGTGACGTTCTCGGCGGTGATCATCGTCGCGGCGGCGGCCGGCCTGCTGCTGTTCCCGCAGGGGTTCCTCAAGTCGCTGACCTATGCGGTCATCGCGGCGGTGATGTTTTCCGCGATCCTGTCGGTCACCCTTCTGCCGGCCTGCCTGGGCATCCTCGGCAGGCACGTCGATGCGTTCGGTGTCCGCACGCTGCTGCGGGTTCCGTTCCTGCGCAACTGGAGACTCACCAACTGGTGGTTGAATTGGCTGGCGGACCGCCTGCAGAAGACCAAGACCCGCGCAGAGATCGAGAACGGCTTCTGGGGCAAGCTCGTCAACCGGGTGATGAAGCGTCCAATCCTGTTCGCGGCGCCGATCATCGTCATCCTGATCCTGCTGATCGTCCCCCTCGGGAAGCTGTCACTCGGGGGCATCAGCGAGAAGTATCTGCCGCCCGACAACCCTGTTCGCCAGTCGCAGGAAGATTTCGACCGGACGTTCCCCGGCTTCCGCACGCAACAGCTGACGTTGGTCATCCAGAACGCCACGCCCCCTCAGATCGACGAGATCGCCAATAAAGCCTCGCAACTCAGCGGATTCACCAATCCCGCCTGGCAACCGCGACCGGCCACCGACGAGGGCACCCACGATCCAAAAGTCACCGTCCTGCAGAACGGCCTGGTGAACCAAAACAACGCCACAGCGAAGATCGCCGAACTGCGGTCGATCCAGCCCCCGAAGGGCGTGACGTTATGGGTCGGCGGCACACCGGCGTTGGAGCAGGACTCGATCCACAGCATCTTCACGCACATGCCGCTGATGGTGGTGATCCTGATCTCCACGACGACGATCCTGATGTTCCTGGCATTCGGGTCGTTGGTGCTGCCGATCAAGGCCGCGGTGATGAGCGCGCTGACGCTGGGCTCGACGCTGGGCGTGCTCACGTGGATCTTCGTCGACGGTCACTTGTCGACCTGGCTGAATTTCACGCCGACCCCGTTGACCGCCCCGGTGATCGGCCTGATCATCGCGGTGATCTACGGGTTGTCGACCGACTACGAGGTGTTCCTCGTCTCCCGGATGGTGGAAGCCCGCGAACGCGGCATGTCGACTGCCGAGGCCATCCGGCTCGGCACGGCGGCCACCGGACGCATCATCACCGCAGCAGCCTTGATCCTGATGGTCGTCGGCGGCGCGTTCATCTTCTCCGACCTGGTGATGATGAAGTACCTGGCGTTCGGACTGGTCGCGGCGCTGCTGCTGGACGCGACCGTGGTCCGGATGTTCCTGGTGCCGTCGGTGATGAAGCTGCTGGGTGACGACTGCTGGTGGGCTCCGCGCTGGATGAAGCGGCTGCAGAACCGCATCGGCCTCGGCGAGACCCACCTGCCCGACGAACGCAGGCGGCCCACCGTCCGGGCGCAAGAGCCGGCTCTGGTGGGTGCGGGCGCTCCGGCGGCACCGTCGGCGCCGCCTCACGACCCGACGCACCCGGCTGTCGAGGGCTCGTCGCGGCCAGGAGCGCTGCGCGCCGCGCCCCGTCGCATTCCGGCTTCGCAGGAGCCGTCAGTGGCCGGCACCACGCGGATGCCGGCTCCACGGCAGGCACCGGCAGAGCCGCCGACGACACGCCTGTCCACGGCCGCGCGTAACGCCGCCCGCGCCGTCGTCAACAACGCCACGGCGATCACGCAACGGACGAGTCGTCCTGCTCCGCCTCAGACGCCGCGAGAGGAGCGCGAGATCGAGTCGTGGCTCGGCGAACTGCGGGGTACCGGCGCGGGTGACCCGGGGAACACCTCAGCGCCGCCACCGCCGCCACCGGCCCCGCAGCGCCCGTCGGCCGACGCCACCCGCGCGATGCCGCAAGCCCGGCGCAGCGCCGGCTTCGGCGGCCCCGCTGATGCCGACAAGACGACCGCGATCCCGGTCCACCGGCCGGCCAAGCCCAAGAGCGACCCGGAGTCCACCGAGAAGCTGCCGAGTCAGGGCGGCAAGCCCGCCCAGGAGCCCGAGGACGAACAGCGTCAGCGTCTCCCCCGCAAGCGGGAGGTCCCGCCAGGCGGGGGCGTCAGCGCGCAGGACCTGTTGCGTCGCGAAGGCCGGATCTGACCCCGCTCCAACTCGCTATGCGCCGGCATCGGTTTCCGGCGTGACCCGGTCGGGCTCAGCGCTGATGCCCACCGGCTCGTCGGGCTCGGGCCGCTCACCCGGCTCGCCCGTCTCCTCCGGACGTTTCATCAGCACCCGGACCGCGCTGTTGAGAAACGCGATGGTCGGCACGGCGAGCAGCGCTCCGACGATGCCCGCGAGCACCCCGCCGGTGGAGATGCCCAGTACGACGGCGAGCGGATGGATCGAGACGGCCCGACCCATCACGACCGGCTGCAGCACGTGCGCCTCCAGTTGCTGCACCGCGATGATCAGCCCGAACGTGATCAACGCATAGATGAAGCCCTTGGCGAGCAGCGCGACGACCACCGCAAGGAACCCCGACAGCACCGCACCGACGAGCGGGATGAACGCGCCGAGGAACACCAGCGACGCCAACGGCAGGGCCAGCGGAACTTCCATGATCGCGAGGCCGGTGCCGATACCGACCGCGTCGACGAGCGCCACCAGGAACGTCGCGCGCACATAGCCGATCAGCGACCCGAACCCGGCCCGGCCCGCGTCGCGCACCTTCTCCCGCACCGCGCTGGGGAAGATCCGCGTCACGAACTCGTAGATGTTGCGGCCGCCGTAGAGGAAGAAGATCAGCGTGAACAGCACGACGAACGCGCCGGTGACGATCTCGGTGATGGTGCCGGCGGTCGACAGCGCGCCTGAGGTCAGCCTCTCCTGGTTGTTGCGCAACGCGTTGATCGCCGAGTTCCCGGCGTTGTCGATCTGCTGCTTGCTCAGGTGCGCCGGGCCGTGGATCAACCAGTTGCGGGCGCTGTCGATGCTGTGGGTGACCTGATCGATCAACCCCGGCAAACCGTCGATGAACTGGCTGACGACGAAGGCCAAAATCCCGCCGAGAACGGCCAGCCCGAACAGCAGCAGCAGCATCACCGCCCAACCGCGCGGCACGCCGCGCCGGTCCAGCCAGTCGACCCCGGGCAACAGCAACGCCGTCAGCATTCCGGCCAGCGCGACCGGCACGAAGATCAGCTCGAGGTGCTTGATCACCCACAGCAACGCGAGCACCGCAGCAAAGATCATCAGCAGACGCCACGCCCACGCGGCGGTCTTGCGTACCAGGGGCGTGACGGCGGCGTCTTCGGGCGCTGGCATGCCGGTAGCGTAGCCCGCAAATCGGCGCGCCCATGGCAAGGACGGGGACTCTGCGAGGGGCGCGGCTACCCTGTAGCACGTGTCCCAAGACGCGCCGGCAAGCGACGCCCGCAGCGGGGCGGGAGAGTCACGCGGCAAATACTGGTGGCTACGGTGGCTGGTCCTCGGCGTCGCCGCGGTCGTCCTCGCCGCCGAGATCGCGCTGGTGTGGGACCAGCTCGCGCAGGCGTGGCGCAGCCTGTCGGCGGCCCGCTGGTGGTGGGTGCTGGCGGCGATCGGCGCGGCGCTGGCCTCTATGCACAGCTTCGCCCAGATTCAGCGGACGCTGCTGCGCTCGGCGGGTGTGATCGTCAAGCAGTGGCGCTCTGAGACGGCGTTCTACGCCGGGAACGCGCTGAGCACGACGCTTCCCGGCGGCCCCGTGCTGTCGGCCACGTTCATCTATCGCCAGCAACGCATTTGGGGCGCCACCCCGGTGGTCGCGTCGTGGCAGCTGGTGATGTCCGGGGCGCTGCAAGTGGTCGGGCTGGCCGTCATCGGTTTGGGCGGCGCCTTCCTGCTGGGCGCGAAGAACAACCCGTTCTCCCTTATTTTCACGCTCGGCGGTTTCGTCGCGCTGACCCTGCTGGCCCAAGCCGTCGCGACGCGGCCGGAGCTGATCGACGGCATCGGGGTGAAGGTGCTTTCGTGGATCAACTCGGTGCGGGGCAAACCGGCCGACACCGGCCTGGAGAAGTGGCGGGAGACGCTGAGCCAGCTGGAGTCGGTCAGCCTGAGCCGGCGCGAGCTCGGTGTGGCGTTCGGTTGGTCGCTGTTCAACTGGGTGGCTGACGTGGCATGTTTGCTGTTCGCGTCCTATGCAGCCGGTGGACGCCCGTCGCTGGCCGGCCTGACGGTCGCCTATGCGGCCGCACGTGCGGTCGGCGCGATCCCGCTGATGCCGGGTGGGCTGCTCATCGTCGAGGCCGTGTTGGTGCCCGGCCTGGTGACCAGCGGCATGAGCCTGCCCGACGCGATCTCGGCGATGCTGATCTACCGACTGGTCAGCTGGATCTTCATCGCGGTGATCGGGTGGGTGCTGTTCTTCTTCCTGTTCCGCACCGAGAGCCAGATCGACCCCGACGCGGCGGAACGCGGCGGCATCGACGCCGAACCCAAACCCGGCGACGGCGCCCAAGACGGTCGCGGCCCCGACGCCGATCGCGGCCCCGACGATCCGTAACGCCGAGTCGGGTGACCCCCGGGCATGGTTGAATCACGCATGCAGCCGCGCTTTTCAGTGATCGCAGCCTGCGCGGTCGCAGCCCTGACGCTCTCCTCGTGCGCGACCGGAATGGAGTCGCCACCGTCGACGACTCCGCGGACCGTGATCGCCACTCCCCAGCCGTCGGCGACCTCGAGCCCACCGGCGCCGGTGCCGCCCGGCCAGACGGTGGTGACGCCGGTCGTCGGCTCGGTGCTGGCACCGCCCATCCCGGTCGCCGCGACGGACGGCAAGGTGCACTTGGCCTACGAGCTCGAGCTGACCAACACGCTGCAGCAAGAGGTCACGCTCACGTCCCTGGCGGCGGTCGCCGGCGACAAGACGCTGCTCTCCGTGTCGGGTGACGGGCTGGCGTACTGGATGCGGCCGATGGGCGGTTCCACCCCGACGAACAAACTCGGTCCATCGCAGACGGGGCTGGTATGGCTCGACGTGGCGGTCGACGAGGCCTCAGGCGCTCCCGGCGACATCACCCACACGATCGGGGTGACCGTGCCGCAGCCGCAGCCGCCGCTGATCCCCGCGACGATCGCCGAGACCATCGCGCCGACGACGGTGGACACCAGCCACAAGCCGGTGACGATCTCGCCACCGCTGAGCGGCCCGAGTTGGGTGGACGGCGGCAGTTGCTGCGACATGAGCGCGCACCGGATGGCCGTCAATCCGCTCAACGGGCAGCTGTGGGCTCCTGAACGGTTCGCGATCGACTACCTTCAGCTCACCCCGGACGGCCGATTGTTCACCGGCGACAAGACAAAACTCGAGACCTACCCGGACTTCGGCGCCGACATCCACGCCGTCGCCGACGGACCGGTCGTCGCGGCGGTGGACAACCTGCCCGAGCAGGTACCGGGCGCCAATCCGACCGGTCTGCCGCTCGACCAATACGGCGGAAATCACATCGTGCAGGACATCGGTGGCGGCAACTACGCGTTCTATGCGCACCTCAAGCTCGGCAGCGTCAGAGTGAAGGTCGGCGACAAACTCAGCAGCGGGCAGACCATCGGCTCGCTGGGCAACAGCGGCAACACCAGCGCTCCGCATCTTCACTTCCAGTTGATGAGCACTCAGGATCCCTTGCGCTCCAACGGGTTACCGTACGTGCTTGACAGGTTTCGGCTCGACTCCCGGATCGCGTCCGACGACGCGCTGAACCAGCTCGCCGACATGGGCGGCCCGGTGGTGCTGCAGCCGGGCTTCGCGGGGGGCGACCAGACCAACGTGATGCCGCTCGACCGCGACGTGATGACCTACCCGACGCGGTGACGACGTGCGGTCCCGACAGGTGGTGACGGCGCTGGTCGCCGACGTGGTGTGCGTGCTGCTGTTCTGCGCTGTGGGTCGGCGCAGTCATGCCGAGGGATTGACCGCCGCGGGTGTGGCCGAGACGGCGTGGCCGTTCCTGGCCGGTGCCGGTGTGGGCTGGCTGCTGTCACGGGGCTGGGCTCGTCCGACGGCCGTCGCACCGACCGGCATCGTGGTGTGGCTGTGCACCGTCGCGGTGGGAATGGTCCTGCGCAAGGTCAGTTCTCAAGGCGTCGCGGCCAGCTTCATTGTCGTCGCGTCGGTGGTGACCGCGGTGCTGCTTCTCGGCTGGCGCGCCGTGGCCGCCCTGGTGATTGCCCGCCGCGGTTAAATCTCGGTCGACACGGTCAGCGTCGCCCGCAGGCCGCCCAGCGGACCGTCGGAGAGCTCGATGGTGCCCTGGTGCAACGCCGCCTGCTGCGCAACCAACGCCAGCCCGAGACCAGATCCCCCTGGTGCGGCGTTGCTGCCGCGGGCGAAGCGGCCAAGCACGTTGCGGTGCTCCTCGGCGGGCAGGCCGCGGCCGTTGTCGTCCACGGTGATGGCCATCTGATGCTCGCGGCGGTCAGCGGTCAGCACGATTCGGGTCGCGCCGCCATGGGTGATCGCGTTGCGCACCAAGTTGTCGACGGCCAGGCGCAGGCCGCCCGGCCAACCCTCGATGACGCCGGCGTCGTCGGCCTTGACCTCGATCTCCACCGGCGACGACGGCCGTATGTTCTCGCGCGCGACCCGCTCCAGCAGGTCCGCGACGTCGATCGCCTCCCGGTCCTCCGCCTTGGCGAGTTGCCCCGACGCCAGCTGACCCAGCGCAGTGATGATGGCCTCGACCCGCCGCTGCGCGCGCGACAGGTCGGCCACGACCTCGTCGCGTTCCTCGTCCGGCAGGTTGTGGATGCGCAGGGTGTCCAAGTCGGCCCGCATCGCAGTAAGCGGGGTGCGCAGCTCGTGCGCCGCGTTCGCGGCGAAGTCCTGGGCAGCCTGCAGCGAGTTCGTCGTGGCGGCCTGGGCGGTGGCCAGCCGCTGCAGCATGCCGGTCATCGCTTCCCTCAGGTCCTCGGCTTCGCGGATGCCGTGGACTTCCGGCATCTTGTCGTCACCTTTGCCCAGGGTGCGCGTGCGCTCGGTCAGCCGGCGCAGAGGACGAATCGCGGGGCCGGCCAGCAACCACCCCAGGCCGGCGGCGACGAGCACCGCGAACCCGCCGATCAGCAGATACAGCGGGATCCTCGCCCGGTCCATCAGGATGCTCTCGACCCTGATGCCGATCGATACCCGCACACCGCCCTCGGGCTGCATCATCTCGACGGTGCGGACCCGATAGTCGACGCCGTCGACCGTCACGGTCGAGGTGCCCACCGGCAGCGGCGGTAGCTGGAAGCCCCGCTGGTAGACCACCTGCCCGGAGCTGCGGGATCTGATCGTGGTCAGGATGCCGCGCGGTTCCTGGGCGTTGCGGTCCGGATTGACGCTGGTGTCGATGATCGAGTCGAGCCGGCGGTCGAGCTGGGTGGCGTCGTTGTTGACTAGCAGAACCGAGGTCACGATCGCGAACAGCGCCACCACGGCGGCCGCGGCCAGCGCGGCCGCGATGGCAACCCGAGTACGCAGCGACACCGATCGCCGCAGCCAGCGCCGCATCGCCTCACGGCTCGTCTCGGAGCACATAACCGATCCCGCGAACCGTGTGGATGACCCGCGGCACGCCGTCGCGCTCGAGCTTGCGCCGCAAGTAGCTGATGAACACGTCAGCGACGTTGGTGTCGACGTCGAAGTCATACCCCCAGACCAGCTCGAGAAGCCGCTGGCGGGTCAGCACCACGCCGGCGTTCTCGGCCAGCACGGCGAGCAGATCGAATTCGCGCTTGGTCAGTTCCACCCGCTCGCCGGCGACAAACACCAGCCGACGGGCGGTGTCGATGGTCAGCGGCCCGACCGTCATCGCGTCGGAGTGCTCCTCGGAGTGAGACGAGCGGCGCAGCAGGGCATGCAAACGGGCCACCAGCTCGCCGAGATCGAACGGCTTGGTCAGGTAGTCGTCGGCACCGGCCTCGAGGCCGGCGATCCGGTCGTTGACGGTATCGCGCGCGGACAGCACGCAGATCGGGATGTCGTTGCCCAGCGCGCGCAACGCCGTCACCACCGCGACCCCGTCGAGCTCAGGCATCTGGACGTCGAGAACCAGCGCGTCGTGGCTTTCGCTGGACAACAGCCGCAGCGCTTCCTTGCCGGTAGCCGCAACCCGGACGTCGAAACCCCAGTGCCGCAATCCGCGGGCCACCGAGGTCCGAACGTCCGGGTCGTCGTCGACCATCAGCACCATCCGGCCTGCGCCCTCTTGCACAGGCAGCTCCTGCCCGACCCGCACTACGTTGTTAATGAGCTGCTACTGGCAACGATTCTTCAAATCGATCAGCGGCTGGCGAATGCCTTGCAGGTCGGACTGGACCTGCGGGTTGGCGGTCAGGTAGTTCTGCACGTCACCACGGATGTTCGCTTTCGGCCGACCCTTCAGGCTGGTGAAGAAGTTGTTCGCGTCGGGATGGCTGAACAGGTACACAGAGGTCGCCGCCGAGACACCGGCGGACACCTGCGCAAGGTCGCCGGCGCTGCAGCCCGGCGGGGCAGGCGGCGGAGGCGTGGGCGCGGGCGCCGGAGACGGCGGGGCAGCGAGCGCGTACGGCGCAGCACCGACGAGGGCGCCGACGATCGCACCAGCACCGATCGCAGCTGCTGTCCCGCGGCGAGCGGTACGGGCTGAGAGCAACATGGACGAGCTCCTTCATCGCGTCTTGACGGGCAGTAACCAGTTGTGGCTATCGACATAGAGAAGCTAAGCAGATCTCCCGGAGAGTTTCTTGCCTTGGCGTTGACCAAATTCTGAGAAACGGTAAACCCGCTGCTAGCGGGCAATGGTCGGGGCGGGTCCGGGCGGTGGTCCGGGCGGGGCGGGCACCTCGGCCGGCTGGGCCGCGGTACCCGCCGCCGGCGAACTGGCGCCAAGAGCCGACGGTAGGCCGCCGGGCAGAGCTCCGCCGCCCGGCAATTGCCCGTTCTGCGCCGCGGCCTGAAGGAACTGCAGTGCCTGCGGAACGCTGACCGGCAACTTGCACTGGCCGGTCAGGCCGGTCAGCGGCTGCTGGATGGTCTGCAGGTCCTTGCCCGCCTGCGGGTTGGCGTCGAAGTACGTCTTCAGCGAAGTCACTACCTGCGGCGCCGGCTGCTGGGCCGCGTTGGTGAGCGCGGTGTTCGTGCCCGGATGCGAGTCGAGGTAGTTGCCGGTGTTGGTGGACACCGAGCCGATCGTGCGGGCGATCTCACTGGCAGCGCACGGGTTCGGGGCCGCGATGGCCGAGGGCACAACGATCACGGCCGCTGCGACCCCGCCGATTGCGCATCCGGCGAATACGCCGTAGAGGCTCCGGCGGAGAGTCTTGTGGGTGGTCGTTCTCATCGACAACTCCTAACGATTTGCAGACATTTACGCGGTCGCGGGCGGCGGCGAGTTTCGGCTAACTGCCCAGGGCAGGGTAAAGGCCGAGGCCAATGGTGCCATTTGATGACGCAGTGGCGCGAACTGAGCACCTCCCCCCGCTGGTCGGAGGCTGTAACAACGGGGGTCACCGCACACGATGCTGTTGTAGGCTCCACCTGCACAAGGGCGGTCAGGGAGAAAGCGGGGAGCGACATCCAGCAGTTCATGATGCGCCTGAGCAGCAGCCTTCGCCGGCATCGCTGGGCGGTGTTCCTCACGTGGCTGCTTGTGCTCGTTCCGGCCCTCTTGCTCACGCTGCACGAGTCGAACAAATTGACCGGCGGCGGGTTCGAGGTCGCGGGCTCGCAGTCACTGCGCGTCCAGTACCAGCTGCAAGACCACTTCCCCGATCAGGGGGCGTCCCCGCTCGCGCTGGTCGCCGCACCCCGGGCCGACGCCACCTACGACGACATGTCCGAGGCGGTCGCACTGCTGCAACGCAAGGCCGCCGAGGTACCCAGCGTGATCGTGGCGCCGAGCCCGCAGCAGCCCCCGCCCCGGCCAGACCGCCCCTACGTCGTCTCGTTGAAGCTCGACTTCCACAACAGCGGTGCGGTCGACGTCGCGAAGCAACTGCGCAGCAAGATCGGCGTCAACGGCGACAAACCGGGTCAACTCGACAACGGCAAGGTCCAGCTCTATGCGATCGGGCAGGGTGCACTGGGCGCGGCCGCTCAAGCGAGCACCAAGCAAGACATCGGCCAGGCCGAGCAGTGGAACCTCCCGATCATCCTGATCGTCCTGCTTGCGGTGTTCGGTTCGCTCGCCGCGGCGGCGATGCCGCTGATCCTTGCCATCGTCACTGTCGCGGTGACGATGGGCCTTGTTTTCCTGCTGTCCATGCACACCCAGATGTCGGTGTTCGTCACGTCGACCGTGTCGATGTTCGGCATCGCGCTCGCCGTCGACTACTCGCTTTTCATCCTGATGCGCTATCGCGAAGAGTTGCGGGCGGGCCGCGATCCCAAGCAGGCCACCGATGCGGCCATGGCCACCTCGGGTTTGGCGGTAGTGCTGTCCGGACTGACCGTCATCGCGTCGGTGACCGGCATCTACCTGATCAACACCCCGGTGCTGCGCTCGATGGCCACGGGCGCGATCGTGACGGTTGCGGTAGCCGTGCTGACATCGACCACGCTCACACCCGCAGTGTTGGCGACGTTCGGCCGCGCGGCGGCGAAGCGGTCGTGGCTGCTGAACTGGTCCCGCCGACCGGAGGCCACGCAGTCGCGATTCTGGTCGCGCTGGATCGGCTGGGTGATGCGACGGCCGTGGGCCTCTGCACTCGCGGCGACGGTGGTGCTGCTCTCGCTGGCGGCGCCGACGTACGCGATGACGCTGTCCAACAGCATGCAACGGCAGTTCTCGCCGACTCACGAGATTCGCGGTGGCGTCAACGCAGCGGCGGCAGCACTGGGCCCCGGGGCGCTGGGCCCGATCCGGGTGCTCGTCGAATTTCCCGACGGCAATGCGTCCAGCCCGCAGGACGCGGCAGTCGTCGACGCGGTGCGCGGCGAAATGCAGCAGGCACCCAACATCATCACCGTGTCCCCGGCGGTGCTCGCCAACGACGGCAAGAGTGCGCTGCTGTCCGCGGTGCTCTCCGTGGACCCCGAGGACATGGCCGCACGCGACACCACCGGCTGGATGCGCACGCACCTGCCCAAGGTGCCTGGCGCCGCGGCCACCCATATCAGCGTCGGCGGTCCGACCGCGTTGATCAAGGACTTCGACGACCGCGTGACACAGATGCAGCCGTGGGTGTTCGGGTTCGTGTCGTGCGTCGCGTTCGTGATGCTGCTGATCTCGATCCGGTCGGTTTTCCTCGCCTTCAAGGGCGTGCTGATGACCGTGCTCTCGGTCGCGGCCGCGTACGGCAGCCTGGTGATGGTGTTCGAATGGGGCTGGCTGAAAGCCCTTGGTTTCCAACCACTCTCGTCTCTCGACAGCTCCGTCCCACCGCTGGTCCTGGCGATCACCTTCGGCCTGTCGATGGACTATGAAATCTTCCTGCTCACCCGTATACGGGAACGTTTCCTGCAGACGAACAACACTCGCGACGCGGTCTCCTGGGGGGTGTCCACCAGCGCGCGCACCATCACCAGCGCGGCGCTGATCATGATCGCGGTCTACATCGGTTTTGCGTTTGCCGGCATGCCGCTCGTCGCCGAGTTGGGGGTGGCGTGCGCGGTGGCGATCGCGGTGGACGCCACCGTGGTGCGGCTGGTGCTCGTGCCGGCGCTGATGGCGATGTTCGACCAGTGGAACTGGTGGCTGCCGAGCTGGCTTGACCGCATCCTGCCGTCGGTCGACTTCGAGAAGCCGCTGCCGAAGGTCGATATCGGCGACGTGGTCGTCATCCCCGACGACATCTCCTCGATCATCGCTCCCGGCTCCGATGTCCGAATGGTGGTGAAGTCGGCGGCGAGGCTGAAAAACCTTGCACCCGACGCTATCACGGTGGCCGACCCGTTGGCGTTCAGCGGCTGCACCCGCACCGGCGAACAGCCCGGCGGCGCCTCCCCCCCGATCAGGAACAACGGTCATGTCGTGAACGGCCGCGGCTACCGCGACGGCGCCCGGCGGCCGATGCCGTGGGCCGGACGCGGCGTGCACCCGGTCACGATGTGGCGGGGCCGGCTGTCGGTGGCACTTGACGCGCTCGAGGTCGACGCGACCGACCCGTTCGCCCCGGTCGAGCGCCGCAGCCCGGTGGAGACCGCGAACATTCAGTTGCCGACGGGAGACCGACTGCAGATCCCGACCGGCGCCGAAACCCTGCGGATGAAGAGCTATCTGCTGCTGTGCCGCAACAGCAGCCGCGACTATGCCGAGTTTGCCGAATTAGTCGACGCGATGGATATGCCGACAGCGGCTGCGGTTCTGGCCGGGATGGATCAGTATTACTGTGGTCAACAGTCCAGGAGACAGTGGGTTGCCACTCAACTCGTCCGGCGCCTGGCCGATCCGCAGCCGTCGGACGATGACGACGCGTCGTCCGCCCTGGACGCCGATGTCGACTGGTCGGAGGTCACGCAGCGGTGCCTTTCGGTAGCCGTCGCGATGCTGGAGGAGGCGAGGTGACGTTGGCTACGGACGCGCGACACGACGACGCCGCGGCCACCATGCGTCTCGCCAGTGCTACCGAGGCGGTGCCGTTGTCGGGCTACGACGGCCGGCCGGTGGAGTTCTGGCCGACGGCCGCGATCCGGGCGGCAATCGAAAGCGGCGACCTGACGGTGTGGCAGCGCATCGTCGCCGCAGTCAGGCGTGACCCGTATGGCCGCACCGCGCGGCAGGTCGAAGAGGTGCTGGACAGCGCGTCGGCCCAAGGCATCACCAAGGCATTCAGCGAGGTCATGTCCCGCAGCCGGGACCAGTTGGAGGCCGACGAACGCGCGGAGGTGGGCAGACAGGTGCAGTTGCTCCTCGACCGCTCGGGTCTCGGCCAGCAGGAGTTCGCCTCCCGGATAGGGGCCTCGCCGGAGGAATTGGTGTCTTACCTCGAGGGCAGCGTCAGCCCCTCGGCCGTGCAGATGGTCCGGATGCGGCGGCTCTCCGACCGCTTCGCGAAGATGAGGGCGCAACGCGCGGCGCGGCCCCAGTAGACGTGCCGGCGACCTATGTACTGATCCCCGGCGCGGGCGGCGACGCGCGGTACTGGCACTGGGTGGCCCCGCTGCTCAGCGCGGCCGGCAACGAGGTGTTCGCGGTGGATCTGCCGGCCGGGGAGGACTCCGCGGGACTGGCCACCTACCGCGACCGAGTATGCGAGGCGGCCTCCGATGCGTCAGGCGCGCTGATCGTGGTAGCGCAGTCGATGGGCGGGCTCACCGCCCCGCTGGTGGCGGCGGATCGGCACACCGACTTGATCGTTCTGGTGAACGCGATGGTTCCCGCTGCCGGAGAGACTGGCGGACAGTGGTGGCGCAACACCGGCCAGCGGGATGCCTCGGCCGAGTATCGACGTCGAATCGGCTTGAGCCTCGAGGCTTTTGACTCTGTCGAGGACTTCTTCCACGACGTGCCCGACAACGTGAAGAGCGTCGTGTTCAGCACGCCCGAGCCTCGCCAGTCCGACACTCCGTTCGACGAGCCGTGGCCGCTGCGCGAGTGGCCGCCGGTGCCAACGCGGTTCCTGCAAGGCGCCGACGATCGGCTGTTTCCGCTGGAGTTTCAGCGCCGCGTGGTGCGGGAGCGGCTGGGGCTGGAGGTCGACGTGATGCCGGGAGGGCACCTACTGGCGTTGAGCCGGCCGCGGGAACTGGCCGAGCGCCTGGAGGGTTACCGCCGCGAAGCCGGGCTGTAGCCAGACCGCGGCACCATGTTCGGGTCCGTCGCCGCCTCCGTCGGCACCATCCGCACCCTGTCAGCATCGACGCGGCGGCCCGTCCTGGCGTTGACGATCCGCAACTGGACCGGGTCGCCGTTGGTGTCGGTGGGCCGCAGCGGCGGATTGTCGGCGGTGCCGCCGCCCCACTTGTCGCCCCACTCCACCATCGCCAACAGCACGGGCTGCAGGTCCTGGCCTTTGTCCGTCAGGCGGTATTCGAAGCGGCTGCCCGAATCGCCGTACGGGACCCGAACCAGCACGCCGTGATGGCACAGCCAGTCCAGCCGGTCAGTCAGCGTGTTGCGGGCGATGCCCAGCCGGCGCTGGATGTCGTCGAACCGGGTCACCCCGAAGAACACGTCGCGCACAATGAGCAGCGACCACCAGTCGCCCACAACCTCGAGGGTCTGGGCGACCGAACAGTTCAGGTCCGCAAACGACGCACGCCGCACGCTTCCAGGGTAGAAGACGGCGCCTTGAAGCATCCAGTGATGCAACTTCAACGTGCTCGTGCCCGTTCGGCGGTGACGGCGTCGCGTACGGCTGGGGCGACATCCTCGGCGAACTGTCGGCTCCTCACGTTTTGGGGTCCGCGACGCCACCCCGGGACGGTCGGGAAGCTGGCTCAGCAGGTCCAGCAGGAGAGCGTCGAACCGCTCGGGTGCGCCCGGGTAGTGCAAGCTCTGGGTCGTCAGGGGCGTGACAGTGTCTACTTGTGCGTGGTCGACCTGTGCGTGGTCGACCTATGCGTGCCGAACCAACAGTGATTGTTCAGCGAGAGCGTTCTTGTAGATGTGCTCCGCGAGCATGATCGTGGTCAGATTGGTAGCGGTGGAGGGAACCTGCGGGAAGATCGAGGCGTCGACGACGCGCAGATTCGACACGCCGCGAACGGCTCCCGTTTCGTCGACGACCGCCCACTCGTCGTCGTGACCCCCCATCGGCGCCGTCGACGTGGGGTGCTGATAGGACGTGAGCTGCCGCCCGATCAGCGTCTGCAGCGTGGAGTCATCTCGAATGCTGTCACCCGGCAACATCTCAAAAGCGCAGGACTGCGCGAAGATGTCGTCGCGGCCGATGCTGCGGCTGAGCTTGACTCCCTCGAGCATCCTGCGCCGGTCACGGGCCGTGGCGAGGAAGTTGAGGTCGATGACGGGCGCGCCGCGGGGATCTTCTTTGTTCAGGCGAAGCGTCCCAACGGAATCGGGCTGGACAACCGCGATCGCGAGGACGATCGCGCCTCCGGTGGGGCTGTCGGCGGGATCGAAGAGGTGCGTGGCCGAAATGTGTAGGTCCAGTTCCCCGTCCTGTGCCCAGGTGGACGATGTCCACAGCAGGGCGCCCGCGGCGGGCGACATGTCGAGTGAGCCCGGCCGCAGTGCATAGATGTTGTAGTAGAAAGGGTGGTCCTGCAGCCGCTTGCCAACAGGCAGATCGGCAATCACGTCGATGCCTTGATCCCTCAGCTCATCCGCGGGTCCGATCCCAGAACGCAGCAAGATCGCCGGGGTTCCGTAAGTCCCCGCCGAAAGGATGACTTGCCCGGTGGCGTGATAGACCTCTCCGGTGGACGTGACGACCGCGCTTGCGCTGGTGCCGTCGAACAGAACCCGATCGATCTCAGCGTTTCCGACGATCGACAGATTTGGCCGACGACGAACGTCCTCACTCAGATACGTCAACGCTGTGCTCTGACGGACGTTGTCCACGGTATTGAGCGGGCACGGGAATACCCCGTTCTGGACGGGACCGTTCGGGTCGTCGACCCTGTCGAAGCCGAGATGGATTGATGTGGCGTCGATGAAGGCTCGAAGCGAGGGGGTGAGCTCGCTGTAGGAACGCTGGCGGACGGGGAACACACCGGTTCTTCCGCGGTAACGATCGTCCCCGTCTGGCGTGTTCTCCAGCATCTTGTATGTCTCGAGAACCTCGGGGAACGACCATCCTTCGATCCCTCGGGCGGTCCACTTGTCGAAGTCGTTGGCGCGCGCGCGAAGTGCGACCGTCGCGTTGACCGCCGAACTGCCACCAAGTGCCTTACCCCGTGGCACCGGAATGACCGGTGCCAATGGGCCAGCCGTGGCTGTGTAACCCCAGTCGTGCTCCTGGTCTCCGCCGACCCGAGCAGGGTCAAGAAGCACCCGGGGGTTATCCGCCGGCGGATACGCCGCTCCGGCCTCCAACAGGAGGACATTTCGGGATGGATACTCCGAGAGCCGATCGGCCAGGACCGCCCCGGCGGACCCGCCGCCTACGACTATGACGTCGGACATGCCAAGCTTTCCCGGTCTTGTCGGGGCCATGCAGCCGCTCCTTCACCACTGTGACTACGTCGACTGTTTCCAAAACGATGCTCGCGGGTTGGCCGGGTGTCGTCGTCAGCGCCAGCAGCACTCTGCCGGTTCCGGGTAGCTGCAGCTGGACCTACCCGCTAACAGGGAGGGCGCCTATACAGGGGTGGGGTGTCAGAGGCATCGCAGCGGGGCCTCGACGAGCGCAACTCTCCGGGTCAGTCCGGTTCAGAAGCGCATCACTGCGCCTTCGATGGTGAGTCCTGGACCGAACGCCAACAGGACCCCGTACTCGCCGTGGCGGGGTTTGTCGACGCGCAGGATGTTTTCGAGCACGAGCAGCACGGTGGCCGAGGCGCAGTTGCCGG
>JAOPWC010000186.1 GCA_025965895.1 Mycobacterium sp.
CTCGAAAACATCCTGCGCGTCGACAAACCCCGCCACGGCGAGTACGGGGTCCTGTTGGCGTTCGGTCCAGGACTCACCATCGAAGGCGCAGTAATGCGCTTTTGAACCAAATCGATGCGCTGGCGCGCGCACCCTTGTTTGACTTACCGCGTATAACCATGCGGGAGAGGGGGAGGGGACGTGTTAGCCGGTATTGCTCGACTCGCCATTCGTGCGCCGCGGCGAATCATCGTGATCGCGCTGTTAGTCATGGTGGGCGCGGCAGTGTTCGGCATACCGGTGGCCAACAGCCTGTCGCCGGCCGGGTTCTTTGATCCGGACGCCGAATCGGCCAAGGCCGCCGGTCTGCTGGCTGACCAGTTCGATCAGGGGACCATGAAGATGCTGATCACGGTCAGCGCCGACGACGGGGTACAGAGCAGCGCGGCCCAGGGCGTGGGCACCGACATCCTGCGGCACCTTCAGTCATCGCCTTACGTGGCCACGGTGGTGTCGCCGTGGACGGCACCCCCGCCGGCGGCACGGTCGCTGATCAGTAAAGACGCGAAGACGGGATTGATCGTCGCCGGTATTGCCGGCGACGAGAGCGGCGCGCGTAAGCACGCCGAGGCGCTGAGCAACGAACTGGTGCATGACCGTGACGGTGTGACCGTGCGCGCCGGCGGTGAGGCGATGACCTATACCCAGATCAAACTCCAAACCGAAAAAGATCTGAGAACCATGGAAGCCATTGCGATCCCGCTGAGCTTCCTGGTCTTGGTGTGGGTGTTCGGCGGCATGGTGGCGGCGGCCCTTCCGGTCGCCGTCGGCATGTTCGCGATCTTCGGCGCGATGGCCGTACTGCGCGCGATCACGTTCGCCACCGACGTCTCGATCTTCGCGCTCAACCTGTGTGTCGCAATGGGGCTGGCGCTGGCGATCGACTACACGCTGCTGATCCTCAGCCGGTTCCGGGAAGAGCTCGCCGAGGGTGTCGATCGGAACAAGGCGCTGGTGCGCACGATGGCCACGGCCGGCCGGACTGTGCTGTTCTCTGCGCTGACGGTCGCGCTGTCAATGTCCGCGTTGGTGCTGTTTCCGATGTATTTCCTGCGGTCGTTCGCCTACGCCGGCATCGCGGTGGTCGCTTTCGCGGCTGTCGCCGCGATCCTGGTGGCGCCGGCCGCGATCGCACTGCTCGGCCCACGATTGGACGCCTTGGACCTTCACCGGCTCATCCGCCGGCTGCTGCGGCGCCCGGAGCCCACCCCCCGGCCGGTAGAGCAGACGTTCTGGTACCGGGTGGCCAAATTCGCGATGGGCCATGCCATCCCGATCGGACTCGCGATCGTGGCACTGCTGGTCGCGCTCGGCTTGCCGTTCTTCGGCGTCAAGTGGGGGGTGCCCGACGATCGGGTGCTACCGACGTCGAGTTCCTCGCGTCAGGTAGGGGATCAGCTACGCACTGATTTCGCTGACGACTTGGCGACGAATGTGACCGTGGTCATCCCCGACAGCGTCGGGGTCACACCCGAAGAGATGGGTCGGTATGCCACCGAGCTGTCGCGGGTTCCCGACGTGTCGTCGGTGTCCGCACCCGTGGGCACGTTTGTCCACGGCGCCCCTGCAGGACCGCCCTTGGCCGCGGCGGCGATGAAGGAAGTCAACGCGTTCCTCACCGTGACGAGCAGGGCGCCGCTGTTCTCACAGGTGTCGCAGACCCAGCTCGACCGGTTACATGCCGTTCCCGGCCCTGCCGGCCAGCCGGTCCTGATGACGGGTAATGCACAGACCAACCGCGATACCGCACACGCCGTGGCTGTCCGGCTGCCCATCGTGCTCACGATCATTGCGGCGATCACGTTCGTGTTGTTGTTCCTGTTGACCGGCAGCGTCGTGTTGCCACTGAAAGCGTTGGCTCTCAACGTCTTATCGTTGACCGCCGCTTTCGGCGCGATAGTGTGGATCTTCCAGGAGGGCCACCTCGGGGCACTCGGAACCACGCCCACCGGCACGTTGGTAATCAACGTCCCGGTGCTCTTGTTCTGCATCGCGTTCGGGCTGTCGATGGACTATGAGGTGTTCCTGGTGTCCCGGATCCGGGAGTACTGGCTTTCGTCCACGCCGCACGACAACGACAGGAGCGTTGCGCTGGGGGTTGCCCACACGGCGCGGGTAATCACCGCCGCGGCGCTGATCATGTCGATTTCGTTCGCCGCGTTGATCGCCGCGCATGTGTCGTTCATGCGGATGTTCGGCCTAGGCCTCACGCTGGCAGTGCTGGCCGACGCGACGCTGGTGCGGATGCTGCTGGTTCCGGCGTTCATGCACGTGATGGGACGGTTCAACTGGTGGGCCCCGAAACCGCTTGCGCGGCTGCACGCCTCGATCGGTATCTCCGAGGGCGGCCGTCACCGGGTGTTGGTAACGGAGGATCGACCTCCGATAGCCTCTGCGACGGGAGCCGAGTAGCGGCGCGGTCTAAGCGGAGGAAACCGCGGGCGCGAGTACAACGTCGAGATCAACATTGCCCGTCTCAGCCGCGCAGCCGCCGCTGATGTGCTCGTCAGGAGTGCCGGGCGCAAAGGCGGCCCTGTTCTCGTCGGGAGTTGCCCGATGAAGTCGATCTCTTCCGTGCTTGACCCGGCGCCACTGCCGGACGGCGGCGATCGCGGTCTTCAAGCCATCACGACGGCCAGGTGCCGGATCCGTGGCATCGAACCCAGGTTCCAGCTCGGTGAACATCCGCTCGCTACGGGTCTCCGGCGCGTCGTCCGCGGTGTCGCGCAGGTACTTATCCGGCAGCGACAGCTTGGCGATGGTCCGCCAGGTCTTGCCGTACTGCAGCAGGAACGAGCCCGTCGTATACGTGAGATCGTACTTGTCGCAGACTTGCTTGACCCGCAACGAGATCTCGTAGAGCCGGTTGCTCGGCAGGTCCGGATACAGGTGATGCTCGATCTGGTGGCACAGGTTGCCGCTCATCAACCGCATCGTCGGGCCGGCCTTGAAATTGGCGCTGCCCAGCATCTGCCGCAGGTACCACTGACCCTTCGTCTCGCCCAGCATGTCGGTCGTGGTGAATTTCTCTGCGCCGTCGGGAAAATGGCCGCAGAAGATCACCGCGTTGGACCACACATTGCGGATAACGTTGGCCACGGCGTTGGCCGTCAACGTAGACCTGTACTTGGCGCCCGGCGACAGCGACGTCAGCGCGGGGAACGCAACATAGTCCTTGAACACCTGCCGGGCCGCCTTACTCGCGAACTCCCGCAGCCGCGCCTGCGTGGCTGCCCGGTCGTCCCGGCCCCTGAAGACCTTGTCAATCTCGAGGTATTGCAAGCCGACTCCCCATTCGAACCCGAGCGCAAGGATGGTGTTGAACAGCAGGTTTCCGAGATTGAACGGCTGCCAATGCTGATCTCGGCTCACCCGCAACAAGCTGAAGCCCAAGTCGTCATCCATACCGAGGATGTTGGTGTACTTGTGGTGGACGAAATTGTGGGTGAACTTCCAATGCTTGGCAGCCCCGCAGGTGTCCCACTCCCACGTCGACGAGTGAATTTCGGGATCGTTCATCCAATCCCACTGGCCGTGCATGACGTTGTGGCCGATTTCCATGTTCTCGACGATCTTGGCCACGGCCAATGTTGCCGCGCCGGCCCACCAGGCGGAGCGTCGCGAACTTGCCGCCAGCATGACGCGACCGGTCACCTCGAGGGCACGTTGAGCGGCGATGACCCGGCGGATATAGTGCGCATCGCGCTCGCCACGGCACTCTTCGATGTCCTGGCGGATCGCGTCGAGTTCGATTGCCAGACTTTCGATGTCGGCGTCGGTCAGATGCGCGAACGTCGGAACGTCAGTAATTGCCATTGTCAGCCCCTCTGGTTCAAAAGCGCATTACTGCGCCTTCGATGGTGAGTCCTGGACCGAACGCCAACAGGACCCCGTACTCGCCGTGGCGGGGTTTGTCGACGCGCAGGATGTTTTCGAGCACGAGCAGCACGGTGGCCGAGGCGCAGTTGCCGG
>JAOPWC010000041.1 GCA_025965895.1 Mycobacterium sp.
CGGACGCCACCGATTCAACCGGACACGCTTGGGCACCTGCGTGACCGACACCGGACGGCGGAATCCAGCCGTCACGGCGCAGGCCGCGGCGACGCTGCACCTGATGACCCGAGGCCGGACAATTCTGGGGATCGGAACCGGGGAACGCGAAGGCAACGAGCCGTACGGGGTGGACTGGTCCAAGCCGGTGGCGCGATTCGAAGAAGCCCTAGCAACCATCCGGGCGCTGTGGAACTCGAACGGGCAGCTGGTGGACCGCGATTCAGAATGGTTCCCCCTGCACAACGCCTCCTTCACGTTGCCGCCGTACAAGGGCACGTGGCCCGAGATCTGGATCGCCTCGCACGGACCGCGGATGCTGCGCGCGACGGGTCGCTACGCCGATGCGTGGTTCCCGGTGGGAATCTTCAGCCCAGAACAGTACGCAGATGGGTTGCAGCAGGTCCAGGCGGCCGCCGACAACGCAAACCGCGACCCGCACTGCATCATTGCGGCGAATACGCAGTTCGTCGTGACCGGGCGGAGCTCAGGAGAAGTCGAAGAAGCCTTGGACTCCGTGCTGATACGGGCTTTCGCCCTCAACATTCCGGCCTGGGCGTGGGCCGAGCACGGCGTGCAGCACCCACTCGGCGAGAACTTCGGCGGCTTTCAAGACATTCTGCCGCAAGCGTTCGATGAGCAGACTGCGCTGGCTCACGCCGCCGCGGCGCCAATATCCCTCATCAGGCAATTTGTTCTGACCGGAACGCCCGACGAGGTCATCGACCGGCTAGCCGTGTGGCGCGACCACGGCGTGCGCTACCCCGTGCTGTGCAACATCAGTGTCGTGCAGGCGAAGCTGAGCCGGGGCCTAACGGCCACGCTGCCCTTCACGAGGATCCTGCGGGGAATCCGCAAGATATGAGAACACCGAACCTCGCTCGGCCAAATGGTTTGCTCGGTTGCCGGGCCACCGCAACATCGCCTTCATCGTCGAACGGTTCTTCAGAGTCAACGCCCTTACCGACCCCCGATGCGCCTGCTGCACCCCTCCTTCATGTACCGCGTCGCGTCCGCCAACCTGCGCCGCCGCCAGCGCCGTCAGCCAGCTGCGACGACGCGCGAAACGACTCGGTGACGCACAGGCAGTTCGGTACCGCTATCCGCCAGCGACCGCGGTTTAGAAGCTTCCTCAGACGAACTCCGTTGTGGCACCGGGAATCAGCGAACTCAGGTGATGTCGGCGGCGTCACCGCGATCGAGTAGCCGTCAAACCCGATGACGCAAACTCTTTCGCCGGCCGGGCGCGGATCGCATCGACCAGCTCACGACGCCCCCACTCCGCGCCGACACCATTGCGCCAACTTCGCGACGTACACGTATCAGGCGACCTGCAGTTCGTCACCCATCTGATGCAATTTCCGAGGGTTGGTGTAGATCCCCGTCGTGGCGACGTAGGTGTGCCCGACCTGCGTGGAGACGAACTTCTCCGGGTAGTCGAATTCGATCAGGTGCGTGACCAACGAGTGGCGCAGGCAATGCAGATTCAGTGAGGGGTCCAGCTTGGCGGTATCCCGTACGGTGGTGAATGCTTCGTCGATGCGCCGCATGGAGATGCGGCTCGCCCGCTCGGTGACCCACAGCGCCGGATGGGCACCGGCGCCGAAAGCGGGCCGGATCTCGTCGCGCCACTGCTTGAGGACCGGGACGATCCAATCCATTTCTGGAACCGTGAGCACCGTGTGCCGTTTCGGTTGACCGCCCCGCGAGGATTTGCCCCAGCGGACGAACACACCGCCGTAGCGTCCGAACGCAGGCACTTTCGGGTTGTGCCGCAGATCAGCAAGGTCCAGCCCCCAGGCTTCGCGGCGTCGTAGTCCGAAGGCATAGATCGTTTTCAGCAGGGCTGCATCGCGCATCGCCGCCAGCGCTCCCTTGCATCGGCGAACACGGATTTCCTCGACGCGGCCGTCGGCGGCGTCGAACAGAGCCTGGATCTCGTCGTAGGTCAGCGGACGCCGGCGCGGGTCCCCTTCGTACTCGGTGACGTGCACGATGGTGTTCCACTCGTGCAGAACCTGCGACGGCGCCACACCGAACCGTTGCAGGCATTCGCCGGTCCAGCCGTAGCGTGGGTCGCTCACGTACTGCAGGAACATTCGCAGCGTCGTCTCGTACAGCCGCGCGGTCGACACCACGATCGCCTCGTCCCTGTTCCGGCAACTGTCGATGAACGCCTCGACATCGGCGGACTGCCATTCCCACGGATACTCGTTGACGAACGCAGTGACCCGCCGCGCCAACCTCAGCCGCGAACTGATCGTCTCTGCCTTGAGGAATCGGGTCCGCTGCTGCAGCGCCCACCCCTCGAGCATGGCCTCAAACACCGCCGACTCTGCGCTTCAGGTAGGGCCATGCGATCTCCGGCGGCAACCCGCCGCACAAGGGCGCCAGGTTGAGCATCTCGCCGCCCCGGACCCGCGAGACCGCCTCCCAGACGGGGATAATCACGTGCGACGTCGACGTGTCACGCAGCTCGGCAACGCTTTTCGCGCGTGAGATGCCGGCCGACGTCTCGTTGTCGGGGTTCCATTCGGCGTAGCTCCGCGCGTCATGGAACAGATACTCGCCGAGCTCCGCCCAGGCCTCCTCCACGTCATCGGCAACGAAGCAGACCGAGGGGGTGTCGCGGTCGGGAAGGAGTGCTGGCCCGGGCGGATGTCTGTGTTCATGACAGGCGGACTCGTACGCTTCGCGCATACCGGCGACACTGGCGTTGGCCAGCAGGCCCAGTCCATACCTGCCGGCCCGTCGGGCAGCTGCCAGACTTCCGCCACCCCACATCAACGCCGGCCCGCCGGCGGTCTGCGGACGCGGCGTCACTGTGATCCGCCGTCCGTCGTGGACAACCGTTTCACCGGCCAGCAGTCGGCGCAGCAGTCCGATCTTTTCGTCGGCGAGCAGCCCCCGATCACGCAGCGGCAGACCGAAGTGCTCGTATTCCTCGGACCGATAGCCGAGGCCGAGGACGAACGACGCGCGGCCACCGCTGAGGATGTCGAGGACCGCCATGTCCTCGGCGAGGCGAACGGGTTCGTAGAAGGGAAGGATCACCACCAGGCTCAGCGCCAGATGATGGGTGCGCGCCGCGATGGCGGACGCCAGCATCAGCGGAGAGGGCAGGTAGCCGTCGTCGGACCCGTGATGCTCACACAGCACGGCGGCGATGCAGGCGCGATCCTCGGCCCATGCGCACATCTCGGGCGCCGCGGCATACAGGGCAGCCGGGGCGTCCCCGATGCCGGAGCGCGCATGTCGAAGCGCAGCGTGTACAGGGCAGCTCCTCGGCACCTAATGTTTGTCCCACGTACGCTACGTCGGGGCCCGGCTTGACGTCAACCAAGCATTGCAGATGGATCTCGCCGCGGCCGGCAAATGTTGTTCCGGAGGCTATTGAACCTAACATATGGTCCAGTTACAGTGGCGCCGACGTTTCATTCGACCATGGCGAAGGGGAAAGATGACGGCTGCGGAGCTGCTCGGCTACGACGGAAAGCGGGCATTGGTCGTCGGTGGCGCGACCGGCATGGGCGGGGCCGCAGCCAAGACGGCGCGGGTGCTCGGAGCGCACGTCACCGTGATGGATTACGCGCCAGTCGACTACAACGCCGACCGCGTCATCACGATGGACCTGCGCGACAAGGACTCCATTGACCACGCGATCGACGAACTGGACGGTCCGGTCGACGCGGTGTTCGCGGCCGCCGGGATCGCCGATGGCCCGGACCTCATGCGGGTCAACTTCATCGGACACCGCCACCTGATCGAGCGCCTGATGTCTGACGATGTGCTGCGCGCCGGCTCGGCGGTGTGCTTCATATCGTCGGTTGCCGGGATGGGCTGGGAGAACGACCTCAACCGCGTCCAGGAGTTTCTGTCGACACCCGATTACCGCTCTGCTAACGATTGGATCACATCGCGCGAGGCCGACGGCTTCATCCACTACGGATTCAGCAAGCAGGCGATTAACGCCTACGTCGCCTGGCAGGGCTACCACTTCCTGAAGAAGGGTGTGCGGATCAACGCGGTCTGCCCCGGTCCCACCGACACTCCCCTGGGCCGGGCGAATGCCGACCTGTGGCTGGCCTTCGCGCAGGATTACCGCGACAGCACCGGCAGCTCGCTGCTGCAACCCGAGCAGATCGGCAATGCGATGATCCTTCTCAACAGCGCCGCCGCCAGCGGCATCAACGGGATCACGCTGATTGTCGACAGCGGGCATGCGATGTCCTCGCTTACCGGGTCGTTTGCGCCTGGCAAGCCGATCATGGACCTCATCACCGGCCGGGTCCAACTGGCATAGCCGACCGCCGCCGGGGGCCGCGAGCTCGGCGGCCGCGCCACGCGGCGGGGCCGCGTTGCTCAGTCAAATACGTGCCGCGGCAGGGTCGTCGGGATGTCCAGCGAGCTGAGCAGCCCCGAGGCCGCGTCGAC
This sequence comes from Mycobacterium sp., assembly GCA_025965895.1. Lineage (GTDB taxonomy): Bacteria > Actinomycetota > Actinomycetes > Mycobacteriales > Mycobacteriaceae > Mycobacterium. Next base: position 4,474 of record JAOPWC010000041.1, read on the forward strand.
GACGAACGGGATCGCGTTGACGACCCGCATGGCCGTGGCTGCCATGGCGGCGTGACCCGCAGCGTGGCCTTCGGCCTCCCCGAGCGTCATTGCACAGTGGATGTCGGGATCGCCGTCGATGTCGACACGGTAGGTCGCGTCGAATTCCGAGGTCGGCCAGTCCGGCGCGACGTCGCGGGCCATCCGGATGATGTGCTCGATCACGATGGCCTCCCGGCCGCCGACCACGCCCGCCGCGCGGGTACGCACGGCACCGCAGGTGCCTGCGTCGATCGTGCCGAATGCCACCTTGACGTCCCGATCAGACAATGCGCGGTCCAGGGAGCCCCGCACCTCCTCCACCTCGGCGCCGAGGCCCTCCGCGATGAGGTATATCGGTGCCTTCCAGGCCATCTCGATGAAACCCGGTGTCTTGAGCATCGGTTCGAAGTCCAGCGGGCGACCGAAGCCCATTCCGTCCATCATCACGTCGGCGACCGGGTAGTGATCATTCAGCGCGACCTCGCTGACCGTGATGCTGCGGATCTTCTTTGATTGCGTCGTCATCAGCAGCGCGAGCTGGTCGGAGGCGAAGCCGGGAAAGATGCCAGAGACGTAGAACGACGCGTTGCCGGCCTTGGCTGCCGCCTCGAGCTGGTCGCGCCAATCCGGTGCAAAGTACGACGGCGGATGCACCAGACTGGTCGACGACGTCGACACGACGTTGATCCCCGCCTCCAAGAGCCGCACGTAGTCGGGCACCGCGCCCGCGTCGCGTTCCGGACCACTCGCGGCGTACACCACGCAGTCGGGCGCCAACGCGATGAGCGCATCGGCGTCATTGGTGGCCGCAACCCCCATTGGGGCACCGCCGGTCAGCTCGCCGGCGTCCTTACCGGCCTTCTCAGGCGAATGAACCCATACCCCAACCAGTTCCAGATCCGGTCGACGCCTGATGGCATCGACCGCGATGGCGCCGACTCCTCCGGTGGACCACACGACGGTACGGGCGGGCGTAGACACTGAACACTCTCCTCAGGTGATATTTGCAGCGGCTCATCAGGGGTCAGGACGAGCCGTGGGACAGCTGGGCCGGCTCGGCGGCGGCCGCGGCAAGCTCTAGGTATCGCCAGGCGATGTCGGGGGGCAGGCCACCACAAAGCGGGTGCAGGGGCAGCGGCCGCCCACTGCGCACGTAGTCGGTGGGCTCTGCGGGCGTGAGAATGCGGTACGGGCCGTTCGCCTCGCGCAGTGCGGTCGCGCTGTCGGCCCGCGTGATGCTGGCGACCGAGTTGTCGTGGGGCCGGTAGGACGCCGCCGTCACGGCGTCGTGCAACAGGTGGGGGCCCAGGACATCCCATGCCTCGTCGACGTCGTCGGCCACGAAAACTGCTGTGGGAGCGCCCGGAACGGGAAACTGAACTACTCCGGGCTCGTGGCCGTGGGCGCGGCATTGCGATTCGTAGAACTCCTTGAGGCCAGGCGAGTCGGTTTGCGAGATGAACCCAAGCCCATACGTAGCAGCGCGTCGGGCGGCGGCCCTGCTGCCGCCCGACGATCATCACGAGGGGTCCACCGGCCGACGCGCACCGCGGGGTGACCCGGACCCGGCGCCCCCGGTATTCGACGGATTCACCGTGCACCAGTGGTCCAAGCACGGCCAACACCTCGTCGGCCACGCGGCCGCGTGTCCCCATGTCGATGCCGAAGTGGTCATACTCCTCACCCCGGTGCCCGACGCCGAACGCATAGGACACGCGACCGTTGCTGATCAGATCCAAGACGCTCATCTCTTCAGCGAGCCGGACGGGATCCCACAGCGGAATCGGCACTGCGGCCAAAAGTATCGCCAACCCCGAAGTCCTGGCGGCGATTGCCGATGCCAGGATCAGCGGGACGGGCAGATGGCCATCGTCAGCGCCATGGTGCTCCGAGAGCACCGCGACGACCGCCCCCCGCGTCTCTGGCCAGGCGCACATGTCGATGGCCGCGGGGCAGAGAGGGGCGGCCGGTCCGGCCCAATCGGGGACACGCATGTCGAACCTGAGCGTGAACATCAGTACCGTCTCCCGCAGCGTCCACGGCCCACCGTCCAACGTGGCGATGTCGTCCCGGTCATGTCTACGCAGACTAACCTAACGTTTGTTGTCAACGGCCAATTCGGGTTGCGAGCTTCTCCCGCGAACGCGCGCAGTGTGCGCAGTGTGCGGCCATGCCTTTTGGGTATCGATCTTCTTGACTCGATTCATGACCTGGAGTCATCCGCGTAGCATCCAGCCTTGACCCGTCGGTCCGCTGCTGCTAGCTTCCGGATCAAACATTAGGTACGCCTCGTCCCCGCAGCCGAGGGAGCCCGACCGATGGCCAACGCCCTCACGATCGGTCCCCGTGATGAAGCGGGGTGTCCGGCATCGGCGGCGTCACGGGCAGCATCTGGCCATTGATCGAGACCGCACCCGAGCTGCATTCCGCCGACACCCCCCGGCGGTCGGCCTGGCTTGGATGGGTAACGGCCGCTTCAGCTTCCATCGCCTTCGCGAACGTGTCGCTGGCCACCATGCAGACCGGACTGCACGGCGATCCCCGCACCGTCAACGCGAATGATCGCCCGCGCGTCACGCCCGCTCGGCGACGACGAAATTTGCCAGTGCAGCGAACGACTCCTGGTCGGATTCGAGCGGACGACCAAGGCGCCCAGGATAATCGGCTGCGCCGACCGACTGTGTCCGCCAACCGCGGCGCACGAACCAATCAGCCGGTTCGGCTCGGTCCTCGTCCCCGTACCAGATGTCATCGGTAGCGAACAGCTCACCGCCATGTTCGGCGGCGGCTTGCCGCATGTGCCGGTCCATGCGGGAAATCCACTCCACAAGTGAGCTATCCGCGCGGTAGCATTTCCACCGCGATTCGACTCCCGGGTGCACTGAGCATTTCGATATGGGTGAACAACCCGTCTTGAGCTGGTCCCGGCATGAACGGCAACAGACCCTCGGCGCTCCACGCCGTCGGTCGCGTGCTGTCGAAACCGCTGTGGCGCAGCGCCGTTGGCCAATCATCGCGCAGATCGATGGGAACCGTCCGCCAGGCGGCGGTGGGGCCTGCGCCGACCGCGGCCAGTCGCCTGGACTCCGCAGGGCCGCTTCCGCCGCCGCGGTGAAGAACTCGTCGAAGGTCCCCCGGGGCGGGCACCAGTTCGATGCGGTCCTGGCCGAAGCGGGTGCCGAGGAACAGGCCCCGCTTGAGCCTGGCATGGGTCACGTCGACGACGACCCACAGATTCATGTAGTCGCCGCGGATGCCGCGGTCGATGAGGTTCTGGCCGATCGGAAACACCGTCGCGTACGCGAGGCCGGAGTCGATCTCCGGGCCCACATCGGCCAGCACCCGCAAGGTGGGCTCGAGAGTTTGCAAATTTTCGACCAGATCGACCTGCGTGTCATCCACCCCGGCAACGGTGTCGGCGACCTCACGCGATTGACTCGCAGCTAGCCCCGACTCTAAGGTGGAACAGATATTTGGTCACTGGTCACTGGTTGCGGAGCGGAGAAGGAGCTTTGGCGAGCGACGAGGTCAATGCCGACGCAGTGCAAATTGTGCCGCTGTGCAAGACGGCCGAGGTGCCGTTGAACCCAGTTACGACCACTGGGCGGTTGTCGATTCAATACGCCGTTCGCCTCGCGTTCGCGCATCTTCTTGCGGTCACCGCAGCCTTCATTAGCGTGGCACCACTCGGTGGTCTCACCGTCAGCGGTCCGTACGCGTACTTCACCGAGAAGAACGTGATAACCGCGGTGACGCTTATAATCGTTGGGACTCTCGCCGTTGCGGTGGGCGGCGTCATGAACATCGCTGCGACACTGCGGTGGTTCGTTCCGGGGATGGAACCAGATCCCTCTCAATGCCGCACGGCGAGGAAACTGGTCAGTCGCCAGTCAGCGATCCTCTCGGGCACCTGGGCCGTGAGTGGCGTGATCTTTGTTCTGCCGAATCTTGACGGCGGCGCCGCCATTGCGGTGCCGACCTTCTTGGGTGTCCTGTTCGGCGCAGCCGCGGCGGTGGGCACAGGTTTGCTGCTCGTCCAGGAACCTCTCCGTCCAATCCTTGTCGCTGGCGCGCGGACTTCTGAGGGGGGCGTGACGGCACCCGGGGTGCTGGCGCGACTGATCAGTATGTGGGCCCTGTGCAGCGCCCTTCCCTCCGGTGCGATTGCGGCGATCGTGTTCATCCGGGCGAGCGGCTGGATCATCGAGAAGACCGCATCCGTCGAGATTCCCGTGCTGGTGGTGGCAATCGCGGCAGTGCTTCTGGGCCTACCGGTGATGATGCTGACATCGCGGTCGATTTCAAATCCGCTCCGCGAGGTCGTCGACGCGATGGCCAAGGTCGAACAAGGTCGACTCGACACCGTCGTTGGGGCGCTTGAGCGCTCCGAAATCGGGCGACTCCAGAGCGGATTCAATCGAATGGTCGCCGGCCTCGCCGAACGCGAGCGGCTGCGCGACCTGTTCGGCCGCCACGTCGGGACAAACGTTGCCCGCCGTGCACTTGAAGAGGGCGTATCGCTGTCGGGCGATGTCCGGGAGACGGCAATCCTTTACATCGATTTGGTGGGCTCTACACAGTTGACGGCGAGCCGTCCGCCGCAAGAAGTCGCTGAGGTGCTCAACAACTTTTTCCGGATCGTTGTTGACGCCGTCGACGAGCGGCACGGACTGATCAACAAATTCCAAGGCGACGCCGCGCTTGCCATCTTCGGGGCGCCCCTGCCAACAAGCGGAGCGGCGTCCGCAGCGCTGGCCACAGCACGCAACTTGGGTGATCACCTGCGCCAGCTGCCGCTGGTCGACTTTGGCATCGGCGTGTCAGCGGGGCAGGTCTTCGCGGGAAACATCGGTGCGGAAAATCGCCACGAGTACACAGTGATCGGTGACCCGGTCAACGAAGCCGCCCGGCTCGCGGATCTCGCCAAGACCTCCGATCGACGCATCCTGTGTTCAGCCGCCGCCGTCGATCGTGCCGATGCGGACGAACGCCAGCAATGGGCCTCCCACGGCAGCGCGGTACTGCGCGGCCGTTCGGATACTACGTGTATGTCCGCACCAACAGACATTGACCAGACCCACAGCCCATCTCGAGGAGAACATGAGCGACAACGACATCGAAAGTCAAAAAATCGAAAAGTGGGATCCGGATTTAACCCGGAAACTTATCAATGCGGTTGAACCAATAGCCAAGCGCTGGTTCCGAACTGAGGTGCGCGGGTTGGAATCGCTCCAATCCGCTTCTGGCGCATTGGTCGTCTCCAACCACTCGGGCGGCATGCTGACCCCTGATGTGCTGATCTTCGCCGCAGCCTATTACCGCAAGTTTGGATATGACCGCCCCCTTTACACGCTCGCTCACGACGCGTTGTTCGTTGGACCGCTCGCCGATTGGCAGGTCCGCATCGGCGTTATCCGTGCCAAGCGAGGTACCGCCGCCGCGGCTCTGCAGTCCGGAGGCGTCGTGCTGGTGTTTCCCGGCGGGATCTACGACTCTTACCGGCCGACGCTGAGAGAGAACGTCATTGACTTCAACGGCCGCACCGGATACGTCAGGACCGCGATCGAGGCCGGCGTGCCGATCATCCCCAGCGTGTCAATCGGCGGACAGGAAACCCAGCTGTTTCTCACCCGTGGCACGCGGCTGGCGGAACGGTTGGGTCTCAAGCGGTTCCGATCGGACATCCTGCCCGTTACCCTGGGTTTTCCATTCGGACTGAGTGTGGTCGTGCCGCCCAACATGCCCTTGCCGACCAAGATTGTTACCCATGTGTTGGAACCTGTTGAGCTCGCCCGGTTCGGCGACGCCCCCGACGTGGACAAAGTTGACGCCCATGTCCGTTCGGTGATGCAGTCCGCGCTCGATCAACTGGCCCGTGAGCGCCGATATCCGGTGCTAGGGTGAACAGCCCGCGTTAGCGGGACGATACCGTGGTTGCTTGCGGCATCGCGGTCTGAACACTGTCCACCTCGCCGGAAAACCCAGCAGCGGAGCGGATTTCAGAGAACGCGTGGATCATGGCCGCGGTCGCCTCATGAGTGTCCTTGAACGTGCCATCGTCAGCAATCACCGAGATGTTGAGCTGGTCGACATAACTCCAGACGGTGATGTTGATGCCGCAGCCTGGCGTTAGCGGACCAGCGGAATAGATCTCGCTGACTTCAGCGCCGCCGAAGTGGCCGCGCTCGTGAGGTCCAGCCACGTTGGAAATCGGAATGTTCATGAGTTTGTTGCCTGCCGTACGTCTGGCCAGCCACCTGAAGACGGAGGGAGCTGCGATGGAGGGCAAGTAGGTCGTCAGACGGCCCCAGAGTTCGGGACCCAGGAGGTCGTAGTTCTCCTTCGCAACCGCGGTTCCTAATGATGTCAGCCGAACCCGTTCGAGAACATCATCGACGTGCACGGGCAACGATACCGCCATGCCGCTCAACTCGTTTCCGGAGATGCGGTGGGGTGACCGGTCGGTGGTCGCTGGCACTGAGGCGACGATCGGCCGGTCCGCCTCGCCGTCGCAGCGCAACAGCAGCTCGCGCAACGCTCCGGCCGCCATTGACAGCACCATGTCATTGATCGTGATCCCCAGGTGCCGAGACGTCTGTTTTACCTGTGCCAGCGATAACGTGGCGGTGGCGAATGTCCTCACGGGCGCCACCACATGGTTGATGAACGTCGGTGGCGCGTGCAGCGGTCGTGCAAGATCTGGTTGCTCGCCGCGCTCTCGGGAGCGTCGACGCAGCCGCCAGAAACCACAAGCCGCATCCTTGATGACGGCTGGCAGCTGCGCGACCTGCTGAACATGGTCGCGTCCGGCTATGCGCAACAGCTCTGTGGACGAGGGCTCCTCGCAGATGTCGTAGCTGTTGCGTTCATCCTGCGCTGACCCTCTCAGATCAATTGCGAGTGCCAGCAGATTCGCGGAGGCAACTCCGTCAGCCAGGGCGTGGTGGATCTTTCCGATGATCGCGAATCGCTGACCGGCCATGCCTTCGGCAAAGTGGAACTCCCATAACGGCCGGGCGCGATCCAGGGGCGTGCTCGCGACGCCCCCGATCACCTGGTCCAGTTCGCGCCGACCGCCGGGGCTTGGCACCCGCACCCGTCGCAGGTGGTATTCGAGATCAACTTCGCAGTTCTCCATCCACATCGGGTGATGGAGCCGCCACGGAATGTCGACCAGCTTGTAGCGCAACGGTTCCAACAGGTGTAGCCGCCGCCGGAAGGTCTGCTGAAAGGCCTCGAAGCCGGACTTAACGTCGGGGTTCGCGGCATTGATGATCGCGATCTTCAACGTGTGCGTGTGGACATTCGGTGCCTCGCTGTACAGGAGCATGGCGTCCATGCCATTGAGCCGCTTCACACGCCACCCGCACCTCGTATGTTCAATCGCGCACTCCAGAACTGTCTACGCCGCATCCGCGAGCACAGTTGTTCGCCCTGCCCGATACCCCGCACGCTACGGAAACAAAGATTAGGTTGCAACCTTTGGCGGCGCGGGAAGCGGTCCAATGGGGATCCAGTACTCAGGCAAGCCTTTGGTTGGGGCGGCGGGACTGAAGAACGGCAGTGCAGGCCGCTGAAGCCGCAGAATCGCGCCGTCGCGCCGGCGTCCTCGAAGCGACGCGGGCCAGAACGGAACTCTTGGCGCTGAGGATCGACGGCATCTGGACGGCACCACCGCCGAGTGGCTTCATCCTGGGGGCGACCCGGTGCATGGTCGGTGATAAATCCATAGCTTGAGCGAGGCCTGGCCCGCTGCAGCAAGCCTCGCCGGCGTGTCGGTTGAGCAATGAAGCGGTTTGATCCGCAGCCAATGGTTCAACCAACGCCCCGCCAGGCGGTTTTGTCCTGACCGGTACGGATCGATGGAGGTTCTGCTGGAGGCCGTGGTGGCTTATTTGCATGCTCACCGTGTCGCACGGAAGTCGTCCTCCATCTTCGACCCCACTGTGCTACAAGGGAATACCCAATCTGCAGCCCTCTACGGGTACCTTGGCCATAACGTTGCCTGATCGAGACCGGCCCGGTCGAGATTGAATTGCCGAGGCTCCGGCCGAGGAGGTTACATGCTCGCCGCAACGGGCCGCAGGATCCGCTGGGAGCAGTCGAGCAGTGCGCGATGGAGGTCCGCATCGTCGAGGTCGCTGAATTGAGGGTCCGCTGCGCTGTGGTGAATCCCCGCGATGACCATCGAGATGGCGACCCGGCTCGCGATGTCGGGTTCCGGACCCGCCAGCAGCGCAACGAGCCGTTCGGCCGCGTCCTTGAACTCCGCATGATCATTAAGCAAGTGGTCGACGGCGGGGTCGCCGTAGAAAACGGCGGCAAGACGTCGGTGACGGACGACGAGTTCCACCAGGCCGCTGACTGCGACTTCCCGCCGTGCTTCCCTTGACGGCAGCACCTCGGCGATCCTCACGACGCGCGCCATGTCCTCGAACGCCGGGCGCACCACTGCCATGACGATTTCGTCCTTGGACTGAAATTGGTAGTACACCGCAGCTTTACTGACACCGAGGCGGTCCGCGATCGTCTGCAGGGACGTGCCATTCACTCCATGCTCGGCAAATAACGCCAGAGCGGCCTCGAGTACCCGCTCTCTCGCATAACCGCGCGGTGACACCGGCTTCGCCAAGTCGTGCCTCCCAGAAACGGTTTGTCGATCGGCTTGTCCAGCATAACCGATTAGGTCCAATCTGGGGCCGGAGGCTGGGGTCCAGTAGTTGGCCTCTCAGCCGGTGATAGTTTGTCGATCGGCTTGTCAGGGCTTTAGCTTCTGGGTTAATCTGCGTCTGGCCGATGGGTAACTGCCGATTGGGCACCGCGTTCGCAAGACGTAGCCGGTTACCGCAGCACTTCACGCAGCACAGCGTCATCAGGTCAGCGCCGACAGCCTGGTGTCTGGATGTAACTAGGAGGACAGCACCATGACGCTCGCGCTGGCGCGGCCCTGGATCAACGATGTAGGCACGACCGACGATGACGGTGCAATGTCTGCGTTCGCCGCGCCGTCGTACGTCACCGCCACGCGGAAATGATCACCGGGTCGGAGACCCACGGGTGGCGAGGATTCCGATGATCAGAGTTGTCAGACGAGCCTGGATCCCGCTGCTCATCGTGGTGGTGGTGGCTATTGCTGGGTTGTGTGTGTACCGGCTGCACGCGGTGTTCGGCAAGAC
>JAOPWC010000074.1 GCA_025965895.1 Mycobacterium sp.
GATCCGAATACCGCAGGCTGAACTCGTCGCTGGACACCCTGCCCAACCTACGAAACCACCCGCGCTCGTGAGGTGAAACTGCCCGAAGGGCCACCGCTGCCGGGCGAAGTCCCGGCCGCGGCGTAGATCCTTGCCGTCTTCTATGACGAGGTCGATGCTCTTGTACGCGTCCGGAATCTCGTCAATCCACGTCTCACCGTGGCGGTATTCGATGCCCTTCATCCGCTCGTCGAGGTCTTCGACGGTGAACTGCTTGTTGGCCTCGGTGCGCGAGAACCGGCGGCCGGCGCCGTCGGGGGAACTGCACAGACCGGCCTTGTTCCCGTCCCCTGACGACGTTGGGAGTGCGAGTAGATGACGATGGTGAGCAATTTTCACGTCAGCATGTTGCGCATCGCGTTTGGCCCATGGCAACTCACGAGGGCTAACTCACAGCGAGGCGTCTAGTAATTACCTTTGTACCAACGACGGCTAGGAAACTGGAGGAATGACTCCAAGTCGAGCGCGAAGTCGACCGCGCAGCGAGGAACTCCGCGACGTCGTCCTGGCAGCCGCACCACAGTGATCGGGGCGCCCAAACTCGCCGCTCCCCAACGGGTTTATCGCACCCGCGCTGGCCCATCGAGCAGACTGCACCCCTTGGCGAGCCGGGCCGTACGTGACGGCGCCGCACTCGCAGCACCACGTCAAGTGCCGACCACGCGAGCAGGCGATGCTGCCGACCAGGAACCGCCCCGGCCGCAACGGATGGCCGCGAGGACTGCGCACCGGTGGCCGGACCATCCACTGCCCCGACGTCGACTGCACTAGCTCGCCGACCGCTGGCCTCGCTCTGCGGATACCCGGGCGGCAGGCGTGCGCGGCGAAAAGTCACGGCAGCCTCCGTGCCGACCTTTAGGGTCGTTTTATGGCTAGCGATGATCCGTTCTTGCCGCTTGCGTTTTCCCTGTATTCGAGTGTGGGCGCGTATGCGGTGCTAGCTGGCGCGGGGACCTCGAAGGGGGCGAACGTCCCGTCGGCTTGGGACATCGTGGTCGATCTGGTCTCCCAGATCGCGAAGGCGCAAGACGCATCTGACGAACTCGCGGCCAAAGGTGCCGATGCGTGGTACTTGGAGCGTTACGGTCGTAAGCCGGATTATAGCGACGTCGTTGCCCGGCTCGGATTGACCAAGGTGGAACGCCAAGCGTTGCTGAAACGCTACTTTGAGCCACCCGTCGGCGAGACAAGCAAGGAAAAGGACCCTTCAGAGGCACACCGCGCCATCGCGCGATTGATGGTAGCTGGCGTCATCCGCGTCGTTGTGACGATGAACTTAGATCGACTTTTCGAACGTGCACTCAGCGAAGTGGGGATCGAAGCGACGATCGTTTCCACCGACGCTGACGCCGCCGGTTTACCGCCCCTACACACAGTGAGAGCGTGCATCGTTCACCTTCACGGCGACTATCTCGAGCCGGAATCGATGCTGAACACTTCGGCAGAGCTGAGCAAGTACTCGCCGGACATGGCCAAGCTGCTTACACAAATTCTCACGGACTACGGGTTGATCGTTGTGGGGTGGTCCGCGACCTATGACAAAGCACTGCGCAACGCGGTGCGGCGGTACTACGGGGCGCGTTACACGATGGGCTGGATCGAGCCGCAGCCATTAAACCGGGTGGCTAGGCGTCTGGTCCGTGACAAATCCGCCCTTGTGTTGGCCGCCACCGCAGATGAAGCCTTCAAGCACTTGTCCGACCAGGTCGTGGCCCTGACTGACCGGCAGGCACGCGACCCGCTGACACTCGATGTCGCCGTGAGCCGAATCAAGCGCGAACTCGAGCACCGCAATCCTGCGATCACGGCGCACGATACTGTTGTCGCCGAATTCAGCCGCCTCCGATCGCTCTCCGCGTTCCACTTGTCGAACTACAACGACACGTCCCAATTGCGCAGCCTCAATGATCAAGTCTTCGAGGCCGTTCGCGTTCCACTCGGCGGCGTCGCGGTCCTGTCCTTCTGGGGCCCCCAAGACACCGATGCGTGGTGGATGCCGGAGATTGAGCGGCTGGCCCGACCCGCTCGCCTCGGCGGCGCGGGTGCGCTCATCAATCTGCCTGTGGTCGCTGCATCAATGCTGTTCTACGCCGCCGGGGTCGCCGCTGTGGCAAACGAAAAGTACGAACGCGTTGCGAAACTATTCGCACTCCGGGGCTCCAGACCGGGCGCAGGACCCTCTTCTGTGGTCACAGTGCTTGATCCCGTCGTACTCGGATACCATGCGGCCGCGCACTACGATCACGTTGCAGCCGTCCTCCGCGAAGCCCTGACACTTGGGACGGAACCCATTGAGGACGCGTGGCAGGCATTTGAAGTGTTGCGGATGGTCGCCGTGCTCCGCAGCGCCCCGAATTTCAATGCGATTGTGAGCAATTACGCGGCGGCGCAAAGAAGCGAACAGGCAACAGCATCGCTCCAATCCGGCGGCGCTGTTGCGTCAACCACGAAGGCTCTCCGCGAGCAACTCACGGCGCTGTGTTCGGCTGATGGTCACCATGTGCTCGGCGCAGAACGAATGCATGAGCAATCCGGCCTTCGGTGGGCAAGTCCGCCGGCGGAGCGGCTCTATCACGACATAGACCGTGAGATCGACACCCACCTGCTGGTACGTGCCATGAACATCGACAAGCCCGCGCTTCTGCTCGCGCTGACCGCACTCAGCACAAACATAGGCGAGACGGCACGGGTGGCAGCTCAGCGGTCCATCTCCGGCGGCGGCGTCGAACCGACCGAAGTATGGCTTGACGCGCGACGTCCGACACCCAGGGGCGACGGTGGCTGATGGCCGCTGGATTGCCGGTACAGGCCGGTCCTCAACTTGTGCGGTCGACGCGGTTTGCAGCCACGGGTTCAACCCGGCACGTTTATGCCCATCCAGTGCCGCGCTCACAGTTCAATCACCTGTGCGGCGATCATCGCCACCCGGATCTCGTCATCGTCCACGGCGGTGTAGCACCGCGCGCCGAGCTGGCGAGCGCTGAGACCCCCAGAGGGTCATCGTTTGATTCGTGCCCGCAAGGCGAGAACGGTGAAGGCGAGGAGTACCGGGCCGGCTAGGCGAAGAAAGAAATCGAGAAGCGTGCCAGCAGCCGTCGTGTCAAGAGTTGGTGTGCTGCGCACTTGAAGGAGCGAGATGCTCTCTCTGGCAGAGTAATCCAGCGCAGTCCAGAACCCGGTCGGCGGACAACGCTGCTTGTAACTGGCAACTCCAGTCGTCGGGTTGAACCCGGGTGCCGCCGACTGACAAGACTGGTTGTAACTGACAGCTCCGGTCGTCAGGTTGACCGCTGCAATCTGCGGTGCCTGCGGCGTCGCGGTAGCGAAAAAGGAATGGGTGTAGAGGAATGCGGCGGCGGCAATCACGACCGCAAAAGTGGTAAGCGCCCGTGACGCTCGCAGACCGTAGCCGGAGAACGCCCAATACCCGTATAGGAGCGCTCGTTCGGCCCAGGACGGCGCACCTCGTCGACTAGCTGCGGTCCCGCCGGTGGGCTTGCGGCCGGCCAGTCGGCGCATCTCCATCTCGCCGTAGTAGAAATCGGCTGCGCCAGGCTCATTCTTGGCCTCCTCTAGCCCCTTGCGTAGGTCGCGGTAGATCTCGGCAATCTCGGGCGCCGGCAGGAAAAGAAAATCTGCGCGCCCGGGCTTGGCGCCGCCAGTGTGTGCTTGTCGCCATCGGAGTTCCTCGGCGATGATGCGGCGGCGGCCCAACAGTCGCCACCCCAACCGGCGCGGCGTTGGTTGGAACGAACAGCCTGGTCCGATTCGAAGCTTGTCGAGGCCGTGTGCCCGAGCAAATGCGCAGTTATCGAGGACCACGTCAGACAGGACGAGTTCGCCGATGTTTGCCCGCGTCAGCGAGGTCACACGGCATCGAGGCGGTACTTCCGCCAACTTCTTTTCCAGCTTGTCTCGGAGTTCCTTCGCCGCCGCTGCCGCTTCGGCGCGCGCGCGCTCCCGAGGTGAATCACCGCTTGGAGGTTCGGGTGTATTGCGGGCTGGAATCTCCTCCGCAAATGCAGGACTCGAGACAATGCTGCGGCGCAAGAATTCGGAATCGCTGAGATCGACCCGCGGGCAGTAAAGCACTAGGTGAGCACCCTCCCGGGCTTGCAGCCAGGACGCATCGATCTCCGTCGCGGTGATCGAGATGCGGCTGCGGACGGCCAGGACTGCCCGGTCGAGTGAAACCGTGGATGCGTTCCACGGCCCTGGGTCGGGGGCGGAAAATACGGCACTCGTAAAACTCAGTCGGTGCGCCAGCGCGCGGTCGAAGGCGGCAAGGCCTGCGAAGGTCGCCCCGTCGAACCCGGCGTCGCCGGTGAAGGCCGCCCCGCGGAACGCGGCTTCGCCGGTGAAGGTCGCGTCGCCTAAAAAGGCGCGGCCGGTGAAGGTCGCCCCGTCGAAAACGGCGTCGCCGGTGAAGGTCGCCCCGCGGAACCCGGCGTCGCCGGTGAAGGCCGCCTCGGCGAAATCGGCGTCGCCGGTGAAGGTCGCGTGGCTGAAAAAGGCGTCGCCGGTGAAGGTCGCCCCGCCGAACAAGGCACGGCCGGCGAAGGTCGCCTCGTCGAACTCGGTGTCGCCGGTGAAGGTCGCGTTGCTGAATAAGGCGTCGCCGGTGAAGGTCGCCCCGCGGAACGCGGTGTCGCCGGTGAAGGTCGCGTCAAAGAATTCGGCAAGGCTGGTGAAGGTCGCCCCTGCGAAGTCGACGCCGTCGTCGAACCTGCAGGATTCCAATCGAATCCACGGCAACTGACTCCCGTCGAATCCAGTAAGACGGCCAGATACAACCGCCCCGCCCAGATCAATCCACGCGCCGGCGCCGATTCCCCAAGCCTCCCCATCGCCAGACAGTATCGCCTTCAACACAGCTGCCCGGATACGACGGTCATCGCCCCAATCCGTCTTGTCGACCTCAGACTGATCCGCATCGTCGTCGCCGGGAAAGTTGCATGGCTCACCACTTCGAATCGCGTTTAGCAGCTTTCGCTCAGGGACGGTCAGCGACTCCAGATTCTCCACGACAGGAAGCATGCCCCATCACCGACGGGTCGGGATCACCAACGCGGCTACACGATCGTCACTCGCCTAGAAAGCAATCGTCGGGCTCGCCGCGCAGGCGACTTCCCGAGCGGAACCTGACGCTTGGGCGGGGTTCGCAAACCGAGAGCAGAATTCAGTGATCTTGCCACCTTTGCGGTGGCGTGGACATTGGTCGACGTGGCGGGCGTCATGCTACCGGGACGCTTGAACCGCGGCTCTTTATGAGACAGTTCGATCGGGCTGGCGATCCATCGTTTATTCATTGTTTATGAACGTAATTGAGGCCAATACAGACGGAACCATCGTGAAGCCGTAGCGCCGTAAACCGTTGTGGTTCAATAGCACAGCCAAACCGACCAGAACTAGCGTGATAGGGGTTCTCGCTAATCCCTAGGTCCAGGTTCGAGTCCTGTCGGAGGCGCAGGTCGGAGCACCCCAGGGGGTACCCCCACGGGACTCCGCCAGCACCGCATAGCAGTCGGGCGGCTACGTCCGGGGGCTGAAAGCTTGAAACCACGACCTGCATAAACGTGAAAGGAGGGGAGCGATGGCCGAAGAGCCGAAACCGCCGGCCGCACTTGCCGCGGGCGGTCGGGCGTTGTGGCGCCAGATCGTCCGCGCCGCCGCGGAGGAGGATCAGGAGTTGTCGGCGCTTGAGCAGCGGCACCTGTTGTCGGCGTGCCAGCTCACAGACATGGCAGTGAACTGCGGGCGGCGATGGCCGGGCAGGACAAGGTTGTTTCTGGCTATATGGGGCAGCCGGCGCCGCATCCTTTGCTTAACGAGTGGCGCCAGTTGACGGGGCTTGTCGCGCAAACGTTGGCGCGGATCAAGTTTTTGCCGCCCGAGGAGGAGTTGTCGGCCGGTAAGTCGCCTGTTCGTCGTTCGACGGCGGGTCGCGCGGCGGCGAATGTTAGGTGGAGAGGGCCGTCGTGACGAAACGGGCGCGGCGCAAGGTCGCGGAGTGGCGCGGGCTGCTGATAGCGAAGCACGACGATTTCATGCAGCACTGGCGCATCAAGGGCCACCGGTACCCGTTCGAGGAGTTCCTGAAATCCGGCGCCGATGTGGTGGTCTCTTCTGGCCAGCTGGCGGCCGCGTTGGAGCATGCCGGCTATCCGTGTGACCGTTTCGACGACGGCGGACCCGACGCCGGCCGGGCGTGGCTTTTGGGCGCGGACGATTCGCTGACGGTGATCGAGGACCACCACGTCGCCGAGATGGAGCAGCGTGATTTTGATGAGCTTGTCGACGGGACCGGCCTGCGGTGGCGGGTCGATGATGCTTATGCAGCCGCCGCGGTCGGGCGGCACGCCGAATGGACGCGGCAGATCAGGGCCAGCATCAAGCAGGGGCCCAAGCGATGACAACCGCGTTGGCGTTCGACGACGGCGAGCAGGTCCGGGCCGCCGCCGCTCTGCTGGTGTCGGCGGCGGCCGCGCTATGCGCGTTGGCCGCTGTGGGTGTCACCGAATTCGCTGACGCGACTGCCGGATAGAGTCACCGGTGGGGTCATCTGTAGAGAGAGCGGCTCTAGCCAGCGGGGATCATGTTTATGGCGGACGAGACACTGCACCACTACACCACGGCAGGCGGCTTAGTCGGCATAGTTGCCGCCGTTCGTCTTGGCGACATTTGGGAGCAGAGCAGCGAAGCCAGGGAGCTTCCGCGTGATCGCTCGTTCTCGCTTTGGGCAACGGATGCACGCTACTTGAACGATTGGGGAGAATTGGATTTCGCTGCTGATGCGCTGGCTGATGCAATCGAGCGTCACTCCCGTGCCTTCGACGGTGATCGTCTCAGTTATTTCGACCAGTTGGTGCTTAACCTACGCAACCGCGACTACACAGCGGTCGACTGGCCAGCGGGATCCACGCATACGGCATACGTGGCGTGCTTTTGCGAGAATGGAGATCTGCTGAGCCAGTGGCAAGGCTATGCCGCGAACGGCGGGGGTTATTCGATTGAGTTTTATGTGGATGCGTTGAAAGAGATGTGGGCGCCGTCTTTTTCCTCGGGTCGTGAAGAGTTCGCGTATACACAGGGCGCGCTGCTGCACAAGGTCAGATACAGGTTGGATGAAAGTTTCATTGAAGGAGCGGCCAAAGAAATTCTGGAAGCGGACCCAGGGCTTGCGATGTTCGGATGTGTGGAGACTCTTGCGCGATTTAAGAACGCAGCATTTGAAGCTGAATGCGAATGGCGAGCGATAAACGTGTCTCCGACCGCGTCTATGTATTGCCAGTTCAGGACAACACCGGCTGGTCGGCTCGTTCCTTACTCCCGATTCTTAAGGCTCCAGCACGAATTCCCATTTGACCCTAGCAAGGCACGCTCGGCTATCAAGTCAGTGACGATTGGTCCTGGCCTGGATCAGAAGTTGCGCAGCGAAGCCGTAAGACAAATGCTCAATCAACGCGGTTTCACCGACGTCAAAATAATGGTCTCCGGGATTACTTATAACCCGTAAGACCTCGCGGCACGTACCGGCTGTTCCCGTCGGCGCCGCTGACGCACATGAGCATGCGATGGAGCCGACAAGCATCCGAGGTCGTGCATGTAGGTGGATGGCGGCCCAGGGCGGGGCTGCACCGGCATAACCGCAGTAGCTAGTTTGTCCGTCGGTGAAGCGGCTGGCTGCGTATGGTGAGCCGGTGGAGGGCATGCCGTTCGGGCGTTATCGCCTTATCGCGTTGTTGGGCCGCGGCGCCGAGCACGACCTGACGCCCGACGAGCACTAGAGGGTAAAAAAGATGGTGAAGAAAGTTCAAAAGCTACTGGCTGCATCAGCAATCGCGCTGGCAGCTATCAGCGCGGCTGGATGCGGTGTCGGAGAGATCGGCGGAACACCAGCCACCAGTACGTCACAAACCCCGGCAACGACGGTCCAGCAGCCACCTGTTGACAACCATGGCGTCGGCATAGACGGAGGATTACGCTTCACCGTCCGAGACATCAGATCCGCCACGGAAATAGGGTATGCGAAACCCAGCCACGGCGAATATCTAGTGATCCTAGAAAAAGTGCAGAACATCAGCGACAAAACCGCGAGCGTCGGCCGCCTGAATTCAGACGTATTGATTGACAACACCGGCAGGCAGTACAGCTCCGATTACGGGGCGGCGTCGGCGATACCGTCTGAGTACTCGTCAACAGGCACATTGCAGCCAGGAAGTTGGGCTCCGTTCGCTGAGGCTTACGACGTGCCAGTCGGCACGACACCAACAGCGGTTGTGATGCACGGCGATCTATTCACGCCTGGAGTGAGGATCTCTGTCAACGACTTCACCCCAACTCCAATCGACCTGAGCCCGTGATCGACCGTAAAAATGAAGGGGTTAGGTCAGGCCCCGGTTGCGGCTGTGACGGTTTTCGCCGCCCTGCATTGTCGGTGGTGTCGGGTAGCGTCCCTAGCGGGTCTGTTCGAGCGGTCCCCGGCGGGTGGCCGTAGTCGTACTCCACCGTCGGCGGCGGCCGCCCGCCACCACAACCCCCCTTCAGCCGTTAGGGTCACGGGGCATGTCTAATCGCGACCTGGCTGCAGCGGCGGCCATTGTATGGGGAATCGCAGTGCTCGTTGGCGTGTTCATCACCGCGCCGCAGCTGCTCGGGCTCGATGTCAACATCGGCCTCATCGTCAACGCGCTCGTCGCTATCGGCGCCTTTGCTGCAGCCGCAGCTGCCGTGTGGGTTGCCACGACCGATCGGCAGGTACGCAAGAAAGAGCGGGACGCCGAAGATGACGCCGCGGCCAAGCTGGTGATTGTTTTGCCGCGTCGCCCACAGAACCCGTTGGAGCTGCAGATCCAAGTGACGAACCACGGTCCAAGGGCCATCGTCGACGTAACGTTCGTCGGATTGGTTGTGGAAGGCCACGACTTGCAGCCCACCCTAGGGCCGTTCCCGGTGATTCCTACGCCAGGGAACTTCTCGCTATTTACGTTCCGCCCCGAGAGTTACGGCCAAACGCATCCCTACTACATCGCGGTGAGGGGCGGTCCAAACAATGAGCCGCAAACGATCACGGCGCGCACGAGGATGAAGGCGACCATTCGGTGGACCGATGCAAGCGGCAAGACCTGGGAACGATGGGGATCGGGGCCGGCAGATGCGTCCAGAGTGGATCTCGGAACACCTGTCCGGATAGGCGCCTAAGTCGAGTGGGTGGTGAAAGCGCGGACCATGGCGTCGGGGTCATCCCATCAACTGAGCGGCGACCGTCGTGCCGAGCTCCCAGCACGATTCCCACGCGAACTGGGCTGCGATGACACCCAACCGGACTTCCCCGAGCTTCGGGACGTGCCGTGATGACCGGCAACCGGCGCCAGCGTCAGGGGATTGGCAGCGTATTGGCAGCAGCGCCCACACCGCGGCCGAAAAATAGGGTCCTACCTGCGGTGATGCTTGGTGCGCGATACTGGGATTGAACCAGTCGGCGCTTGCACCGTGCTGACACGCGGCGACATGCCTCGAACCGAAGCGGCGGTGCACAACCAGTATCCCATCTAAACAGTTACGCCACCGACCGCGGCTGCACCGCACCGGGCTGCGACGTCCCGGGCTACCTGTGCGAAGTGCATCACGTTGAGGAATGGGCCGATGACGGGCGCACCGACATAGACAACCTCACCTTCGCCTGCGCACCGCATCACCGCCTGCTCAAACCCGGCGGCTGGACAACCCGCAAACGCGCCGACGGACACACCGAATGGATCCCCCCACCCCACCAAGACACCGGCCAACCCCGCACCAACACCCTCCACCACCCCGAGCAGCTGCTGCGACCCGACAACCAACCCGACGACGACTAGGTGCACCGCCGACCGACGGAATGTGTCAGTGCAGCGCCGCGAGACCGCTTATTGTGCGAGGCTATTTCCGGGCTCGTGTCGCGGGCCGGCGGCACCCCGAATATTGATGATCATGAGAAACTTCGACGCGTTCGCCGCGGCGAGGGCGTCCTGCGAAGTGCAGGGCTTCGCTGTAGCGAGGCTGGAATTCGCGTCCAGCGCGGACCTTCTTGCCTTTGCTCATTGCGCTGGGCGGCCGTCGTCGCGCGACGGAGGTAGCGCCGTGTGGTGCGTCAGGCCGCGCGGGTCTACCGGCAAGTTCTCGATGAGTACAGGGCCGGCAGACTTGCACACTGATTCGACATACCACGATCGACCTGAACCCTTTGTCCTTCTCTACGTTGTGCGACCCGCGGCCCAAGGCGGTGAATCTCTGGTTCTACACATCGATGACCTGCAGACGGACCTCGGTGACTTTCAGGCGGCCGCGGATACCGAGGCGCTATTGCGCGCACCGATCTGGAGATGGAAGCGTCCCGAGGCTTTCGGCGGCGGTCAAACCTCGGGCCACGCGGTTCTGGACGGTAGTGGTGTGAGATGGCGAGGGGACAACCTGGTCCTGGATGGTGCCGGCGATCGCCAATCGCGGGCGGCCTTGCTTCTCGCTTCGGTCGCAGGAAACAGCGGGGCGGTTCGGGTGCTACGCCTTGACCGAGGGGATGCCCTGCTAATCGATAATCGTTGCGTGCTGCACGGCCGAAGAGGGTTTGTCGACCGGGCACGAGAGCTATACCGAATCCGATTCTGGGAGCTGGGCGTGTGAGCGCCGAGCCGAAGATTCCGCCGAAAAACTCCTGCCAGACAACCACCACGACAAAGACCACGTGCGGTCACGCTGGCTGTGCCGACAGTGACGCCCGGTTCGGCCGCACGCGCTGCCCGTGGCGCTCGGCCAGCGAGCGCAGCTGACGCAACGCGAAGGTGCGCCCCCGGCCGCTCTCCGGGATGACGATCCCGGCCCAGAGTCCTTCCGCGCCCGGTAGCTCGCATGCCTCGCGTGCGCACAGCCATCGGCGGGGGCAGGCGCGGCATGTCGCCTTCGCCGCACTGTCGGCCGCGGTCGCCCACCTCTCCGGGTCTTGCGTGCAAGCACCGACTGGTGGTTCGTCAGGCCCTGTTGACGTCATCTCCACCGCCCTTGTCCGAGCGCCGCATCCGTAGCAGCGAATGCAGCCGAGCCTATAGCATCGAACCGTTTCAATGCAACGGTTACCGCTACGGTAAAATAAAAATGCAGGAAAAGTACGCAAAACTGTCGGATGAAGCCGTAGTCAAGTCGTAGCAGCAGCACCGGTTCTGGTTACGATTGCGGCGGCGCCACCGCCACAAAAACCGAGGAATCGCCGCTGATGACCAACGCCGAGTCAACGACTGACGAGGTGGATCCGGGCGTTGCCCGGGCCGGCGCGGCCGCTGCGGCACGACGACGCGAACTCGACATCAGTCAACGCAGCCTCGCCGCGGACGGCATCATCAACGCCGGCGCGCTGATCGCTTTCGAGAAGGGCCGCAGCTGGCCGCGGGAACGGACCCGAGCCCGCCTCGAAGGGGTGCTGGCGTGGCCGCCGGGGATGATCAGCCGGATAAGGCGCGGGCACCCCATCCCCGGTGAGCAGGAAACCTACCCGCCGCCCGGCGACAATGAGATCCCGTTGATCGCTCAGGCGATCGTGGCGGCTGCCAACAGCTTCAACGTCGCGATCGATTCCCTGCCGCCGCCCGACGATCCTGACTTCGGCGCACGTCTTGCGGTCATGCTGTCCGACTTGCGCAGCCTGGAAGCCGTCGCCACCAGGGCCGTCCGCATCAGCAAGGTCACGCCCGCACTGATCAAAGCCCTCAGCACGGTGCGCGTACGTTACGACGAACTGATGCTCCGGGGAGCCGCGGCACCAAGCGCAACCCTGGGGCAGCGGTTGTATTCCGCTCGTCGGCACGCGAACCTGTCCTTGCTGGAAACGGCGCAAGCCGCCGGCGTGACCGAGGAGATCATCGTCCGCGCGGAGTCTGACGAACAGCTTCCACCGGGGGTCGCGCAGGCAATCGAATCGCTTGTCAGCGAACTCGATTAGAGCGTCAACGCCGTTCTCGTAACCGGTTGTCGGAGTCGTTCGGCACCCCGCGGCATTCGTTTCCCAGCGGACTGCGGATGTCGGCATGGTCGAGGCGACCCAGTGTTTGAACATCGCCCGCGGTGAGAATGACTGTAACGACCTCACGCCGCGAGTCAGATCTCACCCGAAGGCACGGCGACTACGACGCAGACCTCGGATGTCTGGAGATCTCTCATGACCGCCGAAGTGCCATCCCTTGCACCCCTGAACGCCCGTCGTCCGTTTCCGCCGCGGCAGGGGCTCAAGGGCACGCTGATCTACAAGCTGGTGACGACGACGGATCACAAGCTGATCGGCATCATGTACATCGTCGCCTGCTTCGGGTTCTTCTTCGCCGGCGGCCTGATGGCGCTGCTCATGCGTGCCGAGCTCGCTTCGCCAGGACTCCAGTTCTTGTCGACCGAGCAGTACAACCAGCTGTTCACCATGCACGGCACGATCATGTTGCTGTTCTATGCCACACCGATTGTGTTCGGATTCGCGAACTGTGTGCTGCCGCTCCAGATCGGCGCTCCGGACGTCGCGTTCCCCCGACTGAATGCGTTGTCCTTCTGGTTGTTTTTATTCGGCGGACTGATCACCATGGCCGGTTTC
This sequence comes from Mycobacterium sp., assembly GCA_025965895.1. GTDB lineage: Bacteria > Actinomycetota > Actinomycetes > Mycobacteriales > Mycobacteriaceae > Mycobacterium. Next base: position 12,644 of record JAOPWC010000074.1, read on the forward strand.
ATTACCCCGGGCGGCGCCCCGGACTTCGGGTGGACCGCCTACACACCACTGAGCGATGCAGTGCACTCGCCCGGACCCGGCAGCGACCTGTGGGTGATGGGTCTGGCGGTCGGCGGCCTCGGCACGATCCTCGGCGGCGTCAACATGATCACCACCATCGTGTGCATGCGAGCACCCGGTATGACGATGTTCCGGATGCCGATCTTCACCTGGAACATTCTGATCACCGCCATCCTGGCGTTGATCGCGTTTCCTATTTTGACCGCGGCGCTGTTCGGGTTGGCCGCGGACCGTCATCTAGGGGCCCACATCTTCGACCCCGCCAACGGCGGGGTGATTCTTTGGCAGCACCTGTTCTGGTTCTTCGGCCACCCGGAGGTCTACATCGTCGCGCTGCCGTTCTTCGGAATCGTCACGGAAGTGATTCCGGTGTTCAGCCGCAAGCCGCTGTTCGGCTACTCGACCATGGTCTATGCCACGATCGCCATCGGCGGTTTGTCGGTCACTGTATGGGCCCATCACATGTTCGCCACCGGCGCGGTACTGTTGCCGTTCTTTGCGTTCTTCACGTTCTTGATCTCGGTACCGACCGGGATAAAGTTCTTCAACTGGATCGGCACAATGTGGAAGGGACAGTTGACCTTCGAGTCGCCGATGCTGTTCTCGGTAGGCTTCCTGCTGACGTTTCTCATCGGTGGGTTGTCCGGAGTGTTACTGGCCAGCCCGGCCATCGACTTCCACGTCACTGACAGCTATTTCGTCGTGGCACACTTCCACTACGTGCTGTTCGGCACGATCGTGTTCGCCACCTACGCGGGTGTGTACTTCTGGTTCCCGAAAATGACCGGCAGGCTGCTCGACGAGCGATTGGGCAAACTGCACTTCTGGTTGACGTTCATCGGTTTTCACACGACGTTCCTGATTCAGCACTGGCTCGGCGATGCCGGCATGCCGCGTCGCTACGCCGACTACCTGCCCACTGACCAGTTCACCACGATGCACGCCGTATCTACCGTCGGCGCAGTCATTCTCGGCATTTCGATGCTGCCGTTCACGTGGAATATCTTCAAGAGCTACCGTTACGGCGAGCCGGTGCTCGTTGACGACCCGTGGGGTTACAGCAATTCCCTGGAGTGGGCGACCACTTGCCCGCCGCCGCGGCACAACTTCACCGAGCTGCCCCGTATTCGGTCCGAGCGGCCGGCTTTCGAGCTGCATTACCCCCACATGATTCCAAGGATGCGTGCTGAATCGCACCTGGGTCGGCGCGCCGAGATCACCGCGGACCCACCCGTGCAATAGCCACTCACAGCAGTTGCCGGATCCGTTCCACGCAGAACCCCACGAGGTCGAAGTCCTCGGTGATCAGCCCGTCGGCAAGAAGCTTGGTCTGCAGACGCAGTACCGGACAGGCTAGCGCGACCGCGGCGAGGATCTCGTTGTAACGCAGGTTGCGGACCGGCCAGCCGGTCCATTCGACATAGCGTGCGACAGTCTCCTCCCGACTGGGCGTGCCGGCCAGCCGTGCAACCTGTTGATGCTCCGAGTATGACCAGTCAAGAAACAGCAGCCACGCCAAGTCGGCTTCGTGGTCGCCGATGTAGGCCACCTCCCAGTCCACCACCGCCGCTACCTCGAACCGCGGCCCGTACAGCACATTGGACAACCGGCTGTCACCCCAACACAGGCACAGGTGTTCGGGTTCGTAGAGGTTCTCCGCCAGCCAGGCGGCGGCGGCGGCGAGTTCTGGGCGGGGCGGCCCGCCAGAGGCCCATTGCAAAGTCGCGCGGTAGTAATTCACGACCTGCTCCAGCGGCTGCGCACCCCGCTCGGGCATCAGCAAGGCCTGCAGCCGAAGCGTGCGCCAGTCGAGCGCGTGAACGTCTGCGATCGACTTGACGCAGCCCCACCACATCGTGGCCCGCTGACTATCCTCAGCGTCGAAGTAGAGCCCGTTGGTGTGATAGGACGGGAAATCACCTGGCGTGCCGATGTTCGGGACGTGCTCCATCACACAGTACGGCGTCCCCACAGTTCCCCCGGAGCGGTCGAGCCACGCCACCTGTGGCACGGGTATTGCGGTGTGCCGCAACCGGTCCATGACGAGAACCTGGCGCAGGATGTCGTAGTCCGGATAAAGCGCAACAGCAGGCGGCCGGCGGAAGACCAGTTGTCGTACGGTTACGCCGTCGGCGTCGACGGCATCGAAGAGAAACGTCTCGGTGGACAGGCCCCGGTCGGCGGCCCGCCAGTTCGCGACACCGGTGCTGCCCGGAATCCGACGACGTACAGCCGATTCCATCAGACCAGGCAGTTCCTCGGCCCCAGGCCGGAGCAGCTCGGCAGCCGACATCAGTAGCCGCTGTAGCCGTAGTGGTCGTTGCGTCCCATAAACACCATCTCCACCAACCCGTGCCCGATCGCGTCGCCGCAGCGCACCTCACAGAAGGTCTCGCTGAGCATGCTCACCTTGGCGACCTCGCTCGGATCGGTGGTGTCGACGACGAAGGCGTCCGTATAGCTCGGGCCGCGCCAGAAGCCCGACGCATACCCGCGGTACTCGTCGTAGCCGGCGAAGCCGGGCCAGAAGTCGGTGAGTGGGCTGATCGAAATGGTGTCCTTGGCGGCGTCGGCGGCGTGGATGACGACCTCTCCACCGCAGATCACCCTGGGCAGCTGCTCCCGGAAGCGGAAGTCGTGATCCACCTGCGTGATTCGTCGGCTCGGCTTGCCGGTGGACAGGGGATAAAGCAATTCACCTTCGTAATGCCAGACCCGGCCGTCGGCGTCTTCACGCTGCGCGAAGTGCACGACGCGGTCGCCGAACTGGAAGATGCCCATGAAGTAGAGCACGCCGTCCGGTATCTCGTGTGGCTGCAGTACCGCGGCCTCCGGAAGGTTGCCGCCGCCACCGCCTCGGCGCACCCCCCATGAGTGATCGCGCGCGAAGTACCACGTGTCTTGGCCGAGCATCATGGTTCGATCGCCCACCGTGACCGATCCGGTGGCGTAGCCGTTCTGATAGAACCGCCGTGCGTCTTCATCGACGCGTCCGCGGTGGCGGAAGAACGCCGGTTCCTGTTCATAGCACGGGAAGGTGCCTGTGAAGGTGAGATCCATTTCGAGGTCGTGAGCTGTACCCGGTTCGAGCACCGTCTGCACCTGCCGCAGCGGTTCGACGACGCTGTAGATATAGCCGCCGACCTGCCACGAGGCGAGAGCGTCCAGTCCTGCCGAGATCTCGCGCGACGTGCGCACCACGTGTGCATGCCCTTCGACGGTCGCCATCACGTAGGCATCGATGACATTTCGGTTGGGGTAGCGGGCCATCCCGGTCATCAAGCTGGCCCGCGTGGTCGGCTCGAACCCGTACAGCACCACTCGCTCGGTCCACCGCAGGTCGGACTGCTGAACGTGATCGAACGTGGTCGGCAACTGGTGGCACATCAACTCGTCCTGGGCGATCAGCATCACCTCAGGGTAGATTACGTTACGTCACGTAATCAATAGGCGAGGGCCGGAATGAGTTGGGGGCATGACGCGCAGCGAAACCGACACCGGGGCCGGCCGGGGCCGTCCCCGCAATCCCGCCGTCGCCGCTGCCATAATTTCCGCCGCCCGAGATGTGGTGGTGGAGCAGGGCTACGAGGACACCACGCTGGCCGCGATCGCCCGTCGCGCGGGGGTCAGCATCCCGACCATCTACCGCCGCTGGACCAGCAAGTCCAACCTTGTCGAGGAGGCGGTTCTGCATCTGGACACGTTCGAGCTTCCGGAGCCGCGCGGGGACCTGCGGGCCGACCTGCGCGCCTGGGTCCGGCTATTCCTCGACGTAGCCACCGAACCCGCCGCGCGCGCCGCGGTTCCCGGCCTACTGGCCGGATACAGCCGCGACTCGGCCAGTTATCAGCGCCTGCTCACCCGGGGTGAGCTGCCCGTGCGCGCGGCTCTGGAAACATTGATGGCCGACGCCGTTGGCGACGGGCGGGCCGCGCCGGACTGCGACGCACGCGCTGTGTTCGACATCATCCGCGGTGCCACGTTCTTTCGCGCGCTCACACACGCCGACGACGACGCCGAGACGTTCTGCGATCGGATTGCCGAGGCGCTGTGGCGAATGACGCAGCCCACCACATCAGCAAACGATTAGAAACCGTCTGGCAAATCTCTAAGCGCGCCCATGCTGCTGCTGGACAGCAGACGCGACGCCGATGCGCAAATACAGCAAATGTGGCGGTGGCGCCATCGGCGGGCGCCCAGCTGACGCGCGTATTATCAATCCGCAAGCGACACAGCGATTTCGGTGTCCGAATCGGTCGCCAGCGGCGGCGGCCGGGGCAGCCGACGAAGACCTGGTTAGGGTTGACTAAGTTGGCATGTCAGGCGGTGTTTGTCATATCGTTTTCAGCACTTGTCGTGACTGGGACAAGTGCGCCGTCCAGCGTCGCACGGCCGCACTCTCTTCGCGGGATTCCGCCCTTGTGGCAGCCGGTGTGAACCGGCGCAGAATCGGCAAGGCCACGTGCAGTAATTTCGCGAAGGGTTAGGTGGGAATGGCGCCCAAGAATGTCGGGCTATATAACCCCGCGTTCGAGCATGATGCGTGCGGCGTCGCGATGGTCGTCGACATGCACGGCCGGCGCAGCCGCGACATCGTCGACAAGGCGATCACCGCCTTGCTGAACTTGGAGCACCGCGGCGCGGCGGGCGCCGAACAGCACAGCGGCGACGGCGCCGGCATCCTGATCCAGGTGCCCGACGAATTCTTGCGCGCGGTCGTTGATTTGGACCTGCCGCCCCGGGGCAGCTACGCGACCGGCATGGCCTTTTTGCCGCAGTCGTCAAAAGACGCCGCCGCGGCGTGCGAGGCCGTGGAGAAGATCGTCGAGTCCGAGGGTCTGGAGGTGCTCGGCTGGCGCGATGTGCCCACCGACGAGTCGTCGCTGGGCGCGCTCGCACGAGATGCGATGCCGACGTTCCGTCAGGTGTTCATCAAGGGCGCCTCCGGGATGGAGCTCGAGCGCCGCGTCTACATCGTCCGTAAGCGCGCCGAGCACGAGCTCGGCACCAAGGGACCCGGCCAAGATGGGCCGGGGCGTGAAACCGTCTATTTCCCAAGCCTTTCCGGCCAGACATATGTGTTCAAGGGCATGCTGACCACTCCCCAGCTGAAGGCCTTCTACCTCGACCTGCAAGACGCGCGGGTCACCAGCGCGCTCGGCATCGTGCACTCCCGATTCTCGACGAACACATTCCCGTCGTGGCCGTTGGCCCACCCGTTCCGGCGGATCGCCCACAACGGCGAGATCAACACGGTTACCGGCAACGAGAACTGGATGCGCGCTCGTGAAGCGCTGATCCGCACCGACGTCTTCGGGTCGCCTCAGGACGTCGGGAACCTGTTCCCGATCTGCACTCCCGGCGCATCGGATACCGCCCGTTTCGACGAGGTGCTCGAGCTGCTGCACTTGGGTGGGCGCAGCCTGGCCCATGCGGTGTTGATGATGATCCCCGAGGCGTGGGAGCGTCACGAATCGATGGATCCGGCACGGCGGGCGTTCTACGAGTACCACGCCTCGCTGATGGAGCCGTGGGACGGCCCGGCGTCGATGACCTTCACCGACGGCACGGTCGTCGGTGCGGTGCTGGACCGCAACGGCCTTCGGCCGTCGCGCATCTGGGTGACGGACGACGGGCTCGTGGTGATGGCGTCGGAGGCCGGTGTGCTCGAACTCGACCCGTCCACGGTCGTGCGTCGGATGCGCCTGCAGCCCGGGCGCATGTTCCTGGTCGACACCGCCCAGGGCCGCATCGTCGCAGACGAGGAGATCAAGGCCGAGCTGGCCGCCGGGCAGCCGTACCAGGAGTGGCTCGACAACGGGCTGGTCGGGTTGGACGAGCTGCCGCAGGGGCCCTACGTCCGGATGCCGCATCACCGAATCGTGTTGCGCCAACTGGTGTTCGGCTATACCTACGAGGAGCTCAACCTGCTGGTGGCCCCGATGGCCCGCGCCGGTGCGGAGCCGATCGGGTCGATGGGCACCGATACTCCGGTCGCGGTGCTTTCGCAGCGGTCGCGGATGCTCTACGACTACTTCCACCAGCTGTTCGCCCAAGTGACCAATCCGCCGCTTGACGCGATCCGGGAAGAGGTGGTGACGAGCCTGCAGGGCGTCATCGGTCCGGAGGGCGATCTGCTGACCCCCGATGAGAACTCGTGCCGCCAGATCGTGCTGCCGCAGCCGATTCTGCGCAACCACGAGCTGGCCAAGCTGATCAACCTCGATCCCGACGGGGAGATCAACGGCCGCCTGCACGGCATGCGCGCCCAGGTGATTCGCTGTCTGTATCCGGTGGCCGAGGGCGGCGCCGGGTTGAAGGCCGCGCTCGCCGACGTGCGCGCGCAGGCGTCGGCCGCGATCGCCGGCGGTGCCCGGATCATCGTGCTGTCGGACCGGGAGTCCGACGAGAAACTTGCGCCGATCCCGTCATTGCTCAGCGTCTCCGCCGTCCACCACCACCTGGTGCGAGAGCGCAGCCGCACGCTCGTCGGCCTGGTCGTCGAGTCCGGCGACGCCCGCGAAGTGCATCACATGGCGGCGCTGATCGGATTCGGCGCCGCGGCGATCAACCCGTACATGGCTTTCGAGTCGATCGAGGACATGCTGGACCGCGGCGTGATCACCGGCATGGACCGCGAGAAGGCGCTGGCCAACTACGTCAAGGCAGCCGGCAAGGGCGTGCTGAAGGTGATGTCCAAGATGGGCATCTCGACGCTGGCCTCCTACACCGGGGCGCAGTTGTTCCAGGCCGTCGGCATGTCGCAGGCCCTGCTCGACGAGTACTTCACGGGCCTGACCTGTCCCACAGGGGGTATCGACCTGCAGGACATCGCCGAGGACGTCGCCGCCAGGCACGGGATCGCATACCTGGACCGGCCCGAGGAGCGCGCGCACCGCGAGTTGCCGGTCGGCGGCGAGTACCAATGGCGCCGTGAGGGCGAATACCACTTGTTCAACCCGGACACCGTGTTCAAGCTGCAGCACGCCACCCGCAGCGGGCAGTACGAGATCTTCAAGGAGTACACGAAGCTCGTCGACGACCAGAGCGCGCGCATGGCCTCCCTGCGCGGGCTATTGAAGTTCAAAGACGGTGTGCGCCCGCCGGTGCCGATCGACGAGGTCGAGCCGGCCAGCGAAATCGTCAAGCGGTTCGCCACGGGCGCGATGAGCTACGGGTCGATCTCCGCGGAAGCGCACGAGACGCTGGCGATCGCGATGAACCGCCTTGGTGGTCGCTCGAACTGCGGCGAGGGTGGCGAAGACGTGCGCCGCTTCGAGCGCGACCAGAACGGCGACTGGCGCCGAAGCGCGATCAAGCAGGTCGCCTCCGCCAGGTTCGGCGTCACATCGCACTACCTGACCAACTGCACCGACATCCAGATCAAGATGGCGCAGGGCGCCAAACCCGGTGAGGGCGGCCAACTTCCCGGACACAAGGTGTACCCGTGGGTAGCCGAGGTCCGGCACTCGACGCCAGGCGTCGGCCTGATCTCGCCGCCGCCGCACCACGACATCTACTCGATCGAGGACCTCGCGCAGCTAATCTACGACCTGAAGAACGCCAACCCTCAGGCCCGGGTGCACGTGAAGTTGGTTTCCGAGAACGGCGTCGGCACCGTGGCCGCCGGTGTGTCGAAGGCGCACGCCGACGTGGTGCTGATCTCCGGTCACGACGGCGGCACCGGCGCGACGCCGCTGACCTCGATGAAGCACGCTGGCGCGCCGTGGGAGCTCGGGCTGGCGGAAACCCAGCAGACGTTGCTGCTCAACGGGTTGCGGGACCGCATCGTCGTGCAGGTCGACGGGCAGATGAAGACCGGGCGCGACGTGATGATCGCGACTCTCCTGGGTGCCGAGGAGTACGGCTTCGCCACCGCACCACTGGTGGTATCGGGGTGCATCATGATGCGGGTCTGCCACCTCGACACCTGCCCAGTGGGTGTCGCGACGCAGAACCCCGAGTTGCGCAAGCGGTTCAACGGCAAGCCCGAGTTCGTCGAGAACTTCTTCATGTTCATCGCCGAGGAGGTTCGGGAGTATCTGGCGCAGCTCGGATTCCGCACCATAAACGAGGCCGTCGGCCAGGTCGGCGCGCTGGACACCACGCTGGCCGCCGAGAACTGGAGGGCGCGCAAGCTGGACTTGTCGCCTGTGCTCTACGAGCCGGAATCCGCATTCATGAACCAGGACCTGTACTGCAGCTCACGGCAGGACCACGCGCTGGACAAAGCACTGGACCAGCAGCTGATCGTGATGAGCCGCGAGGCGCTGGACCAGCAGAGGCCGGTGAGCTTCTCGACGAAGATCTCCAACGTCAACCGGACTGTCGGCACCATGCTGGGCCACGAACTGACGAAAGCCTATGGCGGGCAAGGTCTGCCCGAAGACACCATCGACATCACGTTCGACGGGTCGGCGGGCAACAGCTTCGGCGCGTTCTTGCCAAGGGGTATCACGCTGCGGGTCTACGGCGACGCGAACGATTATGTCGGCAAGGGACTTTCGGGTGGCCGGCTGGTGGTGCGCCCGGCGCGGAACGCGCCGGGGGGATACGTCGCCGAGCAGAACATCATCGGCGGCAACGTGATTTTGTTCGGCGCCACCGGCGGCGAGGCGTTCCTTCGCGGCGTGGTGGGCGAGCGGTTCGCGGTCCGCAATTCCGGTGCGCACGCGGTCGTCGAAGGCGTCGGCGACCACGGTTGCGAGTACATGACCGGCGGCAAGGTCGTCATCCTCGGTCCGACGGGGCGCAACTTCGCCGCGGGCATGTCCGGCGGCGTCGCATACGTCTACGACCCGGACACTCAACTGCCGGACCGCCTCAACACTGAGATGGTCGAGCTGGAGGAGCTCGACGACAACGACCTCGACTGGCTGCACCAGATGCTGACCAAGCACGTCGACGCGACGGAATCCGCACCGGGCCAGCGGATTCTGGCTCACTGGGTCTCTGAGCGGCAGCGGTTCGTGAAGGTGATGCCGCGCGACTTCAAGCAGGTGATGAGCGCGATCGCGGAGGCGAAGCAGAACGGCACCGACGTGGACCAGGCGATCATGGCTGCCGCTCATGGCTGATCCGGCCGGCTTCCTGAAGCACCGGGAGCGCGAGCTACCCAAGCGGCGGCCGGTGCCGCTGCGGCTGAAGGACTGGAAAGAAGTCTACGAGGAGTTCAGCCACGACACCCTGCGCACGCAGGCGGCGCGGTGCATGGACTGCGGAATCCCGTTCTGCCACAACGGCTGTCCGCTCGGCAATCTAATTCCCGAGTGGAACGATCTGGTCCGCACCGACCGCTGGCGCGACGCGATCGAGCGGCTGCACGCCACCAATAACTTCCCGGAGTTCACAGGTCGGCTGTGCCCGGCGCCGTGCGAGTCGTCGTGCGTGCTCGGCATCAACCAGGATCCGGTGACCATCAAACAGGTCGAGGTCGAGATCATCGACAAGGCGTTCGCGCAGGGATGGGTGGAGCCGAAGCCGCCGCACACGCGGACAGGAAAGACGGTCGCGGTCGTCGGTTCCGGCCCGGCGGGGCTGGCCGCCGCCCAGCAGCTCACACGTGCCGGCCACGCGGTGACAGTGTTCGAGCGGGCTGACCGTATCGGCGGGCTGATGCGCTACGGCATCCCCGAATTCAAGATGGAGAAGCGGCATCTGGACCGCAGGCTGGCACAGATGGAGGCCGAGGGCACGCTGTTTCGGGCCGGCGTGAACGTCGGCGTCGACATCACCGCCGAGCAGTTGAAAGCCGACTTCGGCGCGGTTGTGCTGGCCGGCGGCGCGACCGCGTCGCGTGATCTGCCTATACCGGGACGCGAGCTCGACGGCATTCATCAGGCGATGGAGTTTCTGCCGTGGGCCAATCGTGTGCAGCAGGGTGACCAGGTGCTCTGCGACGAGGGTGAGCCGCCGATCACTGCTAAGGGCAAGAGCGTGATCATCATCGGCGGCGGTGACACCGGCGCCGACTGTCTGGGCACGGTGCACCGACAAGGCGCGGTCAACGTGCACCAGTTCGAGATCATGCCGCGGCCGCCGGACAGCCGCGCCGACTCCACCCCGTGGCCGACGTACCCGCTGATGTTCCGGGTCTCGGCTGCGCACGAGGAGGGTGGCGAGCGCGTCTTCTCGGTCAACACCGAACAGTTCATCGGGCGCGACGGCCGGGTCGCCGGATTGCGCGCTCATGAGGTCAAGATGTCCGGCGGCAAGTTCGAGAAGGTGGAGGGCACCGATTTCGAGCTGGACGCGGACCTGGTGCTGTTGGCGATGGGTTTCGTCGGGCCGGAAAGAGAGGGCCTGCTGACCGACCTCGGGGTGGAGTTCACCGACCGTGGCAACGTCGCGCGCAGCAGCGACTACGCGACCACCGTGCCCGGCGTGTTCGTCGCCGGAGACATGGGGCGCGGGCAGTCGCTGATCGTGTGGGCGATCGCCGAAGGCCGCGCGGCTGCGGCGGGTGTTGACGAGTACCTGATGGGCGTGACCGCGCTGCCGGCGCCGATCCCGCCGACGGCTGCCCCGCAGCGATGAGCGCGGCATCGGATACGGATGAGCCGAAGGCCTTAATCAGCGAAAGTCTCGACACGCGCTTTAGACTTCCTGCGCGCCTCCCCGAGTTTGCCCTGTGCGAGGTGTTCAATGTTGAGACGTGGGTGGTGCGGTGTAAAGTAAGCACCCGCGTCAATAAACGGAGCTAGTTCACCGCAGGAGTGATAATCGTGCACCTCAACCCGTTACCCCGGTCTCGGGTGGGTCGAATTGCCTGGTCATGGTTTCGGCATCCCGTTAAGAGCCGCGAGTTTCCGGCCAAGCACGAGCGCCTGGTAACCCCCGACGAGTTGCTGCGCTTCGGCTTCTGACGTATTGGAAACGGGCCGCCGCGACCTGCGGCCGGGCGTGATTCAAACTTTGCCAATCGTTATCGATCCGTTATCAGCGGCTGAATCACACGGCTAAGCCCGACGCCCGTATGGCATTGGCCAACGGCTCCAAGACGGCCGGGTCATACGGTGGCGGCAGGTACACGATCGCGAGGTCAAGTCCCTCCTTGCCGAGGGCTGCCGCGTCGGCGATCACCTTGTGGTAGTCCCGGTCGGGACTGAGCCGCACATGGGCGGACAGCATGATCTCCTTCGGGTCACGACCGATGTCGGCGCAGTGCCCGGCCAGCACGTCACGCTTACGAGCGAACTCCTCCGGCGGGCCGCCGACGTAGTTCCAGTGCTGCGCATACTGGGCGGTGATCCGTAAGGTGCGCTTCTCTCCGCTGCCGCCGATGCAGATGGGCGGATGCGGCTTCTGTGGCCCCTTCGGCTCATTGCGGGCAGCCTTGAGGTGGTAGAACTTGCCGTCGAAGTCCGTCGTCTCCTGGCTGAGCAGGCCGATCAGCACGTGGCAGGCCTCCTCGAACCGATCCATGCGCTCCCTGATACTGCCCAGCTCGATGCCGTAGGCCCCCGACTCCTCCTCATTCCAGCCGGCGCCGATGCCCAGCTCCAGCCGCCCGTTGGAGACGATGTCGAGCGCGGCGGCCATGTTGGCCAGCACCGCCGGGTGGCGGTAATGGATCCCGGTTACCAGCGTGCCCAGCCGGAGCCGGTTCGTGGCCTGCGCCAGCGCGGTGAGTGTGACCCAGCCCTCAAGGCATGGGCCGGTGGGATCGGAAAAGATCGGATAGAAATGGTCGAAAGTCCAGCCGGACTCGTAGACGTCGATGTCGTCGGCCTCCTGCCAAACCGCCAGCATCTCGGCCCAGGTGGTGTTCTGCGGTGATGTTTTGAATGCGAATTTCACTGGATCGAGCCTAGCCGCCGTCGGCACACTGGAGCTGTGGACCCGGTGACTGCGTTGCGTGAGGTCGCTTACTACAAGGACCGCGCCCGCGAGGAGCCAAGACGGGTGATGGCTTACCGCAAGGCAGCCGACGTCGTCGAGGCGCTCGACGACGCCGAGCGGGAACGCCACGGCCAGGCGAACAGCTGGCAGACGCTGCCCGGCGTCGGGCCGAAGACCGCCGCGGTGATCGCACAGGCGTGGTCGGGGACCGTGCCCGACATCCTGGTCGAATTACGCTCGGGTGCACCCGATTTGGGCGGTGGCGAGATCCGCGCGGCGCTGCGCGGCGACCTGCACTGCCACTCGAACTGGTCAGACGGATCCGCGCCGATCGAGGAGATGATGCAAGCCGCGAGGGCGCTGGGCCACGAGTACTGTGCACTCACCGACCACTCGCCGCGGCTCACGATCGCCAATGGGTTGTCACCCGACCGGTTGCGCGCCCAACTCGATGTGATCGAGGAACTGCGAGACGATCTAGCACCGTTCCGAATCCTGACCGGCATCGAGGTCGACATCCTCGAGGACGGCAGCCTTGACCAGGAGCCTGAACTGCTGGACCGGCTCGACGTCGTCGTCGCCAGCGTGCATTCCAAGTTGTCGATGGACGCGCCGTCGATGACCCGGCGCATGCTCCGGGCGGTGGCCGACCCGCACACCAATGTCCTCGGCCATTGCACAGGTCGGCTGGTCGAGGGAAACCGCGGGCTACGGCCGGAGTCCAAGTTCGACGCGGAGAAGGTGTTCACCGCCTGCCGGGTACACGGCACTGCCGTGGAGATCAACTCGCGACCGGAGCGCCGCGACCCGCCGCGCCGGTTGATCGACCTTGCCCTCGACATCGGCTGCATCTTCTCGATTGACACCGACGCCCATGCGCCGGGGCAACTGGAGTTCCTGGGCTACGGCGCGCAGCGGGCGCTGGACGCCGGCGTGCCGGTCGAGCGGATCGTCAACACATGGGAGGCCGATCAGCTGCTGGCCTGGAGCCGAGGCTGATCCTCTTCTGCCGGGTGCAGCGCCGCGGAGAATTCGGCGGCCAGATCCGGGTCGGCTGATGCGACCGCGCGCGAGATCACCCGGGCGCCCACGAAGCTGGCCAGCCCGGCGATCGCACGCTGCCGGTCGCCGTACTGTTCGGTCAGCACGTCGAGGAAGGCACGCAGCCCGTCGGCGTACACCGAGCCCAGCGGACCACCGCTCTTCGAGGACTCCGAGAGCATTGCGGCCGAGAGGCATTCGCCGAAATCGGGATCGTGGGTGGGGGTGCCGTTGCGGCGCAGCGAGGCCACCGAGCGGGCGAACGAGGCGCTGCACGCGTGCAGTACAAGGTCGTCCTTGGACGTGAAGTGGTTGTAGAAGCCGCCATGGGTGAAACCGGCGTCCGCCATCACCTCGGCGACACCCACACCGTCAACGCCGCGTTCCGCGAACAGCCGGATCGCGCTGTCGACGATCCGCTGCCGGTTGATCGCCGCTTGCTCCTTGGTCACCCGCATGAGCCAGTCCTCCCGTTCGGTGTGGTCGGTGTACCCACCGTCGGGGCCAGTCATTCAGGATCGGTTCGGTCAGTCCGGCAAATGCGGCATCTCCAGTCCGGGGTGGCGGTCTAGTAGCACGGCGCGGGTGACGGCGGCGGCGCCGTAGCGGCGACGAACGAGGTCAACGGCTCGGTCCAGGTCGAGCGCAAACTGCGGCGTGCGGTCGAACGGCAACTCGAGCTGCTGTGCGCCGCAGCGGTCGATGTTGGCCACCGAGAAGCCCAGCATTGTCAGCCCACGCTCGGCGATCAGCGGTGCGGCTTCTGCGACCAGGCCGCGCGCGGCTGCCAGTACCTGCTCGGTTGACGACGTCGCCCGGGGCACGGTGTGTGAGCGCGTGGCACGGCTGAAGTCGTCGAAGCGCAGACGCAGCACCACCGTCCGGCCAGTCCGCCCGGCGGTGCGCATCCGGCCGGTGATGCGGTCGACGAGCGTGCATACCGTCGCGTCGATGTCCCGCGCGGTGTGAGGTCCCCGGCCTACTGCCCGCTGCGCACCGACCGAGCGTCGGCGCACCCCGGTCTGGACGCGACGGCCGTCGATGTTGCGGGACAGCGCATACAACTGGTGACCCATCGCCCGTCCCACCAGCGACGCGAGCATCGACTCGCCCAACTCCGCGACGTCAGCGACGGTCTCGATGCCGTGTGTGTGCAGCTTGTCGGCGGTGACCGCCCCGACGCCCCACAGCCGCCGCACCGGCAGCGGATGCAAAAACTCGAGTTCCCGATCCGCGGGGACCAGCAGCAACCCGTCGGGCTTGGCGACCTGGCTGGCGACCTTGGCGAGGAATTTGGTGCGCGCGATGCCGACGGTGATCGGCAGGCCCACGCGCTCGCGCACGTCGCGGCGCAGCCGCGCGGCGATGCGGATCGGCATCCCCGCGATCCGGCGCAGGCCGCTCACGTCGAGGAACGCCTCGTCCACAGAGAGCGGCTCGACCAGCGGGGTGGTGTCGCGGAACACCTCGAACACCGCGTCACTGGCCTGCGAGTAGGCCGGCATGCGCGGTGGCACCACGAGGACGTGCGGACACAACCGGCGCGCCTGCCGCCCGGTCATCGCGGTGCGCACTCCGTACGCCTTGGCCTCGTAGCTTGCCGCCAGAACCACACCCGCGCCGACGATGACGGGGCGTCCGCGCAGCGCGGGATCGTCACGCTGCTCCACAGATGCGTAGAACGAGTCCAGGTCAGCGTGAAGGATATCTGCGTCGTGGCCCGACACGAACATATGTTCGCACAGCCTGCCGACGTCCTATGGCGCCGTGCCGTAAATGCTCATCAGCCAAATGTGGGTCAGCGTGTCAACGACATGGTCATCGGCGACCTGAGGATCGGCCGAGAAGGCCGCCAACATGATGCGTTCGTTCATCAAGTTCAGCGAGGTAGCGAGGTCGGCTGCCGGAATGGTGTCGGGCGCCACGCCGCGATCCCGTTCCGCGGTGATCAGCGCGGTCGTATGGCGGATCCACTTCTGCATCAGTGTCGACCACACGGCGCGCACTTCCGGATCTGACGCCAGGCTAGCGGTGCCGGCGCGGGCCACCGCACGGTGCGACGTGAAGGCCTCAAAGATCGCTTCGATACCTCTGCGCCAGACGCCGGCGGGGTCCCTTGCCAACCACTCTGGGTTGCCGTCGGTCACCGAGTCGACTTCCTGAACAACGCGGTCCACCAGCGTGAGCAGCACCGCATTCTTGGACGCGAAGTAGAAGTAGAAGGTCGGTCTGGATATGCCAGCACCCTTGGCCAGGTCGTCGACTGAGATCTCAGCCAGCGGGCGTTCTTCCAGGAGGCGCTCGGCGGTCTGCAGAATGGCCAACTCACGGTCGTCGCCTGACGGCCGGGAGGTACGCCGACCGCGAGACGGGTGTGCGTGCGCCGGGGGCGCGGACGTTGGCATGGCGGCTACTTTACTGCATGTCGAGGGTTTCGACACCGCGTTGACTCACTCGACACGGTGTTGATACCGTGGGCTTCATGACCGAACACCTTGATGTTCTGATCGTCGGTGCCGGCATCTCGGGCATCAGCGCCGCATGGCACCTGCAAAAGCGGTGCCCGACGAAGAGCTACGCCGTGCTGGAGTCGCGAGCCAACCTCGGCGGCACCTGGGACCTGTTCAAGTACCCCGGCATCCGGTCCGACTCGGACATGTTCTCGCTGGGATTCCGTTTCCGGCCGTGGACGTCGGAGAAGGCGATCGCCGATGGCCCGTCGATCCTGAGTTACTTGGAGGACACCGCTGCCGAGTTCGGTATCGACAAGCACATCCGCTACCGGCACAAGGTCATCGCCGCGGACTGGTCCGACGCGGAAAACCAGTGGACGGTGCGGGTCGATCGTGACGGCGAGGAAGTCGACACCACCTGCTCGTTCCTGTTCGCGTGCAGCGGTTACTACAACTACGACCAGGGCTACTCGCCTCAGTTCCCGGGCTCAGAGGACTTCGGGGGGCCCATCCTGCACCCTCAGCACTGGCCGGAGGACCTGGACTACCAGGACAAGAAGATCGTCGTGATCGGCAGCGGCGCGACCGCGGTGACCCTTATTCCGGCGCTGGCCAATTCGGGCGCCGGGCACGTGACCATGTTGCAGCGGTCGCCCTCATACATCGGCGCCCTGCCCGACGTCGACACGTTCGCCGCGCGCATGATGCGGACACTGCCACCCAAGCCCGCGTACATGATCACGCGATGGAAGAACATCCTGTTCCAGTCCGCCCAATACCGGATCAGCAGGCGGTTCCCCAACTTCATGCGCAACACGCTCCTGACGATGGCCAAGCGGCGCCTGCCCGAAGGCTACGACGTCGAGAAGCACTTCGGGCCGAGGTACAAGCCGTGGGATCAGCGGCTCTGCCTGGCCCCCAACGGCGACCTGTTCCGCACCATTCGACACGGCAAGGCCGACGTGGTGACCGACACGATCGACCGATTCACCAAGACCGGTATCGAGCTGAACTCCGGCGACGAGCTGCAGACCGACATCATCGTCACCGCAACGGGGTTGAACCTGCGACTGTTCGGTGGGGCGGCCATCCTGCGCAACGGTATGCCCGTGGAGCTCACCGAGACGATGGCCTACAAAGGGATGTTGCTGTCCGGGATGCCGAACATGGCGTTCACAATCGGCTACACCAACGCCTCGTGGACGCTGAAGGCCGACCTCGTCTCCGAGTTCGTCTGCCGGGTCCTGAACTACATGGACGCCAATGGGTATGACACGGTGGTGCCGGAGCATCCCGGCGACGCCGTGGAAGAGCGCCCATTGATGGACTTCACCCCCGGTTACGTGCTGAGGGCGCTGGACAGCCTGCCGAAGGCGGGCGCACGGTCGCCGTGGCGGCTCAAGCAGAATTACCTGCTCGACCTGCGCCTGATTCGGCACGGCCGAGTCGACGACCAAGCCTTGCGGTTCTCGCGGCATCACGCCGCGCTCACTGTGGCGTGACGACGATCCCGTCGTCGTCGCTGTAAGCGATTTCGCCTGGGACGAACCGAATCCCGCCGAGTTCGACAACGACGTCGCGCTCGCCTTCGCCGGTTTTGCCACTCTTGCGCGGATTCGTGCCGAGCGCCTTGATGCCGATGTCGAGGGTGCGCAGCGTGGTGGCGTCACGCACCGCGCCGTTGACGATGAGCCCGGCCCACCCGTTGGACTGTCCCAGCCCGGCGATCACATCGCCAACCAACGCGGTGTGCAGCGAGCCGTCGCCGTCGATCACCAGCACGTCACCATTGCCCGGCTCCGACAGCACCGACTTCAGCAGTGCATTGTCCTGAAAGCAGCGCAACGTGGTGATCCGGCCGGCGAAGGTGGCACGTCCTCCGAACTGCCGGAACTGGGTGTCGCAGCTGCGCACGTCGTCACCGATTTCGTCGACGAGGTCGGCGGTGGCGCGCGGTTCTGTCAGCGGGTTAGTCACCCCTCAGAATCTACGTTCCGCGGCGGTGAGCCGGATTCCGGCCCGGTGGGCGTCCGGGGTCCCATGGCTGCACTATCGACCCCGACGCCGTGTCTGGGTCAAGCGATCAGTCTGCCGAGGTGCGCAAGCGCCGGATGAGCAGGATCGCCAACAGCGCGAGCGCGAGCGCGACTGCCGCGGGCAGCCGGGCCGTGGCGATGCCGGATGACATCGGCGCGGGGCCAGATAGGCTGTCCCCGGCCGATTCGATGCTCCATTCGGCTTGGGCCGCGGCCTCACTCGCAGCGGCGACGCGGCGCGCCTCTCCGTTGGTGTCGGCGAGCGTGACGGCACCGACGGGCTCGGCGGCGATCGGCGGCTCTGGCGGGGGTGGGGGTTTGGACGGTGCGAGGGGTTCCGGCGCCGGGGGTGGGTTCTTCCGGGGTGGGTTCTTCGGCGGCGCCTTGTCGTCGGCGGCCTTCTGTGCAGCTTTGGCCGGAGGTCTCTTGGCCGGAGCTTTCTTCGCGGGGCTCTTTTTCGCAGCGGCTTTCTTGGCGGCCTTTGCCGGGGCCTTCTTCGCCGGAGGCTTGGCGGAGGCGGCTGGATCCGCGGCGGGCGGGGTGGACTCGCGCGGCTGGTCGGGGCGATCCGGCTCGTCTGCCATCGGGCTGCTCCTTCGGCGTGTCTCGAGTGGTTCCCATCATGCCAAAGGGCTGGATCGGCGACCGGGCTAGCCGGTCACGACCAGCGCCGCCGCAAATGTCAGCGCGACGACCATCACGGCCACCTCGCTGGCCGAACGTGTGAGCGACGCGTGCGCGCTGGCCCGGTGGGAGCGCGCGGCCGGCAGCCAGCCGCTGCGGTTGCGCCAGGCCAACACCACCAAGACGATGGCGAGCACAACCTTGGCCAACAGGACACGGCCGTAGCCGGTGGCATACAGCTGCGACGGCGAGCCGACGACCATGACCGCGCCGACGGCGCCGCTGGCCAGCAACACGACGACGCAAATCAGCGACAACAGGGAGAAGCGCGGCAGCACCCGTGCCCATCGACCACGGTGCCGGACCGTGACCAGCAGCGCGGCCAGCCCGCCGCACCAGGCCGCCGCCGCCAGCGCGTGTGCAGAGACCGCGAGCGCTCCCACCGTACTTCCCGACAGGTGACCGCTGACCGCACGCGCAGCGATACCGATTGCGGCGGCACCGGCAACGATCATCGGCTGCGGCGGATACCGCCGGGCGGTCAGCGCCGCTACGCACACCACCACCACCACCGCCGCAGCGGCGATGCTGACCAGCCCGGCGCGGCCGGTGCTTGTGTGCAGGGAGAACTCCGACACGGTCCTCAGCGGCAGGCGGGTGAGCGCCAGCGCGGTCGTCTGCGCGGCTGCAACCACCTGGCGGCACACCTCCGTGACCAGCCATGCCGCACCGGCAGCGCGGCGCGGCCGCCCGGGCGGCGAATTCAGCGCGGCGGCGATCGTCGTCGAGCGCTGGGACGATCGCGAAGCCGAACGTCGCCACCGCGGCGCAGTGGGCGAGCGCCCGCACCAGCGCCGGTATCGCGGCGTCCTGCGGGTAGGCCAGTGCGAGCGCTGCGGCCCACGACAGGGCGACGATCGCCAGCGCACCGCCGGCAACCAAACCTATTCTCATCCAGGGTGTTTCAGCCGTCGGCGCAGCCGCCACCACGCGGCGCCGACAACGACCAACACACCGGCTGCGATGAACGGCCAGGCGGGGACGCCACCCGGCGCCGACGGCGTCGACGCGACCGGCCCCGGGGTCCCGGTCCCGGGCGTGGTCAGGCGGAACGACCACGACCCGCTCACGACGTGGCCGTCGGCCGAGGTGACCCGGTAGTTGACGGTATAGATACCCACCGGTCCGAGCGGGCGGACGGCCACACTGGCTACGGCGCCCTGGATGTGAGCGTCGCCCGTGGACCACAGGTTTCGGTCGGGTCCCACCACCGTCATCGCCGCGAAGGTGGTCTGTAGTGGTTCGTTGAACGTCGCGCTGACCTGGTTGGGCCCGGCGGTCAGCGCCGCATTCTCGTCGGGGTCGACGGCGATGCGGGTCGCGTGTGCCCAGGCCGTCGGCGCAGCCGCCAGCGCGACGACCGTCAGTAACGCGGCCAGCAGCGCCGCCGTCCTCATGACCGTCGGCGCCAGTTCAGCAAACCCAGCGCGACGCCCGCCGCGCCGATCACCACGCCCGCGACGGCAACCCACAGGGCAGTGTTGTCGGCCGTAGGGGCGGTGGGCTGCCCCGCCGGCTGCCCGGACGTCAGCTTCAGCGTCGGCACCGGGTGCTCGGGCTCGCCCCCGGCGGGCAGCGTCGGCTCGTCCCATCTCACCACTGTGCCGTCGGAGTACGTCTGTGTCGCCGGGTAACTCGCGGTGTCGCTGTCCGGCAGTGTCGCCGCGATATGGAAAAGCGCGAACTGATCGGTGGGGATCCCGACACCGGGCGCAGCGGTCCACGTCACGGAGCGGACGGTGCCGGCTTTGAGGTCGCGGTCCAACTGTGCGGTCCACCCCGGCATCAGTTCGGCCTGAGCCGACGTCGGGTTCGGCAACGCGACGCTGAACTGGGTGGTCAAAGCGCCGCTGTCGGATTCGCCGGGGACTTCGAAGGTCAGCACCGTCTCAGCGCCGGGCTGCGCGTGGTCGGAGTCGACATGGACGTGGGCCCACGCCGCCGGTGCACCGGCGAAGAGGCCAATCGAGAACACCGCGGTGACGGACGCGGCCGTGCTCAGGGCGCGCGAGGACGCCCGGGTATTGCGAGTCATTGGGGTTGCGGCTTTCTGTGGTGGGGGTTGTGGTCAGCGGGACGGGCTGACCGGCGGCCCCCGATGAGACACAGACGCCGCCAGCAGCAGCATCGTCTGCTGGGGCTGATCGCCTTCCACAACCGGAGGTGTCGCGGCGACGGCGAGGGGATCGGTAAGGCCAGCTACTCCGCGCACGGCTGCAGACAGGGCACGGAACAGGCGGTCGGCGGCGGCGATCAACGCCGCCCCGACGACGACTGCGCCCGCGTGCGCACCGATCATTACCGCGGGCGCGGCCCCGCGACCGCGGTGTGGTGATGACCGGCCAAGGCGAGCACGAGGTGCCCGATGAGCTGGCCGGACGCCAGCATCGCGAGCAGGGCCCCCCGCCCCGACTCCCGGCGCGACGTGGCCGCGACGGCACCGACAGTGCCTGCCAGCACCACGAGCAGCGCGACACCGGCACCCGACGGCGGGCCCCCGTCGGCGACGCCGTGCGCGCCGACCGCCAATGCCGCGGTCAGCAGTGCGGCCGCAGCACCGCGCCACCTGGCGGCGGGATCGGGCGGCCGGCGCATGGCCGTCTCAGCTCAAGCCCAGGCGTGCGATCAGGTCGGCGTCGACCCCGTCGAGCTGCGCGGCGATCGCTGTGTGCGCCGCGCGCCTGCGGGGGGCTGGCATGTTCTCGGCGGCCGTCACCGCCGCGGACAGGTCGGCGAGTTTTTCATTGACCGCGGCGACGAACCGCTTGGTCTCCGCGTCTTTGGGGTTCTTGTCGCGGACCAGCCGCACCGACTGCTCGGCGCCGGCGATTCGCGCCGAGAGCCGCGCGCCGTGCCCGGAGAACCGGCCGACTTCGCTCACCGGCACGCCGAGTCGGTCGGCGCGGCGCTCGTCGATCCAGCCGCGCGCGGCGATCGATGCGCGGTACACCACCGGCACCAGGACGGGTGCGAGCAACCTCGAGACCGTCAGCACACGGCGGATGCGGCTCGGCGACAGCAACTTTCCTTCGCGGGCCGCCTTCAACTCGGTCTCGGCCGCTTTCAGGGTCGCTTTATCGCTGTCACGCTGCGCCTTCAACTGCGCCTTGAGCGCCTTCTCGGCGGACCGCTCAGCGGACTTGACGCGTCGCCGTTCGTTACGGGCGGCGTACTTGGCGTCGAGCTTCGCTCGCCGTTTGAGCGCCCGTGCCTCGGCTCGCCGGGTCGCGCGACTCTTCTTGCTGAACAGACCCATCCCGGCTTGCCTCCCGGTCATCTCGTCGACGTTCGCGATTGTGGACCAACCCTATCGCCCCGCCGACCCGTCCCTTTTGAGCTTCCGTTTCACCAGGTACCCGGCCCGCGCGTTGTGCCAAAGCGAGCAAACCCCACGAGCCTGATATGCGACAATGCGCCGGCGAGCAACGACGGCGCCACTGTGGTGAGGAGATCGTGGACCGGTCCGGGCTGCATTATGCGGCGGCCGCCTGCGCCGTAGCCGGCGGCCTGCTGGCTGGTGGCCCCGGCATCGCGGTCGCTCTCGCCGATCCCGGAGGCGTCAGCCAGCACGACGGCGACGGTCCAGGTCACAGCATCGGCTCTGGCGCGACGACCGCCGGCAAGACCCCGGGTCGGACAGGCAACTCGGCCGAAGACGCTAGCGCGTCGCAGCGCAGTGAAGCCCGGGCACAACGCCGTCCCGGTCAGCGGCCCGGCTCGGATTGGCTCGCCACGAGCCAACAAACCGGCGACGGTCAACAAACCGGCGGCAGAAGGGATCTGGGCGCGGGCACAGATGCCCGGGATAGGTGCGAGCACAACGGTGGAGGCGGTGAAGGCGGAGGCAGAGGCGGCGACGGCTTGGGCGCCCCACCTCCGGGCAGTTCGTCCGGCGGACGCCATCATCAACGTACCGGCCCGCCGGTGAATGTGCCGATTCCGCCCCTGCAGCCGCAACCCGGGCCGGCGGAGCCCAACGTCGTCGGTGCGACTGCCGGGCCTACAGAGGTGCCTGGCTTGGGGGCCGAGGTGCCGGTGTTGACGGCGCCCCTGGTCCTGCCGCCGCCGCTGCCTCTGATCGGTGCCGGCCCAGCCGCAGGGGCGCGTGGTGGACTGGCCGGGGCGGAGCTCGGCACGCCACTGGCAGGCGCCCCACCGGCGCGGGGTCCGCTGCCGTCGTCGCGTGAGCCGTTCGCCATCAACTTCCGCGACACGCTCAGTCCGCCGGCGTCCGTCCGAGTTGGTTACAGTGAGTTTCTACGGACCGCGGGGGTAACGCAGATGGCCGCGCTGGCCGGGCCGGGACTCACCGGGATATTGCTGTTGACGGCCGGCGGGGGTTTCATTGGATATCGACAGGCCAAAGCCGGTCACGCGGTTCGGACTGAGGGCATAGCGCGCTTCCTCCACTAAGCCCTGTGTGCAAGCTCTGTTTGCTTGCGGACGTACACGGGGCCGGTGGCGGGCGAAGTGGAGAAGGGGGGCGTATGGCTGCGAGCCGCAGGGTTGCGGGCGCGGTGTCAGCAGTGCTCGAATTGGCGCCCCGCCCCGGTGAAGTGTCGATCATTCGGTTGGTTGAGGCGGTCAGCGCCAGCCGGGATCGGCCGATCGAGATCGAGATGGCCGACCTGCCGCCCGGTGTGTGCGGTCAGTGGCGGCAGTACGCCGACCACGACGTGTTCTTGATCCAGAAGGGCCTGCCGGCGTGGGATCGCACGCTGGCCCATGAGCTGGGGCACCTGGTCCTGGGCCACGAAGGGATGCCGGTGGCGCAGGCTGCCAGGGACACCACCGAATTGGCCAGCGATGACCTCATCGGATACATGCTCAACCAGCGCACCGGTTGTATGGGGCCCAGCGGTGAGGCGGCGGAGCAGGAGGCCGAGGACTTCGCCGCCCTGCTCAGCTACCGGCTCGGCCGGCTGCCATCGGATCGTTCCTCGATCGTCCAGGTGCGCCTCGGAGAGGCGTTTGGTTGACCCTCTGGGTGATCGCCGCCCTTCTCGGGGTCGCGACCGGGCTGCGCATCGGCTGGGCACTGGTCAACAAACAATCCGTGGTCAGCACCGCCATGATGCTCGCGCTCGGAAGCCTCGCAGTCGTCGCTGCCCTGAACTGGCAACCGCTCACGCTGCTGATCGACACTCTGCTGCGTTGGCCGAACATCTCCATCGCGTTTTCGCAGGTGGCCTTGACGCTGTGCGCAGCGGCCAGTTGTGTGATGGTGCTGACCGTCGCGTCGACGCGGAAGCCGGCCACCACTCGGCGGCTGGCCTGGGTGCACTACACCGTGGCGGGCGTGATCGCCGCGATCAGCGTCGGCCTGTTCTTCCACGACGGTCGGCAGCTGGAGATGGCCCCGCAGGAATACCTGCGCCAGAACCTCAAGTCGCACACGTCGCTGCCCTGGTTGTTGCCGCTGCTGTACGTGTTGTTCGCACTGAGCGTGGTGTTGTGGGTGGGGATGCGGTACTCGAGCCGCAGCCGCCGAGGTCGCGCGTTGTTCTTGTTCACGATCGGCATCGGGCTGATCATTCTGGCCAGCGGCTTTTTCCTGCTAAGGGCCGTCGGCTCGACCCAGTTGATCGGGGTCGGCTCGGCGACCTCCCTGTTGGGCTGCGCGATGCTGGTGGTGGCCGCCGGATCACTGCTGCCGACCATCGAAGACTGGTTCGGGGCGCGTCGCGAGCTGCGGGTTATCGAACCACTCCTGCAGGAGCTGGGTCGGCGCCAACCTGACGTCGGCGTCGGGGTGCGGCCCCGCGGGCCACTGGTCTTCCGAGTGGCCGAACGGATGTCTCTGATTTCGGACGCGCTGTTCCTCGAGGCGACGGCCGCAGCGCGAGAGGCTGCGTCCGCCCGGAACACCGATGGCTGCCCCAACGCACCCGACGTCCCGGCGCGGGAGCAGGCCCGCGGGGTCGCACAGTGGATTTACGACGGCAGCGCCGCTTGGAGCGGGGGCGATGACCACGTGCCCACGCCGTTCCCGGGCCTCGGCTGGCTGCGCCAACCACGTACCTACTCAGATCGGGAGTGGATTCTGGAGATCTCCGCGCAATACCGCAACCTGAGCCGCGAGCGTGAACCCGCGATGGAACCTGAGCCGGCCGAGCTTCGCCGGATGCCGGGCTAGCGTCCAGCTCGGCTAATCGTCGAGGTGCTCCCTGCGGCGTAACTCCTCAACCTTGGCAGCGAGGTCGTCCTTGGCCTCCGGCGACAATCCCACCGTGCGTGCGGCAATGCGTCGCACGCCCTCGTCGCGCATGTTGGCGAGCCAGGTCAACTCCCTATCCATCTTCTCGTAGTAGTCATCGTCGGTGAAATACGCCGGCTTGATCCGGAAAAAGTTGGCTAGTGCCGCCATAGTCGCCGCAGACGGGTTTGTGCGGTTGCCCGATCGCAGTTGCGACAGGTATGGAGCGGACATTGTGACGCCCTCTGACTTGAGCGCCGCGATGACCTCCGCCGATGTGTGCGCTCCGCGGCCCGGCGGGTACACCGTGTCAAACAGACGGTTCAGGCGGGCTGCGAACGTCTTGCTCATTGATCTGACCTCCAGGGGCTGGCAGAGCGGGACGAATCCGGCAGGCAGGTTTGCTGCTCATGGTAGCGAGTGTTTTGCTTACAACCAAGTGCAAACCGCACATAAATTTTCGTAAGTGTCGAATCACCTCAACTTATGGCGCTCGCTCAGCGCTCCGGAAACCATCGTGTCGCCGCCGTTCACACGGCTTTAGCAGGCAAATTTCGGCGCGAGACGGCGTAATGGCCCCGGTACCGCCGGTCTCGTAACGGTGTTGGTGAAAACAACCTTTCCACCGGCAACCGGCAAGCAAACCAGCGTTGTCATCTGCGCATTTGCTGACCCATTGACTGATCGACCAACGCGGAGTAGTTTTCCGCCGCGGCACGGCCAGTGCGGCTACTTTCGCCAGGGCGACGACAGCGGTCACCGCCACGCGACCGGTCATCATCGCGGCGGGTGTCGAGAGGGCAGCCGCTCCGGGGGCGCGCGGGGGCGCGGTGTCGGTCGCCGGCGAACCGGACGGTCGCGGGGGATGGTGTCGCGGGGGATGGTCTTGCCGCCGAGCCCGGCCAGGGACCGTCGTGGGCAGGTCTTCGTCGCCTCGGCCCTCCCGCCATGTCCAGAGAGCGAACAGCGGCAACGCGACCGCTGCGGCGACGGCGATCGCGGGCGCCAGTCAGCACGACCCGCCATGCCCCAGCGCGCAGGTCGTCGTCATCACACTGCGACTTGTCGCCCAGCCGGGCGAAGAAGGCCACGCCCAGGCTGACGGGCGGCTGCGCTGCGGATCTGCGGCCTTTCTCATCCTGGCAGCTAACAATAGCGGCAGCCGACGAGGCGTGCGGGCGGCGCTTTGGATCCCCTTATGCCGCGAGGAGCATCGCCAGGATCGCGGTGTCGGGGTGGCTGATCGGGTCGACGCCGACACGGCTGACCATCGACGTGACCGTGCCGTCGGATTCGGCCTCCACCCACGCGGCACGGTGCTCGAGGCCCAGATGGGGAAGGCCCGGCAGTAGCACGCATCCCGACGCCGCGCCGGTGCATTCCGGCAATGACGGCATGGTCTCTGACGGAGGATGCAGCATCATCAGTGCGGGCGGCGTGCGGTCCGCGAAATATCCTGGAGGGACGGCTGACTCGCCGACCACGGTGCCCTCGGCCAGCACCAGGCCGACGGTGCCGGGCTCAGGCTGTTCGGGGAGTTCTTCGCGAACGCCGAATATGGTTGTGGTGGAGAGCAATCCCGGCAGCGATGCGACGCGCACAGCCACCATAAGCAATTGTGCCCATTCTTTTGTCGAATCCGGCCAGCGACCGGACACTACGAAACCCTTGAGCGACCCGCGCGAATGGAAGGGGGCCACCTCAATGGCCCGGCCGGATCCCGTCGTCATATCCGCCTCCACCGTCGTCGAACCAGACTGTGACGCGCCACTGGGTCGATTCAGCAAGGATGCGGGATAGGCCATGTGGCACGCAAGACGACACGAGTGCCAGTCGCCAAAAACGAACGTGACGCCAGAGTCCCGCGCGGCGTCGTGACCCTGGCGTCACGCCGGGGGAGGAGGTCAGCCGAAGATCAGGCCCTTGGTCTGGCTGGTCGCGGCCGAGAACCGATTCTGCACGTCATCCCAGTTGACCACGTTCCAGAAGGCCTTGACGTAGTCGGCCTTGACGTTCTTGTACTGCAGGTAGTACGCGTGCTCCCACATGTCGACCTGCAACAGGGGGATGATGCCGAGCGGCACGTTGGCCTGCTGGTCATAGAGCTGGAAGGTCAGCAGGTTGTCGCCGAGAGTGTCGTAGCCCAGCACGGCCCAGCCAGATCCCTGCAACCCGTTGGCGGCCGCCGTGAACTGCGCCTGAAACTTGTCGAACCCGCCGAACGCGTCATCGATTGCCGACGCGAGGTCGCCCGCCGGCTTGTCGCCGCCCTCCGGAGACAAGTTCTTCCACCAGATGGAGTGGTTGACGTGGCCGCCAAGGTTGAAGGCAAGATTCTTTTCGTAGAGGAAAATCGCGCTGTGGTCGCCCTTCTCGCGGGCCTCGGCCAGCTGCTCCAAGGCGGTGTTGGCGCCCTTCACATAAGTCGCATGGTGTTTGTCATGGTGCAGTTCGTTGATCTGCCCCGAGATGTGCGGTTCCAGGGCGCTGTAGTCCCAGGGCAATTCGGGCAAGGTGTACTCAGCCACGAGATTCCTTTCCGGTCTTCAGACGTTTCGTTCGTACGACTTCGGCCGGCCCAGCAACGGGGCCGCTCATTGTCAACACTGCTCCATCGCCGCGCACACCGCAAGGATGGCCGCGACCGGTGCACACCGGAACCCGAGGCGTCAAAACAACACGATGATGGCCAGGATGGCCAGCAGGGCCAACGCGATGAGCGCGGCGCGCAGCGCGGCGGTCATATGCGCACGGCTATACACGTGCGACGAGGAGTTCCATTCCGAAGGCGGCATAGCCGGACCGGAACCGATCTGTTGCGACGCCATCTAGAAGCCCCTTACCTGCACGTTCAATACCCGCCCCCAGTGAGATGTGTCACAGGATATCGTTGCGACGCTGATCATAGCCCTTCGCCGCGGGCAAGAGAAATCGGCGGGAAGCCCTTTCGCCCGCACCCATTTCGGCGCGTCGGAGCAACTTGGCAGCGGCGTAGCCTTTGAGGATGGGATGGCTTGACCACCTGCTGGCGAATGTTCGTCGCCCCGTCGAGATTGTGGATCCCTGCGATGCGTTATCGGGGCGCCCAACCGCGATCATGATCCCGAAAAAACACTTCGTGAACGGCAATCCGATTGCGCCGCCGTTCTCGGAACGGATGCGTACGGCAGTGTTTGGCGAAGGCTGCTTCTGGGGAGCGGAGCGGGGCTTCTGGGAACTCGACGGCGTGTATTCGACCGCTGTGGGCTACGCCGGCGGCTACACCGCGAACCCGACGTACGAGGAGGTGTGCTCAGGGCGCACCGGCCATGCCGAGGTAGTGCTGGTGGTGTATGACCCGACCGCGGTCTCCTACGGCGTATTGCTCGGGCAGTTCTGGGAAAGCCACGACCCGACGCAGGGCATGCGGCAGGGCAACGACCGCGGTACGCAGTACCGCTCGGCGATCTATACGACCGATGACACCCAATGACGGATGGCCCGGGACGGTGCCGGCAGTTACGGCAAGGAACTCGCCACGGCCGGCTACGGCGAGATCACCACCGAGATCGCGCCTCTCCGCGACTTTTACTACGCCGAGGACTATCACCAGCAATATCTGGCGAAGAACCCAAACGGCTACTGCGGCCTGGGTGGCACCGGCGTCGCCTGTCGCGTCGGCGCCGGGGAAGCCTAGCTGGGCGAGCAATTTCGCTACCCGGCGTTGCGGGTTGTTGATGCGTGGGCTTTGCGCGACACAGGTTATACACAGCCGAAGCGCTGGTGCGGGACAGATGGCGCGCTCATGGCCAGTATCTTTTCCCCCAGCGGTTGTGGATGAACCTGTGGAAATTGTGGATAACTTCCCGAACTAACGAGTAGCTACGATCGTCGGCATGGGCGGTGACGTGCGACAAGTTTCGATTGCCGACGTTCCGGTGGAGTTCGGGCCGTCGACGGTGCTGCTGGATGTCCGTGAGCACGACGAATGGCAGCGTGGCCATGCCGAGGGTGCGACGCACATACCCATGGGCGAGGTGCCTGCGAGGATGGCCGAGATCGATTCCGACGCCGAGTTGTTCGTTGTCTGCGCCGCGGGCGGGCGGTCGCAGCGCGTGGCGCAGTATCTGCAGCGCAACGGCTTCCAACCGGTCAACGTCGACGGCGGCATGCACGCCTGGGTCGGTGCTGGTCGCCCCGTCGTGTCCGACGACGGCGGAGCCGGCACGGTTTAGCGTGATTAGGCTGGTCGGATGATCCAGGTGTGTTCCCGCTGCGGGACGCGGTGGAACGTGCGCGACCGTCAGCGCCAATGGTGCCCGCGCTGCCACGGCGCGCTGCTGGCGCCGTCCTTCACACCAGTGCCCAGCCCGTCGCCGTGGAGCGCACCCGGAACACGCAACAGCGCACCCACTCAGAACCACTCCGTGCCGCGACTGCCACCCGGATACCGCTGGATCGCGGTGCGACCCGGCTCCGCGCCGCCGCCGCGCCGCCGCCGCAGGCCGCTGGGTCCGACACCGCGCTACCCGGTGATGCCGCGCTGGGGGTTGATGGATCCCGCGATGACCGGCGGCGAGAGTCGGGCAGCCGCGCCGCGGCAAGGCCCGTCGCCGTGGTCTGTGCGCGCGACACTGATCATGACGATCGCGATCCTCGGCGTCGCCGCGCTGACGCACCTGGTGCGCTACGTGCTGCTCATCATCAACCGCAGCATCTTGCTGAACCCGATTGTGGCCGGAGTGGTCACCTGGCTGGCGGTGCTTGCCAGCGTAGCCGCGCTGTTCTCGATCGTGGGTTGCGCGTTCGTGCTGACGGGCTGGTTGATCGCCCGGCGGGCCGCGGCGTTCGAGTATCGCCACCAGCCGGACCCGCGGCCGGTGTGGGCGTTGCGCGTCGGCAGTCTCGTGCCGTTTGTCAACCTCGCATGGGCGCCGGTGTTCGCCCTCGAGCTGGCACTCGCCGAAGACCGCTACGAGCGGCTGCGTCGTCGGATCTGGGTGTGGTGGGGCCTGTTCGCCGCGAGCACGGCGGTCTCGGTGTTTGCCACTGCGACAAGCTTCACAAGTGAGGCGCAGGGCATCGCCGACAACACGGTGAGCTTCATCGTTGCCTACCTGCTCGCGATGGCGACCGTCGTCGCGACTGCGCAGTTGGTGTTCGACGTGGAGCGCGCTCCCGTCGAACGGCTCACCCACCGCTGGCTCCTGGTCGCCCCGGAAACAGAACGGGAATCAGAAAAAGCACCGGAAAACCGCCCCGAAACGCCGGCTGAGGTTGAGCGCGAAGACCAGGAACCGGCAGCATAGCCTCTATGGGTTCGGGCGACGCGTTGCGCGCCGGACATCCGTTCGTGGTGGCGCATCGGGGGGCTTCCGCCGAGCGCCCCGAACACACGCTGGCCGCTTACGCGTTGGCGCTGCAGCAAGGGGCCGACGGGGTCGAATGCGACGTGCGGCTCAGCCGTGACGGGCACCTTGTATGTGTGCACGACCGCCGCATTGACCGCACCTCCACCGGCACGGGGTTGGTCAGCGAGATGACGCTCGCGCAGCTGCGTTCCTTCGACTACGGCGCCTGGCACGGCAGTTGGCGATCCGACGGCAGCCACGGCGAAACCGGCCTGCTGACGCTCGACGCCCTGGTCGCGCTGGTGCTGGACTGGCATCGGCCGGTGAAGATCTTCATCGAGACCAAGCATCCTGTGCGGTACGGCTCGTTGGTCGAGAGCAAAGTGCTGGCACTGCTGCACCGCTATGGAATCGCGTCGCCGGCCTCGGCGGACCGGTCGCGAGCGGTGGTGATGTCGTTCTCGGCGGCAGCGGTGTGGCGGATTCGTCGGGTGGCGCCACTGCTGCCGACCGTGCTGCTCGGCGACACGTCGCGCTACCTCGGCGGCGGCGCCGCCACCACGGTCGGCGCGACTGCTATCGGACCGTCGATCACGACGCTGCGCGAACACCCTGAGCTTGTCGACAGGGCGGCCGCGCAGGGCCGTGCCAGCTACTGCTGGACGGTCGACCACTACGAGGACGTTGAGTACTGCCGTCAACTGGGTGTCGGATGGATCGCGACGAATCATCCGGGGCGGACAAAGGACTGGCTGCAGCGCGGCCTGACGGACCTGTCGGGCCGGTAGGGCTATTGCTCAGACTGCAGGACGTCCTGAGGCACCGGGTCGTCGTTGGACAGCGCGGTGAACAGCCGCGACGCCTCGTCTTTGTTCCACATCACGACCGCACCCGAGTCGCTACTGCCCAATTCACCGATTGGAACCGTCGTGGTGACCGTCGAGCCGTGCAGCGCCCAGCCGAGCCGGGAAAGGTCCCAGACGTGCGCTCCGGTGTCGAGGGTCAGCGCGCCCGTCGTCGCGCTGTCGAGCGAATACCAGCGGAACGGGTTGAGCCACACGGCGGGGCTGGCCGTGCGGTGCAGCAGCGCCGACATGAACTCGCGCTGGTTGATCATCCGATCGAGGTCGGCGCGTGGGGTGGCTCTGCTGCGGACGTAGCCGAGCGCGTTGCGGCCGTCGAGCTTGTGGCACCCGGCGGGCAGGTCGATGCCGGCCAGCGGATCGCTGATCGGCTCCTTCGGGCACATCGTGACGCCGCCGAGAGCGTCGACCACCGCGGCGAAACCGCCGAAGCCGATCTCGGCGTAATGGTCCAGCCGGATCCCGGTGGCCTGCTCGACCGTCTGTACCAGCAACTGCGGGCCGCCGACGGCGAACGCCATGTTGATCTTGTCGCGACCCTGTCCGGGAATCGGCACGTACGAGTCACGCGGTATCGACACCATCGTCGTGGGCACACTCGACCCGAATCCGGGAATGTGCACCAGCATGATCGTGTCGGTGCGACCGTTGCCGGTGTCACCGCCGGTCGCCAGCTCGGTCTGCTGCTCGGGTGAGAGATCGTTGCGGTTGTCCGAGCCGACCAGCAGCCAGGTGGTGCCGTGGGCGGCGGCGGGGCGGTCGGCGTAATCGGTGAATACCGCGGTGCGGTGCAGCGAGCGGTCGATCCACCCGCCGAGGGCGACGGACCCGGCCAGCGCCACGAGCACGATGACGGCGATCATGGGGCCCCAGCGCCGCTTGCGGCGTGGTTTGGCGGACCTCGGTGGCGGCTGGTGGCGCGCGGGCGGCTGGGGGCGCGGGGGTGGTTGCTCACGTGGCGGTGGCGGCCGGCGCGGCGAGGGGCGGTAGGCCGGGCCGGGAGGCGACGGAGGCGGGGGGCGGTAGGCCGGGTCGCGACGGATGACCTGTGACGGCTCCCGCCGGGGAGCCGGGTAGGGCCCGTTGTCGCTCACCGGAACAATCTACGGCCTCAGGGCAGCCAGCCGAGGTGACCTTTGGCCAGCGCATAGCCCGCGAACGCCACGGTGTCGATCAGGCCGTGCGCGATGATCAGTGGCCAGAGCCGGCCGGTGCGGCGCCAAACGTAGCCGAACACGAGGCCCATCGCGAGGTTTCCCAGGCCGGCGCCGAAGCCCTGGTACAGGTGATAGGCCCCACGCAGCAGGCTCGAGCAGACGATCGCGGCCCTGTCGCCCATCCCGAGCTGGCGCAGCCGGGTGATCAGGTAGGCGACGACGACCACTTCCTCGGCCCAGCCGTTGGCGAAGGCCGTCGCGATCAGGACCGGCACCCGCCACCACGTGTCGCTGACCGTCGACGGCTCCACCGAAGCGCTGAGACCAATGAGGCGGGACAGCACGTAAAGGCCAAGGCCGGGCAACCCGATCAGCGCCGCCAGCCCGACTCCGCCCAGCACGTCGGGCCGCCAGCGCGGCCGACCCAGCCCGATCACGGACGGGCCCAACCCGCTGCGCCACAACAGATACAGGCCGAGCGCGCCCCACGCGAGTAGCTGCGCAACCGAAGCCAGGTTCAGGCCGAGGTCGATCAGGTCGAAATACGACCGGCGCGGGATGAGCTCTATCTTCTGCTTGCTCAGGGTCCGCAGCACCGAGTCGGCCAGCTGCAGGACTGAAGTGACGGCGCTGAACCCGAACGTGACCGCCAGCACGATGACGAGCTCGGCGCGAAGCCCTGTACGCGACTCTAGCGTGGCCGGACCGGCCTGCTGCGTCATGCCGCCACGCTAGAGCAGGATTCATCTGCACCCCGCGGGCTGAAGGGCTGCTGTACGAAATGAGCCAAGGCTAACGC
Source organism: Mycobacterium sp. (assembly GCA_025965895.1). Taxonomy (GTDB): domain Bacteria; phylum Actinomycetota; class Actinomycetes; order Mycobacteriales; family Mycobacteriaceae; genus Mycobacterium. The sequence continues at coordinate 45,104 of JAOPWC010000074.1, forward strand.
AATTTCGAGCTGCACAATGAACACAGGAGCGCCCCGTGAGAACCGATAGGGTTGGGGGGTGCCGCGCATCGCCTACCTGGGTCCACAGGGCACGTTCACCGAAGCGGCGTTGCTTCAGATGGTCGACGACGGCCTGATCCCGTGGCCGGGTGCGGTGGAGCTGGTGGCGACCGAAAGCAGCGCTGCCGCACTACAGGCGGTGCGCGACGGGTTGGCGGACTACGCGTGCGTGCCGATCGAGAACTCGATCGAGGGATCGATCCTGCCGACGCTGGACAGCCTCGCGAGCGGGGCGCCGTTGCAGGTGTTCGCGGAGTTGACGCTCGATGTGGCTTTCAGCATCGTGGTGCGACCCGGGCGCAGGCTGGAGCATGTGCGCAAGGTCGCCGCGTTCCCCACCGCGGCTGCTCAGGTCCGGCACTGGCTGGCCAGGCATCTGCCGAAGGCCGAGGTGGTGCCGTCGTCATCGAATTCCGCTGCGGCCCTCGACGTCGCGTTCGGCCGCGCCGACGCCGGTGTCACCACGATGCTCGCGGCCCAGCGTTATGAGCTGGTCGAGCTGGCGTCAGGCATCGTCGACGAGGCCAATGCCCGCACCCGCTTCGTCCTGGCCGGCGCCCCGGGGGCGCCACCACCCCGGACGGGGGCCGACCGCACGTCGGTCGTGCTGCGGATCGCCAACGTCCCTGGCGCGCTGGTCGCCGCACTGACGGAGTTCGGCATCCGCGACATCGACCTCACCCGGATCGAATCTCGGCCGACACGTACCGGATTGGGGACGTACGTCTTCTTTCTCGACTGCGTGGGCCATATCGACGACGGTGCCGTCGCCGAGGCACTCAAGGCGTTGCACCGTCGTTGTGAAGATGTGCGATATCTGGGTTCGTGGCCGACAGGGGCGGCAACCGGTGCGGTACCACCGGAGATGGATGAGGCGTCACGCTGGCTGGCGCGGCTTCGCGATGGCGAGGGCCGATCGTGAGCGGCCGTCTGGTGCTTGTGCGCCACGGCCAGTCCCACAGCAACGTCGACCGGCTCCTTGACACCCGTCCGCCGGGCTCATCGCTGACCGAGCTCGGCGTAGAGCAGGCGCGCCAGTTCGCGCGTGGCGTCGGGCGGCAGCCGGGCATGCTGCTCCATTCGGTCGCGCTACGTGCCGCCGAGACCGCGGCCGTGCTGGGCGAGGAATTCGGGCTGCGGCCCCGGGAGGTCGAGGGCATCCACGAGGTGCAGGTGGGGGACCTCGAGATGCGCAACGACGACGAGGCCGTCGAGGCGTTCAACAAGATTTACGAGCGTTGGCATCTCGGCGAACTGGACACGTCTTTCCCGGGCGGCGAGACGGCGACCGACGTGCTGGACCGCTACCTGCCGGTGCTGACCGGTCTGCGGATGCGTTACCTGGACAACGACGACTGGTCCGGAGACGTCGTCGTCGTCAGCCACGGCGCGGCGATTCGGCTGGCGGCGGCGACCCTGGCCGGTGTGGACGGCACGTTCGTCGTCGAACATCACCTGGCCAACGCCGAATCGGTGGTGCTCGCGCCGATCACCGACGGCCGGTGGAGTTGTCTGCAATGGGGAGTGCACACGCCGCCGTTCATGGCGGACCCCCGCGGCATGCCCCCGCCCGAGGAGCTGGACACTGCCGACCCGATGGGGTGAGGCGTCAGACCGCCAGCGCCGCCGACCCGCCGCAGCGGCAGCCCACCGCCTCGCAGTCGATGCTGAACGTGTGGCGGATGCGATCCGGGCTGTCGCAATCGTCCTCAGTGCACTCGGAGCGGTGCTGCGAGTGGTGGATGACGGTGCCGTGGCAGTGCTCCCAGCCGTCACGGCAGTCGCGGCACTGCAAGCTCATGCGCTGTTCATATCACCGGCGGCGGACAAACCGCGGATGCCGCGCTCGTCTCACCTATTGGGTCTTCGCGCAAGCGCTCGTCTCACCTATTGGGTCTTCCCGCAAGCGCTCATCCCCACCCCAGTTCGCGCAACCGCTCCTCGTCAATCCCGAAGTGGTGCGCGATCTCGTGAATCACCGTGATGGCGACCTCCTCGACGACCTCCTCCTCGCTGTCGCAGACCTCCAGGAGCGCGTCTCGGTAGATCGTTATCGTGTCGGGCAGCGCCCCGGCGTAGGACGAGTCCCGTTCGGTCAGCGCGATGCCTTCGTACAGGCCGAGCAGTTCGGGGTCTTCCGGGTGCCGCGCCTCGACGAGAACCACCACGTTGTCGGTTGCGGCCCCCAGTTTTTGGGGGATGAGGTCTAGCGCGTCGGACACTAATTCGTCGAACCGCTGCCGGCTCATCCGCACCGCCACCGCGGCTACGGTCCCGGAGGTGCGGGAGCCGCCGGAGGTGCGGGGGGTGCCGGAGGTGCGGGGGGTGCCGGAGGTGCGGGTTCCGCGGGTGGCGGTGGGACGTCCTGCGGGGGCGGCACGTCGGCCGCCGGCGGCGTGTCGGCCGGTGCCTGGGATGTCGGTGCCTGAGAACCCGCGGGACCCGGTGCGGCGCCGAGTCCGGGGCTGGCCTGCTGGCCGGGCATGTGCTGAGTGCCGCTGGGTGTCGACGACGTGCCGGCCTGGCTCTGCTCCGCCGGGCTGTTGGGTGCGGCAGCCGGCAGCGGGATGGGCTGCAGGGTGAGCCGGTCCTGCGGGATGTCAGGCGGCGGGATCGGGGTTTGTCCGTTGATGAGCAGGCCGCCTTTGGCAGTGCCGACGAGCGTGGCCCACCCGCCGTTGCCTAGAGTGGCGCCAACGCTGCACGAGACCTGGTGGCTACCCGCCGACCAACTGGGCAGGGAAATCGTGTTGTAGATCAGGGTCAGCGTGGTGGCGCGCAACTGAACCGGGGCGAGGTATGCATCCGTCATGCGGGTGCAGGTGTCCTTGATGAACGGGTCCTGGTCGCCTTCCGACGGGAGCCCCCCGGGGAACTTCTCGCCGAGGTTGACCGCGCCGGTGACCTCCATCGCGTGCGGGGTGCCGCAGTCCGCCGGGATGTCCGTCGGCTGGTTGGTCGTGGTTTCGATGCCCAGGCACGTGCCTGCGGGCCACACTTTCGACTGGTCCAGGTCAGCGATCTTGCCCTTGAACGCGACCTGCTGGTTGTCGGGGCCGGGCAACTGCAGCCCGCACAGCATCCGGCGCTGGCCGGATTGCCTCCACGCCTTGTCGCCGGACCACAACATGCCGATCGTGAATTTGCTGTTGGGGTCGTACTGTGTGCCGAGATAACGGCGCACCGCGGCCTGGCACTGCTCTTGGCTGATCTGCTGGATTCTGGCAGCCGACGGCGGTGCTGCGTTGGGCCCGTACTCAGTGCCGGGGAACGTCCGCATGTCGACGGATTCGGCGACCTCGAAACGGTGATCGTCCTTGCAGTCGACGCTCGTCGCCTGATCGGGCGACTTGTTCGGCCAGTTCAGACATTCGCCGCTGCGCGCGTTGTCGAACGTTGCGCTGCTGCGCGACCCTGTGCTGGGCACCGCATTCGCCCCGATATATCCGAGGGCGCTCTTGTTGTCGGCACCGGCCGGCAGGGCGGTCGTGATACCGGCGATAAGCAGGCCACCCAGCGCCGTCAGAAGCAGTGCACGCCGTGTCGACGTAGCTTGCAAGCTGCGCCACCACGGCACCTGGGGGGACCCGCCCCGCGACGCTCGCTGCTGCTCAAGTGCCATGGACATCGGGTCCATTGTGACAGGCGCGGCAAACCCTGTGACAAGCGATGCAGTTGTAATGTTATGGGGTTGTGTCGCGGCGCGTAGGTTGAATGGGTGACCGAGCCCGAAGGCGACCTCGCAGAGCTGGCGGGCCGGCTGTTCGACATGGCCCGCTCCGGCAACGCCGCGACGCTGGCCGCCTACGTGGACGCCGGTGTGCCGGTCAACCTCACCAACGGCGCCGGTGACTCGCTGGTGATGCTGGCCGCCTACCACGGGCATCCCGAAACGGTGCGGGTGCTCGCCGAGCGGGGGGCCGACGTGAACCGTCCGAACGACCGGGGGCAGACGCCGCTGGCCGGGGCGGTGTTCAAAGGTGAGGACGAGGTGGTGGAACTGCTCGTGGCGGCCGGGGCGGACCCGGCCGCGGGCCACCCTTCGGCGATCGACGCCGCGCAGGTGTTCGGTCGGGCCGGCTACCTCGAACTGTTCGGGGGCGCAGGACCATCCGTGTCCGCGCAAAAGTAGGGTTGCGGCCGTGATCGACCTGAAACTGCTGCGAGAGAATCCCGACGCGGTGCGGGAATCGCAGCGCGCCCGCGGCGAGGACCCGGGACTCGTCGACGCGCTGCTGGAAGCCGACGCCGCCCGGCGGGCTGCGATTTCGACCGCCGACAATCTACGGGCCGAGCAGAAGGCGGTGAGCAGGCTTGTCGGGTCCGCTACACCCGACGAGCGGCCCGCGCTCCTCGGACGCGCGAAGCAACTCGCCGCCGACGTGAAGAAGGCCGAGGGCGAACAGGGCGGCGCCGAGGCCGCGTTCGAGGCCGCGCACGGGGCGATTTCCAACGTCATCGTCGACGGCGTGCCCGCCGGCGGCGAGGACGACTACGTCGTGCGGGACGTTGTCGGCTCGCCGCCCAGGATGGAAAACCCCAAAGACCACCTCGAACTGGCCGAATCGCTGGGTCTGGTGGACATGGAGCGCGGCGCCAAAGTCTCGGGGTCGCGGTTCTATTTCCTGACCGGACGGGGTGCGCTGCTGCAGCTGGGCCTGCTGCAGCTGGCCGCGCAGCTGGCTGTCGACAACGGCTTCACGCTGATGATCCCGCCTGTCCTGGTGCGGCCCGAAATCATGGCGGGCACAGGATTTTTGGGGGCGCACGCCGACGAGGTGTACCGGGTCGAGGCGGACGATCTCTACTTGGTCGGGACGTCGGAGGTTCCGCTCGCCGGGTACCACGCCGGTGAGATCATCGACCTGTCCGAAGGGCCGCTGAGATACGCCGGATGGTCGTCGTGCTTTCGTCGTGAGGCCGGCAGCTATGGCAAGGACACGCGCGGCATCATCCGCGTGCACCAGTTCGACAAGGTGGAGGGTTTCGTCTATTGCGAACCGGCCCAGGCCGAGGCGGAGCATCAGCGGCTGCTGGGCTGGCAACGCGAGATGTTGGCGAAGATCGACGTCCCGTACCGCGTGATCGACGTTGCGGCGGGTGATCTGGGTGCGTCGGCGGCGCGCAAGTTCGACTGCGAGGCGTGGCTCCCGAGCCTGCAGGCCTACCGTGAGCTCACCTCGACGTCGAACTGCATGACCTTCCAGGCCCGCCGGCTGTCAATCCGATACCGCGACGCGCAGGGCAAGCCCCGGATCGCCGCGACGCTGAACGGCACGCTGGCCACCACACGATGGCTGGTCGCGATCCTGGAGAACCATCAACTGCCCGACGGGAGCGTGCGCGTCCCCGAGGCGCTGGTGCCCTTCGTCGGCACCGATCTGCTTGAACAGAAGGGGTAAGCCCGCCCAACGCGTGCGCCCGGCTTGGGGGCGGCACCGGGAAATCTTCTAAGACACACCCCTGCCTGTATCCGCCGGGCAGCTAGGCAATGGCGAGCACATGATTCCTTGCGATCCAGTCGTCAATGTGGCCCATGGTGACGGGCAGCGCCGCCCCTGACAACACCATGTGGTCGGAAAGGGGAATCTCGACGTAGGTGCCGTACTGATACCTGGCTGCGGTCTGGCGCACGACTCCGGATGGCACGATGCGGTCGCACTCGGCCCCCATCACCAGCACAGGGGCAGTGACCGCCGCGAAATCGACAACGGTGGCCTTGGAAAGCTTTGGCGCCGCAAGGAGCAGTTCCCAGATATAGCGCCCGGATTCGCAGACCAAACCGTCATATATCTCCCGGGCGATGTCCTCGGTCTGGATGTTGGCGATCCAGCGTCGAAATTGCTCGAACGTCGGGGGCGCCACGGCTTGGTCCAGGGACGTGGCCGTAACAAGTGCGGCAGGGAGACGCGCAAGCTTGTGGGGGTCGCACCTAAGATGCCCGCCGCCGGGGCGGGGCACGCTGCCACTAAGCCAGCTTGGCGTGTGCGCGCGGCGACCAACTGCGCCAGCAGCCCGCCCTGCGAGTGACCTACCAGAAGCGGTGGGGAATCCAGCGAATTCACGAACGCCACCAAGTCATCGGTGTAGTCGCGAAGGCTCAGTGAGGCGATTTTCATCGCGCCCTCGTGCGAGGGCAGTTCGTGATGGCGCAGCGTCGGGGTGTGCGCCGTGTATCCACGCTCTTCGAATGCGGCGCGGGCCGGAGCCAACTGCTCCCCACGGCCCCAGGAGCCGTGAATCAAGACGACGTGTTTGGTTTCGGCCATGAAACTCAGGATGACAGCCAATGCGCCAGACAGTGCCCCATCAGCGTCAAATTGTTTTGGTAGGCAAGAGGCTGGCGGGTGGATGCGCTTCCTCGACGATGTTGATTGCCATATCGACTGAACGACAAGGAGACCATCGACAACAAGTTGCGACTGCTGGCCCATGGGCCTCCGCGACCGACGGCTCATCGGCGGCACCGTGATCTGGACAGCACCCCGCGGCCCGGCCCGGTGCAGTGATCAGTGTGGGAGTGTGGGCGGCGACTCGGGGGTTCCATCGGCCATGCGACGGATCGGGAAAATTATGTCGTATGTGATGTCAGATTCCGAAACGTCGTGGCAGCTCTGACAGCTCGGGTGCACAGGAGGTGCGTCGATCTGGCGCGATCGACCACCCGATCCTGGCCAATCGGCGGCCTCGCCGGCAGCCACGACCACTGCCGACGAACTCATGACTCACGACGCTAGCGTCTGTCCATCAGCGCGTCGAGCACCTCGAGGAAGCGGTCCGGATCCCTCGGCGTCAGCGCCGGCTTCGGCCACGCGCCCGGCACATCGAGCGTGATCAACGTCGACTTCAACGGCCGTCGGCCGTCCAAAGGTAGCCAGCGCACCAGGTCCGAGGACCCCCAGATCCGGAACCGGTGGAACCACAGGCCCAACGGCTTGACGCTATAGCCCCGCACTGATCGCAGTGGGATCACCTTCGCGGTACCTGACGGAAAGTGATAGCGCCGCAAGGTGATCGCCGCGCGGTCGAGCTGGACCAACCCGTCGTCGTAGTACAGGTAGGGCGCCGTCATGTCCGCTCGCAGCGCAGCTCGTGACCCTTCGAGGTCAGGCAGCGGCCGTTCTGCAGGTTCCACTGCCAGCCGTGCAGGTTGCACGTCAGCGTGTTGCCCTCCACCACACCGAATTTGGACAGGTCCGCCTTCAGGTGAGGGCAACGCCGCTGTACCTCCCAGCCGTCGAGCAGCACCGATGCGGTGTCGTCGTGCGCTTCGGCGAACCAGCCGTCGGCGTACGCGATCCGCTCGTCGGTCAGACACTTGAAGAACGTGTACAGAAACTCGTTGTAGCCGCCGACGCGCCAGGCGCGGAACCTGGTCGACAGGAAAATCGTATTCACCCAGTCGGGCTCGTTGTCACGCAGGATCGTGCGGACCAGTTCCGGCGCGATCGCGAACCCGTACCGGAACTTCTCGTCCGGAACAGGCTCGCGCACAGCCCGTTTCGGAAAGTCAAGCACCACGGTCTCGGGCCCGAGCCGCAGTTCGACCGGATAGCCGATGCCGTCGCAGACCTGGTCGCTCTGGGTCATGATCGGCTCGAACACGACCCGCAGCGGCTCGAGCAGCGGCTCGCCCCCGGCGCGCGCCCACGACGCCTTCTCCGCGGTCAGGACAGGCGCCATCCTCTGGGCATAGTCGGCGATGTAGGCAGCCTTGCCAGTGGTGAAGATCTCCTCCACGTCGTCGTCGGGCAGCGGGTGGCGCAGAGATTTCAGCGACGAGCCGGCAAAAACCCCCACCGAACCGGGAATCATCAGCAGCCCGCCGTCGTGGCCGTGCCCGCGCATCTGCTTCAGGAACACCATCTGGTCGGGGAAGATGTTCGCCGGATCGCCGTGGTCGTCGTTCAAGTCGCGCAACTCGGGGTCCAGGAAACACGGCGGTCCCGCCGACGGGATCACCCATGTCGCGCCAACCTGGGCGATGTACTGCCTGCAGCGGTCCATCTGGCGCTGACGCTTCTGTGTACCGAACGCGGCCTTGGCCCGCTCCGGCATGTCGTAGACCATCGGGTACCAGATCGCGCCCGAGTACTGCAGCATGTGCACGTCGACCTGGCCGAAGTCGGCGTGCACAACCTCCAGATCGACCGGGCGGGCGTCATTCATGTTGAACGCCACGGTCTCTGAATCGTCGACCACCAGCCCGGAGTCACCGATCGGTCCGTCGGCCGGGGCCCGCAACGCGATGACCATCACGTCGAGGTCGCCCTTGGGTCCGCTGAGCCGGTGCTTCACGGAATCGGTGCTCTCGAAGAACCGGTGGAATCCGAGCTTCTCCAGCTCGCGGCGCAGATCTGGCACGGGATAGTCGGGCAGCAGCACGACCGCGTCCTTGTTGACGTGCTCGCGCAGATTTCTGGGGTCGAAGTGATCGTGATGCAGATGCGACACGTAGAGGTAGTCGCAGTCGCCGAGCGCGTCCCAATCGAGCCCACTATTGTCCGGGAACGGGAACCACGAGCCAAAGTACGCCGGATTGACCCACGGGTCACACAGGATGCTTCCGGCGTGCGTGTCGATCCGGAAACCGGCGTGCCCGACGCTCGTAACCTGCACGGGGCCGAGCTTAGCGGCAGAAATATGACCAGCCTGCGACGGCCACTAGTCTCAACAGTGTGGAACCGGTATACGCCACAGTCATCCAGACCGCACGGCTGGTCTGGCGGCTGCAGGGCCTGACATTCAAGGTCAGCGGTGTGGAGCAGCTGCCTACTACGGGCGGTGCCGTCATCGCGATCAACCACACAAGCTACTTCGACTTCACGTTCGCGGGCCTGCCGGCCTACCGCCAGGGGCTGGGCCGCAAGGTGCGGTTCATGGCCAAGAAGGAAGTGTTCGACCACCGGATCGGCGGGCCGGTCATGCGCAGCCTGCGGCACATCCCCGTCGACCGGGCGAGTGGCGCCGAGTCATACGCGAACGCCTGCGAAATGCTCAAGGCCGGCGAACTCGTCGGCGTCTACCCCGAGGCCACGATCAGCCGCAGCTTCGAGATCAAGGAGTTCAAGTCCGGGGCAGCGCGGATGGCCCTCGAGTCCGGCGTGCCGATCGTCCCGCACATCGTGTGGGGCGCACAGCGCATCTGGACCAAGGACCACCCGAAGAAGATGTTCCGTCCGAAAGTGCCGATCAGCATCGCGGTCGGCGAGCCCATTCCGCCGACGTTGCCGGTCGCCGAGCTGACCGCGCTGCTGCACTCACGGATGCAACACCTGCTGGAACGCGTGCAGGACGAGTACGGCCCGCATCATCCGGGCGATTACTGGGTGCCGCATCGGCTCGGCGGCGGCGCTCCCACGTTGGCCGAGGCGGCGCGAATGGATGCCGAAGAAGCGGCGGCGAAGGCGGCGCGTCGCGCTGAGAGGCAGTCCGGACGGGCCGGGCAGCGGGAGTAACAGCGATGGCCGAACCGGTCTTTCGTACCCTGGAGTCCCTGGCCAAGATCGCCGTGGCGGCGGCCGGGACGAAAATCACCTACCACGGCCTCGAGAACATTCCCGAACACGGCGGCGCTGTGGCCGCGGTCAACCACACCAGCTATGTCGACTGGTTGCCGGCGGCGCTGGCCGCCTACCACCGTCACCGCCGCATGCGGTTCATGATCAAAGAGGAGATGCAGCGGGTTAAGATCGTGAACTTTCTGATCAAGCAGACGGGCACGATCCCGGTCAACCGGGGCGCAGGGGCTCAGGCGTACGCGGAGGCGGTCGAGCGGCTGAAGGCCGGCGAGCTCGTCGGTGTCTATCCGGAAGCAACGATCAGCCGCAGCTTCGAGCTGAAGGAGTTCAAGACGGGCGCGGCCCGAATGGCGCAGGAGGCCGACGTGCCGATCATCCCGCTGATTGTCTGGGGGGCCCAGCGCATCTGGACCAAGGACCAGCCAAAGAACTTAGGGCGCAGCAAGGTCCCGATAATCGTCCAGGTCGGCGCGCCGCTGCGCGCCGACGACTCGGTCGAACATACCAACGCCGCGTTCAGGGAATCAATGACCGCTCTGTTGCAGCGGGCTCAGCAGGAGTACCGGCATCCGGCCGGCGCATTCTGGGTGCCGCGACGTATCGGCGGCAGCGCACCGACCCTGCCCGAAGCCAAGGTGCTCGACGAGGCGGAGTTAGCCGAGCGCGCGCGCAGGCGGGCGGAGCACGCGTGACGTCAGCGAGGAGCGAAGGCGGATCGCGCATATGACGTCAGCGAGGAGCGAAGGCGGATCGCGCATATGACCCTGCCGCTGCTCGTGGCCAGCGACGTGGACGGGACCCTGCTCAACGACGAGGAGACGGTCTCGGACCGCACCCGCGCGGCGGTGCGGGCCGCGGTGTCCTCGGGCGTGACGTTCGTGCTCGCCACCGGCCGGCCGCCGCGGTGGATCAAGCCAGTCGTCGACGCGCTCGGGTTCGCGCCGATGTCGGTGTGTGCCAATGGCGCGGTCCTCTACGACCCGGGCACCGACCGCATTGTTTCGGCGCGGACGCTCTCAGCAGATGTGCTCGGCGAACTGGCCGAGATCGCCGCACGCGCGATCCCCGGCGCCGGGCTGGCCGTCGAACGGGTCGGCCGCAGCGCGCACGACGCCGCGACCCCCCAGTTTGTCAGCTCGCCCGGTTACGAACACGCCTGGCTGAACCCCGACAACACCGAGGTGTCGCTGGACGATCTGCTCAGCGCGCCGGCCGTCAAGCTACTGATCCGTAAGGGCGGCGCCCGCAGCGCCGACATGGCGGCCGAATTGCGCAAGCATATCGGCCTCGAGGGCGACATCACCTACTCCACGAACAACGGGCTGATCGAGATCGTGCCGCTGGGCATCAGCAAGGCCACGGGGGTGCAGGAGGTGGCGACGCCACTCGACATCGCCGCCGACGACGTGGTCGCGTTCGGCGACATGCCCAATGACGTCCCGATGCTGGTGTGGGCCGGCCATGGCGTCGCAATGGGCAACGCTCACCCGGAGACGGTGGCGGCGGCCAACGAAGTCACCGCGCCCAACACCGACGACGGCGTGGCCCGTGTGCTGGAACGCTGGTGGCTTTAACGGTGGGCCCGTCAGGGCTTCACCGGCGCCGAGAACCGCTCCAGCTGAGCGGGCGGCCCGTCGGGCGATGGCGGAGGCAGCTCCAGCGCCACCCCGTCGATCACCCACATCACGGCCGAGCTCTCCCTGTCGAAGTTCAACGTGCCGTGCTGGAAGTTCTGCACGATCCACTCCGGCTCTTCAATCTCGCCGCTGGTGGGCAGACCGAGCGGGCCACGCTCGAAGCCCTGGCCCGCCCACGCGTCATAGATCGCGCCGAGGACCGGTGCGGCGCCGGTCTGCGGTGACCAATAGATCGCCCCGTGGTTGAACCGCACATAGCGGGTCGGGCCGTCGCCCGACGTCTCCGGTGTCGTCGGCGCTCCCAGCGGACCATTCATGGCGCCGGTGGCCTGCCACCGGTTGTAGATCGCGCCCCCGCGCAGTGACTCGGCCAGGTCCCCGGGGCCGGCGGGTTGGTTGAACCTGGCTGCGATGTCGCGGATCTCGTTCAGCGCCGCGTAACCGGCGTTGCCCGGACAGTCGGTGTTTCCGACGTCACGGTGAGCGAAGATCGTCGGCAGCGTCGGGGTCGCGCCCGCCGGGAAGAACGTGAACGAGCCGCCCTGCGATGGCAACGGCACGGTGCCCTTCGGGTTGACGCCGTCCATCGCGAGCCGCCAGCCCAGCAATCGGCCGACCGAGCGGATCATTATCGGCGTCGGCGGCACCGTCTGGAAGTCGCCGATCATCGCGACGGCCCACGTGTTCTTGTTGAACCCGCCGGTGTGCGAGCCTTCCACCGGCTTGGTGATGCCCCCGAACCGTCCCTCGAACACCTGGCCGTACTTGTCCACCAGCGCGTTGTAGGCGATGTCGCACCAGCCCAGCGTGCGGGTGTGATAGACGTAGATCGACTTGATGATCTGCGCCGAGTCCTCCGGCGAATAGTCGTTGCTTCCGGCGGTGTGGTGCACGATGCCCGCGCGAATCCCGTTGTCGTATAGCGGGTTTCCGCATCGCATCGACTCGTCGGCGCCCCACTGTGCTCGGCTGATGATGTTGGGTGGTTGCCCGGGGGCGTAGACGCCGGTCGGCGGCGACCATGTCATGTCGGCCGGAGCCTGCGGCGGGGTGATCAGCACCGCGTTGAGGTTCTGCCCGAACGGCCGCTCGAGGTTGGCAGGCACGTAGCCCAGCCCCGGCTTGGCCTCCTTCGGTACCGTGGTGCGCTGTGGCGCCCCCCCGGGCGTCACCGGGCGACTGATTGCGATCTGCACCGCGGTCGTCTTGCCCACGAACACCGGTTCGGTGCCGCGCGGGCCGTGGTTGTCGGCTCCGGTGAAGCCGCCGGATTCCTCGCTTTCGGCCCGATACCAGGGGCCCCACGAGCCGTCGGGCCGCTTGGCGCGCACCTGGGCCCTCGTGCCCGTCATGTCGGCGGCCGTGAGCGCCACCATCGAGAACGGCGTGGGCTGGCTGACTTCTCGGATCGTGATGCCGGCGCCGATACCGGTCAGCGGCTGCTGGGCGAGTTCGGTCTGCATCGATGCGGCCGGACGCTTGTCGCCCTCCCCGGGGATTCCGTCAATCGCCCACGGCAGCAACAGCAGGGTCGCCGCGATCGCAGTGAACGCGATCGACGGTGCTGGGCGACGACACGGCACGGCACGATGTTGCGTATGAGGCCACTGTTACCAGTGTTTCGACACGGCGTGTCGCAGGCCAACCTGCGACGGCACCGCAGAGCCGAGGGGGGGCCCTGCGGTGCCGATCCTCCAGCAGGCTCAGCCGCCGGCCGAGGGCGGCGGGGGTGCCGGTGCGGCCGCTGCCGCGGGTGCACCGGACTTGATCGCCCCCATGATCGACGGCATCAGGACGCCCTTCAGCAGGTCGATTCCCTGGCTGACGCCCAATTGATTGGCGGCCTGCGAGAGGTCGCTCATCAGGCCTCCGCCACCGCTGGCTGCCGGGGCGGCGGCCAGCGACGGGTCACCCAGGATGGGATACGTGCCGGCCAGGCCGGGATCGCCGATCGGCGCCCCGCCCAGGCCTGAGGCAGACCCGATCGGGCTTGTCAGCGCGGCATTCGGCCCGGCCAGCGCCCCCGCCGCCGGGGCGGTGAGGCCCGGTGTTGCGGTGGGGCTCGTCAGCCCCGGGTTGGTCAGCGACGGGTCGGTCAGCGACGGCGTTGTCGCGGTGACTGGCGGCACGGACAGTCCGGGCGTGGTCATGGCGGGCATCGCGCCCGCCGGTGTCGTCAACCCCGGCGCGGCGGCTCCGGGCGCGGCCAGCCCAGGAGTGGTCAGGCTGCCCGGCGTCGTCAATCCCGGCATGCTGGTGGTCGTGGCGGACGACGGGCCGGTGATGCTGGAGGGCATGTTGGGAACAACGATGCCGAACTGCGACAGCCCCTGCTGCAGGGCGGACATCAGTTCGTTGGGCAGGTCGGTGATCTGCGCGGCCTGGACAAACTCGTGGTGCTGCGGCGCGGGCGTGCCGCCCGCCGTCAATTCAGACACAGCGATGACTGCGAATGGACTTGCGACGGCCAGGGCGGCGACTGCGCTCGTGGCTGTCGAAAGCCTGCGTCGACGTCGGTTCGGCACGGGAAGTCTCCTCAATGTGGACTACATATCTGCTGGAAATGTGCGTCAGTACGTGCGGACGACAGACGTTGAGCCTCACCCGCCAATGCCAACGTCTCCGATGGTACTGATGTGACTGGCGAGGCTAGAGTGACGAGATCGAATTGTGAGGTAATCGCGACCTTGGGGCGTTGACGACGACGACCCCGCCGGGCCGTTGCGGCGTGGCGGGTTGTCCAGTGTGGTCGGATACCCTAGCTGCCGATGACAGCTCGTTTTGACCTCTTCATCGTCGGTTCCGGGTTCTTCGGACTGACGATCGCCGAACGGGTGGCCACGCAGCTGGGCAAGCGAGTTCTGGTGGTAGACCGGCGGCCCCACATCGGTGGCAACGCCTACTCCGAGCCCGAGCCCGAGACGGGCATCGAGGTGCACAAATACGGCGCGCACCTGTTCCACACCTCCAACAAGAAGGTGTGGGACTACGTCAACCAGTTCACCGACTTCACCGGCTACCGGCACCGGGTGTTCGCGATGCACAACGGGCAGGCGTACCAGTTCCCGATGGGGCTGGGTCTGGTGGCACAGTTCTTCGGCCGCTACTTCAATCCCGACGAGGCGCGCAAGCTGATCGCCGAACAGGCCGCCGAGATCGACACTGCCGACGCGCAGAACCTCGAGCAGAAAGCGATCTCACTGATCGGCCGCCCGCTGTACGAGGCGTTCGTCAAGGGATACACCGCCAAGCAGTGGCAGACCGACCCGAAGGAGCTGCCGGCAAGCAATATCACCCGGCTGCCGGTGCGCTACACCTTCGACAACCGCTACTTCAACGACACCTACGAGGGCCTGCCGGTCAACGGCTACACCGCCTGGCTGAAAAACATGGCCGCTGACGAGCGCATCGAGGTGCGGCTGGACACCGACTGGTTCACCGTGCGCGACACACTGCGGGCGGAGAGCCCGGGTGCACCGGTGATGTACACCGGGCCGCTGGACCGTTACTTCGACTATGCCGAGGGCCGGCTCGGTTGGCGGACCCTGGATTTCGAGGTCGAGGTGTTGCGCACCGGCGACTTCCAGGGCACCCCGGTGATGAACTACAACGACCTGGAGGTGCCCTATACCCGGATCCACGAGTTCCGTCACTTCCACCCGGAGCGCGAGCACTACCCGACCGACAAGACGGTGATCATGCGGGAGTACTCGCGCTTCGCCGAGAACGGTGACGAGCCGTATTACCCGATCAACACCGACGCCGACCGCGCGCTGCTCGCCGCGTACCGGGCACGGGCCAAGGCTGAGACCGCGTCTGCCGGGGTGTTGTTCGGCGGGCGGCTGGGCACCTACCAGTACCTCGACATGCACATGGCGATCGCGAGCGCGCTCTCCATGTATGACAACGTGCTGGCGCCGCACCTGCGCGACGGCGAGCCGCTCAACGAGGGCAACAAGGTATGACAGCTGTGAGCCTGCTGGCCCGCGTGATCCTGCCACGCCCTGGCGAGCCGCTAGATGTGCGAAACCTCTATCTGGTCGAGTCCACAACGAACGCCCGGCGCGCGCACGCCACCACGCGCACCTCGCTGCAGGTCGGCGGCGATTCGGAGGTGTCTTTCTCGACGTACTTCAACGCGTTTCCCGCGAGCTACTGGCGGAGATGGTCGACGCTGACGTCGGTGGTGGTGCGCGCGGAGTTGACCGGCACCGGCCGCGTCGACGTCTACCGCACCAAGGCCAGCGGCGCGCGGATCTTCGTCCAGGGACGCGACTTCGAGGGGGGCGACGCGCCGGAGGTCGTCGAGTTGGAGGTGGACCTGGGCCCGTTCGAGGACGGCGGCTGGATCTGGTTCGACATCACCACCGACAGCGCGTGCACATTGCACGCCGCCGGCTGGTACTCGACCAACCCCGCGCCGGGCGTCGCGAATATCGCGATCGGAATGCCGACCTTCAACCGGCCCGGGGACTGCGTGAACACGCTGCGCGCGCTGACGTCGGACCCGTTGGTGAATGACGTGATCGGCGCGGTCATCGTGCCGGACCAGGGCAGCGTGAAGCTTCGCGACCATCCGGAGTTCGCCGACGTGACCGCCCCGCTGGGCGATCGCCTCACGATCCACGACCAGCCGAACCTCGGCGGCTCGGGCGGCTACAGCCGGGTGATGTATGAGGCGCTGAAAAACACCGACTGCCAGCAGATCCTCTTCATGGACGACGACATCCGCGTCGAGCCGGACTCGGTGCTGCGGGCGTTGGCCATGAACCGGTTCGCGAAGACGCCGATGCTGATCGGCGGCCAGATGCTCAACCTGCAGGAGCCGTCGCATCTGCACATCATGGGAGAGATAGTGGACCGGTCCACGTTCATGTGGACCTCCGCGCCGCATACCCAGTACGACCATGATTTCGCGCGGTACCCGTTGAACGACAACAATCCCGACAGCAACCTGCTGCACCGTCGGATCGACGTCGACTACAACGGGTGGTGGATGTGCATGATCCCGCGCGCGGTCGCCGAGGAGTTGGGCCAGCCGCTGCCGTTGTTCATCAAGTGGGACGACGCGGACTACGGGCTGCGCGCCGGCGAGCACGGCTACCCCACGGTGACGATGCCCGGCACCGCGATCTGGCACATGGCCTGGAGCGACAAGGACGACGCGATCGACTGGCAGGCGTACTTTCACCTGCGCAACCGGCTGGTGGTCGCCGCGATGCACTGGGACGGCGACGTCCGCGGCCTGATCCGCAGCCATCTCAAGGCGACGCTGAAACACCTTCTGTGCCTCGAGTATTCGACGGTGGAAATCCAGAACAAGGCCATCGACGACTTCCTCGCCGGGCCTGAGCACATCTTCGCGATCCTCGAGTCCGCGCTGCCGGAGGTGCACCGCATCCGGCGCAACTACCCGGACGCGGTGGTGCTGCCCGCGGCCAGCGCGCTGCCCCCGCCCTCGGGGATGGTCGGGGCGGTCGGTGAACCCAAGACGACCGTGGCCAAGGTGATCCGCCTCGTCCGCGGCGTGTTGCACAACCTCACCGAGGCGGATGCGGCACACCACGAGCGCCCGCAACTCAACGTGCCAACGCTCGACGCGCGGTGGTACCTGCTCTGCAATGTCGACGGCGTTACCGTCACGACGGCCGACGGCCGGGGGGTTGTCTACCGCCAGCGCGACCGCGCGAGGGCGTTCTCGCTGCTTCGGCGGTCGCTGCGGCGACAGCGGCGGTTGGCCAAGCGGTTCGACGAGATGCGGCGGGTCTACCGCGAGGCGCTTCCGGTGCTCTCGAGCACCCAGAAGTGGGAGTCGGTGCTGCTCAACGGAGAGCCGGAGCGCTCCCGCAGATGACCCAAACCTCCGTGCCCCATGGCGAACTCGCCGTGCTGGTGGCTGTGCAGTCGGCGCTGGCCGGTCGCCCCGGTGTGCTCGCCGCGGCGCGCGCGATGTCGCATTTCGGCGAGCACAGCGCCGGCTGGGTGGCACTGTCCGTGCTCGGCGCGGTGCTGCAGCCCCGGCGCCGCCGGGAGTGGCTGATCGCGGCCGCGGGCGCGTTCGTCGCCCACGCCGCCGCGGTGCTGATCAAACGGGTGGTGCGCAGGCAGCGTCCGCGCGATCCCGCGGTCGTCGTCAACGTCGGCACACCGAGCGCGTTGAGTTTCCCCTCCGCGCACGCCACCTCGACCACGGCGGCCTCGATGCTCACGGCCCCACTCACAGGCCTGCCCCTGCCGGCGCTGCTGGTGCCGCCGATGGCGCTGTCCCGCATGATCCTCGGCGTGCACTACCCGAGTGACGTATTGACTGGTGTGGTGGTGGGCGCGGTTGTCGCCAAAGCAGTGCAAAAGCTTTCAGGAGCACACGATGAGTGAGGAAGCGGCGCCGGTCACCGGCCCGCCGAGCAGCCTGGCTGCCGGAATCGTCAAGGCGATCCGGCCCCGGCAATGGGTCAAGAACCTGCTGGTGCTGGTCGCACCCCTGGCCGCGCTCGGCGGCGGCGTACGGTACGACTACGTCGACATGCTGGCGAGGGTGGCGATCGCCTTCGTCGCATTCAGCCTCGCCGCGTCGGCGGTGTACCTGATCAACGACGTACGCGACGTGGAGGCCGACCGCGCGCACCCAACGAAGCGGTTCAGGCCGATTGCCGCCGGTGTGGTGCCCGAGTGGATGGCGTACACGCTGGCCGTCGTGCTCGGGCTTGCGTCGCTGGCCATTGCGTGGATGGTCACGCCGAACCTGGCGCTGGTGATGGCGATCTACATCGGCATCCAACTCGCCTACTGCTTCGGGCTGAAACACCAGGCGGTGCTGGACCTGTGCATCGTGTCGTCGGGCTTCTTGATCCGCGCAATCGCGGGCGGTGTGGCCACGAACATCCCGCTGTCGCAATGGTTTCTGCTGGTCATGGCCTTCGGATCGCTGTTCATGGCGGCCGGGAAGCGCTACGCCGAGCTCCAGCTGTCCGAACGCACCGGCGCGAAGATCCGCAAGTCGCTGGAGAGCTACACCGGAACCTATCTGCGGTTCGTCTGGACGATGTCGGCGACGGCGGTCGTGGTGTGCTACGGGCTGTGGGCGTTCGAGCGCGATGGCCACTCCGGGTCGTGGTTCGTGGTCTCGATGATCCCGTTCACGATCGCGATCCTGCGGTACGCGGTCGACGTCGACGGTGGCATGGCCGGCGAACCCGAGGAAATCGCGCTGCGTGACCGGGTGCTGCAACTGCTCGCGCTGGCGTGGATAGGAACGGTCTGTGCGGCCGTCGTCTTCAGCTAGCCAACCGGCTCCGACGGAGCTGACCACCAGGGCCAGCCTGTGGATCAGCGTGCTGGCGGTCGCGCTGCTGTTCGGCTGGGGGGCGTGGCAGCGGCGCTGGATCGCCGACGACGGGCTGATTGTGCTGCGCACGGTGCGCAATCTGCTCGTCGGTAACGGCCCGGTGTTCAATGCCGGGGAACGCGTCGAGGCCAACACCTCGACGTTGTGGACCTACCTGATGTACCTGGGCGGCTGGGTCGGCGGCCCGGTGCGGCTGGAATACGTTGCGCTGGTGATGACCCTGATGCTGTCGGTGCTCGGCGTCGTGCTGCTCATGCTCGGCGCGGCGCGGTTGTACGCACCCGCCCTCGTCGGCCGGCGGGCACTGATGCTGCCGGCCGGCGCGCTGGTCTACATCGCGGTGCCGCCTGCCCGTGACTTCGCGACCTCGGGCCTGGAGAACGGGCTGGTGCTGGCGTATCTGGGCTTGCTGTGGTGGATGATGGTGTGCTGGTCGCAAGCGACGCGACGGTCGCCGGACGCCCGCGGCAACGCCGTGAGCCGCTGGTTCACCGCCGCACTGGGATTTGTGGCCGGTTTGTCCGTGCTGGTGCGCCCCGAGCTGGCCCTCGCCGGTGGCTTGGCCCTCGTGATGATGCTGATCGCCGCGCAGGGGTGGCGACGGCGGGTGCTGATCATCGTGGCCGGTGGTCTGTTGCCGGTGGCCTACCAGATCTTCCGGATGGGCTACTACGGCCTGCTGGTGCCCGGCACTGCGCTCGCCAAGGACGCCTCCGGGAAGAAGTGGCCGCAGGGATTCGTCTACCTGGAGAACTTCAACCAGCCCTATCTGTTGTGGGTGCCCGCCGTACTGCTCGTCGGGCTTGCCGCGCTGGTGGTGGCTGCGCGAAGCCGACCGTGGTGGATCCGGCGCGCCGCGCCCCGAGGTTACGGGCGGCTCGCCCGGATGGTGCAGAGTCCCGCCGCAGTGGTCGTGTTCATCGTGCTCAGCGGAGTGCTGCAGGCCCTGTACTGGATCCGGCAGGGCGGCGATTTCATGCACGGACGCGTTTTGCTGACGCCGCTGTTTTGCCTGCTGGCTCCCGTCGCGGTGATTCCCGTGGTGCTTCCCGACGGGATGAAGTTCTCCCGCGAAACGGGTTATGTCGTGACCGGCGCCACCGGTGTCCTGTGGCTGGTAGTCGCCGGATGGTCGTTGTGGGCGGCGAATTCGCCCGGCATGGGTGCCGACGCCACCAAGGTCAGCTACTCCGGCATCGTCGACGAACGCCGCTTCTATTCGCAAGCGACCGGCCACGCCCACCCACTGACTGCCGCCGACTACCTCGACTACCCGCGGATGCGCTCGGTGATCGAAGCCATCGACAACACGCCCGTCGGCGCGCTCCTGTTGCCGTCCGGCAATTACACCCAGTGGGATGTCGTGCCCGCGATTCCGCCCCCGCCGGCGGCGCCCGGCCTGCCGCCGGATCCCAAGGCGATGGAGAACGGGCCCCACACAGTGTTTTTCACCAACCTCGGGATGCTCGGCATGAACGTCGGGCTCGACGTTCGGGTGATCGATCAGATCGGGTTGGCAAACCCGATCGCCCAACACACAGGGCGGATCGAGGACGGCCGGATAGGCCATGACAAGAATCTGTTCCCGGACTGGGCGGTGGCCGAGGGGCCGTTCTTGAAGCGATACCCGTTCCTGCCGCCCTATCTTGACGAGGACTGGGTCGCGCAGGCGCAAGCCGCGCTGAAATGCCCCGGCACCGACGCGGTTTTGACGTCGATTCGCGGACCGCTGGGTATTCGGCGGTTCACCTTCAATGTCGCGCATGCGTTCGCATTCACGCGCTATCGGATCGACCGTGTGCCGCAGCATGAACTCGTTCGGTGTGGGTTGAGCGAGCCGCCGTTGAGTGGTACCGCTTATACTGGCCTACCGGCAACGGGGCCGTAGCCGGTGGGCAACCAGTTAGCTGACCGCCGGCCGCGGTTTCGGTAACGACGCGGTGCCACCGCGGCGATACCCAATCGAGTCCCGTGAGCGCTCACCGCAAGCACTGCCCTGGAACGAATGCCGGACATGTGAACGGATGGTTGAACCGCCTGATGGTTGCAACAGCTTTGCGCCTCGCTGTCGCGGCGGCGGCACTGCTGATGCTGCCCGCGCTGGTGACCGCCACCGGTGGTGCGCCGACCGCCAGGGCGTTCAGCCGCGAAGGCCTGCCGGTGGAGTACCTGGATATCTACTCCGCGGCGATGGGCCGCAACGTCCGCGTGCAGTTCCAGGGCGGCGGCCCGAAGGCCGTGTACATGCTCGACGGCTTGCGCGCCCAGGACGACTACAGCGGCTGGGACATCAACACCCCCGCATTCGAGTGGTTCTACCAGTCCGGCATCTCGGTGGTCATGCCGGTCGGCGGCGAGTCCAGCTTCTACACCGACTGGTACTCGCCGTCGAACTTCAACAAGCAGCCCTATACCTATAAATGGGAGACGTTCCTCACCAGCGAGCTGCCCCAGTGGCTGGCCGCCAACAAGCAGATGTCCTCCACCGGCAACGGCGTGGTGGGCCTCTCGATGTCCGGCGGCGCCGCGTTGATTCTCTCCGCGTACCACCCGCAGCAGTTCGTCTACGCCGGCTCGCTGTCAGGCTTTCTGAACCCGTCGAGCACGTTCATGAAGCAGGCCATCCGGGTCTCGATGCTCGACGCCGGCGGCTACAACGTAGACGACATGTGGGGCCCGCCGTGGGACCCGGCGTGGACGCGCAACGACCCGGTCGAACAGGTGCCGCGCATCATCAACAACGGCACCCGACTGTGGATCTACTGTGCGCCCGGCGGCCAGACGCCGCTCGACGAAGGCGCCGACCCCAATCAGTCGTTCAACGCGAACAGCCTGGAATCGCTGGCAATCAGCAGCAACAAGAAGTTCCAGGACAAGTACACGCAGGCCGGCGGCAGCAACGCCACCTTCAACTTCCCACCGTCCGGCAACCACTCGTGGCCGTACTGGGGAGCTCAATTGACGGCGCTCAAACCGGATCTGATCGCCACGTTGAACCGATAACTGAACACCGTCTGAGGCGACTCGAGCCGGACTCGAGTCGCCAAGACCACACCCAGGTGTGGTTGACTACCCAGGGCATCGCGCGCGGTGCGGCATACGGAAAGATGGGATGGACACATTTATGACGTTCGTTGAGAAGATGCGCGGCCGATGGGCGCGCCGGCTAACAGTCGCCGCCGTCGCGGCCGTTCTGTTGCCGGGGCTCGTCGGCATCGTAGGGGGCTCGGCGACTGCGGGGGCATTCTCCCGGCCGGGCCTGCCGGTCGAGTACCTGATGGTGCCGTCGCCGTCGATGGGCCACGACATCAAGATTCAGTTCCAGAGCGGCGGAGCCAACTCCCCGGCGGTGTACATGCTCGACGGCCTGCGCGCGCAGGACGACTTCAACGGCTGGGACATCAACACCCCTGCGTTCGAGTGGTACTACAACTCGGGCTTGTCGGTCGTGATGCCGGTCGGCGGGCAGTCCAGCTTCTACAGCGACTGGTACCAGCCGGCCTGCGGCAAAGCCGGCTGCACGACCTACAAGTGGGAGACCTTCCTGACCAGCGAGCTGCCGGGGTGGCTGGCCGCCAACAAGCAGGTCAAGCCGACCGGCAGCGCCGCGGTGGGCCTGTCGATGGCCGGTTCGGCCTCACTGACGATGGCGATCTACCACCCGCAGCAGTTCCCCTACGCCGCGTCGCTGTCGGGCTTCCTGAACCTGTCGGAGGGCTGGTGGCCGATGCTGGTGGGGATGTCCATGGGCGACGCCGGCGGCTACAAGTCCGATGCGATGTGGGGCCCGTCGAGCGATCCGGCCTGGAAGCGCAACGACCCGATGGTCAACATGCAGAAGCTGATCGACAACAACACCCGTATCTGGATCTACTGCGGTAACGGCAACCCGTCCGACCTGGACGCCGGCACCAGCGCGGGCAACCTGTTCAACGCGAAGTTCCTCGAGGGCTTCACGAAGCGGACGAACGTCACGTTCCGGGACACCTACCTCGCCGACGGCGGCAAGAACGGCGTGTTCAACTTCCCGGACAACGGCACACACAGCTGGGGCTACTGGGGAGCGCAGCTGCAGCAGATGAAGCCGGACATCCAGCGGACGCTGGGCGCCACGCCGACCGCGTAGCGCGATTCGACACGAGCCGGCGGCGGCGATTCTCTTCGGGGTCGCCGCCGTCAGCCGTTTCCGGCGCAGTGCCTCGCGGTCGTGTGGTTCACTACAACGCGGCGGGGACAGGCCGAGGTGAGTCTTGAGACGTGAGGTGTGGGGTATGAGGCGTGGGTTGGTGCGGGCGATCCTGACCGTGGTGTTGGCGACCGGGCTGTGGACGGGCACGACGATCGCGAAGGCCGACCAGGGGATCGAGTACATGATGGTCCCCTCGGGCGCGATGGGCCGCGACATCCCGGTCGCGTTCCTCGCGGGCGGCCCGCACGCGGTCTATCTGCTCGACGCGTTCAACGCCGGGGATACGGTCAGCAACTGGGTGACCGCGGGCAACGCGATGAACACACTGGGCGGCAAGGGCATCTCGGTGGTCGCCCCGGCCTCCGGCGCCTACAGCCTCTACACCAACTGGGAGCAGGACGGCAGCCGCCAGTGGGAGACCTTTTTGTCCAGCGAACTGCCGGACTGGCTGGCCGCAAACAGAGGACTGGCGCCCAACCGGCACGCGATCGTCGGTGCCTCGCAGGGCGGCACCGGCGCGTTGATGATGGCGACGTTTCATCCGGACCGGTTCAGCTACGCGGGTTCCATGTCCGGGTTCCTCGACCCGTCGAGCACGACGATCAACGGTGCCATCACCGACGGGATGATGCGCTACGGCGGCGTGGACACCCGCAACATGTGGGGCCTGCCCCAGCTGGGCCGGTGGAAGTGGCACGACCCCGACGTGCACGCCGCGCTGCTTGCAGACAACAACACACGGCTGTGGATCTTCAGCCCCGCAACGACGATATCCACTGACGAACCCGCAATGATCGGATACGCCGACCAGGCGCAAGGCAGCAACCGGATCTTCTACCAGCACTACCGCTCGGTCGGTGGGCACAACGGGCACTTCGACTTTCCGGCCACCGGCAACCACGACTGGTCGTCGTGGGGGCCGCAGCTGGCCGCGATGTCGGGCGATCTGGTCGCGGCGATCCGCTAGGGTGGCGGCGTCAGCTAACGGCAACGTCGGCAAACCGGGTCCGCTCTCGTCAGCCGGTACCGTAGAGGAGTGCAGCAGACGGCAGCGCGGGCGCCTCGATGTTCGGCCGCACTGACGGTCGCACTGGCCGCTACCGTGCTGTCGGGATGCGCTGCCACCGACGGGCTGATGTCCAGCGTCGCGCTTCCGGCGGCCAGGACCAGTTCGCCGGCGTCCAGTCCCGACGATCCCGCGGTCACGCCGCTGCCCGCCCCGCCTGGTCCGGACGGGGACCTGGCCAGCAAGTTGGTCGTCACCGCCCAGCAACGCGCCTACCTGGACGCGCTGGTCGCGTCGGGCGTGCATCCGTCCAGTGATTTGCTCGCATTGAGCATCGGTTCGTACGTGTGCCAGGCACGCGCGGCTAAGCAGAGCCCGCAGGCGGTGTGGGACTTCGTGTACCCGCTGGTGAACAGCGACGTGCACAATTCCCACCAGGATGCCCACGAGGGTGGCCGAGTCAGTTCGGCGGCCCCGCGGCCGACCGACGTCGACGCCGCCACCCGGAGCTACATCCGCGTCGCGACCGAAAGACTCTGCTAGCAGGAGAACATGGCGAACAACAATCGGCGCAGGCGCCGCCACCGGATGCTGGCCTTGATCGCGGCCGGCGCGGTGGCGGTCGTTGTGGCGCTCGTCGTCGCGGTGCTGGTGATCGTCATCCGATCGCCATCCGGTCAGGTGGCGCCGATTCCGCCGAACGCGCAGCCGCCGACCACTACCACGGGCGCGAAGAAGCCGCGGCCGGCGTTCCAGGACGCCAGCTGTCCAGACGTGCAAATGGTCTCTGTGCCGGGGACATGGGAATCGTCGGACCAGGACGATCCGCTCAACCCGGCCCAGTTCCCGAATGCATTGCTGCTCAACGTGTCCCGGCCCATCGCCGATCAGTTCGGCGGCGGTCGGGTCGAAACGTACACCGTTGCCTACACCGCGCAGTTCCACAACCCGCTGTCGCAGGACAAGCAGATGTCCTACAACGACAGCCGCTCCGAGGGCACCCACGCCGCGGAGAAGGCGATCTCGGACATGGCCGCCAAATGCCCGCTGACCAGCTACGTGATCGTAGGGTTCTCACAGGGCGCGGTGATCGCCGGTGATATCGCCAGCGATATCGGCAACGGTAGGGGACCCGTCGACGAAGATCTGGTGCTGGGTGTGACGGTGATAGCCGACGGCCGGCGCCAGACCGACGTGGGCCAGGACGTCGGCCCGAATCCGCCGGGCGAGGGCGCCGAGATCACGCTTCACGAGGTGCCGATGCTGTCGTCTATGGGCCTGACCATGACGGGCCCGCGGCCGGGCGGGTTCGGCGCGCTGAACAACCGGACCTACGAGATCTGCGCGCCGGGCGACCTGATCTGTGCCGCGCCAGAGGAGGCGTTCAACATCACGAACCTGCCCAAGACGCTCGATGTGCTGGCCGGAGGGGCAGGTCAGCCGGTGCATGCGATGTACGCGACGACGCAGTTCTGGTCTCTGGACGGCCAACCGGCGACGGTGTGGGCGCGCGACTGGGCGCAGAACCTGATCGACCATGCGCCGCATCCCAAGCACGGGTGACCGCATCAAAATTTGGCCGTACCTCCGGTGTCGCTTAACATTAAGAAAAAACTAAGAGTCGCAGCGGTTGTGAGTCGAGAATAGGCAGGTCAGCGCGCATCCGGGATACGGGTCGCCGCGGGCTGTACCATCTTGGGGGTTTGGGCTTCGCGACGTGAAGCGGGCGGGCCCGGACGCGAGTGTGCTTCGACAGGAGAGAAGACGTGGCGGTATTCGTCAACCCGTTCATCGACAAGAAGACGGGACATATCAGGTTCCCCGAAGGCGCCAGTCTCGTCCGGCACGTGGAACGCTGGGCAGGCACCCGAGGCGACCACCTGGTGTACCGGTTCGTCGACTTCTCCACTGAACGGGACGGCGTGAAGCGCGACCTCACGTGGTCGCAGTTCAGTGCCCGCAACCGGGCGATCGCCGCGCGGCTGCAGCAGGTGACCGAGGCCGGCGACAGGGTCGCGATCCTGTGCCCGCAGAGCCTCGACTACCTGAGTGCGTTCTTCGGCGCGATGTACTCGGGTCGGATTGCGGTGCCGCTGTTCGATCCGGCCGAACCGGGCCACGTCGGCCGGCTGCATGCCGTGCTCGACGACTGCGCCCCGTCGGTGATCTTGACGACCACGGATTCCGCCGAGGGTGTCCGCAAGTTCTTCCGCAACCGCCCGGCCAAGGAGCGGCCGCGCGTGATGGCGGTCGACGCGGTGCCCAACGAAGTCGCCTCGACATGGGTGCAGATGCCGGAATCCGCCGACACGATCGCGTACCTGCAGTACACATCCGGCTCGACACGTGTCCCGACAGGTGTGCAGATCACCCATCTCGCGGTCGCCACCAACATCATGCAGCTTCTGACGGCCCTGCAGGTCGAGGAGGGCCAGCGAGGGGTCACCTGGCTGCCGTTCTTCCACGACATGGGGCTGATCACGGTCATGCTGCCGTCGATCATCGGCCGCTACATCACGTTCATGACCCCGGCGGCATTCGTGCGCCGTCCGATCCGGTGGATGCGCGAGCTCGGCGTGCAGGAGGGCGACCACGGCCGCACGTTCTCGGCAGCGCCCAATTTCGCGTTCGAGCACGCCGCGCTGCGCGGCCTGCCGAAGGACGGCGAGGCGCCCCTTGATCTGAGCAACGAGCTGGCCGTCCTCAACGGCAGCGAGCCGATCTCGCAGGCATCGATGCGCAAGTTCGTCGAGGCATTCGCGCCGTACGGCCTGACCGAGGCCGCGATAAAGCCGTCCTACGGGATGGCAGAGGCGACCCTGTTCGTGTCGACGACCGACATGAAGGTGGGCCCGAAAACCATTTGCGTCGACCGCGGCGAGCTGAACGGCGGGAGGCTGGTCGTGGTCCCCAAGGACGCGCCGACTGCGATCCCTCAGGTGTCCTGCGGCCAGATCGGCCTGGACGAGTGGGCGGTGATCGTCGACGCCGACACCGCGACCGAGCTGCCCGACGGCCAGGTCGGCGAAATCTGGATCCACGGCAACAACGTCGGCTCCGGCTACTGGAACCGCGAGCAGGAGACCCAGGAGACCTTCAAGAACATCCTGAAGTCTCGCGCCAACCCGTCGCATGCAGACGGTGCGCCCGACGACGCGATGTGGATGCGCACCGGTGACCTCGGCGCATTCCTGGACGGCGAGTTCTACGTGACCGGCCGGGTGAAGGACCTGGTGATCATCGACGGCCGCAACCATTACCCGCAGGACCTGGAGTACACGGCGCAGGAATCCAGCCGGGCGCTGCGGCCCGGGTTCGTCGCGGCGTTCTCGGTGCCCGCCAATGAACTTCCACAGTCGGTCTTCCGGAACCCGCACGCCGGGCTGAAGTACGACCCGGAGGACACGTCCGAACAGCTGGTGATCGTGAGCGAACGCGCCCCCGGCACGCACAAACTGGACCAGGCGCCGATCGCGGACGATGTCCGCGCCGCGATCGCGGTTCGGCACGGTGTGACGGTCCGCGACGTGCTCCTGATGCCTGCCGGCACGATCCCACGCACCTCCAGCGGCAAGATCGGCCGCCGTGCCTGCCGCAGTTCGTACATCGACGGCAGCCTGCGCGGCGGAACAGCTCAGGTGGACGCGTTCGCCTCCGAGCAGTAATTGCCCGGCGATGAGCGCTTGTGCGAAGAGCAGGATTGGATGACTGAGCAACACCGTGAACCGGACATGACCGTCGCCGAGATGCGCGCCTGGCTGCGCAACTGGGTGGGCAACGCCACGGGCACCTCGCCGGACTCGATCGACGAGACCACCCCGATGGTCGAGCTCGGCCTGTCGTCCCGCGACGCGGTGGCGATGGCCGCCGACATCGAGGACCTCACCGGGGTCACCCTGTCTGCCACCGTCGCATTCCAGCACCCGACCATCGAGTCGCTGGCCACGCGGATCATCGAGGGCGAGCCCGTCGTGGTCGACACCGGCGAGGACGAGGACTGGTCGCGCACCCGCGAGGTCGCCGACATCGCGGTGGTGGGCCTTTCGACCCGCTTGCCCGGCGACATGAACACCCCCGCTGAGACCTGGCATGCGCTGCTGGACGGTCGCGACGGGATCACCGACTTGCCGGAGGGCCGCTGGTCGGAGTTCCTCGAGGAGCCGCGGCTGGCCGAGCGGGTCGCCCGGGCGCGCACCCGCGGCGGCTATCTCAAGGACATCAAGGGCTTTGATTCCGAGTTCTTCGCGCTGTCGAAGATGGAGGCCGACAACCTCGATCCGCAGCAGCGGATGGCGCTGGAGCTGACGTGGGAGGCGCTGGAGAACGCCCGCATCCCCGCGTCGAGCCTGCGTGGCGAAAGCGTCGGCGTCTACATCGGCGCATCCAACAACGACTACATCTTCCTGGCGGTGTCCGACCCGACCGTCGCGCACCCCTATGCGATCACCGGCAACGCGAGTTCGATCATCGCGAACCGGGTCTCGTACTTCTATGACTTCCGCGGCCCGTCCGTCGCAGTGGACACCGCATGTTCGTCGTCGCTGGTGGCGGTGCATCAGGGTGTGCAGGCGCTGCGCAGCGGCGAGGCCGACGTGGTGCTGGCCGGCGGCGTGAACGCGCTGGTCACCCCGCTGATCACGATCGGGTTTGACGAGGTCGGTGGCGTGCTGGCCGCCGACGGCCGCATCAAGTCGTTCAGTTCCGACGCCGACGGCTACGCCCGTTCGGAGGGCGGCGGCATGCTGGTGCTCAAGCGGGTGGACGACGCCCGCCGCGACGGCGACCAGATCCTGGCCGTGATCGCGGGCAGCTCGGTGAACCACGACGGCCGTTCCAACGGCCTGCTCGCGCCGAATCCGGACGCCCAGGCGGAGGTACTGCGGCGGGCGTACAAAGACGCCGGCATCGACCCGCGCACCGTCGACTACATCGAGGCGCACGGCACCGGCACCATCCTGGGCGACCCGATCGAGGCCGAGGCGCTGGGCCGCGTCGTCGGCAAGGGACGCGCCGCCGACAAACCGGCGCTGCTGGGCGCGGTGAAGTCCAACGTCGGTCACCTGGAGTCGGCCGCGGGTGCGGCCAGCCTGGCGAAGATGGTGCTCGCGCTGCAGCACGACAAGCTGCCGCCGTCGATCAACTATGCCGGGCCCAACCCCTACATCGACTTCGACGCGGTGCGGTTGAAGGTCGCCGACACCGTCACGGACTGGCCCCGCTACAGCGGATACGCGATCACAGGCGTATCGGGGTTCGGCTTCGGCGGCGCCAACGCGCACCTGGTGCTGCGCGAAGTGCTGCCGCGGGATGTGATCGAGAAGGAACCCGAGCCGGCGCCGCTCGTCGAGGAGAAGACGGATATCGAGGAGGCGGCCGCGACGTACGTCGGCGGCGTGCGTTTCGACGAGTACGGCGAGTTCATCACCGATGAGCCTCTCGGGCGAAGAGCATCAGGGGACGATGAGTCTCTCGGGCGCGAAGCGCCCGGGGACGACGAATACGGCCACGGGGTCGAGCACACCCACGAACTGCCCGGGTTGACCGACGAGGCGCTGCGGTTGAAGGAGGTCGCGCTCGAGGAACTCGAGAACGGTGAGATCCCGAGCCCCGTGGTGCCGCTTGCGGTTTCGGCGTTTTTGACCTCGCGCAAGAAGGCGGCCGCCGCGGAGCTGGCCGACTGGATGGACAGCCCGGAGGGCCGGGCGCCGTCGCTGGAGTCGATCGGTCGCGCGCTGTCGCGGCGCAGCCACGGCCGCTCACGGGCGGTGGTTCTGGCCCACGACCATGACGAGGCGATCAAGGGGCTGCGTGCCGTCGCCGAAGGCAAGCAGCGACCGAATGTGTTCAGCGCCGACGGTCCGGTGACGAACCGCCCGGTGTGGGTGCTGGCCGGCTTCGGTGCACAGCACCGCAAGATGGGCAAGAGCCTCTACCTGCGCGAGGAGGTCTTCGCCCAGTGGATCGACACGGTGGATGCGCTGGTCCAGGACGAGCTGGGCTACTCGATCGTCGAGCTGATCCTCGACGACTCGCAGGACTACGGCATCGAGACCACACAGGTGACGATCTTCGCGCTCCAGGTCGCGCTCGGTGAGCTGCTGAAGCACCATGGCGCCAAGCCGGGCGCGGTGATCGGGCAGTCGCTGGGCGAAGCTGCGGCGGCGTACTTCGCCGGTGGGCTGTCGCTGGCCGACGCCACACGCGCGATCTGCTCGCGCTCGCATTTGATGGGCGAGGGCGAGGCGATGCTGTTCGGCGAGTACATCAGGTTGATGGCGCTGGTCGAGTACTCCGCCGACGAGATCAAGACGGTGTTCTCCGACTTCCCCGACCTCGAGGTGTGCGTGTACGCCGCGCCCACCCAGACCGTGATCGGCGGCCCGCCGGAGCAGGTCGACGCAATCATCGCCCGCGCCGAGTCGGAGGGCAAATTCGCCCGCAAGTTCCAGACCAAGGGCGCCAGCCACACCTCGCAGATGGACCCGCTGCTCGGCGAGCTGGCGGCCGAGCTGCAGGGCCTCGACCCGCAGCCGCCCAGGGTCGGATACTTCTCGACCGTGCACGAGGGCAGCTACATCCGGCCCGGCGGCGAGCCGATTCACGACGTCGACTACTGGAAGAAGGGGCTGCGCCACAGCGTCTACTTCACGCACGGCATCCGCAACGCCGTCGACAGCGGGCACACCACGTTCCTGGAATTGGCGCCCAACCCGGTCGCGCTGATGCAGGTCGGCCTGACCACAGCCGCCGCCGGCCTACCGGACGCTCAGTTGATCGCCACGCTGGCCCGCAAGCAGGACGAGGTCGACTCGATGACCACGGCGATGGCGCAGCTGTTCGTGCACGGCCACGACCTGGACATCCGCACGCTGTTCAGCGCGGCGCAGGGCCCGCAGGACTACGCGAACATTCCGCCGACCAGGTTCCGCCGCAAGCAGCACTGGCTGGCGGCGCATTTCTCCGGCGACGGGTCGGTGATCATGCCTGGTGCGCACGTCGCGACACCTGACGGGCGGCACGTCTGGGAGTTCAAGCCGCGGGGCGAAACCGATCTGGCCGCACTTGTGAAAGCCGCGGCGGCGCACGTGCTGCCAGACGCCGCGCTGACGGCAGCGGAGCAGCGCGCGGTGCCCGGCGACGGCGCCCGGTTGGTGACGACGTTGACGCGCCACCCCGGTGGAGCCTCGGTGCAGGTGCACGCGCGCATCGACGAGTCGTTCACACTGGTCTACGACGCGATCGTGTCGCGCGTCGGCCAGATGTCGGCATTGCCTGCCGCGGTGGCGACGGGCGCTGTCGGCGCGGCTCCCGCGCCGACGCTCGTTGAGGAGCAGGGCGCGCCGGTCGAAGACCAACCGGAAGCTGAGATCCTGCACGACAACCTGATGCAGGGCGCCGGGTTGGGCGCGGGCTTCGGAAAGTGGTCGGCCGATTCCGGGGAGACGGTGGGGCAGCGGCTCGCGACGATCGTGTCGGCGGCGATGGGCTACGAGCCCGAGGACCTGCCGTGGGAGGTGCCGCTGATCGAGCTCGGGCTCGATTCGCTGATGGCGGTGCGGATCAAGAACCGCGTTGAGTACGACTTCGACCTGCCGCCGATCCAGCTGCAGGCCGTCCGCGACGCGAACCTCTACAACGTCGAGAAGCTGATCGAGTACGCGATCGAGCATCGTGACGAGGTACAGGCGCTGCACGAGCACCAGGAGTCGCAGAGCGCCGACGAGATCGCCAAGGCGCAGGCTGAGCTGATCTCGGGCGCGACGCCGACGACCACCGACGCATCGCCGCCGGATCCGCAGGCGGAGGCGGAGGCCAACGGCGAGCCACAGGCCGCTATCCCGCCACCGCCGACGAATCCGCTCGGTCCCGACCAACCGAACCTCGCCGGGGCGGCCGCCGCGCTGAACCAGAAGGCGGTCTCCGAGGCGCTGAACTCCGATGTCCCACCCCGAGACGCCGCTGAGCGGGTCACGTTCGCGACGTGGGCGATCATCACGGGCAAGTCGCCGGGCGGAATCTTCAACCCGCTG
Source organism: Mycobacterium sp. (assembly GCA_025965895.1). Taxonomy (GTDB): domain Bacteria; phylum Actinomycetota; class Actinomycetes; order Mycobacteriales; family Mycobacteriaceae; genus Mycobacterium. The sequence goes on from JAOPWC010000074.1 coordinate 76,892, forward strand.
CCCGAGCTCGACGGCGACACGGCGGCGAAGATGGCGCGCCGGCTGTCGGAACGAGCCGACGGGCCGATCGCCGCCGGCGACGTCACGTCGTCACCGACGATCGAAGTGCTGGCCGAGAAGGTCCGCGAGTACCTCGAGGCGGGTCAGCTCGACGGGTTCGTCCGCACGATCCGGCCACGGCAAGCAGGCGCGAACAAAATCCCGGTGTTCGTGTTCCACCCCGCCGGCGGTTCGACCGTGGTGTACGAGCCGCTGCTGAACCGGCTCCCCGCGGACACCCCGATGTACGGCCTCGAGCGGGTCGAGGGCACGATCGAGGAGCGGGCCAAGCAGTACGTCCCGAAGCTGCGCGAGCTGCAGGGCGACGGGCCGTTCATCCTGGCCGGCTGGTCGCTCGGCGGTGCGCTCGCCTACGCGTGCGCGATCGGGCTCAAGCAGGAAGGCTGCGACGTGCCGTTCGTCGGGCTGATCGACGCGGTGCGCGCCGGCGACGAGATTCCCCAGACCAAGGAAGAGATCCGCAGGCGCTGGGACCGCTACGCCCGCTTCGCCGAGAAGACGTTCAGCGTCACGATCCCGGAGATCCCGTACGAGCAGCTCGAGGAACTCGACGACGAGGGCCAGGTGAGGTTCGTGCTGAACGCCGTCAAGGAAAGCGGCGTGGAGATTCCGGGTGGGATCATCGAGCACCAGCGCACGTCGTACCTGGACAACCGGGCGCTCGACACCGCCGACATCCAGCCCTACGACGGCCACGTCACGCTCTACATGGCCGATCGCTATCACGACGACGCGATCATGTTCGAGCCGCGCTACGCCACCCGCAAGCCCGACGGTGGCTGGGGCGATTACGCGTCAGAACTCGAGGTGGTGCCGATCGGCGGCGAGCACATCCAGGCGATCGACGAGCCGATCATCGCCAAGGTCGGTGCGCACATGAGCCAGGCGTTGGCCAAGATCGAGGCCGCGACCAGCCGGACCAGTGAGGTGGGCAAGTAGTGACCGCGGAAAACCTCCCACCCAGCCGCCCCGCGACCACTGCCGAGAAGCTGGCCGAACTTCGCGCCAAGCTGGAGCTGGCCAAGGAGCCCGGCGGTGAGGCCGCCGCGGCCAAGCGCGACAAGAAGGGCATCCCGAGTGCCCGCGCCCGCATCCACGCGCTGCTCGACCCGGGCAGCTTCCTGGAGATCGGTGCGCTTGCGCGCACGCCGGGCGACCCGAACGCGCTGTACGGCGACGGCGTCGTCACCGGGCACGGCACCATCAACGGCAGGCCGGTCGGGGTGTTCTCGCACGACCAGACGGTGTTCGGCGGCTCGGTCGGCGAGATGTTCGGCCGCAAGGTCGCCAGTCTGATGGAGTGGGTCGCGATGGTCGGCTGCCCGATCATCGGGATCAACGACTCCGGCGGCGCCCGGATCCAGGACGCGGTGACGTCGCTGGCCTGGTATGCCGAACTGGGCCGTCGCCACGACCTGCTGTCGGGCGTGGTGCCGCAGATCTCGATCATCCTCGGTAAATGCGCAGGCGGGGCGGTGTACTCGCCGATCCAGACCGACCTCGTGGTGGCCGTTCGCGACCAGGGCTACATGTTCGTCACCGGGCCCGACGTCATCCAGGACGTCACGGGCGAGCACGTCACGCTCGACGAGCTCGGTGGCGCCGAGCAGCAGGCCCGCTACGGCAACATCCACCAGGTCGTCGACGACGAGGCCGCCGCGTTCAAGTACGTGCGCGACTTCCTCGAGTTCTTGCCCGCCAACACCTTTGACGATCCGCCGATCGTCAATCCGGGCCTGGAGCCCGAGCTAACTCCGCACGACCTCGAGCTGGACTCGATCGTGCCGGATTCCGACAACATGGCCTATGACATGCATGAAATCCTGGTGCGGATGTTCGACGACGGGAACTTCCTCGACGTCGCCGCGCAGGCCGGCCAGGCCATGATCGCCGGCTTCGCCCGGGTCGACGGCCGCCCGGTGGGGGTGGTCGCCAACCAGCCGATGGTGCTGTCAGGCGCGATCGACAACGAGGCCTCCGACAAGGCCGCGCGGTTCGTCCGGTTCTGCGACTCGTTCAACACGCCACTGGTGTTCGTCGTCGACACCCCGGGGTTCATGCCCGGTGTGGAGCAGGAGAAGAACGGCATCATCAAGCGCGGCGGGCGGTTTCTGTACGCGGTGGTCGAGGCCGACGTGCCGAAGGTGACGATCACGGTCCGCAAGTCCTACGGCGGCGCTTACGCGGTGATGGGCTCCAAGCAGCTGACCGCCGACCTGAACTTCGCGTGGCCGACGGCCCGCATCGCGGTCATCGGCGCCGACGGCGCCGCGCAGCTGCTGATGAAGCGATTTCCGGACCCGGCCGCGCCCGAGGCTCAGGAGATCAAGCGCAACTTCATCGAGGGCTACAACCTGAACATCGCGATCCCGTGGATCGCCGCCGAGCGCGGGTTCATCGACGCGGTGATCGAGCCGCACACGACGCGGCTGCAGCTACGCAAGGCAATGCACCTGTTGCGGGACAAGCAGATTTACTGGCGCGTCCAGCGCAAGCACGGCCTCATTCCCATTTAAGCCCGTGCACCCGCCGGCGGACTACGTGCACGCGTTCGTCGGAGAACCGCGCGTACTGGTGACCGGCGCTCCCGGCGGTCCGCTGGCGCGAACCGTGCTGGCGGTCAAGGACGTCATCGACGTCGCCGGTGTGGTGACCGGCGCCGGCAATCCCAGGTACGCGCACGACCACGAGCCGGCGATCGAGAACGCCCCGGCGGTGGCGCAGCTGGTGGCGGCGGGGGCGACGGTTATCGGGAAGACCATCACCGACGAGCTCGCCTACTCGATCGCGGGCACGAACATGCACTACGGCACGCCGACCAATGTGGCCGCGCCAGGACACATCCCCGGTGGCTCATCGGCAGGCTCGGCCGCGGCGGTCGCTGCCGGTCTGTGCGATATCGCGTTAGGCACCGACACCGCTGGCTCAATCAGGGTGCCGGCCAGCTACTGCGGGATCATCGGCTGGCGGCCGACGCACGGCGCGGTGGCCGACTCGGGCATCGTCCATCTTGCCCGCTCGTTCGACACCGTCGGACTGCTGACCCGCGACCCGGCGCTGCTGCTGGCCGGCGCCGCCGCACTGCTTGCCGGGCAACCCGACGCCGCCCCGGTCAGGTGTACGGCAGACTTTTCCGACTTCGACGCCAGCCTCGGCGTGGACCTCGCCGAGTGCGCGGAGGCGTTCCGGCTGATCCAGGGCTACGAGGCGTGGGCGGAACACGGGGCGTGGGTCAGCAAGGCGGACCCGGATTTCGCGCCGGACATCGCCGAGCGGTTCGCGGCCGCGGCGCAGATCACCGCGGACGATGTGACGCCGGCGTTGCGTGTGCGGGAAGTGGTGCGCCAGAAGGTGATTCGTGCGACAGCTAATGGCTGCGTGATCGTCGGGCCGGCAACGGCGGGAGGTGCGCCTGCCGCGGGTGCCGACGCCGAGACCATCGCCGCGGCGCGATCAGCGACGATGCGGCTGACCTCCGTGGCCGGACTGGCAGGCGCGCCGGTTGTGGTGCTGCCGCTGTCCCACGACGCCGACCTGCCCTTGGGGATCGCTTACATGGGCGCCCCAGGCTCAGACCGGACGCTGCTGCGCTGGGCGGCCGACCAAATCTAGGACCGCCACGGGCGGCCGTGCACCGCCCTGTTGATCGCTGACCCGATCTCGTGCAGCGGCAGTACCAGATCGGCACCGGCCACCCTGGCCGCGCGCGGCATCGACGCATATTCCGAGGTGTCCTCGCTCTGGGCGATGACCGTCCCGCCCGCATTCTTCAACGCCGTGGTTCCCGCCGCGCCGTCAGTGCCCGAACCGGACAGGACAACCGCCAGCGCACGCGCGCCGTAGGAGTCGGCGAGCGAGGTCAGCAGCGCGTCGTGCGTCCGGAATGCGGTCGGCGCCAGCGGACTCAGTGAACAGATTCCACCAGGCGTGATGTGCAGCTGCATTCGGGCCGGGCACACGGCCACCCGGCCGGGCGTGAGCACCTCGCCATCCAGCGCCCAAGCCACCTCGTGATGTGACCGCCGGGCGAGGATCGTCGGCAGGATGCTGGTCTGGCGGCCGAGATGCTGCTGCACGATGATCGGCGCCGGGAAGTCGATCGGCAGGTCACCGAGCACGCCCGAGAGCGCATCAAGACCGCCGGCGGAAGCGATCAGCGCGACCACGTCCACCTTCGCCCGCTCCGGCGCACTCGCGGTCATACTTGATTGTCGCACCGTTGCCCCCGCTAGTCGCTACCGTGAGCCGATGATTACCGACCTCGAGAATCCGTTGGCCGCACCCGGTGAGGATGGTCGCCACCTGTACACCTGCCCCTTGTGTGAAGCGATGTGTGGGTTGCAGATCCGCGTCGACGACGGCCGGGTCACAAGCATTCGGGGCAACCCCGATGACGCGTGGAGCCGGGGGCACCTCTGCCCGAAGGGCGCGTCGCTGGGCGCGGTGCACGAGGACCCGGAGCGCATCCGCCGACCGATGGTCAAGGCCCGGGGGCAGTGGCGGGAGGTCAGCTGGGACCAGGCGTTTCGCCGCTGCACCGAACTGATGGCGCCCGTCATCGAGCGGCACGGCATCGGCGCGGTGACCGCCTATACCGGCAACCCGTTGGCGCATTCGTTCTCATTGGGCCGCTACACCGGTGTCCTGCTGGGCATGTCGGGCATCCCGGTCAGCTACTCGCCCGGCACCGTCGACCAGTGGCCGAAGAACCTGACGTCACACCTGATGTACGGCGGCTGGTGGACGTTCCCGGTGCCTGACATCAAGCGCACCGATCTGCTTGTGGTGATGGGCGCCAATCCGGCCGCGTCGCAGGGCTCGCTGCTGGCCGCGCCCGACGTGATGGGCATCATCGACGGCATCCGCAAGCGCGGCAAGGTGATCGTCATCGACCCGGTCCGCACCGCGACGGCCTCTCGCGCCACCGAATGGTTGCCGATCACACCGGGCACCGATGCAGCGCTGCTGCTGGCCGTCGTGCACACATTGTTCGACGAAGGGCTGGTGTCGCTGGGGACCGCGGGGGCTTACGTGGACGGCGTCGAGGCGATGCGGCACGTCGCCGCGGAGTGGCCGCCGGAACGGGTCTCGGCGGTGACGGGGATCCCCGTCGAGCGGGTCCGGAACTTGGCGCGCGAACTCGCAGGCACTGGGAGGGCCGTGGTCTACGGCCGAATCGGGTTGTGCAACCAGGAGTTCGGCAGCCTGGCGAGCTGGCTCGTCGATGTGGTGAACATTCTGACCGGCCATTTCGACGCGCCGGGCGGCAGCATGTTCGCGCGCCCCACCGTCTGGACCCTGACGGGCCTGCCACAGCCTGGGCTCGAGGGCGGCGTCGCGAACTTCGGCCGGTGGCACACCCGTGTGCGCGGTGCGAAGGAGGTGCTCGGGCAGGCACCGGTGTCATGCCTCGCCGAGGAGATCGGCACGCCAGGCGACGGGCAGATCAGGGCATTGATCACGGTGGCGGGCAACCCGGTGCTGTCGACTCCGGCGGGTGACAAGCTCGACGAGGTGTTGCCGCACCTCGACGCGATGATCTCGGTTGACTGCTGGCTGAACGAGACCACCCGCCACGCGGATGTGATCCTGCCCGGTCAGTCACCGTTGGAGCAGCCCCACCACGACGACCTGATCCTGGCCTTCGCGATCAACAGCGTCGCGAACTACTCGCCGCCGGTCTTTCGTCCAGACCACCCCGGTCGACCCGAGGAGTGGGAGATCCTGATCCGGCTGACGGGTCTGTGCGCCGGCACGCCCGCTGAGGACGTCGACGTCACGGCCATCGACGACGGTTTCTTCGACTACCTGTGTTTCACTCAGGGCCTCGAGGGCACCGCGATCCGTGCGCACTACGACCACGGCGGGCCCGAGCGGATCCTCGACCTGACTCTGCGGACGGGGCCGTTCGGCGACCGCTACGGCGAGAACCGCGACGGGCTGACCCTGGACAAACTGAAGGCGCACCCCAACGGCATCAACTTCGGTCCGATGGTGCCGCAGCTGCCCGGCATCCTCGGCACGCCCGACGCCAAGATCAGGCTGGCGCCGCCGTACCTGCTCGACGACCTGCCGCGCCTTGCTGGCCGGCTCGACCGCCCGCCCGACGAGCTGGTGCTGGTCAGCCGGCGCCACCTGCGGTCCAACAACTCGTGGCTGCACAACGTGCCGGCGCTGATGAAGGGCCGCGACCGCTGCACGCTGCTGATGCACCCGGCCGACGCAGCCCGACGTGGCCTCGCGACCGGCGAGCCGGTCGAGGTAGTGTCCGCGGCCGGCGCGTTGGAGGTGCCGGTCGAAGTCACGGACGCGATCAAGCCGGGCGTGGTGTCGATGCCGCACGGTTGGGGTCACGGCAAGCCAGGCACCCGGATGTCGGTGGCCAACCGGTCGCCCGGGGTGAACACCAACGCGCTGTCCCCGCCCACATTCCTCGACGAGCCGTCGGGTAACGGCGCGTTGAACGGTATCCCGGTGACGGTGACTTCGCTGGCGGGCAACCGCGTTAGGTTAGGGCTTGATCCGGATCTCGCCCGGTGACCACAAACCACTGCGGGTAGCCGTGCCCAGGTCTACCGTCGCGGGCTGGGCGGAAACGATGGTGTCGAACTTGCGCAACGATCCCCAATCGCGGCCCCAGTCGTGGGACAGGTATGAACCCATCACGTGCGCCCGCAACAGCAGGTCGGTGATGCCCAGCAGGCCGCCGTTGAGGCCGTCCTCCCAGGTGTCGGTGTCCTGCTTCTTGGCGGTGTAGTCGGGGGTGATCCGGAACGCCGGGATTTCGGTGACCCCCGCGTTGTGCAGCATCGGGTGCTGGCACGGAAATGCCAATCCCACCGCCCAGTCCATCAGCACCGGCTTCGTCGCGCCGACGTACTCCTGCACCGAGCGCAGCTCGGGAACCCGCGGCGGGGTCACCGCGATCCAGTCGCCCGGCGTGAGCGAGAGGTCTTCGGCCACCAGCCGCACCGCGACCGCGTCGGGCGCGATCGCCGACCGCGGGAACCGCAGGTTGCGCCACGACGGCGCCGGGCCGAGGTCGTACGGCACAAGCCGACCGGCCGGCACCGGCACGCCGGTGGGCCCGGGCTTGGCGTATTCCAACTCGACGGTCTGCCCGACGGTGTGGCCGTACAGCACGCTGTTGCCGGTGATCACCCCGGAGGCGGTGACGACCACCAGCGGATGCCCGGTGTCGGCCGGCGGCAGCTGATACCAGGCCGAGGTCAACTTGCTCTGCTGCTGCGGTCCTTCGACCCAGCTGCCCGCCAGCGGAGCACGTGACGGATCAAGGCCGTAAGGCAGAGGCACGGTCGACCCATCGACGCCCGGAGCGGACAGCTTCGCCGGGGCGTCCCAATCGTAGTCGGTGCCGGGCTGTGGTTTGGTCATCCGGACCGCTTCGGCGACAATGTGATCGGGCACGCCGTTGGCCGCGAAGCCGGTTGGGTTGGCGCCTCCCAGTGGACCGAGCGGGCCATAGTTGCCGGGCAGCGGCGTCAGGAACCCGGCGTTGGCGTCCGGTTCGACCAGCACGTCGTCGGCCAGCCCGCAGCCGCCGACGAACGCACGCAGATTGGCGGCGGTGTTGGAGTACGTCGGGTATTGACGCACCACACCGGCCAGCATCGAGCCGACGAACACCACCACCATGAACCCTGCCGCGATCGGGATCGGCGCCGCGGTCAGAGCGCGCGCAACCCGTCCCTCACCGTGCTCGGGCGACGCGAAGTGCAGCCAGATCGTGTAGATCGCCGCGATCGCGAACAGCGCGAAGAACAGGGTGCTGACCGTGATTCCGTCGATTTTCGGCATCGCATTGTTGAACGGCACGCCGTAGCTGGAGACGTACCACCAGCCGTTGGTCGTGGCGAAGCACAGCGCGAGCACGAACAGCAACGCGGCCAAGAACGCCATCCGGTTGCGTGACCACCGCAGCACCGACCGCGACACCAGCACGGTGGCCAGCGCGGCCATCGCCGCGCCGACCGCGGCGAACAGGCCGAAGTGGTGCACCCACTTGGTCGGGGTGAACATCAGGAAGAACATCGTGCCGAAGATCACGCCCATCAGGCGCCAGGCCGGCCCTCGGGCCACACCGGGAATCCGCTTGCGGCGCAACATGAGAAACATCGAGGCGAACAGCGACAGCGCGGTGATCAGGAAGCCGAACCGGCGAGACATCGACCCGTCGACCGTCGGCAGGATCAGGTAGTAGTAGCGAAGGTTCTCGGTGTACCACTGCTGGCTCGGCCCGGTCGCCGAGCGTATCCTGGTGGCCTCCAACACCGTTGCCAAAGTCTGGTCGGCGAATACCACTGTCAGCACCACAAAGCCGGCCGCAAGCAGCGGCGCCACCAGCGGCCAGGTGCCGATGATGCGGTGCCGGCGCACCAGGATCCGCAGAATGGGTCGACCACCTGCCACCAGCGCGGCGACGGCGATCAGCCCCGTCGGCTGGATGCCGAGCGTGAACGCGGCGCTGACGATCGCCAGCGCCGCGGGGGTCAGCCGGCCGGAGATGACCGCCCGCTCGATCAGCACATAGGTGATCAGCGAGCCGAGCGCGATCTGACCCTCGGGCCGCAGCCCGTTGTTGAACGGCATCCACGCCGCCAGCAGCACGAGGCCCGCGGCCCACACCGCGGCGCGGTTCGACACCACCGCCGGTCCCAGCCGGGGCAGCACCTCCCGCGACAGCAGCAGCCAGCACAACAGCGCCGCGATCAGATCGGGCAGCCTGATCCAGATGCTGGCGTCGCTGACGTGCGTCATCAGTGCCAGCACGTTGTAGTACCAGCCGAACGGGTCCTCGGGGCTGCCGAACCAGCGGAAGTAGTTCGACATGTAGCCGGCAGGTCCCGCAACGCGGGCCATCTGCAGGATGTAGCCGTCGTCCGACGAGTTCGCGCCCACGATGTGCCAGATCAGAAATCCGAGGACGACGACGACGTCGGTGGCGGTGAACGTGCGCCAGCGGGCCGGGATCAGCCGGTGCATCCGCCGGCCGTCGAGACGGTCGAGCCGCCACAGCGCGACAAGCGAGATCGCCGTGGCGACCATCGCTACGATCATCGCGGTCAGCTTCAGCACCGTCGGGCTGGTGGAGAACCGCGTGTCGACGACTGCTGAGAAACGAAGCCCAGGCGGTGCCGGCCCGGTCAGGTCGGTGAACACCCCGACGATCGAAGGCCGCAGGTTCGGGTCGTTGAAGCCGGTCCGCAGCGGCTTGCCGGAGCTATCCGTCAGGCCGACGAACGTCGCGAACGTGCCGGCCGTCGACGACGTGATCTCGATCCGCTGGCACGTGCCGGATGTTGCCGGCCCAGCTCCTGGCGGCGACGCCACCTGGTTTCGCGGCACGCTGCCGACCACGACGTTGCGCACGATGATGTCGACGCGGCTGCCGGTGACGTTCACCAACATCGCGTTGAGCGCCGCCTGTTTGCCGCTCTTCGGTGCGGTCCCCAGCAGCAGCCCGCCCTGCGGCGGCATCGACCGCACCATGTCACAGGGGATCGTCACGTTCAGCGTGACCGCGGTCTCGGAGATCAGCGGCGCGGTGACGTTGGTCAGCTGCCCGTTCTGCGGCCAGTTCAGCGTCGCGGTGGTCTGCGCCACCGGCAGGAACGGCGTGGCGACCGACAGCACGAAGCCGATCAGCCCGGCGATCGTCGCCACCCAGCGGGCCACCTTGACGTCGCGGCGCACCTGCTCGCTGTTGTCCGAGGTCCCGGTCAGCGCGCGTGTCTCGGTCGTGGTCATCGCTGTGCTCGATTCACGGCAGGGCTCGGATCGGTCCGCCACGGGTCCAGCCGCGCAGCGTGACTGTTCCCTGGTCGATCACGGCGTCGGGCGCCTGCGACGCGGGCACATAACGGTCATACCTCTCGATGGCCCCCCAGTCGCGGTACCAGTCGTTACGGAGGTAGGTCGGGACCGTGTAGCCGCCCAGCAGCCCCTGGGTGAACAGCAGCGGGCCGCCCGCGCGAGCCGGCTCCCACAGTTCCGACGACGTGGCCGACTGCTTGTGGTCGGGCAGGATCCTGTACTGCGCGAGCTCGGCCACGCCCAGGTGCTCCGAGAACGGCCGCTGGCACGGGAAATTCGCGGCGGTGGCGATGTCGAGCAGCACGGGGGTCTGCGAACCGATGAGCTGCTGCGCGGTTTCGAGCACCGGAACCCGCGGGGGTGTGAACGCGAACCACTCGTCCTCGCTGAGGTTCGGGTCGTCGGCGACGAGCCGCGCCACGTTGGCCTCTGGAGGTGCCCACGCGAGCGGGAAACGCAGGTTGCGCCACTCCTTCTGCGGCCCGGTGTCGATCGGCTGCACCTGTCCCAGCGGCTGGGTGCTGCCGTCAGGCAGCTTCACACCCCACTGCAGCTTCAGGGACTGGCCGTAGCTGAACGTGCCGTCCTCCCCGTACGACCAGATCGCGCCGGCGGCCGCGACCACGACCAGCGGCCGGTCCGCGCTGCGCGGCGGCAGCGCGTACCACGCTGACTCCGCCGAGGCGGCGACCGTGTTCTCGCCGTAACTGCCCATCACCGGCGTGCGGGCCGGATCGAGCCCGAACGGCAGCAGCACCCGCGAGCCGTTCACGCCGACCGGACCGTAGCCGCCCGCCGTGCCCAACGGATCGAAGCTGCCGGCGATGGGCTTGTTCGGCGAACCGTCGGAGTTCACCAGGCCCGGCTTGGCCACGACGGGCTCGGACTGCAGGTCGTCGCTGACCCCGTTCGGGGTGAAACCGACCGGCTTCGCCCCACCCAGAGGCCCATCAGGACCGAAAGCCTGCCCGGGAACCGGCTGCAGCAGCCCGGTGTTGGCGTCGGGTTCGACAAGCACATCGTCGGCCATCGTGCAGCTGGTCTTCGACAGCCCGGACGTGAGCACCTCGACGTTGGCTTTCGCGGTGGTGTAGACGGGGTACCGCACGGCCGCGCCCTTGAGCATCGACGACACCTCGAGCACCACCATGATCGTCGCGACGACCAGCAGCGGCGTGGACGCCAGGACGCGGTTGCGGCGGTTGTTTTTGACCTCGGTGTGCCCGGCGAAGTCGAGGCGGAAGTGCAGCCAGGCCGCGAACAGGCCCGCCGCGATGGCGAGCGCCAGGAACATCGACGTCACCGGGTGGCTGGCGATCACCGGCTGCTTGTCGAACCACGGCACCCCGTAGTTGCCGACATAAAACCAGCCGTTGATCCCGGAGGTGGCCCACGCGAGCACGAACAGCAGCGCGGTGACGTACAGCGCGAGGTTCCGGCGGCTGTGCAGGCCGACGCCGGCGAATGTGAACGCGGTGACCGCGCCCAGCGCACCCGCGAGGCCGGCGAACGCGCCGAACTGGATCACCCATTTGGTCGGGGTGAAGGTCAGCAGCAGCAACCCGATCGCGGTCGCGCCAAGCAGGCGCCACAGCGGGCCGACGGCCACGCCCTGCACCCGGCCGCGCCGCAACAGCACGGCGAGCATGCCGAACAGGCACAGCATCAGCAGCAACGCCGAGAACCGCCGCGTCAGGGACCCGTCGGTGGTCTCGACCGTCAAGAAGTAGTAACGCAGGAACTCCTGATACCAGGCGATGGTCGGGCCGACCACGTACTTGATGCGCGCCGATTCGGCGACGGTGGCCAGCGTCTGGTCGCGGAACACGACGACGAGGATCAGTGACAGCGACGCCAACAGCGCCGCGACCGGGGCCAGCACTCCGTCCGTGGCGCGGCGGCGGGCAACGATCCGCGCGATCGCGCGCGCGCCGGTGAGCAGCGCCGCGACGGCGATCAGGCCCTGCGGTGCCAGCGTTGCGGCCGAGGTGGCGACCACGATCGCGACGGCCGCCGGAGCAAGCCGGCGAGTGGCGATGGCGTTCTCGACCAGTACCCACGTCACAAGAGTGCCCAGCGCGATGATCGGCTCGGGACGCAGCCCGTTGTTGAACGGCAGCCACGCGGCCAGGAACACCGCGGCCGCGGTCCACACCGCGATCCGGTTGGCCGCGAGGGGGCGCCCGAGCCGTGGCACCACACAGCGGCTCAGGATCAGCCAGCACGCGATGCCGGCCGCGGTGGCGGGCAGGCGCATCCACACCCCGTCAGTGCTGACCGACGCAATCCGCGCGAGCAGCGACGGGTACCAGTCGAACGGCGCCTCGCCGGCACCGAAGAAGCGGTAGTAGTTGGCGACATATCCAGCCTGGCCGGACACCCGGGCCATCGTCAGGTTGTAGCCGTCGTCGGAGGAGATCGCGCCGATCACATGCCACAGCAGCAGTGTGCCGACGACGACGACGTCGGACAGCCAGGTTGCGGCGTTGGCCCGCAGCCAGCGCCGGCTCCGGCGTGGCCTGTGGCCCGAGTACCGGTCCAGCGCTGCGAGCGCGATGATCGCGGTCACCACCGCCACCACGGCCAGCACCATGACCAGGGTCTTCAACGGCGTCGGCGAGGTGACGAACCGGGTGTCGACGTCGATCCTCGCGCTCAGCCCGGGCTGCGGCGGCACTTTCAACTCGGTGAACAGGCCTCCGACCTGAGGCCTCTTCTCGGCGGGCAGGGTGCCCGCGGCACCGGGGATACCGACGAAGTCAGCGCCGACGCCGCCGATGTTGGCCCAGATGTGCAGCGTGCTGCAGGCGCCTGATGCGATCGCCGGCCGCGGCGCGACGGCGGCCACCGAGTCGCGGAACGCGACGACGACGACGTCGGCGTTCGCGCGGACGAACAACCCGCTCTTCGTGGCATCCGTCGGTGCCGAGGCCGGCAGCGTCGAGAACACCAGGCCGCCCGACGCAGGCAGCGTGGCGATCGCGGGGCACGGGATCGACACGTCCAGCGCTTGTGGCGCGCCCGCCACGAGCGGCGCGGTGACGTCACCGACGGGCCCCTGCGGCCAGGAGATCGTCGACGTCGTCTGCTTCACCGGCAGCAGCGGGACCATCGCGCACAGCACGACCCCGGTGATCCCGGCCACCATGGCGACCAGCCTGGCGATGCGGTGGACCCGGTCTTTTCTCAGATCAACAGCGGTGCCCTCGGGTCTCGGCGGGAAAAGCTCGACGGTCCCCGACGATGTGTGCGCGAGTCGCTCATCGGCGCCCGAAGCTCTTCGCGCGAGTCGCTCATCGGAAGACACGAGGCTCGATGGTATGCGACGCAGCTATTGACGCAGAGGCGCCGGGCTCCACAGGCCGCTACGTGTTGTGGAACCGAGATCGAGCCGGGCCGGTTGCGCATCCAGGTAGTACTGCGTCAGCTGCTGCAGCGCCCCCCAGTCGCGGAACCAGTCGTCCTTCAGGTAGGTCGCGACGGTCGTCGCCCGGAACAGCAGTTCGGTGATGCCGAGCGGACCGCCGCCGATGTTGTCCATCACCGGCGAGTTCGCCTCGGCGCCGAACCGGTCGGGCAGGATGCGCCAGGTGGGCGCCTCGATGACGCCGTTGTCGTGGCCGAACGGCCGCTGGCAGGGGAACGCGAGGCCGACCAGCCAGTCCAGCAGCACCGGGTCCTTCGAGCCGACGACGGACTGCAGCGTCTGCAGCCGCGGAATCCGCGGTGGGGTGAGCGCGATCCAATGTTGCGGCGCCAGATCCTCGTCGCTGGCGACGAGCCGCACCTGCGTCGCGCCGGCCGGGATGGCAGACAGCGGCACACGCAGGTTGCGCCAGGCCGGCGGGGCGCCGACGTCTCCGAACGTGACCGTGCCCGCGGCCCTGCCGTCGTCGCCGGCCCACTGCACGGTGGCCTCGCGCGGGTCGAACCGGCCGGCTGCCGAGACCACCAGCAGCGGCCCGGACTTGTCGCGCGGGGGCAGTCGGTACCACGCCGACCGCAGGTGCGCGGGTATCTGTGTGCCGCTTCGCCAACTGCCCAGCACCGGTGTGCGCGCCGGGTCGAGGTTGTAGGGGAGCCGGGCGCGGGATCCGTTGATGCCTTCTGCGGCGCTGGTGCCGCCCTCGGTCCCGGCCTCGCTGGAGGTGACCAGCCCGTTGCTGTCGACGAAACTGCCGCCGCCCGGCGGTTGCATCACCGGGTCTGCGGAGACGTCGGAGGGAATCCCGTTGGGGGTGAAGCCGTCCGAGGTCGTCGCACCCAGCGCGTCGGCCACCGGCACTCCCACGGGTGCAAGCGTCCCGGCGTTGGGATCGCGCTCGACAAGCACGTCATTGGCCAGCCCGCACGTCTTGCCGGTGAGCGCCTCCAGGTTCGACCGGCCGACCGTCCAGGCGGGGTACTGGCCGATCATTGCGGCGGTCAGTGAGAAGACCTCGAAGGTCACCAGCAGCCACGCCGCAACCGCCAACGGTGACCGCAGGATTCGCCGCAGTCTCGGCCAGGGCCCGTTCGCCGGCACCGATCCGGCCTCGCGGCCCGAGAAGTGGAACCACGCCGCGATCAGCAGCACCAGCACGCACAGCCCCAGCAGCATCGTGGTGAAGCCGAAGTGGAACTGCGGGAACGAATTCGACCACGGCACACCGAAATTAGAGACGTACCAGAAGCCGTTGACGCTGGCGAAACTCAGCGCCGTCACGAACAGCACCAGTGCGGCGAACACCGTCCGGTTGCGGCGCGACTTCATCACCGTGGCAGTCACCGCGACCGCGGCCAGCGCGCCGAGGGATCCGGCCAGCCCGGCGAACACCCCGAAGTGGTGTGTCCACTTGGTGGGCGTGAACATCATCGCGATGAACGAAATGGTCGTGATGCCGATGATGCGGCGGCTCGGCCCTGCCGCCGTGCCGGGAATCCGGCCCTTGCGCAGCGACATCGCCACCGATATGGCGAGCGCGACGATCAGCGTCAGCACCGCGAAGCGGCGGGCCACCGACCCGTCCGGGCTCGCCATGAACAGGCGCTCGTAACGGATGTGTTCGTCGAACCAACTCAGGCTCGGCCCGACGGCGGACTTGAGCATGTTGGCCTGAATTTCGCCGAGGAAGGTCTGATCACGGAAGATCAGGATGATTGTGACGGTGCAGGCCGCCAATATCGGGGCCAGCAGCGGCAAGTAGCCGAACTGCGCGGAGCGCCTGTGCAGGATCGTCCGCAGCGGCCCGATCGCCACAAGCAGCGCGCCGATCGACGCGATGCCGGTGGGTCCGGAAAAAAGTGTCAGCGCGCCGATGACGCAGGCGAGCGCCAACGGCAGAAGCCGGTTCGTGGCCACCGCCCGCTCGATCGAACACCACGTCAGCAAAATGCCCAGCGCGATGATCGGCTCAGGCCGCAGCCCATTGTTCAGCGGCAGCCAGAACGCCAGGAATATCGCCGCGGCCGTCCACGCCGCCGCGCGGTTGGCCTTGACCGCATGGCCCAGCCGGGGAATCACCTCGCGGCTGATCACCCACCAGCAGGCCAGCGCCATCGCCAGCGTCGGCAGCCGCACCCACGCGCTGTTGGTGCTGACGTGCGCCCACATCGCCAGCAGGTCGTAATACCAGCCGAACGGGGCTTCGGGCGTGCCGAACCAGCGGTAGTAGTTGGCCATGTAGCCGGCGTGTTCAGACACCCGGGCCATGGTCAGGATGTAGCCGTCGTCGGAGGTGTTGGCGCCGACGAAGTGCCACCACACCAGCACCGCGGTGACCACCCCGTCGAGCGGGGTGAGCGACCACCAATTGGCGGGCAGGAAGCGGCGGTGCCGCATGCCGTCGGCAGTGTCGAGCACGTGCAGCGCGATGAGCGCGACGACGGTCAACACCACTCCGGCGACCATCGCGAGCATCTTCAGCAGGGACGGCGCGCTGCTGTAGCGGGTGTCGATGGTCGCCGAGAAGCTCAGGCCGGGGGGCGCGGGCCCGGACAGGTCGGTGAAGACACCGACGATCTGGGGGCGGAAATCGTAGCCGCTTCGTTCGCCGCGCAGCGGAGCGCCCGGGTTGTCGCTGTCAGGTCCCTTGAGAAGGCCGACAAATTCGCCGGTCACTCTGTCGGCGTGCGCTGTGAACGTCAGCCGCTGGCATGCCGGGGAGAGCACCTGGTCCAGCGGCGCCACGACCACCGGCGTATTGCGGACGATGACCAGCAGATCGTTGTTGACGCGTTGCATCAGCAGCCCGCGGTCCACCGCCTTGGGTGCCTGCTTCGGCACGGTCGACAGCAGCACGGTCTTGCCGCTGTTCTGGGGGCCGGCAAGCCCCGCAGCGGCGCGGCACGGCACCGTGATGTTCAGGTCGGTGGCGACGTAGGAGATCAGCGGCGCGGTGATGCTGGAGAAGACGCCGTTCTGCGGCCAGTTCAATTGGGCGGTGGTCTGCTTGACCGGCAGCAGCGGGGTGGCAAGTGCCAGCAGCGCGCCGAGCAGACCGGCGGCCACGGCGACGATCCTGGCGGTCCGGTAGTCGGCCGCCCCCCTCGCGGGGCGGGGGGGTATTTGTTCTGCCCGCGGGGCAGCGTCCGGCGGGCTGGCGCGCAGCGACTTGGGGAACGCCTCAGTAGCCATTACGCCCCCTTCCCCGGGCGACGGACGGCCAGTACGAACGGGCCGATATTGCTGACGGTAAACCGTGGGTCCTTGAACAACCCCGCGTCAAGCGGAACCTGATAGCGGCGGACATTGGGTTGGTTGGGGTAGACGTCGGTCGCGAGCCGCAATGTGTAGGTGTCGTCGCCGCCGCGGCGCATCAAGAACACGGTCGGCGGCTGCCACGGCAGCGAGTCCAGCGCGCTGACGAAACGGGCGGGAGATTTCAGCGCGGACCAACTCCTGATCGCCGCCGCCCGCTGGTCGAACTGGGCCAGCGGGTTCGCGTAGTGCGACGTCAAACCTTGAAAGCCCCAGTACGGGTAGTACGACAGGAAGCTGTAGTCGGCGGTCAGCACGACGGTTTCGTCGCGTGGTTTGCCGGTGACACGGCGGATCTTCTCGTCGATCTGTGCGTAGTACGTCTCGGCCCCGGGTGGGCGCCGGTCGGCGCGCTGGCCGTTGCCGTCGGTGTCGGTGTAGGCGACCACGATGTCGGAGCGCAGCACATTGGGAATGTCCTGGCTGAACGTCACCGCGCCGATGATGCCCAGCACGCAGGCGGCGACGACGATCCGGCGGCCAACCGTTGGGTCGTAGCGCCTCGCGAGCGCCAGAGCGCCCTCGATGAACCCGAACGCTCCGGCGGCGGTGAGAAGCACGGTCAGCGTCGGCTGCAGCCGGAACGACAGCAAGGTGGTGCCGCCCAGGGTGGTCAGCATCGAGAGCAGCGACCACGCATAGAGGGCCAGCACGCCGATGGCCAGCGCGGCCGCCCGGGTGGACGTCCCGGCGCGTACCACCAACCAGAGGGTGCCGACCATGCACAGCGTCCCGAGCAGTGTGAACTGGAGCATCGGGAACGACAGCTGCGCCCCGTCGCCGGGCAGGTAGTGCTGCGCGCTGCCTGAACCGGCGGGCGAATCTCGCAACGCGGCGAGCAGATACGGCAGCCAGCCGATCAGGGCGATCGCCCCGGCGATGACGGCGATCACCGCCAGCCGCGACAGCGGCCCCCAGGGCGTGTGCTTGCGCTGTGCGGCGGCGGCGACCACTGCCATCACGGTCAGCGTGAACGCGCTGTAGGCCAACAGCAGCGTGTACCACAGTGCGGCGATCCCGAGGAACACCCCGACGCCGATCACCGCCGCCCAACCACCGGATCGCGAGGCACCCCTGAGGCCCGACCAGGCCAGCACCAGCACCGGCGGCAGCAGCACAGTGATCATCGCGGCGTATGGCTCGGTCGACGTGTAGGCCAGCGTCGTCGCGGCGGTGGCAGTCGTGACGATCAACGCGTATTCGAAGCGAAACATGCGCTGCCACAGCACGAATGCAACGGCCACCGCGATCGTGATCGAGGCTATCGCCCATGGCTTGAGCATCTCCCAGGCGGGAGTGCCCGCGAGCGCCGCGGCACGCCCGCCGATCCAGAACCAGCCGGGCGGGTAGTACGGCGGCAGGCCGATGTACGTCATGTCGTGCAGCGCGGCGCTGTCGGCCAGCCGAGTGAGGTATTCGGTGCGGAACTGTTGGTCCACCGAGATGCCGAACAGGTACAGCTTGGTGGCGCCCAACGGCATCGCCAAGGTGACCACCGAAAACGCCGACAGGAACACCAGTGCCGCGACATAAGCGAGCACCCGGCGCCCTCGCTGCCACAACCGGGCCGCCACGAGTAGACCTGCAAGGCAGACGAACTGGCCGACGGTGGTCAGCGCGTGCAGCTGATTCGACGAGTTGAATGCCGGCCAGTGGACGCCCGCGATCGCGATCAGCGACGCCGAGGCCACGAGGACGCCCACGACGACCGCCACGGCCATCTGGCCGACGGTGGCCAGTGCAGTCCTCATGCTCAGATTGGTAGCTTTCGCAAGATCGGCCGCGGGATGTGGCGCAGCACCATCATGATGTACCGGAACGTAGGCGGCGCCCATACCAGTTCCTTGCCCTTGGCCGCGGAATTCACCGCCAGTTCGGCGACGTACTCCTTGTCGACGGTCAGCGGCGCTTCTTTGATGTGCGCGCTCATCCGGGTGCGGACCTGTCCGGGCCTGATCACCAGCACCCGGACCCCGTACTCCCGCAACGCCTCCCCAAGGCCGAGATAGAAGCCGTCGAGACCGGCCTTCGTCGAGCCGTAGACGAAGTTGGACCGGCGCACCCTCTCACCGGCCACCGTGCTCATCGCGATGATCTGGCCGAAGCCCTGTGCGCGCATCTTCTCGGCGAGCAGGACACCGACCGACACCGCCGCGGTGTAGTTGACCTCGGCGATCTGCACGGCTTTGCGCTGGTTCTGCCAGAGCTCCTCGGCGTCGCCCAGAAGCCCGAACGCGACGATCGCGACGTCGACGTCGCCGCCGGCGAAAGCCTGCCCGATGACGTTCGGGTGGGTCTCGGTCTCGACCGCGTCGAAGTCGATGAGCTCGACGGATTTCGCTCCGGCATTCTTCATCTGCGCGACGGCGTCGTCGCGGCCGGGATCGTCGGGGAGCGCGGCCAGCACGATCCGGGCCGACGCGTTCTGAAGGTAGCGTCCGCAGATGGCCAGCCCGATCTCCGACGTGCCGCCAAGAAGCAGGATGGTCTGTGGATTGCCCACGGCGTCAAGCATTTACAGCAACTCCAAGCGTCGGGCCATGTCAGATGCGAAGACCCCGTCGGGATCCACCTTCCGACGCACCGCGATCCACTCGTCAATGCGCGGGTACATGGCATGGAAGGCCTCGGCGGTGGTGCGAGAATCCTTGGCGGTGTAGAGCCGGCCACCGAATTTCAGCACCCGTCGGTCGAGGTCGTTGAGGAACCCGTTGAGACCCGGGTTGATCGGGAAGTCGACGCACACGTTCCAGCCCGGAATCGGGAAGCTCAGCGGTGCCCGGTTTCCAGGCCCGAACAGCTTGAAGACATTGAGAAACGAGGAGTGCCCTGACTTCTGGATGTCGACGATGATGGACTTGAACTCGTCGACCGCCTCGGTGGGCACCACGAACTGGTACTGGCCGAAGCCGGCCGGCCCGTAGGCCCGGTTCCACTCTCCGATCATGTCCAGCGGGTGATAGAACTGCGTCAGGTTCTGGATCTTGCCCCGATAGCTGCCGGACTTGCGGTACCACAGCTGAGTCATCGGACCGAAGGTGTATTTGTTGGCCAGTCCATTCGGCAAGATGTCGGGCACCGTAAAGAATTGCGGTGCATCGAATCTCAGCGGACTCTTCTGCAGCTTCTTCGGAAGCTGGTCCAGCTTCGCCAGTGAGCCGCGCGATATCGCGGCCCGGCCGAGTCGCGGCGGCGGGCTGATCGCGTCGAACCAGGCGCTGGAGTAGGCGTAGTTGATCTCGCTGCCGTCGCTGTGGAACGCGATGGTCTCGTCGAGGCCGGCGGTCACATCCCCGTCGGCGACGAAGTAGGCGGTCTCGGTGGGCGTCATCTCGATCGTCGCCCGCAAGACGATCCCTGTCAGCCCGTTGCCGCCGACGGTGGCCCAGAACAATTCGGTCTCGGGGCCGTCCGGGGTGAGATGGTGCACGTCGCCGTCGGCGGTGAGCAGGTCCATCGTGCGGACATGGTTTCCGAAGCTGCCTGCGCTGTGATGATTCTTGCCGTGGATGTCGCATGCGATCGCGCCCCCGACGGTGACCTGCCGGGTGCCCGGCAGCACCGGAACCCACAGCCCGAACGGCAGCGCGGCCTTCATCAGCTGGTCCAGGTTGACGCCGGCGTCCACGTCCACCAGGCGGGTGTCTGCGCTGATCGAGTGGATCCTGTTCACCGGCGTCATGTCGATCACCATGCCGCCGCCGTTCTGCGCGTTGTCGCCATAGGAGCGGCCCAGCCCGCGGGCGATTACGCCGCGGGTGCCGTCGGCGGCGCGGGCCACCGCTTTGGCGATGACCTCGGGGTCAGGTGTCGACAGCACCTCGGCAACGGTCGGCGCAGTGCGACCCCAGCCGGTGAGCCTCTTGGTGCTCGTGGTCAGCATCGTCAAAGAGGGTACCGTGCGGGTTCCCGTACTCAGCGCAGCCGGAAAATGACCGACCGCTGCACGATGAAGTTGATCACGGTCGCGGTGCCCTGAGCGATCACGAAGGCGACGGGGACAGCCCAGGCCCGATAGTGCAGAAGATGCAGAAACACGTGGTTCAGGCCGACCTGCACCGTGAACGTGAGCGCGTAGAGCGCCATGACCGCGACGAACCGAGCTGTGCTGGGTGCCGCCTGGAACGTCCAGCGCCGGTTGATCAGGTAGGCCGTGATGGTGCCGACGATGAAGCTGATCGACTTCGACAGGTCGACCTGCAGGCCGATGGCCATGTACAGCAATTCGTACAGCCCGAAGTCGACGATCGCCGACAGGCCGCCGGTGATGACGAACCGCAGTGCCTGCGTCTTGAGCGCAAGATTCGGCGGCGGGATGGTGTCGGCCACCCGCGAAGCTTAAAGCGCGCCGCCTCCGGCTAGTTGCAGCCACCCGCGCTCACGTGACGCCCGCGGGCGGCTGCGCAGCTTCACCGCATCCGCTGACTGTCGGGAGTCAAGGCATTGTAAAGATGCTGTATGGGCAAACGACCCGGTCGTACCGTGAGGTGTGCACGCAGGCGATATCGCGGAAGACTTCCCCGTGGTGACGTTGCAATCCAGTGCACTGGAGGCCGCCGCCATGCTCGCCGAGCACCGGCTGCCGGGCATCGTGGTCACCGATGCATCAGGGCGCCCGTACGCCGTGTTGCCGGCCTCGCAAGTGGTCCGCTTCATCGTGCCGCGCTATGTGCAGGACGACCCGTCACTGGCCGGTGTGCTCAACGAGTCGATGGCCGACCGCAGCGCGGAGCGACTCGGCGGCAAGAAAGTGCGCGACGTGCTGCCCGAGCATCTGCTCGACGTGCCGACGGTGGATGTCGATGACACCATCATCGAGGTGGCCGCGATCATGGCGAGGTTGCGCAGCCCACTGTTGGCGGTCATGAAGGAAGGCGCGTTGCACGGCGTGATCACCGCGTCGCGACTGCTGGAGGCAGCGCTGAAGCACTGAGCTCGCGTTCCATCAGACGCTGAGCCGCGGTCCACCCTGCTAGGTTTGCTCCCGGTGTGCCGGGAAGCCTGGTCGGCAGTGATGTTCTGCGCGCCGGAGGTCCGACATGACCACGCTTGCGATCACGGTGTTCGTGGTCGTGTATGCGCTGATCGCCAGCGACCGCGTCAACAAGACCGTTGTCGCGCTCAGCGGTGCGGCAGTCGTCGCTGCGCTCGGTGTCGTCGGATCCGATGACCTGTTCTTCTCCCGCGAAACCGGCATCGACTGGGACGTCATCTTCCTGCTCCTCGGCATGATGATCATCGTCAGCGTGCTGCGGCAGACCGGCGTCTTCGAGTACATCGCGATCTCCGCGGCCAAGCGCGCCAACGGTTCCCCGCTGCGGATCATGATTCTGCTGGTGCTAGTCACCGGGGTAGCGTCGGCGCTGCTGGACAACGTGACCACGGTGCTGCTGGTCGCGCCGGTGACGCTGCTGGTGTGCGATCGGCTGGCGATCAACGCCGCACCGTTTCTGATGGCCGAGGTGTTCGCATCGAACATCGGCGGGGCCGCGACACTGGTCGGGGATCCGCCCAACATCATCATCGCGAGCCGTGCGGGCTTGACGTTCAACGACTTCCTGCTGCACCTGACACCGATCGTCGTGATCGTGATGATGGTGTTCGTGGCGATGCTGCCGTGGCTTTTCCGCGGATCGTTCGGTGTCGACCCCCAGCGCGTCGCGGACATCATGTCCCTCGAGGCGCGCGAAGCGATCCGTGATCCCCGGCTGCTGATCCGGTGCGGCGTGGTGCTGGCCGCGGTGTTCGCGGCGTTCATCGTCCACTCGGTGTTGCACGTCGAGCCGTCGATCGTCGCGCTGCTCGGCGCCGGTGCGCTCATCCTGATCTCGCGGCTGGAGCGCTCCGCCTATCTGGCCGCCGTCGAATGGGAGACGCTGCTGTTCTTTGCCGGGCTGTTTGTGATGGTGGGCGCGCTGGTGAAGACGGGAGTGATCAACGACCTCGCCCGTCTGGGCGCCGGCGCGACCGGCGGCAGCCCGCTGGTGGCGGTGATGCTGATCCTCGGAATCTCGGCGCCGGTGTCCGGTGTGGTCGACAACATCCCGTACGTAGCGACGATGACGCCGATCGTCAGCCAACTGGCCGCCGGGTTGGCGCACCATCTTCACTCCGCTGTGCTGTGGTGGGCCCTGGCGCTCGGCGCGGACTTCGGCGGCAACCTCACCGCCGTGGGCGCCAGCGCCAACGTGGTCATGCTCGGCATCGCGCGCCGCTCGGACACCCCGATCTCGTTTTGGGAGTTCACCCGAAAAGGGGTGCTGGTCACCGCCATGTCGATCGGGCTTGCGGCGCTGTATCTGTGGCTGCGCTACTTCGTGCTGGCCTAAGGTGCCTAACGTGTCCGCGCTACACCCAGTACGGCACCCGGCTGCGGTACTGGCGCATCGCGAGCGCGGCCAGCACCCAGCCGATCACGGTCAACACCGACACCACGACCCAGTGCCGCAGCTCCTGAGGCGCGCCGAGCAGCGGCGCCCGGACGATGTCGAGGTAGTGCAGCAGCGGATTCAACTCGATGATCTTGCTCCAGCGGCCTGCGCCCTGCTGGGCCAGCGTCCGGTCGTTCCAGATGATCGGCGTCATGAAGAACAACAACTGCACGACGCTGACCAGCAGCGGGCCGATGTCGCGGAAGCGGGTGCCGATGATCCCGAACACCAGCGCGACCCAGATGCAGTTCAGCACGATCAGGGCGAGCGCCGGGATCACCGACAGGTCGGCCCATGACCAGGGCTTCGGGTAGATGATCGCGATCACCAGGTAGATCACGATGTTGTGGGCGAACAGCAGGGCCTGCCGCCACACCAGCCGGTAGACGTGCACCGACAACGCAGTCGGCAGCTGCTTGATCAGCCCTTCATTGGCGACGAACACCTCGGCGCCCTCCAGGATCGATGCGCTGATCAGCCCCCAGACGATCAACCCGAGCGTCACGTACGGCAGGTGTTCGGCCAGCTGCAGGTGGAAGAGCTTGGAGTAGAGCCCGCCCATGGCGACCGCGGTGGTGCCGGTGGCGATCGTGATCCAGATCGGGCCGAGCACCGACCGCCGGTAGCGCTGCTTGATGTCCTGCCAGCCCAGGTGCAGCCACAACTGCCGGTGGCTCAGCCCTTCGGCTAGATCGCGGAAAGCGCGGGAGAAGGTTTTCGACTGCGCCGCGTCGTCGGTGATCGTCATGTGCCACCCGGACCGTGCTGCTCAGGGCGGCCGAACTTCTCATCACGCCCGAGCCGGCGCAGGCGCATCCACTCGAGCAGGCCCGCGACGTCGCGGCGGGACACCAAGAAGAACCAGCCGAACCGCAGCCATTCCTGGGGCAGCAGCCGGCGCTGCCCGCGCTGCGACAGGAGATAACCGCGGTTGCGGTAGGTGAAGAACCGCTTGGTCGGGTTGTCCGGGTACTGGGTGTGCATGCGGCCGCCGAGGATTGGCTTGAACTCGCCGGCGCCGTGCGGGTGCAGATACACCGCGTTCAGGCAGGTGCCGAACGGCAGCCCAGAGCGCACCAGCCGCCGGTGCACCTCGACCTCGTCGCCGCGGACGAACAGTCGCAGGTCCGGCACACCGACCGCTTCCAGTGTGGTGGCCCGAAACAGCGCGCCATTGAACAACGACGCGATTCCGGGCAGCAGATCCTGATCCGCTTCGGTCCGCAGTTCGCTGACGTACCTGCGCCACACGACGCCCCGCCGCAGCGGGAACGCGAGCCGCCGCGGGTCGTCGAGGTCGCAGACCATCGGCGACACCTCGGCGAGCCCGTGGCGTTGCGCGCAGGCCAGCAGGCTGGCCAGCACGGTGGAATTCTGCGGACGCCCGTCGTCGTCGGCGCACCACACCCAGTCCGCGCCTGCGGCCAGGGCGTGCAGCATGCCGAGGGCGAACCCGCCTGCGCCGCCCAGGTTTCGGCGCGACCCGAGATAGCTGGCCGGGACCGGTTGTCCCTCGACGAGATCCCGCACCCGCTCGTCGGCGTCGTTGTCGACGACGATCACGTGGTCGGGCGCGCGGGTCTGTGCGGTGAGCGCGTCCAGCGATTTGGCAAGCTCGTCGGGACGCCGATGGGTGACCACCACGGCGTGCACCGTGTCAGTCACCGGTAGCCGTCTCGGCGAGGATCTTCGCTACGTGCCGGGCGGCTTCCTCGCCTTCGTAGGCGCGCACCACCTCTTCGATCCCGCCCGTCATCTTGATGGTCCCGTGGTCGATCCACATCGCGGTCTTGCACAGCCGTGCCAGAAACTCCGACGAGTGGCTCGCGAACACCAGAATGCCGGAGCGCTCGACCAGCTGCTGCAGTCGTGCCTGCGCTTTCTTCAAAAAATCGGCGTCCACCGCGCCGATCCCCTCGTCCAGCAGCAGGATCTCCGGGTCGATGCTGGTGACCACGCCCATCGCGAGCCGCACCCGCATTCCGGTCGAATACGTGCGCAGCGGCATCGACAGGTACTCGCCGAGTTCGGTGAACTCGGCGATCTCGTCGATCTTCGACAGCATCTTCTTGCGGGTCTCTCCGAGGAACAGCCCGCGGATGATGATGTTCTCGTAGCCGGAGATCTCGGGGTCCATCCCCACGCCGAGGTCGAACACCGGCGCGACACGCCCCTTCACGATCGCCCGGCCACGGGTGGGTTCGTAGATGCCCGACAGCAACCGCAGCAGCGTCGACTTGCCTGCGCCGTTGTGGCCGACCAGGCCGACCCGGTCACCGGTGCTCAGCGACAGAGTGATGTCGCGCAACGCCTCGATGACGAGGACGTTCGACGTGTTCCGCCCGATCGTCCCGCCGGCCTTGCCCAGGAACGTCTTCTTCAGCGACCTCGACTTCGCGTCGAAGATCGGGAACTCGACCCACGCCTTGTCGGTCGCGATGCTGACGCCGTGCGCGACCGGACCGCTCGTCGCGAGCGGCTCGGCCGTGACGCCGTTGGCGGTCGGATCGGAGACGGACACCGTGCTCTGTCTACTACAGGGTCGACCGGAGTTGTCGACTACAGGTACTGCCCGGTTCCCGGCTGCAGGGGTGCTTGCGGCGCCTGGGGCGGCGTCATGCCGGGCGGCAGCGCACCCTGACGCATGTGCTCCAGCTGCGCCCGCGCCGCCATCTGCTGGGCGAACAACGCGGTCTGAATGCCGTGGAACAGGCCCTCGAGCCAACCGACCAGCTGGGCCTGCGCGATCCGCAGCTCCGCGTCCGACGGCACACCCTCGTCGCTGAACGGCAGGGCCAGCCGTTCCAGTTCGTCACGCAGTTCGGGCGCCAGACCCTCTTCCAGCTCCCGGATGCTGGTCGCGTGGATGGCCCGTAGCCGGTTGCGGCTCGCGTCGTCCAGCGGTGCGGCCCGCACTTCTTCGAGGAGTTGCTTGATCATCGTTCCGATCCGCATCACCTTCGCCGGCTGTTCGACCAGATCGGTCACCGCCCGCTGGTCGTCGGAGTCGCCCTGCTGACCACGCGAGTCGCCACGGCCGTTGATGATCTCGATGTCGTCGTCGTCGGTGCCGGTACTCATGGCCTCACCTGCTCCCTACCTGCTCTATAGCTCGCACCCGGTGTCACTCCCGGTCGGCTTGTGTGTTGGCTTCCGAGCCATTCGTAGATTCGGGCCTCGCCGTTGTCGTAGATCTTGGCCCACGATCGTGACTTATCTAGTGACACTAGCCCGTCGGGCATCACGAACCCTCTGACCACCGTTCTGTTGGTCAACACATAACGGATATCGAGTGCCCGCACCGCCTCGGCGACACGCGGGTCGAAATCCGCGTCGTCGGCGTATGCCCAGAAGACGAAGCGGTGGTAGCCCGGGCCCTGCTGCACGGGATAGTCGTAGTGCGTCCACAGCGGATGCAACCCCGCCACCGCGTACATCCACGCGGTGCCGTCGATATTGGCATCACCGATCACCGTGTTCGCGGCGCCGGGCAGCGTGGCCAGATAGGCCATCGCAGCCAAGTTCTTGCGGTCCACCATCACCGAGTCGTACTTTTCGCCGATCAGGTAGCGGTGCCGGGGGAAGTAGTGCCACCCGTACCCGAGACTGACCGCGACCAGCAGCACCGCGGTTACCGCATACCACGTGCGCGTCGGCACTGAAGCTCTCCGCTCCGCCAGGGGGCGGATGCCCTCCACGGCGGCCGTGACGATCGTGAACACAGCGATGCCTGCCATCGGCGCCAGCAGCAGCGTGATCACCGCCGAGAGCCGGCGCGGGTCGCTGTAGAAGAAGTTGCTGAAGTGCAGGGCCAGGCTGCCGATGACCCCGCCGAACGGCGCCGAGGAGTGCACGATCGACACCACCAGCAGCAGCCACACCGCCAACGGCCACCAGATTCTGCGGATCAGCAGGATCAGCCCGCCGATCGCCGCGAGCACGATCAGCGCGTATTGAACCGGGAAGTCGTTGAGGTGACGGGTGTGCTGGAAGACCGCGTCGAAAAGGGCCTTCTTCTTGCCCTGGTGGGTGACGAACGCGTGCCCGACGATGATCTCGGCCTGCCGCAGGATCCCGACGAACTGGGGCACCAGCACCGCCACCGTAGGTATCGCCATGACGAGCAGCGTCAGGAAATCTTTCAGCCGCCCCCTCACGGGATGCCAGAGCCCGTCTAACAGCCACCACGCCGCGACGAACAGCACCACCACCACGCCGCCGGTGGTGTGCACCGAGAACACTCCGATCAACGCGAGGACCGCCACCGGGATCCGGTCAGGGTGCCTCAGCGCCGAAATGATCAGCACCATCGTTGGAGCAGCGACGCCGTAGGCGGCGAGGTTCGGCATCGCGGCGGTGTCGAACTCGACATACGGCACCGCGGTGAACGACGCCGACAGCGCCGCGGCCGTGGCGGCCGCCCCCGCCGTCCGCCACGGTGATGTGCGGCCGCGGAGCAGCTGCCAGGTCAGGCTCGCTGCGCTGACCGGAAACAGCCAGATCGCCGCCACCAGGGAACTCAGCGTGTAGGCCGTCGTCGGCGCAGCGCCGGTGAGCTGGCTCAGGACTGCCGCCAAGGCATGAAACGTCGACGGATAGTAAAGAGGGTCACGGGTTTCGACGTTTCGCAACTCGCCCATGTGCGTCGATGACGCCTGGCCGGTGTCAAGGATGTAGCGCACCGTGTTGGCGTGCCACACCGCGTCCCAGGTGCTGGGCACGGATTGCCAGTGCGGCATTCCCCGCAGGGCGGCGTAGCCGATCACGGCCGCTCCAAGCGCGATCCCGGCACCCACGACGATGGCCGGTCGCCACGACAGCGCCCGCGCCTCGGCGGCCCGATCGCGGAAACGCGACAGCACGAGTCTGAAGCCGACCGCGGCAGCGGTCACCACGACCAGGGCCGCCAGCGCGGTCCAGCCGTTCCACGGGATGCCGAGAGCGCCGTACGGGACGGTCGCCAGCCCGACGACACCGTAGGTCAAGGCCGGGCTTACCGCGATCGCGAGGGGCCACGGCAGCCGGGCCACGAGTGCGACGATTGCCCCGGGGACGATTAGCAACAGCAGCGCGACCAGCACTCCGAACCCGAAGCTCACTGGACTAGTATGGCTGGCCAGGTGAACCGGTCCATCGTTGCAGGATGCGCCCGGAAGCCAGACAAACGCGTCGGTTTGTTCGGATCCTGGACGCTCTAAGGTGGCTGACATGGCATACGACGTCGCCCGGGTGCGAGGGTTGCACCCTTCGCTGGGCGACGGATGGGTGCACTTGGACGCGCAGCTGGGGATGCTCATCCCGGACTCGGTGGCGACCACCGTCTCGACGGCTTTCCGTGGGTCGGTGCCCAACGCCAACGGCCCCCACCCGGCGTCGCGGCGCAGCGCCGCGGTCCTTGAGGCGGCTCGCCAGGCCGTTGGAGATCTGGTCAACGCCGATCCGCGGGGCGTCGTCCTGGGCGCCGACCGGGCGATTTTGCTGACGGCGCTGGCCGACGCGTCCGCGTCGCGGACCGGTCTGGGTTACGAGGTGATCGTGACCCGGTTGGACGACGAAGCCAACATCGCCCCGTGGCTGCGGGCAGCGAACCGCTTCGGCGCCAAGGTCAAGTGGGCCGAGGTCGACATCGAGACCGGTGACCTGCCTGCGTGGCAGTGGGAGAGCCTGGTCACGAAGGGCACTCGGTTGGTGGCCATCACATCGGCGTCATCGACGCTGGGCACAGCGACCGATTTGCGCGCGGCCAGCAAGCTCGTGCACGACGTGGGCGGGCTCGTGGTCGTCGACCATTCCGCGGCCGCGCCGTACCGGCTGATGGACATCGACGAAATCGACGCCGATGTGGTCGCGTTGAACGCGGTGGCGTGGGGCGGTCCGCCGATCGGTGCGCTGGTGTTCCGTGAGGCGTCGCTGATCGACTCGTTCAGCTCGATGTCGTTGATTCCTTACGCGACCGGCCCGGCGCGCCTGGAGGTCGGCGTGCACCAATTCGGGCTGCTCGGCGGGGTGGTGGCCAGCATCGAATACCTGGCGTCGCTCGACGAGTCGGCGTCCGGCACCCGACGCCAAAGGCTGGCTGTCTCAATGCAATCCGCGGGACTGTATTTGGATCGGCTGTTCGACTACCTGCTGGCGTCGCTGCGGTCGCTGCCGCGGGTGATGCTGATCGGGCGGCCGGAGGTGCGCATCCCGGTGCTCAGCTTCGCGGTCACCGAGGTGCCGGCCGACCGCGTGGTGCAGCGGCTTGCCGACAACGGGGTCTGTGCGATCTCGAATGTGGGTTCCCGGGTGCTGGACCTGATCGGGGTCAACGACATCGGCGGCGCGGTGTCGGTCGGGTTGGCGCACTATTCGACAACCGCGGAGGTCGACCAACTGGTGCGGGCCCTGGCCTCGTTGGGTTAATGCTGCGCTAGGCGCTGACCCGTAGGATCACCTTGCCGGCGACCCCTCCCGACGCCAAGAGTTGGTGTGCCTCTGCTGCGCGCTGGATGGGAAGCTCAGCACCGATGCACGGCCGCACGCGCCCGTCGGCAATCATCGGCCACAGGTGGGGCACCACCTCGGCGACGATCGCGCCCTTGCTGTTGGGTCCGTCGACGGGACGGCCACGCAGGGTGGTGCCGATTACCCGTGCGCGTTTGCCGACGAGCTTGCCGAGGTTGAGCTCGCCCGTCGTGCCGCCCTGCATCCCGATCACGATCAGCTGCCCGTCGGGGGCGAGCGCGTCGATGTTGCGGTCGAGGTATGCCGCGCCGATGATGTCGAGGATCACGTCGGCGCCGGCGCCGTCGGTTTTCTCGCGGATCCGCGAGACGAAATCCTCGTCGTGATAGTTGATGCCGATGTGGGCGCCGAGTTGGCGCGTCAGGTCCAGCTTGGCCTGCGAGCCCGCGGTGACCGCGATCTTGGCCCCCAACTCGCGGGCCACCTGGACGGCATGGGTCCCGATCCCACTGGCGCCGCCGTGGAGGAGCAACGTCTGGCCGTTCGCCAGATGAGCGGTCATCACGAGGTTGGACCAGACCGTGCAGGCGACCTCCGGGAGACCAGCGGCCTCCACCAGACCGACCCCAGCGGGCACAGGCATCACCTGGGCGGCGGGAACCGCGACGAATTCGGCGTAGCCGCCACCTGCCAGCAAAGCACAAACTTCTTGCCCGATCGACCAATCGGTGACGCCCTCGCCCAGCTCGGCAATCACTCCGGACGCCTCCATGCCGAGGATGTCGCTGGCACCGGGCGGCGGAGGGTAGTTCCCGGCCGCCTGAAGCAGGTCAGCCCTGTTGACGCCGGCCGCCGCGACCTTGATCAGTACCTCTCCTGGCCCGGGCCGCACGTCGGGAACTTCCTGCCAGGACAGCTGCTCGGGGGACTCGACCACGACCGCATGCATGTGACCCACGCTACTAGGTCGTCAATATCGTACGGGGTTAGCACATTCGACCTAGGATGTTTGCGCATGGAGGGGTTGATCGCGGGGCGGACCGCCAGCGACATGCCGGGGTTGGACATTGCAGAGTTACGGGCGTGGCAAAACTTTCTGGAAGCGGCGTTGCGGTTGTCAGCTGCCCTGAACCGCAACTTGGTCGACATGCACCACCTGACATTGGTCGACGTCAGGTTGCTGGAGATGCTGAACAAGTCGCCAACCGGTTCGGCCCGAATGGGGGACCTGGCCGAAGGGCTGCTGTCGTTGCCCAGCCGGATCACTCGCCAGATCCGCCGGCTGGAGGCCCAGGGCCTGGTTCGCAGGGAGGCCAGCCCCGACGACGGGCGCGGGGTGCTCGCGACTATCACCGATGACGGCCGCACCGCAGTGGCGCAGGCGATGATCACCTACGGGCAGGCCGTGCGGACGCATTTTCTCGGCCAGCTGTCGCGACCGCAGGTGGCGGCAGTGGGGGAGAATTGCCGGCGGATCGCCGCCGCGCTCCAGCTCGCCGCGGCGCCGACGCGTCTCGGTCGGGCCTGAGGTCCCGCTACGCTTGTCCGCGGTGGCGTGGCAGAGCGGCCTAATGCACTCGCCTTGAAAGCGAGAGACGGCTAACACCGTCCGGGGGTTCAAATCCCTCCGCCACCGCCGTTACGGTCCCGACCCGCTCTCCGGAATCCGCTTGCGCCGCGCGAGGTCATTGGTGGTCGCCCGCTTCATCGTCCGGCTCCAGCTGCACCACCTCGTAGGTGTAGCTGTGCTCGCGCCCCAGGAATGCGCGGTGAACGCGAATCATGAGCCAAGTCTCAGCGGTGGCGGTGTCTCCCAGCGCACCGATGTGATTCTCGCGTACCACCGGATGGCATTGTCGGGGTCGGACGCGTTGGACTGGTGCCGTGCGGACATTGTCGGCGAGAGGGGTGACGGGATGGCCAAGCTTCTGTATTCGGCATCGATGTCGGTGGACGGCTTCATCGCCGGGCCGACGGCGACATGTCCTGGCTCGCCGACTACCTCGACCCCAACCCGGTGCTCGACGACCTTCTCGGGCAGATCGGGGCGCTGCTCGTCGGCCGCCGCACCTTCGGCGGCGACGACCCGTACCGGGGCACCGCTGCGGAGGGCGAACCGTTCGGCGGCGGGTGGAGCGGTCCGCAGTTCGTGCTGACCCATCGGCTGCCCGACCAGCCCGTCGCCGGGGTCACGTTCGTCGACAACCTGGCCGATGCGCTGTCGCTGGCCCGTGCCGCGGCGGCGACAAGTACGTCAACCTGCTCGGCGCCAGCGTCGCAGAGCAGTGCCTGGCGGCCGGCGCGCTCGACGAAATCCTGGTGTACATCGTGCCGGTGCTGCTCGGTGACGGAGTTCGGCTCTTCGACCGAAAGGGTGGCGCCGACGTCAAGCTGGAGCAGATCAGCGTCACGCAGGCGCCGCAGGGCATCAATGTGTGGCTGAGGGTGATGCGTTAATCCAGCCTGTGGGCTTCGGCACCGAACTCCAGCAGGAACACCCCGCCCGCAATCAGGACCACCCCGGCGGCCATCACCCAGGTGAACGGGTCGCCGAACAGGTAGCGGCCCAGGATCGCCGTCGCCACGACTCCGATCGCCGACCATACGCCGTACGCGACGCCCACCGGCATGCCGCGCTTGAGCACGAACGCGAGCAAGACGAACGATGCGACGTAGCCGACCGTGACCGGTATGGCCCATACCCACCGGGTGAACCCGTCCGACGCGCGAAGTGACAGCGTGGCCATGACCTCGAGCGCGATCGCGGCCATCAGCAGCAGCCAGCTCATTCCCCGCGGAACTCCGGCGCCCTTTTCGCGAACGTCGCGGTGATGCCCTCGGCGAGGTCCTTCGATGGCAGGAACGCCGCGTTCCACGCCGCAACGTAGCGCAGGCTCTCCGATACGCGCGAGGCACGTTGCTGATCAAGCACATCCTTGATGCCTCGCACGGTCAGCGGCGGGTTGGCGGCGATCTCCGCCGCGGTTGCATGCGCCCCGGCAAGGGCTCCATCTGCGTCGTCGAAGACGGCGTTGACCAGCCCGATCTTCTCGGCCCGCGCCGCGTCGATGTCCTTGCCGGTGAGCACCAACTCGCGCAGATGCCCATCGGACAGAATTAACGGCAGCCTGGCGAGGGTGCCCACGTCCGCGACGATCGCCAATTTGACCTCCCGCACCGAGAACTTCGCGTCGGCGCTGGCGTAGCGGATGTCGACGGCCGAGATCAGGTCGACGCCGCCGCCGATGCACCAGCCGTGCACGGACGCGATCGTCGGCGTGCGGCAGTCGGCTACCGCGCTGATCGCCCTCTGCATCCGCAGCACCTCGGCGTGGAAGTCGGCGCGGGGCCGCGCGGATGTCCCATCGGACAAGACCTGCGTCAGGGTGCCGGCCATCGCCTGAAGGTCCAGGCCGTAGCTGAAATTCCGGCCGGTGCCGGTCAGCACGATCGCGCGCACGTCGGGGTCGGCGTCCAATTCCGCGAACACCTCTGGCATCTCCGACCAGAACGCGGGCCCCATCGCGTTGCCCTTGCCCGGACCGACAAGGGTCACCTGCGCCACGTGGCCGTCCATATCGACGGTGACGGATTCGTACGCCCGGCCCATGAGCCACCTCCTGAAGTGTCGAAGGTGAGGTTACGACGCGGCGTTTCGCGTCGTACGGTGACCCTTATGGCAACCGAGGACGTCGTGGCGCCGACGGACCAGATCGAGAGTGCCGAGGCCACCCTGGTCGTGTTGCAGGCCGTGCTGCAGGGAATCGCCGCGGGGGACCTGACCCGGCAGACGCCATGCACCGAGTTCGACGTCGCGAAGCTCACCGACCACCTGATGAACTCGATCACCGTGATCGGCGGGGCGGCGGGCGCCACGTTTCCACAGCGCAACCCTGATGCGCCGCCGTTGACCCAGGTCAGCTCCGCCGGCGACGCGGCGCTCGCCGCGTGGCGTCGCCGGGGGTTGGACGGCACGGTGTCGATAGGCCAGAACGAGGCGCCCGCGAGCATTGCCGCAGGCATCCTGTCGATCGAATTCCTGGTCCACGCCTGGGATTACGCGGTCGCCACCGGACAGCAGATCGCCGTCCCCGAGCCGGTGGCCGACTATGTTCTCGGCCTCGCCAGCAGGATCATCACGCCGCAGGGCCGCACCTCGGTGGGGTTCGCGGACCCGGTCGCCGTACCCACCGGGGCTGACGCGTTCGACCAACTGGTCGCGTTCACCGGCCGCACCCCGGTCGGCTAAAGCTAAACGCGTTCCAGGTAGAAGTAGAAATATCGGGCCTGCACGTCGCTGAAGTGCACGACGTTCTTGCCGTTCATGATGCCGATCACCGCGTTGTCGTCGATCTTCTTGAAGTGATCGTGGGTGGGCTGGCCGTCATAGACCATGGTGGCCGTCACCTCGGCCCGGAACTCCTCCATCCAGAGGCTCGCTTCACCGTTACCCAGCTTGACGTTCGAAAACCTGTTGCCGTCGTCGTCCAGGCAGATCAGCGGCTGGACGTCGGCGGCGGAGGCGAACCTCTTGCCGAACCACTTCGCCTTGGCCAAGAGTCCGTTCATCGGGTGACCTGTGTTGAACTCACCGCCGGACCATTCACCGAGCATGTCGTCGATCGTGGCCGGCGGCAGAGTTGCCCAGAATTCGTCGAGTTCGGCGTCGGGTATGCGGTCCGTGCGTTGCTTCAGCTCAATGAACAGCTTGCGGGCCAGCTCGTAGCTCAATGTTCTCTCCGGTGATCTCTGCGGCGTCGGGCGAACTCGGCTGCGAAGCGCAGGAATGCGTCGTTCTCGTGCGGAGCGGCCACGGTGACGCGCACGCCGTCGGAGCCATACGGCCGCACCACCACGCCCGCGTCGGCGGCCTCCTGCACGAAATCCGGTGTGCATTCCGCGAGTGGCAGCCAGACGAAGTTCGCCTGCGACGGCGGCAGTTCGTAGCCTGCGTCGCGCAGCGCCGCAGTGAGCCGCGCCCGCTCGGCGACGACGGCGTCGGTGCGGGCCAGCAGTTCGTCGGCGGCGGCCAGCGACGCGATCGCCGCGGCCTGCGAAATAGTGCTGGCGCTGAACGGCACGTACACCTTGCCCAAGGCGGTGATGACGTCGGGGTCGCCAACGGCGTAGCCGATGCGCAGCCCGGCCAGCCCGTACGCCTTCGAAAAAGTCCGCAGCACAACGACGTTCGGGTGGACGCGCAATAGCCCTAAACTGTCGGGCAGCAGGCCGTCGCGGATGTATTCGACGTAGGCCTCGTCGAGTGCGATCAGCACGTCCGACGGCACCTTCTCGACGAAGCGGGCCAGCGCGTCGGGATCGACGACGGTGCTGGTCGGGTTGTTCGGGTTGCACACGAAGATCAGTCGCGTCCGGTCGGTGATCGCTGCGGCCATGGCATCGAGATCGTGGGTGTGGTCGTTGAGCGGAACATGGATCGGTGTGGCGCCGGCCACGCGGACCTGCAGCGGATAGACCTCGAAGCTGCGCCAGCCGAACACCACCTCGTCGCCGACCGCCGAGGTGATCTGGATGAGCTGCTGGCACAGGCTCACGGATCCGCAGCCGACCGCGATGTGCTCGGGCGCGAAGTCGACGTGTTTGGCCAGGTGCGAACGCAACTCGACATAGCCGTTGTCGGGGTAGCGGTTGACGGTGTCGGTCGCCTTCTCGATGGCCGCCCGCACGCCGGGCAGCGGCCCGTGCACGGTCTCGTTGCTGGCGATCTTGATCGCGCCCGGTAGCGTCCTGCCCGGGGTGTAGGCCGGCAGATCGGCCAGTTCGGGGCGCAGGCGGGCGGTCACCTGACCAGCATAGGCGTGGCTTTGCCTAGCCCTGTCCGGCCTGTGTACTCTGTGCCTCCGGAACGTTCAGGAGGCGTGCCAGAGCGGCCGAATGGGGCTCACTGCTAATGAGTTGTCCCCCTCAAAGGGGACCGGAGGTTCAAATCCTCTCGCCTCCGCGGCTGCCGACACGTTAGCCCAGCACAATTGAACACGTGCGCCCGTAGCTCAACGGATAGAGCATCTGACTACGGATCAGAAGGTTGGGGGTTCGAATCCCTTCGGGCGCGCTCTGGAGACATCGGTTTACCTGCGCTGAGACGCATCGGCGTTTTGCGGTCAACTGTTCCGAGGCTCTCAGTGTCACGAGGATGTCACAAGATTCATCGAACTCGTGTGCTGAGAGCTATCCGCGGGGCGTGACAACCTGCCCTAGCGTTGCGCTGGCTGCGCGCAATGCGTCGTCTTGAGAATGGGCGTAGATACGTGCCGTGATCGAGGCGTCGGCATTGCCCAGCCAGTTGGCGATCACGGCCATCGGCACGCCCCGAAGGTGCAGCGCCGTTCCGCACGAAGGCGCGCATCATGCAGCCGGATCGGATGCACACCGGCCGCCGTCGTCAGATGGTGCCACATGTTCGTGAGCGCCCCCGGTGTGTACGGTTCGTCGGCCTCGTTGCACGCGACATAGCCGCTGTCGATGTGTGCTGCGCCCAGTGCCAGCTTCTCCTGCGCGTAGCGAGCCGAGGCCCGCTTGAACACACTGATCATCCCCTCGTCGAGCGGCAGCCTGCGACGCGAGGACTGCGTCTCGGTTCGTTATCGCGCAGCCAGCGGTGCGATGGGTTGTCATCGAGACGTGGGTGCCAGACCGCGTAGAACTCCAGGTCGCCGAGTTCGCTCGGGGCGGTGGGTGCGATACCCGAACGGAACGCTGCTCGCCAACGGGATCGGGCGCATTTGACGACGCGGAACAATGCGCTGGCAGAGACCATCAACGGGCTGTACAAAACCGAGTTGATCAGACCGCGCAAGCCCTGGCGCACGATCGAGGAAGTCGAGCTGGCGACCGCTAAATGGGTCGACTGGTTTCAACCACCGCCGCCTCTACGAGTACTGCGGGGACATCTCACCCGTCAATCTGGAGGCGGCCTATTACGCTCAACACCGGAGACCAGCGAGCAATGATCAGAACCTGTGGATGGTTCTCGGCGAGGTGACGTGAGTGGGCGCACCTTCCCGGGAATGATCTGAAAGTCCAATAGCTCTGATCAAGGGCCGGCGTTAGCGCGCTGGTTCGGGAAG
>JAOPWC010000088.1 GCA_025965895.1 Mycobacterium sp.
CCCTGGAACGCCCGCACGCCGAGCGACACCGGCCGCCTTGTCATCCCCATCCGGCACAACCAGCCCCACAAGCTGGCCAGCACCCACTTCACCCGACCGGAACCCACCGCGCGAAAAATTGAGGCTAACGGTGGTTGCAACACCTGATCTTTCAGGAGTTGTAAGTGACGGATTCATCTCAACGTCAAAAACCCGGGCCTGGGCAAACCGGTGGTCCCATGCTGCTGGCAAAGACAGCCCTCAGGTGGTCCCTTCTAGCTGGCAAACGACACTCTTGGTGCTGCAATCTTGATTGCGAGCTAAAGCCGCGGACGGACGAGTAGTCGACTACTCGTGTTTTCTCAAGGGTTGCGAGTATGGTCATACGCATACCCTCGAAGGGAGAGCCGATGGTAGTAATCAGAACCGGTGTCGAATACTTTTGATAGCAGCGAAACTAGCGTTGCTCATGTTTGCTGGGGGCAGTAAAGCCCAGCGAGTCGCTGCCACTTTTCCGAGTCGTAACTCTTCAGACCCGCGGTAGAACGTGGGCATAAAGATACAGTAATTCAACTCGACCTCTTCACAGGAGGAGCCGTTAATGAGTAATGGTTTGACACTACCTTTCAATGAGGATTTCAAGTCAGACACCGGGACCGCATTCGCGATCACCGTACATCCAAGCTCCTTGGATAAGGGGGGCGATGCTGTGTACGGGGAATGCAATGGGGCAGGCAGCGGCGTCGCGGGCGTCAGCGCCAACGGCTCCGCTGTCAGCGGCAGTTGTGGCACGGGCCCCGGCCCCGGTGTCAGCGGCAATTGTGGCCTGCTCGTCAGCAAACCTAGTGTAGTAGGGGCCGGCGTCGCCGGCGCGGGAGCCGACTACGGGGTGTGGGGCGGCTGCACCCGCAACACTGGCGGGTACGGGGTGTGGGGCAGCAGCGACGTGGGAGTCGGTGTCTATGGCGCCAGCGCGAGCAATGACGCCATCCAGGGTAGGAGCCAATCGAGTCAACATGCGGCTGTCTCCGGCGTCAATAGTGGCGGCGGGTTCGGCGTTTGGGCGCAGGGCCATGTCGCAGGTTCCTTTGCAGCTGCCAGCAACCCAAAGAACGACGGAAACGCATTACAGGTCGTCGACACTAATAATGAGGACGCGCTCCTATCGACGAGTGGCGCAGCGGGTCATGCCGCGGTGGCGGCGCACAACAATGGCGGCGGTGCTGGGGTGTGGGCGCAGGGCCATGTCGCAGGGTATTTTGAAGCTGCCAGCAACCCAAAGAACGACGGAAACGCATTACAGGTCGTCGACACTAATAACGAGGACGCGCTCGTATCGACGAGTTTCTCAGCAGGTCACGCCGCGGTGTCGGCATGGAACAAAGGCGGTGGGTCCGCGTTTTGGGGAGCAAGCGACAAACCGAGCGGCACCGGCATCTACGCCAGGGGCGCTAAGCAGGCGGCGCTGTTTGATGGCGCTGTGCAAGTCAATGGCAAAATCACTCTCGGCGGCGGCGGCGATGTGGTCTTTGCGGATTGCGCCGAAGAGTTCGACGTGTCAGCGGCCGCTATCTCTGAACCGGGCACGGTGATGGTAATCACCGATGACGAACAGCTTGAGCCAAGCCGCCTGACCTACGACAAACGAGCCGCCGGAGTGGTTTCCGGGGCTGGAAACCTGAGGCCTGGCATCGTTCTGGGCGCCGCAAAGCCGCAGGGTAAGGCACCGGAGTCGTCCCGCGGGCGTGTGTCCGTCGCCCTTATGGGCAAGGTGAATTGCAAGGTGGATGCAAGCCGCGCGCCTATCGAGGTGGGCGACATGCTCACCACCTCGCCGACAGTGGGCCACGCCATGAAGGCATGTGATCCGGCGCGCGCTTTCGGCGCGGTCATTGGCAAGGCGTTGAGGCCCCTTGCCACGGGCACCGGTTTGATCCCGATCCTCATCGCCTTGCAGTGACAGCAACGGCGAACCCGGAGGCAGACAACCTCCCACCTCCCGTCGTCGTGACCCCCGACCTACATTACGCGGACCTTCGATGGTGGGCTGGCCAATAATGCGGGACTCATCTGTCATAATTCACGCGGTTCACCAATGTCGAGGAATTCGGACCCACAGTCAGGACCGCTGCGGCGAAGTTCGGCCCGCTGCAGCGGCCTGTCGCCTTTTCCAAGCGGGATCCGCCGCGAAGGCAATAAACCGTGAAGACGAAGCAAGCAGGCACGCTTGGTGTATGACTACGATCTTTACACGCGTCTGGATTCTAGATTAAGGATGCTCTGACGCTGTCTGAATATGGAAACCCACATGCGCTGGAAGTACAATCTAAAGGGAGACTCTCATGGCCAGACGAACCGTTAAAATAACTCTGTTGAACAATACATCCTTACCACTCAACCACGTAGCAGACTCCCTCTGTCACGGTATTTGGAGTGATGGATTGCAACCACCTTCCCAGGTCCCACCAGGAACACAAGCCACGTGGCAGTCCGAATCCTCCGGTATCGCGACCGGAACAGAAGGATGGGTGAAATATGAACTCTCAGCCGACCCCAACACCAAATGCTTTAACGAGCTTGTGTACATCCACTGGGACAACCCGTTCGTTTACTCTAGCGGTACAACTCCATTAGATGGGTTTCCCCCGTGGTGCCCCACAGGCGATGTTACGGCCGCTTGCAATGACGGGGCGTGGACGGGCGGGATTGACGGGACCCCCGTTCGAGCCGACGATTGTATCCACGGGATGTTGCTGGTGAACAGCACCGCGCCGGGAATAAGTGGGATCGATTGGTTCAGTCTGGTAGTTTTTTGGCCGGCAATACTGGCTCTGTTAGCCTTTACCCAGGACATTCCTTGGGAGCACGACATTTGCCTGCGCACAAAGGGAAGCGTGAAGCAGTGTGTACTCCACACTGGAATTCAGTCGATACGCGCTGTGAGCACTAAGAACAACCAACCTAGTCTGAGGCAACTATTGCACATGTGAAAGAGCGACTTACCTGGCGTATCAGAATAGCGGCGTGAAAGTGATTCGCTGGGGCTTGTTTTTTATCGGCATGTTCTTTTCGGAGACTAAATTAGCGATGGCGCGATCGTCTGGACGTGTGATGGCGCCATCGTCGAAAATACGCTACACAAGGCTTGATCGGCACCGGCCCCTCACAGCGGCGAGGTATGCGAACCGGACCAGTGAAGTACGCGAATCCCACCCGACCACGATCGCGCCCAAGCACGGTAAGTCACGCCTATCCCCGTCGCGGCCCATATAGGCGTCATCCGGAAAGCGCGCGAGCCCCGCCACATCAGCGGAGCGGATGGTAAGCGAGCATCGCCGCCGCACGGATTACAGTGCGGCGCACGATGCCGGCTCTGCGAACCTGCGTCACCCCAGTGAAATCTGGGAATATCGCACGTTTCGAATATCGCTCTCTGCCAGTCTTTTACATCACGCGCGGCGGAATGTCGTTGTGCGTAAGGGCCAACCGTTACGCACTCGCGAAGGCGAGCGGCGCGCCGCTACCCGGTGATCGGTTGGCGTTGCACGGTTGCGATATCCCGCTGTGTGTGCGGGTGAGCCTGCCGGGCGAGTTGGGCCAGTTGCATATCGTGGCGGGAAGCCAGCGAGACAACATGATCCGGATGGGCCGCATGGGCCGCGGCGGAGGTCGGCGCCCGATACGGCGCCGCAACGGCCGCGAGGCGCGGCGGGCCCTGTCGCTGGCGCTGCGGGAAGCCGTGCGCGACGGCTGGGACCGCGACGCGATTCAGGCCGCGCTGCTGGGAAGTACCGACCCGACACTGTGGTGAACGCGCGCAGCCACACCGGAGCACGGCTGCGGCCGGCACAACGGGCGTGAAACCGCACTCGACGCGGCACTGGTTGGGATGATCAGGTCGTGCAAGAGCGTGCGGTCTTCCAAAAAGGCGAACTGAGCGATTTCTTGGTGCAGCGCCAGACTGCGGCCGCGCAGGCGCTGCAGGACGTTCCTGAGGACGAGTTCTTGGCCGACCCTGCCGATGCGGTGGCGCGGATCTATCAGAACTACATGCTCGACGATGTGACCGTCGCCGGCCGCGACCAGGTCGTGTCGGAAGGCACGCGACCGGTCAAGCTGCGGGCCCGTGATCACTTCGACGGGCGGGAGTACAAGTACGAAGGCATGCGCGTGTCGATCCGGATCCAGTTCACCGGGCCGGGCGAGGTGTGGCACTACCGCCCATCTCAGTCGTTCATCGGTGCCTACGGCAACGTGCAGCTGCACACCGATCACTTCATGTTTATCGGTGAGGCCCGCACACCAACGAGCGAACAAGTTCTCGCCGCACTGGATCAAGCCATCAGCGAGCTGCAGCGCAGCGC
Source organism: Mycobacterium sp. (assembly GCA_025965895.1). GTDB lineage: Bacteria > Actinomycetota > Actinomycetes > Mycobacteriales > Mycobacteriaceae > Mycobacterium. The sequence goes on from JAOPWC010000088.1 coordinate 4,344, forward strand.
CGAATGGATCAACACCGATCTGAGCGGCTGGCGAAGCGGCCTGCAGACGCTGCTGGAGACGATCGCGCGAGAGAGGCGTGAGAATCTGGCCGGGATGTCTGCACTCGACGAAGCGCTGGGCATCCCGATTCGCTCTGCCGCGGCGGAACGCCAGATCCCTATCCAGGTCAGACCCAAGCCGTTGCGGCCGCGCCCGGAGCGCGGGGCGTCCACCAGGGCGCCGGCGGCGCAGCGGGTCCTGGCCAACGATGTGTATGAAGACGTGGTCCGCACGATCGAGCAGATGACTCACGCGATGGAGCGCACGCCGACGACCGCCAAACTCGGTGAGGAAGAACTACGCAACCTGATCCTGATCGTGTTGAACGCCAACTACGAAGGCGCCGCGCGCGGCGAGGTGTTCAACGGACGCGGCAAGACCGACATCCTGTTGACGTGGGAGGGCGACAACGCGTTCATCGCGGAGTGCAAGGTCTGGAAAGGCGCGGCCGGTGTGCGGCGCGCAATCGATCAGCTGCTGGAGTACGTGACATGGCGTGACACCAAGGCCGCGCTGGTGTTGTTCATCAAATCGGGTAAGCCCAGCGAGATCCTTGCCAAGGCGCAGGCCGAGATCGAGTCGCACGCCGCGCATGTGCAGACCAGACCGACCGCCGCTGACACGCGGCGAGACTTCGCACTCAAGGCTCCGACCGACGAACAGCGCCGCATTAGCCTCGCACTGGTTCCCGTCGTGCTTATCAGTGACGTTGGCAAGACCACGCGATGACTGTGGCGCGGTAGTTCGGCTGGTCGACGTCGTCGACCTGTGGGCCACGGGCGCTCGACTCTGGCTTGGTGATACCAGGGCCGGACTTCACGGATCACACGTGGAACGGCTCAACCACCCGACCCGGATGGCTACGAGTGGCGTTGTTCGCGATCTGTGACGGCGGTTGTCTGTGAATTTCGACGGCGTTCGTGCGGCGTGGATCGGGCGTGTTGTTCGCTAATGTCGACGCATCGGCCCTTGAACGGATGGAAGCCTGTGCGGCTATCTGGTCGTGGTCGTGCTGGGGCCGGCCCGAAGGTCGGCCAGCTCCGGCTCCGGGATGTCAATGCGGAAGGGGTGGATGGCGTTCGTGTTCGTCATGACAACCACGTTCGCAGGCATCGCGGAAGACTTGGGCTCCGCAATTTGCGGTTTCTTGAGAGATGGTGGAAATGAGGAGCGTACTGTTCGGCCGGACGTGCCGACCTGGGGCCCTAAGCCTCTTTTTCGACATCGCGCGGCGGCGCGACAATTCGGGGTACACGTCTGGAAGGCACGACTCATGCCAGAGTCCACAGAGGACAATCCGAGATATTCCGTCCAGCCCGGGCAGGCCGAAGAAATCGAACTCCTGCCCGGGATGGATACGGTGGCCTACCGCCTCGACGGCGACCATTTCGTGAAGGTGCACATCGTCGCCCCAATCGGCGTGCTCGGCTCGCTACCGCCCATATCCAGTTTCGGCGGCTACGGTTACAGCGGCGCCGCGGATGTTGTTCGTCGACCTTCCGTATTTGACCGGGCCGCACTCGATCAGGTCGTGAGCCACATATCCGGCAAATGGGGCGCATCGGGGGTTGCTTCGTACCGGCCGGGTCATGAATACATCGATTTGGCCATCAAATGCCACCCTGCTGTCCAACCGTTCTCGATCGAATTCGATGCGCCGGCCCAGGCGCTGCGCTCATCCGGCGACGAGGCAGTCGACTCTTCCGGCTCGATGGACTGACTCCATGCCGGCCAAAGGTGATGCGCCGACTCCGCAGGACGAGGACGGCGCCGTTTACACCGCGGCTGCCGATCGGATCCGCGCCAGTGCGAAGTGGCTCGTCGCCACCTTCGGCGCGGTCGGCGCGGTGGTTTTCGCCGGTATCGCACTCAGTGATCTGGGGCAGGTGTCGGATGGTCGACTGTTCGTGGTGGCAGTCGGGTGCGCCGTGCTGGCGGCCCTGGGCGTCATCTACGCGATCGTCGCCGCGGGCAATATCGTCACGCAGAGCTACGTGACGCTGTCCACCATCGGGGATTCCGACGAGGATTCCGACGAGGACACGGATATGCTTGCGGGCCTCAGCGCCTCGGAGTTCCATCAGGCCTGGGCTGCGGCGCGCAAGGAGTCGCGTACGGTGCAAGAGCAGCGCAATGCGGCCTACATCAGCAGCACCAGCGGCATGCCCGCAGAACTCAGCCGCAAGCTGGTGGCCGCCGAGTGGCAACGCAGCCTGCTTGAGGCTCTAGCGAAGCCGTTTCTGGCGCAGAAGAGTTTCGAACACGTCCGCGACGCCTACGTCAGCGCCCGAATCAAAATCGGTGGCGGCGCACTGGTCACGTTCATCGGCATCATCGGATTCGTTGCGACAACCCAGCACGTCCCACCGCGGCTTCCGGTGGTCGGCACCGTCCCCGTGCAGGTACGGGTGGAGATCAAGAAGGACGCCCGGGACAGATACCAGCGCGTCCTGGGCGCGGACTGCGACGTGTCTGCCCTGTCGGGCACCGCGATCGGAACCCACGGCGACGTCGTGGTGGTGGCGGTGCCGTCCTCGGGGACCTGCAGCGAGGCGTTGCTGGACCTGACGCCTGCCGACGCGGCAGTCATGGCATCGCACTCCTAACAGGTCCGTCGGGCTCGATACCGGTCACCACGCGCGCAGCGCGACCGCGTACGCAAGCTGGTATCCCTGTGCGCAATTCGGTTCTCAGATCTTGAACACGGCGACGCCGGTGCCATCTGTATGTTGTCGGCCCCACGACGTCCACGACCAGCCCGTTAGTCGATGAGTTCGGCGAGGTCGGTGTCACCGCGATTGCGTAACACCGCTGCGACGTCGGCCCGCGGACAATTCAGGCTTGCCGCCAGTGCGGCGGCCGGCGTGCGCACGGTGCGGCCGAGTAGCTGGCGCAGTCGATGTATGCCGGTGGTCCCTGCGCCGATTCGGGTGAAGTCCAGTGAGGTGTCTATGAGCCTGAATACGAGTACGAGCGTGTCGGCCAGGGTGGCAGAAGTCGCGATGGCCGGCGCGCGCAGTGACCCGATGCTCGGTCCGTTGGTTGCGGTTAGTCGCCAGGTCACGGTCACTTGGCCGTGCGGGCTGGCGAACGCGCGGCGTTGTCCCGGGTTGACTCCGAGTGCGGTGGCTACTGCGGGGCGGATGTGCTGGCCGGATCCGCGCAGCATCTCAGTGGTCACCGGGAGCGCCAGCCATATCTCGTTGGCCCCGTTGCGGAATGCGCCGCGAGTGGTATTGAGCGGTGGGACCGGTGGCCATATGTCGGTGTCGGTTCGGCGTCGGATCGTGCCCGCCTCGTTGATGAATGCGCGGGTGGAGATGTAGGACCTGACGGAGCTTTCGGCGACATCGGGCAAGCGGGCCAGTAGGTCGTGGATCAGCTCGTCGGTAGTTGTTTGGCCGCCTGCGGCGTCGATGCGGGCGGTGATTGCGTCGATGACGCTGGTGTATTCGTTGATTGCCCAGGAGCGTAGGCCCCAGGTGTGTCGGCTGGCGCGGACGAATCGTGGGTCGGTGTACAGAATCTTTCGTAGCGTGCGCTCGCTGGTGGTACCGGTGCCGATGGCGGCGGTGATTTCGTCGGAGGTTGCCGGGGTGTGGCGAACGTGAAGGACCGCTTCGGCCTCGTCGGCAGTTGAGTCGCCCCACCGCACCCAGATCGCACCGAAACGCCGCAGGGTGTCCTGGCTGTCGAGGTAAGTAGTGGCGATGTGGGGCGCCATTCCCAGGTTTGTCAGGGCCGCGGTGAGTGACGTGTTAGTTGGTGCGGGGCTGCGGTCGAAGATCGCATCGACGGCTGCCGTGACTTGTTGGTGCCCGCCGGTAGTGGCGTTCTCGAACCAGCCGTCACGCTGCAGGTAGGGGCCGGCCAGGTGTAGCAGCACCTGCGCGGTCTGGCTGGACGGGTCGACGTGGAGGCGACGCAATTCCTTGGCGGCGACATCAAGGGGTGCGTATGGGCCGAGCTGGCGGCGCAGCGTGTCTACGTACTCGGTGACCTCGTGGTGGGCGGGGTCGGCGACGAGCTCGGCGAATCGGGCTACGGCGCGCGGCTGGTTTCGTTGAATCGTAACGCGGTTGACGCTAAGACGTTCGGCGAGTGCGGGCTGCGATTCTGGGCGGACCGCCCATAGCCGTGCCGACAGGATTAGCCGGTCACGGGTGTCGAGTTTGTCGAGTAGCCGGCGGACTGCGGCGGCGGGTCCTAGGCGGGTGCTGGATGCAGCGGTGCGATGGTCGGTGACCGCGGTCTTGGCTGCGGTGAGTAGGGCGCGCACAGTGGCTTCGCCCGCCTTCGGTCGGCTCAGCAGGGAATGTACGGTCTGTGTTGCGATATCGGACCAGCATGCGAATTCGGGCGCATAGATGTGAGCCCGTCGGGGGAGCCGTGCGTAGGGGATTGAGTGGGTGGCGATCTCGTCGAGGCCGGCGATCAGTTCGCTGATAGGTACGTGGATGGCGGACGTGGTTATGTGGGTCCACCAGTCGTCGCCGGCCGAAGGCTGGGCCGGGGTGGTCGACGTGTCGCGCGACAAGCTCACCATTCCTTTTGTGGGTGTTTTTGTGCTATTCAAAGACACCGTGTCGACTGCCCCGCCTCCGCCTCCGGTGGACCCGCCTTGGCCGCCCACGCCCTGGCCGTCGAGCGGGGCGCGGGTATCAAAAAACAATCTCCCGGCTCGGAACGGATCGCTGTGGCAGGGGCATCCGCAGCGCCAGGTGAAGCCGGGCAGTGAAAGCTTGATGGTTACGCCACCTTCGGCAGGGCCGCCGAGGCGGTGCAGGCAGTCGTCGTGGCGCCCGTGCTCGCATGACCTGGTGGGTGCGTTGCTCGGCATTTCGACGATGACCTGGGTGCCGTCGATGTCATCGCGGTAGGTGATCCAGCGATGCCCGTCGCGGGTGTCGACTTTGGCGCCGCGCTTGATTCGTTCGGTGGGGCGGGCTGTGGACCCGACCCGCCGCTGCCAGGGCTCGGCGCCCTCGCGGGCGCTCACGCCGCGCCTCCGAGCAGCCGCGCCACGATTCCGCCGAGCCACTGGGCGACGTTGGAGCTGACGGCGTTTCCGAAGCCCATCGTCTGCTCGCTCTGGTTGCCCAGAACGCGGTAGTCATCTGGGAAGCGTTGGGCGCGGGCGTGCTCGCGGGGCTTGAGCATCCGAAACCGGCAGTCCTCGATGTCGATGGCGGAGGCTGCGACCAGGGCGGCCGACTCGCGGGTGGCCACGGTGTGCAGGGGTTCGTCGGTGGTCTTGGCGTTTCCCTTGCGGTAGGGGATGACCAGCGAGAGGTTGGGCCGTGCCACCACGCCGGGCAGCGGTTCGTCGACGGGTTTAATCATGTGGGCGATGGCCTTGTAGTCCAGGCCGCCGTGGTGTTTCTGAATGAATGCGCCCTCGATGATGTTGGGCGGGACGGTCAGGGCCTGGTGGCCGCCGCCGCGCCGGTGGTGACGGTGGCCAGTGGGTCGTTGATGCTGGTGGCGTCGGCGTGGTTGCGCAGCACCGTGATCCAGGGCTGCGGGGTGAACAGGGCCTCGGTGTCGCGGGTGAGCCGCGTGCGCATCGGATCCTCGACCGTGGTGGCGTTGGTGTTCCAGGTGCCGCCAGCGGGCACGATCATCGGCGGTGTGACCAGGGTGTGGGGGCGGCCGTTGGCGGTGATCGCGCCGACCGGCTCGTGGATCGGCTTGACCCGGCGGGCATCTCCATCGTTGTAGGCGCGGCGGTCCAGCAGAAATGGCGGGCACACGACGCCGTCGCCGATCTTGGTCGAGCGGGTCGGCATCGGCGCCGCGGCTGCCGGGTAGGAGCGGTCCTCGCCGTCGGTGCCGTGGTTGGTGGAAATGACGGTGGGTTGGGCGAATTGGGCGATCCCGGCCTGGATGCGCCGCAGGGTGGCCGCCGCGAGCGGCTTGGTCCGGTCGCCGATGCGCTGGCCCAGGTCGGTCCAGTCGATCGCCACGGCGGCCGGGCGCACGAAGGGTTCGACGATGCTGTGGCGGCACGCGGGGTTGGGGCAGCGGTAGACGTATTGCTGGCGGTACTTGCCGATGCGGCGGCGGTCCAACCGTTTCCACGATTGGTGAACACGATGTAGAGGCGGTCGCGCCATTGCGGGGGGTGCGGGTTGGTGTCGTCTCCGATGTGGGCCGAGGACACCGACACGAATTGGTGGTTGTAGCCCAGTTTGTCCATTGCGGCCAGCCAAATGTCAAAGAGCTCCCAGCCGCTGGCCTCGACCACGTTCTCGATCAGGACGACTTTGTAGCGATGTACCTCGGTGGCGCGCACCACTCCCAGAATGTTGCGCGGGTGCGGTCCAGCGCTGGGGTGGGGACGTGTCCGGCCGGTTCCAGCAGCGACAGTTGGGCGTGCTGGCGGGCCTGCTTGGCGCCGGGGTTGCCGCCCGCGGGGGACAGCTCGGTGCAGATGGGCGATGCCCACAACACGTCGCTGCTGGGCAGGCGGCGCATGTCGTAGTTGGAGACGTCGGCGATAAGGTGGTCTGCCTCAGGGAAATTCAGCGCATGGGTGGCTATGGCCTTGTCCCAATGATTGGCTCCGAGCTGTAAGGTCAAGCCCGCGTTTTGCAGTCCGATGCTCGATCCGCCGAAGCCGCAGAAGATGTCGGTGTAGGTGATGCCGGTGGGCCGCCCGCTGGGTCGCCAGTCGCTGTGGCCGCCGGCCAGTGCTGCCTGGATTTCGGCGAGGTGCGCGGCGGAAAGGCTGGGGCGCGTGCAAGCGCGGGGCTGGGGTGGGGGTCGGCTCGGCCGGTGCGGTACTAGGCATGTGCCTGGTCTACTAGGTACATGCCTAGTAGGCAAGCGCCTATGGCGTTGCTGTGGTGAGCGAGTCGACCTCGCCTCAGGGATCGCGCTCGCGGCGCAAACCTGTTGGTGCGCATGGCCGGGTGCATGTCGAGGACGTGGCGCGGGTGGTGGCCCCTGGCATAGGGCTGGCGTTGCTAGGGCAGCGCTGGTCGGATCTCGCCGCAGATGTCGTAGCCGCCGAATCCAGTGTGGTCGGGGACGTGGCGGGTGCCGCAACCGGTACGGCTGGTGCGGATCGGGCCGCCGGATTCCAGCCAGCCGCTGGGGTAGATGGCGTTGACCTCGGCGGCCCAACGCGCCATCGCCTCCTTCTGCTTGCGGCTGGTGCCCGACTCGGGCTGGTGCGCCAGGGGCAGCTCGCGCCAGCCCGGCCAGCTGTGGTCGTGGGCGTCCTCGGCGGCGGCATTTTCGCCCTCGCAGGCCGCGCCTTCCCACGTGCAGTGCAGGCACGCGCCGCGGTAGAGCAGGTCGACGCCCCCCGCGCAGTAGCAGCCTTGGTCGTCGTTGTCGCAGTCGCAGCGCAGGTCCGCGCACAGGATGACAGGCCTGCATATGTAGGTCGGCGACACGCCGCGTGGGTCGCCGAGCTGGGCGTGCCAGGCGTGGGACCGGCGATAGCTGTCGAAGTGCCCGTAGTCGTTGACCCACTGCTCGAAGGCCGCGATACGGGCGAAGTACCCTCGCGCTGCGGTCTCGAACAGTGTCGAGGCTTGCTCGGCGCGCCGCTGGGTCTCGCCAGCCTCGAACTCGGCGAACATGTCGAGCTGCTCAACGGTGGCACCCGCACTGTTTTGGCGAATCGGCATACCAGGCACATGCCTAGTGTAGTAGGCTCATGCCTAGTGGGCACGTGCCTATACTTCCAGGTGTGGAGATTCCCGTGCTCGGTGCAGCTGAAATCGCTGAACTGCTGGGGGGCTTGAGCCGTCAGCGGGTCTCGCAGTTGACGGCCCATAAAGACTTTCCTGAGCCGCTGGCCCGGTTACACATGGGCAGCGTCTGGCGCTACGAGGACGTGGCGCAGTGGGCTCGCCGCAACGGCCGCACACTGCATCCGCTCTCAAAGCGCTGAGGGCCCAACGACCCTGGCTCTCACGCTTGGATCGAAGAAGAATCCAGCTGTAGTTCGAGGGGCAATCCGCTGGTGCAGATGTGGTGGCGCAGTGAGGGATTGAGCGCGCCACCGGTGGTAGGGAGAAACGACATCCGCGCCTGGCGTCGAGGATGAGGCACGCGACGGCGTGGGAAATGGCGTCAACATCACTATTGCGGGCGCCGGGGTGGCCAGTCGCGGCTCACGTGGGCTGGGGTAGCGGCCAGACATGGCCAGTGCTGTCGCGGAACAGTTCGTGCCGGGAGGCGGACGTTGACGGGTGTGTCTATTAGGGTGGTCGCCATGAGCGGCAGTCCAACGGACCTGCGGGCTGCGGAGGGCACAGCTGGCTGGAGTTACACGGACGCCGTGAGGTCGCCGGACTTCATCCCGGGCGAAGGCCTCGGGGGAACGCTCAACGAGTTGCTGTCAGGCAGAAGGACGTGACCATGACCGGAGCCAGCACCACCGAGGTGTACTACGACCCGTTCGACTTCGACATCGATGACAATCCTTACCCCACCTGGAAACGGCTGCGTGACGAAGCTCCGCTGTACCACAACGATGAGCACAACTTCTACGCGCTGAGCCGCTACGAGGACGTCTCCCGGGAGCTGCCGAACTGGAAGACCTTTCGGTCCGGGTCGTGGAACCACCATGGACGTCATCATGAGCGGTGTCGAGGTTCCCCCTGGGGTCATTCTCTTCGAGGATCCGCCGTTTCACGATCTGCATCGGCGGTTGCTCTCAAGGGTTTTCACGCCGCGGCGGATGGAGGCGATCGAACCGCTGACCCGCCAGTTCTGCGTACGTGCCCTCGACCCGTTGGTGGGATCGGGCAGGTTCGACTTCATCGAAAATCTGGGCGCGATGGTCCCGATGCGCACGATCGGCTACCTGCTGGGCATCCCCGAACAGGGTCAGGAGGCGATCCGCGACAACACCGACGATGCGATCGGACTCAAAGAGGGAACGTTCAGCGTGGTTTCCGTAGACGCATTCGAGCAGAGCTATCAACTGTTCGCCGATTACATCGACTGGCGCGCCGAGCATCCTTCCGACGATCTGGTGACGCAGCTTCTCAACGCCGAGGTCGAGGAACAGAACGGATCGCCCCGGCCGCTGACCCGCACCGAGGTGCTGACCTACACCAGCATGATCGCCGGGGCGGGCAACGAGACGACGACACGCCTGATCGGTTTCATCGGTCAACTCCTGTCCGACCACCCAGATCAGCGCCGGCAGATCGTGGACGACCCGTCGCTGCTTCCCCGGGCGATCGAGGAGGTGTTGCGCTACGAGGCACACTCACCGGTGCAGGCGCGGTACGTCGCCCACGACGTCGGGTGCCGTGGCCAGACGATCCCCGAAGGGTCGAACATGTTGTTGCTCAACGGCTCAGCCAACCGTGACGAGCGCAGGTTCCCCGACGGCGAGCGATTCGACATCCATCGCGGCGGCGGCCATCTGAGCTTCGGGCAGGGCCTTCACTTCTGCTTGGGCTCGGCCTTGGCCCGCATGGTGGCTTTGGAGGAGGTCATCAAGCGGTGGCCCGAGTGGGAAGTCACCAGTGTGCGAGGATGGGCGAAGCTGCCCGTCAGCACCGGCTAGCGGCCGGTTTCGACCACCCCACGCAGCACCATGTCGCGGACGTGAATCAGTGACGCTCTGGTTCCCAATCGCCGCAGAATGTTTCTTGGGAATCCACTTGACGCCGATGGCGTATGCCTGGCCACCTTCGGTCCGTACATCACCGACAACGCCGTGCCGACGCGGGAGGCGATCGAGGAGGGCCCTATTTTGATTTGCGGTCGCTTACCCCGCGCAACACGGTGTCGCGAACGTGGATTTGTGCAGTCCGCGTATCCGTGGCCCGCAGAATGTTCTCCGGGATCCACTGGATACCGATGACGCACCGTGCCAGCATCTCGATGGATGGACTGTCAATACGAATCTCGCCCGACCGAATCCCTTGGGACAGCAATGTTTTCATCTGTCGCACCCGGGTCGTGTACATCCAGGCCACATTGGGGATATCCGGCGGCGGCGACTGTCGCATCCACGTCAGCTGGATCCTGAACTCGTCACCGAGTTGGTCGAGTGCATTGGTGTTGACCCAACCCACCGCGTCCAACTTCTCGATGAGTGTCGAATCGGAACGCAGAACGCTGGTCCATCCTGCCGCAACTTTCCTTCCGAAGGATTCCATGATCGACGTGAGGAGTTCCTCTTTAGAACCGATCAATCGGTAAACCGTGCCGGTGCCAAGGCCGGCCGCGGACGCGATGTCCCTCACGGTTGTGGCTTCATATCCTTTGCGGCCAAACTCCGTTCGTGCCACGGCACGGACGTGGGCCGCCTTGTCGTTGGGATCGGTATCTCTGTCATCGGTCCACGTCTTGATGACGTCGTCCGCAGCGATGAAGGCGGCGGACCGATCCAATTCCGTATCGGTCGGCGGTCGGGACGCAAGACCATCCAAGATGATTCGGCACAAGAGCGTGGCCACTTGGTCAGCGGCGGCGTTCTGTCGCATGACGTCGAGGCCCACCTGCAGCATCGTCTGGCATATCCGGTCCGCCAGCATTGGAAGATCGATTTCAGACCTGATGTACCCGCTCCACCTGCCGGCACGCAGTGTTTGGAGCATCGCCTCCAGAATTGCGGTGGGATGCCGTCTGGTCAGTTCGGTGAGTTCGGGATTGGCGCTGGGTCCTTCATAGAAGGACATCTGGAGAGCGGCGCTATGCCGCACCGCACAGTTGGCGATCGCCGATCCCAACTCGATGATCTTGTCCGAAACGGGTCGGGAGTCGGGTTCGTCTTGCCTCGCCAGCGCGGTTTGCCCGATCCGATCCAGATCGGCGTGATATCGCCGGATCAGCTCAACAAGGATCGCTTCTTTGGATTCGAAATGGTGGTAAAGACTGCCCGGCAGGATGCCCGCGGCGTCGGCGATCTCCTGCAGGGACGTCCGCAAGCCGGACGAGGCGATCAGCGAAGCCGCGGTTTGAAGAATCTCGGTCCTGCGCGTGCCATCGTCATATGCATGGCCGGTGTTGCTGGCGAGGTCCGGGGTGTCCTTCCGGACATCCCGCAGCTTCGACGTCACTTGGGCACGCCCCACAACACCTCCACGGCTCTGACTCCCGCACTCAGGCTTGCACCGATCATCTACGATCGCGCAGCGCCCGTGTGACGAACCGAGCGACCCAATGTTTGGTTAACGCTACCAGAAGGCCGACGGCGCGCTGGGTAGCCCGAACTGCCGAATTCGCCGGTAGGTGACCCGTTGGGATCCTTCATCCGGACTGTCGGCGCCGCCCGCTTGACGACGAGCGGCCGCTCGTCGGAAGCGTCGGAGGGATCCCGCGAGACGGTCTGGATCGGGGTGAGGAACTCGATCGCCCCTGGCGTCAGCAGTGAGGTCGATTCGCTTTGCCAGTCGACCAGGCAGACCTGAGCGACGATGCCCCAGCGGCCGTTCCTGCGCTCGAGTCGGTCGATGTATCGACCTCCGGCGACGCGTTGTTCTGCAGTCCTACAGCCGAGGGCCGTCCCAGCTGTCGACGGCCACCACCTCCTCGACCGGCCGCCGCCGCGCCGGCGGGATCGTCTGTCTCCTTCGAAGACGTCCGACCGGAAGCAGACAGCCCTGGGTGCGTGGTTCCGGGATCCCGAGCAGATCACGCACCGCGTCTCGGTGGTGTAGGTGCAGCGTCGTCACGCATGTCCCGTAGCCGGGGATATGCAGGGTCAGCTGAAAGTTCCACACCGCCGGAAATATGGACCCGTACAGGGTCGCCGGAAAGAACGTCTCGCCGACGTCGACCGGGGCGTCGAGGTCCAGCGACTTACGCGCCGACCGGGTCGTAGTGAGCAGGTGCTCGATGTCCACACATTGCCCGAATCAACTCGAGGATGGCAGTTTTGAGGCGAGACCGAGCACGCTGACGGTGTCGGTGCCGGTCTTCTTCAGCCGCGCCGAGGAGCGGTAGCCCAGGTCGACGTCTTTGGCCTGCGCGCGTAGCGCGCCGACCGCGGCTTGCTCCTTCGACAGGTGGTTGAACATGTCAAACGAGAAGAGTCGCAGCGCGTTCTCGTGGGTGATCTTATTGATCTCATCGTCGGGTACTCCGTCGAGGTAGAGGGCAAGCGCCTCGGGGGCCAGCGGCCAGGTCGAATCCGAGTGCGGGTAATCGCACTCCCAGGTAATCATGTCGAGGTTGAGTTTGTGGCGGCTCTCGATGCCGAAGCCGTCGTCGATGAAGCAGGTGACGACGCGCTCGAGGAAAATCTCGCTGGGCAGCTTGTCGCCGAAGTTCTGATGGGTCCAGGCGCGGTGCATCGTGTAGACGCGGTCGATGCGCTCCAGGAAGTAGGGAATCCATCCGATGCCGCCCTCGCTGAGCGCAATGGTGAGGTCGGGGAACTTGCGCAGAAGCGGTGACCAGACGATGTCGGCGGCGGCCTGCACGATGCTCATCGGCTGCAGCGTGATCATCGTGTCGACCGGCGCGTCGAGTGAGGTGATCACGACAGAGGATGACGAGCCGATGTGCAGACACACGATGGTGTTCTCGTCATTGCAGGCCTGCCAGAACGGATCCCAGTGCTCGCTGTGCAAGGACGGGTAACCGAGCTTTTCAGGGTTCTCCGAGAATGTGAAGGCGTGGCAGCCTTTCCTCGCTACCCGCCGCACCTCCTCGGCCATCAGCTGCGGGTCCCAGATCGGCGGCAGGGCAAGGGGGATCATGCGGCCGGGATAGGTGCCGCACCATTCGTCGATGTGCCAGTCGTTGTAGGCGCGCAGCACCGCCAGACCCAGGTCTTTGTCCTGCGCCCGCGCGAAGTACTGGCCGCAGAACTGCGGGTAGGAGGGAAAGTTCATCGCGGCGGCGACGCCGTTGGCGTTCATGTCGCGGATGCGCTCGTGGATGTTGTAGCACCCATCACGGATCTCGCTCAATTTGGTTGGCTCGGCGCCGTATTCGTCCGGCGGCCGGCCAGCCACCGCATTCAGTCCGACGTTGGTCGCTTCTTGCCCCTCGAAGACCCAGGCGTCGGTGCCGTCCTCCCGTTGGATCAGTTTAGGCACGTCGTTCTTGTACCTATCGGGGATGTGCCCCTCGAACATGTCCGGCGGCTCGACGAGATGGTCGTCGACCGAAACAAGGACGAAGTCATCCATTCTCATGTAGTGCTCCTCACGGTTAAGCGCTGGTTTCGGTTTGCGAAAAAACGTTGATGCCGAGTCGATCGCAGATGGCGAAGACTTCCTCGAAGATCGACCCCGGAACTGTGAACGGCTCTGTGGCCGACACCTCGGACAGGTGAGCGGCGATGTCGTCGGCGGTCGGTTCGCTTCCGGGTTCTGCGAGCCAGCCCTCGCCCAGGCCGACGAAGACCCTGGCAAACCGCCCGGCGCAGGCCGAGTAGTTGTGATGGCTGACCTTGCACGCCCGACTGGCGAGGAAGATGACGATCGGCACGACCAACTCGGGCTGGATGATTTTCAGAAATCCCGTTTCCTCAAGGGCCTTCGGATCTCCGACCGTCTCGGTCACCATCCGCGAAAAGCCAAACGGCAGTACGGTATTGGCAAGAATCCCATGCTCTGCGCCTTCGATCGCAATGACATTCGTCAACCCGACAAGGCCCGCTTTGGCCGCGGCGTAGTGGGCTTCCAGGGGCTGCCCGAACATGCCCCCAGACGACGAGATGAAGACGAACCGGCCATAGCCCTGTGACTTCATGACGCGGTAGGCGGGTCGGCTCAAATAAAAACCGCCGTCCAAGTGCACGCTCAGCATGCGGCGCCAGTCCGACGGTGACAACTCCTCGAAGGGAATGCTATTGAAGATGCCCGCGTTGCTCACGACCGCATCGAGGCGACCGAACTGATCGACCGCAGTGCGCACAATCGCTTCGCCGCCCTCCGGGCTGTCCACCGAATCGTAGGAGGCAACCCCGACGCCATCTGCGCGCTTGATCTCTTCGACGACCCCGTCAGCGACGCTCGAGTCTGCGCCGTCGCCGCGGATGGATCCGCCGAGGTCGTTAACCACCACCGAGGCGCCCCGACGCGCCAGCTCGATCGCGTACAGCCGACCAAGACCACGACCGGCACCGGTGACGATGACGACCTGACCGGTGAAGTCGATCACGTATTGCTCCTCGCGGGTTCTCGACGGTTCAGCGAGTGCGCGAGCCGCGCACCAACACCGTGGAGGTACTGGCCGGGTCCGCCCACCTCCGCCGGATATAAGAAATCCACGTTGCTTCGTTGATCTCACGCGATTGACTTGCTACCAAGCCGGACTCTACGTTGGAACAGATATTTGGTCAATGCGTGCCGCCTGTACACGAGATCGTTGGGAGGAGGCGTCACATGTCGGAGCCGACGGTCACTGAGGACATGCCGCAGAGCGTCCGGGACGCGCAGGAGAGGTTCGACGCCGGTATGGGTGCCGACGGCGACGCCTCTCCGTATCCGATGCTGCGTGACCTGCGCGCCAACGGAGCGGTCCATCCCGGATGGCCGGAAATGGGCATCCTCGAGAACAGCGGCGCCGGCCCACCGATGTTCGCGGCGTACTCGTTCGATGCGGTGAAAGCGGTGTTCACCGACAATGCGGCCTTCAGCACCCGCTGCTACCAGGCGATCGTTCGTCCGCTTCAAGGGCCCACCATCCTGGAAATGGACGAGCCCGAACATCAGGTGTACCGCAGGCTGCACGAGTATGCGTTCGCGCGCGAATCGATGCGGCGCTGGGAAGCCGAACTGGTCGGACCGCTGGTCGAGCGCACCATCGGCAAGCTGGCCAAGGCCAAGCGGGCTGACTTGGTGGCCGAGGTGTCCATGCCCATCCCGGTACGGATCATCGCCGCGCTCCTGGGCCTGCCGGAAGCGGAGGTACCGGAATTTCACCGCCTGGGCATCGATCTGCTGGGATTTCGCGCGGATTATGACGGCGCGCTTCGGGCGTCCGCGCAGTTGCGCGACTACTTCGTCGGAATCCTCGCCGAGAGACGGCGCGATCCCCGCGACGATATGGTCACGGTGCTGGCCGAGGCCGAAGTCGATGGGGTGCGGCTGTCCGACGAACAGATCTTCGGGTTCATGCGCAACCTGCTGCCGGCAGGCGCCGAAACCACCTCTCGGTCGACCGCGAGCCTGGCGTTCGGCTTGCTGACACACACCGATCAACTCGCCGCGGTCCAGGCCGACCGCGGCCTGCTCCCACAGGCCATCGAAGAAGGAATCCGCTGGGAAACCCCGCTGCTGAACTTCATGCGAGAGGTTACTCGTGATGTGGAGCTTGGGGGAGTGCAGATTCCCGGTGGCGCGACAATGGCGGTCAACCTCGGCAGCGCCAATCACGACGAGGCCCGTTGGGATCAGCCTGAAAGGTTCGACATTTTCCGAGAACGCAAGCCGCACATCGGATTCGGCCACGGCGCCCACGTGTGCATCGGCATGCACCTGGCCCGCCTCGAGACCACCATGATCTTCAATACGCTCTTCGACCGGCTGCCGGGACTGCGCCTGGATCCCGACGCGCCCGCCCCGTACGTCGCCGGCATGTACTTCCGTTCTCCGCCCCGCCTCGACGTCATCTGGGACTGAGGTTTGCGGCTGGGTCTGGATGTTGAACCGCCGCAGATGGCGAAAACTTCCTCGAAGATCAGAAGGAGAGAAGGAATCGGTGCCGAGCGACGACGCAAACACCGATGGTCTGCATCGATGGAGCATGCTGGCTTCTGCTCTGTCCGGCCGCACCCTGCAGGTGGCGCCCGTAGCGCCAGGTGGGTCGGCGTGGACCGATGCCACAACTGTATTCGTCGATGGCGAAACCGACGTGCGTAACCAGATCGAATCGGTTGCCGTGCAGGCATCGCTCCTTGCCGCCGGAAGTCTCGAGCCCGATGTCATGCGCAAGCTCAGCCGTCGCCCCGCGCTGACCCGTCGATATCTCGCGGTAGAGGGCCACCGGGCGCTCGCGGCGAACGAGGACCTGTTGCCACAGCGAGTGTGGCCGCTGATCGACCACGATGTCGCGCTGCGGACCGTTTCGCCGGCCGCGTCCCTTAGCGCAGCGCTGAGCCGGGAGACGATCCCCGACCCGCCGCACGCCTTCGGGGTCATCCACCCACGAAAGCTGTTGGAATCAAAGATCCGTGCTGACGCGTCGGCGCCGACGGGCAAGCACATTCCGCGCCCGCAGCATGACAAGCCGCTGGCAGAACTCGACGAGGACGAAAACGATGACGCCGGCGATGTCGCGGACTTCAGCAGCCCCGTGGGCGGTGGCGGCGGACTCGGCAAGTTGCTCCAGAAGATGCTGGGGGTGGTGCGCAAGCTCGGTGAGGGCGGCCAACCGGGCGCCGACGCGCCGACGCACACCACCCGCTCTGCGACCCGGCACGCCAACTCAGTGGTGTCGACCGCAGTCGCGAGCGCGGTCGACGACGCCACCGGTGAACGCCGGGGGACGAAGTACCCCGAGTGGGATGTGCAGCACACCCGCTATCGCCGGGATTGGTGCACCGTGCAGGAAGTGCAGCCGCGTCTCGCCGACGACGCCGAGCTCACGATGAGCGACCGGCTCGGCTTGCGTCGCCCGCTGGCGCGCCTCGCACTCGGATTGGATCGGTACCACCGGCAGGTTCAGGGCGACGACATCGATATCGATGCGACCGTAGAGGCGCGCGTCGAGGTGATGGCAGGGTCCGCGCCAGATGAGGCCGTATACCTCGACAGCCTGCGCCGCCGACGCGACCTTTCGGTACTGCTCTTGCTTGACATCTCCGGCTCCGTTGCCGAGCGCGGCGCGATCGGTCGGCCCGTGCACGAGCAACAGCGAGCCGCGGCCGCCGCGCTGACTGCCGCTCTGCACGGTCTGGGGGACCGGGTGGCGCTTTACGCCTTTCACTCACAGGGACGGTCGGCTGTCAGTGTGATGCCGGTGAAGCGGTTCGACGACGAGCTCGACGCCATGGTGATGAGGCGTCTTGGTGGCCTCGTGCCCGGCGCGTATTCGAGACTGGGTGCTGCCATCCGGCATGGCGCGGCCGTGCTGGAGGCTCGCGGCGGAACGTCGCGGCGGTTGCTCGTCGTGCTCTCCGACGGCCTGGCCTACGACTACGGCTACGAGCGGATCTACGGCGCGGCCGATGCCCGCCGTGCGCTTGCCGAGGCCCGCCGCCGCGGCACCGGCTGCCTGTGCCTGACCATCGGCGCGGCGACAGATGTCGACGACCTGCGCCGAGTTTTCGGCAGCGCCTCCCACGCGACGATTCCGAGGCTCGAGCAACTGAGCCGGGTCATCGGGCCGTTGTTCCGCTCGGCCCTCACCTCCGCGGAAGTTCGCCGACGCGTGGCGCAACGAAAAACCTTACCGACCAATGCCTTACGGTGAGACCATTGCCAGCACAACGTCATTCGTGTCCGCACCGACGCAGCGGACACCCACACCCTCGCGTCACGCTACCGCATCCAGGTCTCCCACAGAATTCTGCCGGGACACTTGAGCCAAATATCTGTTCCGCGCTACGCTGCGCCCACCGCGTCATTGAGGTGAACGGGCATGAAACGCGTTACAACGCCGAATCGAGCTGCCGAACATGGGCGCGAAGGAAGGGAGAAAATGCCTGGTAGCAAGGTCCGCCCGTACTACGCGCCGGTCGGCAACGAAGAACAGGTGTTCAGGGCTGCGTTCCGGCAAGGGCTTTCGATTGTGCTGAAGGGCCCGACGGGTTGCGGCAAGACGCGCTTCGTCGAGGCCATGGCCTACGACCTCGATCGGCCGCTAATTACCGTGGCCTGTCATGACGACCTGACCACCGCCGACCTGGTGGGGCGGTTTCTGCTGCGTGGCGGCGAGACGGAGTGGGTCGACGGGCCGTTGACGCGGGCCGTGCGGGAAGGCGCCATCTGCTACCTCGACGAAGTTGTCGAGGCCCGACAGGACACCACGGTCGTCCTGCATCCCCTGGCTGACCACCGCCGCCAGCTTCCGATCGAGCGGCTCGGTGTGACACTCGACGCCGAGCCGGGGTTCTGCCTGGTGGTTTCCTACAACCCCGGTTACCAGAGCGTCCTCAAAGACCTCAAGGACTCGACGCGCCAGCGCATGGTCGCTATCGAATTCGGCTTTCCCTCACCCGACGTCGAAGAGAAAATCATCGCCTACGAGGCCGGCGTCGACCACGACAAGGCGGCCCAGCTGGTGCGCCTCGGCCAGGCCATCCGCCGGCTCGAGACGACTGGTCTGCGCGAAGTGGCCTCGACGCGGGTGCTCATCGCCGCCGGGCGGCTCGTCACCGAAGGGCTGAGCCCTCGCGAGGCTGCGCGCGCCGCGGTCGCCGGACCGCTCACCGACGACTCGACGGTGACAAGCGGGCTCGTCGAGATGATCGACGTGTACCTCGGCGAACAAGCCTGACACGGCGATTGACGATGAGACAGTCTCCACGATAGTGTCTGACCAAATATTAGGTTTTTGCATGCCGGCGCTCACATGGAGGTGAGATATGTCCTACGAGAGCACCGCTGAGCCGATCAAGATCGGCTATCTCATGGACTTTCTGCTGCCAGAGGCCTACCCGCAGGAGCTGCGGGACGACCTGACGCGGCCGTTCGACCTCGTGTTCGGCGAGGGCTTGAAGCAGGGAGTGCTCGACCGCCCCGTCGAGATCGTGTACCGGGAAGTGGAGGGCCTCCCGAAGGGGTCGGTCAAGACGGTTATCGACGCCTACGGAGAACTTGTCGACGAAGGCTGCCTTGCGGTGTTCGGCCCGCACATCACCGACAACGCCGTCCCCACGCGCGAGGCGATCAACGAACGGTTCCGTGTCCCGGCGATCAGTGTGACGGGTTCCGACGACGCCTTGGGGGAGTGGTTCTTCTCGTTTCCGCAGGGGTCGTTGACCGACGAACCGATCTTCTGGTCTGACCTGCTTGCCAAGGGCGGCCACACGGAGGTTGGCGTACTGATGGAGCAGTCGCTGATCGGCGAGAGCTATCTGAAGAATTTCCGTACTGCCTGCCGGCGCAAGGGCATTCGGATCGTCGCCGAAGCGTCGATCGCCCAGACGGCTCAGGAAATCAGCGAGGCGGTACGAAGCCTGTACGAGGCGAAGGCCCGAGCGGTCGTTCACTGCGGTTTCGGGTTCGGGATTGTCTTCATCAACCCCGCCCTTGAGGCGCTGAACTGGGACCCGCCCCGGTTCACCGGCACGGCCTTCCAAAACGCGTGGGTCAATCCGGTGATGTGGAACGCGTTCATGGGATGGACAGGCGTGGACCAGTACGACGAAGGCAACCTGGTGGGTCAGCGATTCCTGGACCAATACAACGAGGCCTACGGACGGCGCCCGGAGTGGTGCGTGCCGGTGGTCAACCGCGACGTCGCCGCCACACTGTTGCGCGCGCTCGGCGACGCGCATCCGTTGAGCCCGCGGGGCGTGAAGGAGGCCCTCGAGCGGGTGAAGATGATGCCTGCCGCATCCGGCGCACCAGGCACCCGGGTCTCGTTTGGAAACTGGACCCGCCGCGCATGGATGGGCGCGGGCTACCTCGTGGCCAGGAGACTCGACCCGGATGGTGTCAATTCGCACCTCGTCGATCGTTTTGGTGCGGAGTAGCAATGACGACCGACAAAGTAACGCCGTCTACCGTCAGCCCGGCCGCCGAACCGAAGAAGGGTTCCGTCCGGACCGCGACGTGGATTGCCGCGGCAGTCGCCGTGATCGGCGCGGTAGCCTATAACGCCCGGACCGGCGCCGTATCCGAGCGGATCCGCAGCCCGGAGGTCACGGGCACGCCGCGCCCGGTGGAGCCGCTGTTCGGCTATGACCACTGGCTGGGGATGCTCCAGATCTTCACCGTCATCACGATGGTCATCATCATCGGCGTCTACGTGGTGGCGTGGCGCCGGCACCCCCGCCACCCTGTGCTGTTGATGGGCATCGTCACGACGTTGATCGTCTGGCAGGACCCGATCATGAACTGGTCACCATACGCGGTGTACAACCCGCAACTCTGGCACTGGCCCGAGGACTGGCCGCTGGTGTCGCTGTCACCGACGGTCGAACCGTTCCTCGTCATCGGGTACATCATGTTCTACCTGGGCCCCTACTTCCCGGCCATCTGGATATTGCGGCGTATTCAGGCGCGCCGGTCCGTCGACTCGTTCGTATGGCGCCACCCGCTGATCAGCCTGGCGGCGATCATCTTGCCAATTGGGATCATCTTCGACGCCATGCTCGAGCTCACGCTGGTTCGCACCGGGATGTACATCTACTCGCAGGTCATCCCGTTCGGCTCGATGTTCGTCGGCCAGACATACCAATTCCCGTTCATCTGGGAAACCGTGATGGTGACTTTCGTGATGATCCCGGCCGGTGTTCTGCTGTACCGCGACGACACCGGCCGGACAGTGGCCGAGAAGCTGGCTCAACGTGCGCGAATTTTCCCAACCAGGCCGACGCTGGGCATGTTCGTCGTGATGTTCGCCATCGTCAACGTCGCGTACTTCGCGTACGGCACCGGTTTCGCGATCATTAAGTGGACCAGGACCGCCACCTCGGTTGCCTGCCCGTGGCCATATCCTGAAGCCAAGGTCTATGACCCACAAGGCTTTTACGACAAGAACGGACAACCAGGTCCATATTCGGTGGGGATTTGGTCGACGTGGATGAGCGCGCAGCCCGACGGGCGTCCGAATGTGCAGCCCCGGGCCGACGGCGGACGATGCGGAACCGGGCATGGGTGAGACGCGCAGCGTGGTGATCACCGGCGCATCCCGCGGACTGGGCTTCGCCTCGGCGGTCGAGCTCTACAACGGGGGGTGGCGCGTCGTGGCGGCAATGCGATCGCCTGACAAGGGACTGCCGCTTCTGCGGGCGGCCACCGGGGCGCACGCTGATGACCCCCGGCTGATCGGTGTGCAGCTCGACCTTGAGGACCCGGGGTCGATCGGCTCGGCCGCTAAGGCGATCGAGGAGGCCGTCGGCGCGCCGCACGCTTTGGTGCACAACGCCGGGATCTCGGCGGCCGGGATGGTCGAAGAGACTCCGATCGAGCTGTGGGAACAGATGTTGGCGGTTCATGTGTTCGGGCCGGTGGCGCTCACCAAGGCGCTGTTGCCGTCGATGCGCACCGCCGGGCGGGGCCGAATCGTCATGGTTTCCAGTCAGGGCGGGGTCCGCGGCATGCCCGCGATCGCCGCGTACTCCGCGGCGAAGGGTGCCCTCGAGCGGTGGGCCGAATCGCTGGCCGGCGAGATCGCCCCGTTTGGGCTGGGGGTCACCGTGGTGGTGGCCGGGACTTTCGACACGGACATCATCACCGACGCGGGGACGACGGATGTCCGCGATTTGAGCGGGCCCTACGCTCGCCATCACAAAACAATGGATCGCCGGGGCCGGGCCGCGATGCGGCTGGCAAGACCGCCCGAACGGTTTGCGCGGGGACTTGAGAAGGCCCTCGACGACCGGGCGCCGTTCGCGCGGCACGCGGTGGGCCCTGACGCAAGGATGCTGCTGGTCAGCAATCGCGTGCTGCCCAGCGCGGGCCTTCATCATGTGACGCGGGTGGCGATGGGCATACCGCGGCAGGGCGCCCTGCGGGGCGGCGCGGTGTCCCTGACGATGGGTCAGTGGGCCATGGTGCTGGCCGCCCGCGTCTTGCCCGCACCGGTGCTTCAGCGTCTAACCCTTCTCGCAATGCGATTTTCGCGTAACGAAAACAACTCCACGACCCGAGAGAGCGAGAACCATGGCTGACACTGCACACGTTGGCTTCGAATCGCGAATGCTGATCGACGGCAAGCTCGTTGACGGGCAGGCCGGCACATTCACCAACATCAACCCCGCAACCGAAGAGGTGCTCGGCGAGGTCGCCGACGCGTCGACGGCGGATATGCGCCGTGCCATCGACGCCGCGCGGCGGGCGTTCGACGAGACCGACTGGTCCACCAACCACGCGTTGCGCCAACGCTGCCTCGAGCAGCTCCAGGAGGTGCTGGACGCCGAGCAGGAAGCGCTGCGTGAGGAGCTGATCGCCGAGGCCGGCTGCCCCAGGGCCATCACGCACGGCCCGCAGCTCGATGCTCCGTTGGCCGATGCGCTGCGCTATCCGGTCAAGCTGATCGACGAATACCCGTGGGAGACCGACCTAGGCGACGCCTTCGTCTCGCTGACTGGTCAGATGACCAGCCGTAAGGTGTGGCGTGAACCGGTGGGGGTGGTCGGTGCGATCGTGCCGTGGAACTTCCCGTTCGAGGTCAGCATCCACAAGCTCGCCCAAGCGCTGGCCACCGGTAACACGGTCGTGTTGAAGCCGGCGCCCGACACGCCGTTCAACGCGACACGGCTGGGACGGCTGATCGCCGAGTCGACCGACATTCCGGCAGGCGTCGCCAACGTTGTCCCTGCGTCGGATCATTTTGTGGGGGAGGAGCTTACGCTCTCGCCGAAGGTCGATCTGATCTCCTTCACGGGCTCCACCGTGGTCGGGAAGCGCATCATGGAGAAGGGCGCGGCGACGATGAAACGCCTGTTTCTCGAGCTCGGCGGCAAGTCGGCCACCATCGTGCTGGAGGACGCCGACTTCGGGCTGGCGTGTGCGATCGGGATCGCGCCGTGCACGCACGCCGGGCAGGGCTGCGCCAACCCGACCCGGTTGCTGCTGCCGCGGTCCCGCTACGACGAGGGCGTGGCGATCCTCAAGGCGATGTACGAGAACATCTCCCCGGGCGATCCGCAGGACCCGGGCACTCTGTGCGGCCCGGTGATCTCGGACAAGCAGCGCAGCCGTGTCCTCGGCTACATCCAGAAGGGCATCGACGAGGGCGCCACCTGTCTTGTCGGGGGCACCGACCCGCCTCCGGGATTCGACAAGGGATTCTGGGTTCGGCCAACCCTTTTCGTCGACGTCGATAACACGATGACAATCGCCCAGGAAGAGATCTTCGGCCCGGTCCTGGCCGTCATCCCCTACGAGGACGAGGAAGACGCGATCCGCATCGCCAACGACAGCCCCTACGGGTTGGCCGGCAACGTGATTTCGGGCTCGGTTGAGCACTCCATTGCCGTCGGCCGCCGGCTGCGGGCCGGGTTCATCGGTCTCAACGGGACCGCCCCCTACGGTGCCGACACCCCGTTCGGCGGATACAAGGCCAGCGGCGTCGGCCGCCAGAACGGCACCGCCGGGTTCGACCAGTACACCGAGATCAAGTCCGTCGCATACCCCGCCGACTGAGAGAGACACTTATGGAGCTATTCGATGAGCTCGAGGACTTCGGCACGTTCGACGACGCCGTGTCGGGCGACGTCCGCGACCCCTACACCGAACTGGCCCGGTTGCGCCGCGAGGAACCCGTGCAGCGCCTGGACGTGTCGGCGATGCCGGGCGAGGAGGGCAAGCCCGTGTTCATCGTGTACCGCCACGAAGAAGTCCAGCAGATGCTGCGCGACAACGAGACGTTCTCGTCGTCGATCGTCATCGACGCCTTCGGTGAAGCGCTGGGCAAGCACGTGATGCTCGGAATGGATGAGCCAGCCCACGGCCGGCACAGATCCCTTGTCTCTAAGGCCTTTTCGCAGAAGGCGCTGGCGCGGTGGGAGCACGAGCTGGTCGGCCAGGTCGGCAACCAGCTGATTGACCAGTTCGCCGACCGCGGGCGAGCCGACCTGGCGCGGGAATTCACCTTCCCCTACCCGACCCAGATCATCGCCGGTCTGCTGGGCCTGCCGCGCGAGGACTTTCCGCAATTCCAAAAATGGTCCATCGCGCTGCTGGCCATCTTGTTCAACAGGGAGCGTGGCCTTGCCGCATCCGAGGCGCTGCGGGAGTACTTCATCCCGATCCTCGCCGCGCGGCGCGAGGAGCCCCGCGACGACCTCATCAGCGGCCTGGCCCGAGCCGAGATCGACGGCGAGAAGCTCTCGGATGAGGAAATCTTCTCGTTCTTGCGCCTGCTGCTTCCGGCCGGTGTGGAGACCACCTACCGCTCGCTCGGGAACATGTTGTTCGGCTTATTGTCGAACCCCGACCAGCTCAACGCGGTCCGAACCGATCGGTCGCTGCTTCCGCAGGCGATCGAGGAGGCCGTGCGGTGGGAGCCGCCGCTGTTGACGATCACCCGGGTGGCAACCCGCGACACCGATTTGGCGGGTGTCAAGATCCCCGCAGGCTCGTCGGTCATGCCGATGCTGGGAGCCGCTAATCGCCAAGACGATCGCTACCCCGATCCCGATCGCTTCGATATCTTCCGCCAGGCCAGGGCCCACATCGGGTTTGGGCACGGCGTGCACGTCTGCCTCGGCATGCACCTGGCCCGCCTCGAGATGCGGGTTGCGCTCAACCTGCTGTTCGATCGCCTGCCCAACCTTCGTTTCGATCCCGAGGGCGACGATCCCCACATCCGCGGGCAGGTGTTCCGCTCACCAACATCGCTGCCGGTCCTGTTCGGCTCTCGATAGCGGCAAATCGGGGGTCTAACCTGGCCGGCTATGACGACCCGCGCAGGGCGGCGTCACGTGCTCGTGTGCTTGACGCCACGACATCGCTGTTGCGCGCGGGCGGTCCGAACGCGGGTGACTGTCGACGCGGTCACCGGCG
>JAOPWC010000101.1 GCA_025965895.1 Mycobacterium sp.
CAGAATTGTCCGGCCTCGGGTCATCAGGTGCAGCGTCGCCGCGGCCTGCGCCGTGACGGCTGGATTCCGCCGTCCGGTGTCGGTCACGCAGGTGCCCAAGCGTGTCCGGTTGAATCGGTGGCGTCCGGCGAGGTACCCGAGCGCCGTCCACGGCTCTAGCATTGCGTCGATGTCGGGTATCAGTCGGGCCGAGCCGCTGTACTTCGGTGTCATCACGGCCCGGGGCAATAGGTTATTGAGGTGGTCGGGCACCCAGAACGAATCGGCACCGGCTATCCTGGCCGTCCGGTAGCCCGTTTCGGCCACCATCATCGGCCCCAACCGGCTGTGCAAGAGCTGTTCGCAGACGCCGAGTTTCACTGCGAACACTCCCCCCCGGTGGTGTGGCGAAGTATCGCATCATTGCGGCCGGATCGGGGCGGACTCGGTCAATTTCCTCCATGCGGTACGAATGCTGCTGTCGACCTCCGATACCGACCTCATCACGGCCCGCGCCAGCGGCGCCAGCTGCCGGTGAGCGAATCCGTCGCGGCTGCTGAGCAGCGACCTGCCCGACCTGCTATCAGATGTCGACGTCGCGGTGGTCCGCATCCTCGGGGGCTACCGGTCCTGCAGGACGGTATCGACGCCGTGCTCAGCAGCGGTGTCCCCACTGTGGTCGTCAGCGGCGGGCAGCACCCGATGCCGATCTGATGGAACGATCGACCGGTCCCGCCGGTATCGCCACTTGACCTAGAGATCCCTTCTGATGCATGATTCACCCACTATCCGAAGTCGGCGGGAGGTGGCGTGCGGCAGTCTGATTTGGCAGGCGCGGCGCATTTGGAGTTGGTCTCCGGGGTGGTTCAGCTGCGGCCGGAGGATGCCATGTTCGAGGCGATGCTGCGGGGCTGGCGCACTCAACAGGCAGCGCGTGGCCTGCGGGAGGATTCGGTTGGGGCGCGGGAGCGGCTGATGCGCCGGTTCGGCGACTTCGCCAACGAGTATCCGTGGAATTGGACGGCGTCGAATGTGGATGAGTGGTCGTTGTCGTTGACGGCCGAGCACCACTTGGCGCCGTCGACTATCCGCTGCTACCAGTGCAGCCTGCGCTTGTTTAGCGAGTACCTCTGTGACGGCCGGTATGGGTGGATCGTGGCCTGTCAGAAGGAGTTCGGGCCGCAGGTGCACCCGGTGGCGATTGTGCACGAGTGGAATACCATCGCTCACCTCAACGACTATGAAGGGGATCCGGAAGCGCGCCCGTTCACGCGGGAGGAGATGCAGCGGTTCCTCGACTACGCGGACGAGGAAGTCGAACGTGCGGTGCGGTCAAAGCGTAAGGGTGCGTTGGCTGCTTAGCGGGACGCCACGCTGTTCAAGGTGCTCTATGGGTGGGGGCTTCGGCGCACCGAGGCCTCCAGATTGGATGTTGTTGACTTCGGGCGGAATCCGGCGGCGCCCGAGTTCGGCCGGTACGGGACGGTGAACGTCCGGTACTGCAAGGCCAAACGTGGTCAGCCTCCTCGCCGCCGCAACGTCGCCTCGGTGATGGGTTGGGCGGTCGAGGCGGTCGCGGACTACGTCGAGAACGTCCGTCCGAAGTTTGGCTACACCGAGCATCCGGCGCTGTGGCTGACGGAGCGGGGCGGGCGCATCAAGCCCGCAGAGATCAACGCCCGCTTCGTCACCTACCGAGACGCCCTCGGGCTATCGACAAGTCTTGTGCCGCACTCGATGCGGCATTCCTATGTTTCACATCTCACTGAGGACGGGGTTGACCGGCGGTTTATCCAATGTCAAGTTGGCCACGAAGTAGATAGCTCCACTGCCGTGTACACCCATGTCAGCGCTGACTTCATGAATACCGCGCTGCGCAAGGCGCTGTCGCCAGCGCTGGGCGGCGAGTCGACAAAAAGGGAACTGCGATGACGGCCAAGCTTGACTACCAGTGGCATCTGCGTCACGTCATGGCGACACGCGACATGTTCTCGACGACCGATCTGCTCGCGCCGTTGGCTGAGCGTGGGATCACGCTGTCCTCGAGTCAGGTCTACCGGTTGGTCGTCGAGCGGCCCGAGCGGTTGAGCCTGAAGATCCTGATGGCCCTGCTCGACATCCTCGGCTGCACGATGGACGACCTGATCCAACCGGTTGCCGCCACTGCCACGCGGACCAGGAAGGCAGCAGCCGGTGCGTCGACCGAGAGTGTCGGCAGCCTGCGGCCGAAGCGGGCCCGCATCACTTCCACGGACCGATGACCTTTTCCGCGGGCCCGATCTGCGATCCGGTCGCAACGGTGGTGGACCTTGTGGCCGCGGCAGATCCCGTACTGGATACCGACGAGATCCGCCGGATCGTTGAGCGCGTTGGTGGCGGGCGTGCGAAACGACGCCGTCTGGCCACAGCCTTGGTGTCCAGCCCGATCGTGCTCACCACCGGACGCTCGCCGGCCCCGAAGGTCGTCGGCGACCTGCTGCTCGCCCTACGTGCGGCGGGCGCGGCGAGAATCTCAGCACCGGGCTGCGCGGACTGCGGGCGCGAGATCACTTCCATGCAGCGTCGCGGAGAGCACTGGTATTGCTGCCCCTGCTTCGTCCGCCCACAGGAGTGCGCATCCTGTGGTCTGCAGCGGCAGGTCAGCTTCCGCGACCGAAACGGCGGACCGCGCTGTTCCCAATGCCCCGACCGCGACGCCCGCGACCCGCGCCAAGTGTTGGTCGAGGTGATCACCTCTCTGGATCCAGGATTGACCGCCGACGCGGTCGTCACGGCAATCGCGACAACCGTCACCAAGCCCGCTCACGAACAGAAGCTGGCGTGGACGATCGAAGAAACCCCCGAGCTACTCACCGGAAGCGGTGCGAAGGCTCCACACCCTGTGGTGCTCAAGCTGATCGACGCGCTCTGCGACGCCGGCCCCTCCCACATTCAGCGGCCCGCCTGCCCGCGCTGTGGGCGTGTGGTCACCTTGAGCAAAACACGCGACGGCCAGCGTATCTGCCGCAACTGCACCGCCAAGGCCAACGCCGTGTCCTGTTCTCGCTGCGCAACGGTGCGAGAACCCGCAGCCCGCGACGACACCGGGAAACCGTTGTGCGCCAAATGCTTAGTCACCGATCCGGTCAACCTCGAGCAGTGCATCCACTGCGGGCGTCGGCGACTTGTCAAAAGCCGCAGCGCCGACGGGCCGGTTTGCGCGACCTGCGTTCCCCGTAAGACCGCGATCTGCAGCATGTGTGGGCGAACCGCACCCACCATCGTCTCCAAAACCACCGGCCAGTCGCGGTGCGGCGCCTGTGCACGCTTACGGGCATGCTGCTCACGCTGCGGCCAGTCAGCGGCCGTCCGCGCCGGCACCCGCGAGGTGCCCTTGTGCGGCCAGTGCGCCGCCCCAGATCCCAGCTTCTGGAAGACCTGTCCTGGATGCGGCACCACCGGACGCCTCACCTCTGGGGTCTGCCACCGGTGCCACCTCCACCAGGAACTCCAGACACTGCTTACTGATGCCAGCGGTCAGATCAGCCCTCCGCTGCACGGTCTACACAAGACGCTGGCGGGCGTCGACAGGCCGAGCACCGCATTGACCTGGCTCAAGCACCCCACGGTCTGCTCGGTGCTCGCCGACCTCGCCAGCGGGCAACGACCACTGAGCCAGGCCGCGCTCGACGATCTGACACCCAGCAAGCCGATCGAGCATCTGCGCAGCGTCTTGGTGGCCACCGCAGCACTGCCCGCCCGTGACGAGCACCTCGCGCGGATCGAACGGTGGGTCACCGACACCCTCAACGAGCACCCCCAACCTGACGAGAAGGAACTGCTGCACCGATACGCGGTCTGGCACGTGCTCCGGCGGCTCCGGCAACGCAACCGCGGTGCCGACACCACCTACGGCCAGCTCGACCTGGTCCGCCGACGAGTTCGCGCGGCGATCGGCTTGCTCGACTGGCTGCGCGGCCGCGGATGCACACTGGCCACATGCCGGCAAGCCGACCTCGACGCCTGGCTCACCAGTGAAGACGTCAGCCATCGCGCGGAGGCTGGCCACTTCGTCCGCTGGGCGATCTCACAGCGCCTCAACCGCAACCTGCGGTTCGCCGCCACCCGCTGGACCGGCCCCGCCGGGCCGCTGGACCAGGACGAGCGCTGGCACCAAGCCAAAAGGCTGTTACACGATCACACCCTAGAAACCGACGACAGAGTCGCCGGGCTCCTGCTACTGCTCTACGCCCAACGACCCGCGACAATCAGTCGGCTCACCGTCGACGACATCGACATCGACATCAACGACGACACCGTCACGCTCCGCTTCGGGAGCGTGCCCATCGTGCTCCCCGAGCCTTTGTCGACACTCGTCCACGAGCTAGTCACCACCGGACGCGGCCATGCCGTGCTCGGCGATCAAGGAGCCCCACCCTGGCTATTTCCCGGCGGACAACCCGGGCGTCCCGTTAGCGCCGACAGACTCTGCCAGCGCCTCCGCGTGATCGGACTGCGCCCCGCCCCGGCACGGTCCACCGCACTGTTCCAGCTTGCCACCGAACTCCCCGCCGCGGTCCTCGCGCGGATGCTCGGCATTCACATCACTGTCGCCGTCCAATGGCAGCAATACTCCGCCGGCGACTGGACCAACTACGCCGCGGACGTCAGCAGGAGAGCGAAAACCCTATGAACACGACGCTATTCGGACAGTTCCAATATCCGACTGTGCCGTTAGGCGTCTCCGATGAGTACCGCAACCGGCTATTGCAACGTGCCCTGGGCCGACACCCCGAGCTATGTGAGGGCCAGTGATCAGAAAGATGAGCTATCAGTGGAACCTGCGCAAGATCATGGCCACGCGCGATATGTTCGCCACGACCGACCTGGTTCCGCTGCTTGCCGAGCGCGGCATTCACCTCTCCCGCGAACAGGTCTTCCGCCTCGTCACCACCACGCCGCAACGCCTTAGCCTCGACACCTTGGCCGCGCTCTGCGAGATCCTCGACGTCGGCGTCGAGGATCTCATCGAAATCACCGCTGCCAACGGCCAAGTCCCCAAGATGGCCGGAGAGACGAAAGCGGCTGCACCACCGGCGGTTCGGCGCATCACCATCCGTCGTCCCGAAGGGCTATGACGCGCCGCAAACATCAGACCGCGGGGCACAGCGCCGCGGACATCGCGGCGGTCCTGGCGCCGCGACTTCCGGACGCGAGCCCCGAACGACTCACCACCCAGATTGCGGCGTTGAAGCTGTTACCGGCGCATGCTGCCGGGCTCGTGCAACACCTCCAATCGCACCCGGATGCATTGACCTCGGGCGAGGCCACCGGGCCTTCAGCGCTGCGCGCCCTTCTCGACGTTCTGGCCGCCGAACATCCTGGCGTGCAACGGGCACGCTGCCACTCGTGCGGAGCACAAAGAGTGCTGCCTTACCGGCAAGACGGCGCAAGCATCTGTGGTCGCTGCTATTCGCGGACGCATCGCAAGGTGTGCGTGCGGTGTGGCGAACTCGGTCGCCCCGATTCGCAAGAGGACGGCGGAGTCGTCTGCTCGCGCTGCAAGATCCGGGACCCGGCCCGCAGTGACGCGTGCGCGGCCTGCGGTAAGACCACAAGGGTCGCCTACCGGGTCGACGGACAGCCGTTTTGCCAGACGTGCGGCCCGCGCAAGCTGTACACGTGCTCGTCCTGTGGGCGCGAGAATTGTCGCGCCCATGCGTTCAGCACCCAGGGACCGCTGTGCCCTAGGTGTTATCAGCGCGGCCGCGAACACGAATGTGTGCAGTGCGGTCGCACAACGGTGCACGCCCGGGTGGCTGACCGTGATGCAGGCACATGGATCTGTCACCGCTGTTGGGTTCCGCCGTTGAAGACGTGCAATGGCTGCGGTCAAATCAGGCCTTGTGCAAGGGGAAGCGCGTCGGGTAGGCCGATATGTGCGACCTGCCGCGCACACCGATGTCGCCCACGAACATGCGCGATGTGCGAACGCACCGTCGCGATTCAGACCACGCTGCCGCTCGGCGCGGTCTGCGGACCCTGCTACCGGCAGCTGCGGCGCAGTCCGGCGCCCTGCGCCAGTTGCCAGGAGGTCCGGCCGCTGGTCGGTGTGAGGGATGGCGGTGGCTCAGTCTGTGGCCCGTGCTCGGGTGACGGCCGCAAGTGGATCTGCGACCGCTGCGGACAGGTCGATCTCCTCATCGGCGGCACACATTGTTTGGCGTGCACCACGAAAGCGCGTGTCCGCCAACTGCTGACCGGCCCCGACGGCGAGATCCTGACCCAGCTGGAGGGTGTCGCGACGTTTCTGCTGGAGGACAACACCGCCGAACGGACTCAAGAGATCCTCAATGGCTCCGCGTGGATTCAGGTGCTACGTGACCTCGTCGCCACGGGTAACCCGATTACTCACCAGGTTCTCGATGAACTACCGCAGGACAACCGCGTCGGGCACCTGCGGAACATTCTCGTGCATGCCGGAGCCCTCGATGCCCAGGCTGAGGGTCTCGAATCGCTGGGCCCGTGGCTGAAGAGCTTCCTCGCCGGGTTGTCACCGGGGACTGCTCAGCTGCTGCGCCCCTACGCTTCTTGGTCGGTGCTACCGCGGACACGACACCGCGCAGCACGGCTGAAGATCACCGCGAGCGCACCCATGTACGCCCGAGCGCGGATCGAAACGACCGCGCACTTCTTGACGTGGCTCGAAGACAACGGCCGCTCGCTCGCCGACACCACCCAACACGACGTCGATGCCTGGATTGGGTTGGGAGCAAGCACCCGACGCCGGGTACGAGACTTCCTGCGGTGGGCCCACGCTCGCGGCCTCAGTGCGGAGCTGCAGGTTCACTGGCTCGGCAGCGAAGGCCTCCCGGAGAACGTCCTCGGCGACGACGAACGCTGGACGCTACTCCGGCGGTGCCTGCGCGATGACACCCTTGCACTGCGACTGCGGGTGGCCGGCGCCCTTGTTCTTCTCTACGGCCAAATCTTTACCCGGATAGTCGAACTGACCGTCGACAGTGTCACCACCACCGAAACCGACACCTGCCTCGCCCTGCGGGACCAGCCCGTCCTTCTCCCGCCGCCGCTTGCCGCGCTGACTCTCGAACTCGCCGCCCGCAGCACCCACGAGCAGTCGACAAGGACGGGAACCGCGGCATGGTTGTTCCCCGGCGCCCGACCTGGCTCTCACTTCTATGCGGGCCGTCTATCCACCGCGCTGAACAAGAAGCTCGGCATATTCATCCGCCCAGCCCGCGGCGCCGCGCTCAGCGCACTCGCGGCCGACCTACCGGCTCCGGTCCTCGCCGACCTCCTCGGGCTGTCCATCACCACAGCGACGCGATGGGGCGCACTCGCCGCCCGGGATAACGCCGAGTACATCGCCGCGCGCATCGAGTCCCCGCCAGCGCGAACCGATGGTGTGCAGTCGGTAATCGGGTGACCTGCCCCTCGTTGTCGGAGCCCACACCTACCCTCGCCGGTAACAGCTCAAATCCAGCGGGAGAGCGACAGGGGATGGGGGCGATCACGGGTACTTTGCCACCGTTGCACCGGCTTTCCCGGGGCACCTACCCCGCGAGAGCTGAACAACTCGTCCTGATCGGTCAGCCTCGACCGATCCGCGTTCCGGAGCGCCGCTGGCGGTCCTGGCTCGACGGCCCGTCGGTCGTCGCGGACGCGCCCCGACCGCCACCGCCGCCAGCAGCTCATCGCTCAGCTGGGCGACCCCGCCGTCGCGATCCATCCCACACGCACGAGCGGTGTCCACATAGCGGCGCACCTTATGCCGCAGTGATCGTTATGCCGTGCGGCCGTAAAGGTTCCGGTTCAGGCGGATGATCGGCTCGCATCGATCGGCATAACGGTCAGGGCTGTGGGCGTCATACTGGTTCCGGGCGGACGATCGAGATGGCTAGGCATGGTTCCGGATTAGCGGGTGGTCCGGCCCGGATTGTGGTGGCCGGGCCGTTGGGGATCTTCGCGGCCGGGCTGCGGGCCGAGTTGGATAGTCAGGGATTCAACCGCTGGGCCGTTGCCCAGCACACCCATCTGCTGGCACATTTGAGCGAGTGGCTCGCCGAGCGCGAACTGACGGTCAACAGCCTGGCTGCTGATGTCCTGCAAGCATTTCTGTCAGATCGGCGGGCGGCGGGGTACGGGTTCTTGATCTCGCTGCGCGGCATGGCCCCGTTGCTCGGCTACCTGCGTGGGCTGGGCGTCGTGCCGGAGCCTGGGCTGCCGACGCCGGTCGGTCCGGTGGAGGAGTTGCTGGCCGAATACCGGATCTATCTTAGGGACGAACGGAGCCTGGCCCCGTTGTCGGTGGACCGCTATTCGGGCACCGCTCGGTTGTTCCTGTCGGGGTTGCCGACCCCGGTGGAAACTGCGTTGCAGGGGCTGTCCGCCGGACAGGTCACCGATTTCTTGGTTACCGAAGCTGGTCACCGCCGAGTCTGGGCGGCCAAATCCCTGGTCACGGCGCTGCGGTCGTTGCTGCGTTTCCTGCACATCACCGACCGCATACCGCGATCGTTGGTGACCGCGGTGCCGTCGGTGGCTGGGTGGGGACTGGGAACCCTGCCCCGCGCGGTGAGTGGTGCGCACGTGGCCGCGCTGCTGGGCAGCTGCGACCGGACCTCGGGAAGGGGACGCCGCGACTACGCGCTCCTGATGTTGTTGTCGCGGTTGGGGTTACGCAACGGCGAAGTCGCCCACCTGCGGCTCGACGACATCGATTGGGCAGGCTGGCCAGATCCTGTTGCGTGGCAAGGGAAACCGGCACGAGGCGATGCCGTTGCCCGATGATGCCGGCCGGGCCCTGGTCGACTATCTGGTCCATGGACGGCCACCAGGAATCAGCTCCCGGACAGTGTTCGTCATCGGGAGGGCACCGTTCACGCCGCTGTCGTTGAGTGCGGTCGACAGTATTGTCGTCGCAGCCTGCAATCGTGGCGGGGTCGCTCGGATAAGCCCGCACCGGCTTCGGCACTCGGTTGCCAGCGATCTGCTCGCGCGCGGCGCGCCGCTGGTGGAGGTCGGACAGCTGCTGCGACACCACGCCGAATCCACCACTGCCGTCTACGCCAAACTGGATCATCGGGCGCTGGGTGTGTTGGTGCGCCCCTGGCCGGAGTCGTGATCATGACCACGCCGGTCACGCTGCGGCAGCGCGCCGAACAGTATCTGAGGGTGCGGCGGGCGCTGGGCTACAAGCTCATCGAGAACGAGCATCTGCTGATGCAGTTCATCGGCCACCTCGAACGGTCCGGTGCCATGACGATCACCACCGCGGCGGCGGTCGCCTGGGCCACTGAATCGCAGGGCAAACCCAACTGGCAACGGCGGCGCCTGTCGGTGGTGCGCGGGTTCGCCCGCCATCTGCATGCCCTGGACCCCAGCTGCGGAGTTCCTCCGGCCGGACTGTTGCGTTGCTTCCCGAACCGGCCGATCCCGCACCTGTACTCCGACGCCGAGATCCGTGCCCTGATTCACGCTGCCGACACCATGTCTCGGCAGCCGCTCCGCGCGGCCACCTACCGGACTCTCATCGGCCTGCTCGCGGTGACCGGCACGCGGGTTGGGGAAGCCGCACGATTGGATCGCGCCGACGTCGACCTCGACGTCGGCGTGCTGACCATCGTGAACTCGAAATACGGCAAGTCCCGGCAAGTCCTGCACCACGGCACCACGGCCGCGGCACTGCGTGACTACAGCCGGTTACGCGACCGCACCGTCGGCACCGACCAGTCACCGGCGTTCTTCGTTTCCACTCGCGGCCGGTTGCTGGTCAACACCATCGACTACACCTTCGCCGACCTCCTCGGCCCCGCCGGCATCCGCACTGTTCCCGGCGAGCCCCACCCACGGGTGCACGATTATGCCGACCTCCGCGTTATGCCGACTTCGGTGCGATCGTGCCTGTGGCGCACGGAATCCCGCCTGATGAGGTCGGCATAACGGGCCGAGCTCGATCATTGTCTCCTTCCTATTCCCGGAGAGAAGGAGACGAGCATGGTCAGGCCCGCGAGCAGGGTGAGCAAGGTCTTGATGACGGGGCCGCTGGTTCCATTCGCAGACGCGTACGCGCTGGAGTTGAAGCAGCGCTGCTATACGCCGTTGACGTCGGTGGTCCAGCTGCGGCAGGTGGCGCGGCTGAGTAACTGGCTCGAGGTGCGGGGGCTGGGCGTCGCCGACCTGACCGGTGAGCGTGTCGAGGAGTTCCTTGCCTTCCAGCGCGCTACCGGGCGTTGGCGCGCTCAGTGGTCACGTCCAGGCCTGCTGTGCCTGCTGGTTGTGCTGCAACGGCTGGGGGTGCTCGCCGCCGAGGAACCACTGCAGGCTGGCTCGTCGACGGATGCGTTGCTGGCGTCGTTCGAGCGTTACCTGCTCACCGAGCGCGGCTTGGCGGCTGGCACTGCTCGTGGTTACGTGCGTCACGCAGACCGGTTCCTGGCCGGGTTGTCGCCCCGCGGCCTTGTCGACGTGACGGCGGCAGACGTGATGCAGGCCGTGCTTCGCGAGTCCACGGCGGTCTCGGTGAGCGCGACGCAATACTTCGTCGCCGGGTTGCGGGCCTTGCTGCGCTTCTGCGTTGTCGAGGGGTTGATGCACATCGACCTGTCCCCGGCGGCGCTGCCGGTGACCGGCCGGCGACGTTCGGCGCTGCCTCGAGGGATCACTCCCGCCGAGGCCCGGGCTCTGCTCGAGAGTTGTGATCGACGCTCGGCGCTCGGGCGGCGCGACTACGCGCTGATCATCACGCTGCTGCGGCTGGGCTTGCGCAGAAGCGAGGTGGCCACCCTCCGCCTCGATGACATCGATTGGCGGGCAAGCGAGTTGACCGTGGTGGGTAAGGGCGCTCGGCAGGACCGTCTGCCGCTGCCCGCCGATGTTGGTGAGGCGATCGCCTCCTATCTGCGGCGGGGGCGCCCGGCCAGCGATCGGCGGGAGGTGTTCTTGCGGGCCCGGGCGCCGTTCGATCCGATCGCGGCGGGCACGGTCGCCTCGACCGTGCGTCGGGCGTGCCGGCGAGCAGGGGTAGCTGAGGTGGGTTCGCACCGGCTGCGCCACACCGTGGCCTGCGAGATGGTCTCAGCGGGCGTGCCGCTGGCACAGATCGCGCAGGTGCTGCGTCATCACAGCCTGCAGACCACGGCGTCCTACGCCCGCGT
Organism: Mycobacterium sp.; assembly: GCA_025965895.1. Taxonomy (GTDB): domain Bacteria; phylum Actinomycetota; class Actinomycetes; order Mycobacteriales; family Mycobacteriaceae; genus Mycobacterium. The sequence goes on from JAOPWC010000101.1 coordinate 11,136, forward strand.
CGACCTCGATCGGCTGCGCCTTGTTGCGGCGCCATGGCCCGCAGGTGCGCAGCGATGAGCGAGCTGAGCGGACACGTGCAGGACTACCTGCGGCTGCGCCGGGCGCTCGGCTTCAAGCTCGAGCGGGCCGGGCGCTTGCTCCCGCAGCTGGTGGCCTACCTGGAGGCCGCCGGCGCGGCGACGGTGACCAGTGATCTCGCGATCGCCTGGGCGCGGCTGCCAGGGCATACCCAGCCCAACCACTGGGCACAGCGCCTGGCCATCGCCCGCGGGTTTGCCCGCTACCTGCAGGCGCTCGACCCGGCCACGGAGGTGCCGCCGCCTGGCGTGTTCCCCACCCGACGGCACCGGCCGACGCCGTTCCTGTGGTCGCAGCGCGACATCTGCCGTCTGCTGGAGAGCGCCCGAGCGCTGCGCCCAGCTCTGCGGGCGGCGACCTACGAGGCGCTGTTTGGGCTGCTCGCCACCTGCGGCATGCGGGTGGGCGAGGCGGTCGGCCTCGACCGCGACGACGTCGACCTACGGGCCGGGGTCATCGCGATCCGCCACGCGAAGTTCGACCGCACCAGGCTGGTCCCGCTGGACCCGACGGTCACCGAAGCCTTGTCGCGCTACGCGACCGAGCGTGACCGCCTCTGCCCGAGGCCCCGCTGCAGGGCGTTCTTCGTCTCCTCCGCGGGCACCCGGCTCGATCGCAGCGGCGTGGGCAAGGCCCTCAGGAAGATCACCACCTCGCTCGGGATGCGCACCGAGTCTGTCCACCCGAGGGCACATGACCTCAGGCACAGCTTTGCCGTGGACACCCTGATCCGATGGCAGCGGTCCGGGCTGAGCGTCGATGAACACATCGCGACCCTGTCGACCTACCTCGGCCATGTCAGCCCCTCCGACACCTACTGGTACCTGTCGGCGTCGCCGGAGTTGATGGGACTGGCCGCCCAACGGCTGCACGCGCGGTTCGGAGCCCGGCAATGACCGCGCTCGCCCCGGCACTGCAGGCCTACTTCACCGACCGGTTGATCGGTCAACGGGCCGCCAGCCCGAACACCATCGGCGCCTACAAGCTCACCTTTCGGCTCCTGTTGACCTTCGCCTCGAAACGCCGCGGCAAGACGCCCGCCGTCCTGGACATCGCCGAGCTCGACGCGCCGCTGATCGCCGCGTTCCTAGATCACCTCGAACGCGACCGGCACAACAGCGCCGCCACCCGCAACAACCGCCTGGCCGCCATCCACTCCCTGTTCGGCTACCTCGCCCTGCACCACCCCGAACACGCCGGCTCCATAGCGCGCGTGCTCGCCATCCCACCCAAACGAACCGAACGCAACCTGGTTACCTACCTCACCGAACCCGAGGTCGACGCGCTGCTGGACGCCTGCGATCAGAACACCTGGACCGGACGGCGCGATCACGCGATGTTCGCGCTCACCATCCAGACCGGACTGCGGATCTCCGAGCTCGCCGGACTCACCCGCCAGGACGTGACGCTCACCATCGGCGCCAACGTGCACACCATCGGCAAAGGCAGGAAGGAGCGACGCACGCCGCTCGTGGCGTCCACCAAAGCGATCTTGCACGCGTGGCTCCGCGAATGTCCCGGCGCTGCACGCGATCCGCTGTTCCCGACCATCACCGGCAGCCGCCTCAGCCGCGACGCGATCGAACGGCGCCTCGCCCACCACGTCGCAATCGCCACCGCCAGCTGCCCCTCGCTTCAAGGAAAGCGGGTCACCATGCACACGCTGCGCCACACCGCCGCGATGCGGCTCCTGCTCGCCGGCAACGACGTCACCGTCATCGCGCTCTGGCTGGGTCACGAGCAGCTCTCAACGACCAACGTTTACCTGCACGCCGACATGACCCACAAGCAGCAGGCAATCGACCGCACCAAACCACTCGCGACCAAACCCGGCCGCTACCGGCCCCCCGACTCGCTCCTCAAGTTCCTGGAGGCCCTCTGATTATGCCGACCCCATCAGGCGGGATTCCGTGCGCCACATGGACGATCGCACCGAAGTC
>JAOPWC010000103.1 GCA_025965895.1 Mycobacterium sp.
ACGGATCTGCTCGCTGATCTTCTTTTGGGCGTCGTTGCTGATCGCTGGCTGGAACGAGGCGAAAAGCGCTCCACTTTTCGCCCGCGCGGAGCGGGTGCGAAAAGTGAACCCCAAGAACGTAAACGCGCTCAGCCCGTAATTGAGCCGCCGCTTTTGGTCCTTGCAGTAGACGATCTTCGTCTTGTCGGGATGCAGCCGCAGCCCGACCTGTTCCATCCTGTCCCCGATCGCGGCCACCAGATTGCGGGCTTGGCGTTCGGTCACACAGTGCACGACCACGTCGTCGGCGTAACGCTCGAACCGCACGCCCGGGTACCCCCGGGTCATCCACGCGTCGAACGCATAGTGCATGAACAGGTTGGCCAGCACCGGCGAGACCGCGGACCCCTGCGGGGTGCCCCGATCCCGGCCCGACCAGCGTCGCGTCGGCAAGCTGCATCGGCGCGGTGAGCCACCGCTTCACATACAGCACCACCCACGGAACTTCGGCGTGGGCCTCCACCGCCTTGACCATGAGATCGTGATCGACGCTGTCGAAAAACTTCTGGATGTCCAAATCGATCACCCAGTCGGTCTTCCAGCACCGCTCCCGGCATACCGCCACCGCGTCCAGGGCCGACCGATACGGCCGGTAGCCATAGGAGTCGGGGTGAAAGATCGGTTCGACCTTCAACTCCAACCGCCGCGCCACCACCGTCTGGGCCGCCCTGTCCGAGATTGTCGGTATCCCAAGGATTCTCGTCCCACCGCCATGCTGTTTCGGTATCTCCACCGCCAGCACCGGAAGCGGAAAATAGCTGCCTGAGGACATCCGATTCCAGATCTTGCACAGATTGTTCTTCAGATCCTTGTCGAACTCCTCCAGCGTCACCCCGTCCACCCCCGGTGCGCCCCGATTGGCTTTGACCTGCCGATAGGCCTCCCATACCTCCCACTTCGTAATCTCAAACAGCTTGCCTGACGGCTTCAGCTCGTCCATGCGACTCCTCCCGGAAGTCCTGCTCCCGGTTGATCGAACGAAACTCACCACAGATGACCCGGCCCCCTGGCTCCACCCCCACCGCGCCCAGCAGAGGCTTCCCGCTACTACGAGCCGGTCCGCCGGCGCGCCCCGCGACGGTACTCACTGCCTTGCGGTTCAACCGCTTGGCAGGCTCCCTCTCGCCCTCCGCCACGATCGCGAACGGCAGTATCGAGACACGCCTTCCCACGTTCCATGCAGAAGCAGCAGACCGGACTCACGTCGCCTACATGCCGGACACCACCTGGCCAGTCAGCGGTCACCCGCCAGGCTCATCCCGGGCTAGCTACCCCACCCGGTTTTGATGTCACCTACTGAGTTACGACACGTCAACAGCGATCCCCGAACACGGGGACTGCGCACCGTCTTTCCGATCCCCACCTGACGCATCACGTGCGCCTTTTCCACATCGCTCACCACGACGGTCTTCAGCCAACGCAGCATGTGGCGGTTTGAAGCCTCCCACCGCAGGGCGACTCCGAAGGACCAAACCTTCATCTCCTGCACAGCACCACATCAAGAAGCTCTACCCACATAGAACCCCTCTCCGTGCTCGTGGCACACGTAGCTTCTCAAACTACGCGGCGGATGGCGATGCTTCTACCTGCTGGTTTGCAGAATTCTCATCAAAATGGCGGACGGGATTTTCTCATCTTCGTGGCGGATCCGAGAACCGTAGGCGCGTTCTCCCGCAACGCCCGGTCCACGCCGGTCAGCAGTGGGCATCAGCTGCGGATCCAGCAAGCTGTAGGGCTCGTGCACCCATCACTAGCACAACCAAGGGCCCTCGGGTCTCCGACGTGATGGGCTCATTGCGGCACCATGTGATCACGTTGCTTCCGGCGACGGCACGTGGGGTAGGTCGAAGCGCCGCAACGTGTCGATGTCCATGAAGGCCACGACTCGACCGACACCCTGCGGCACGAGGGTGAGCACATGCAAAGCGTGCAGGCGATGCTGTCCATCAGCGGTCGCCGGGTACAGCGCCACCGCGGGTTGCCCGTTGGCGGCGGTGCGTATGACTGGAGTTTTGCCGAAGCCACGCATGCGCGGGCCCAGGAAGGCGCCGATCGCCGCACTGCCCTGAAACCATGTGAGAAACGGTGGCATCTCATAGAGCGCGTCCTCGGTCAACACCGCGACCAGTTCGTCAACGTCGGCGTTTTGAAACGCGGCCACATACCGGTCGAGCAGTTCACGCTGCCGCTGCTCAGACGGCTGCACCAGCGAACCGGTGTCTGCGGGCAGACGTGCGCGAGCGCGCTGCACCGCGCTGTTGACCGCGGCCACGCTCAGATCCAGCAGCGCCGCGACTTCGGCTGCGGACCAACCCAATACGTCCCGCAGAATCAGCACTGCGCGTTGCCGCGGCGGAAGAAGCTGCAGCGCGGCCACGAAGGCCAGCCGCATGGTTTCGCGCGCAGTCACCACCGTGGCCGGGTCGCTCGTCGTGGCGGCCAGCAGCGAATCGGGGGCGGGCTGCAACCATGTCAGCTCCGGATCACCGGCTACAACGCGCGCGGTGGGGTCGGCGGCCGGCGCATGCAGGTCCGACGGCAGCGGGCGACGCTTGCGGCGCTCGATTGCCTTCACGAACGCCCGGGTGGCGATGCGATACAGCCAGGTGCGCAGCGACGAGCGCCCTTCGAAACCCTCGTAGGCACGCCACGCGTCTAGGTAGACGTCCTGCACGACTTCTTCGGCGTCGTCAACCGAGCCGAGCATGCGGTAGCCGTAGGCGATCAGCTCGCGCCGAAACGGCTCGGCCAGCCGCGCGAAATCCTCTCCGCCATCAGTGGTGGTGCTCATGACGATCCGGTGCCCCATACGTGTCGTGCCATGGCCATTCGTTGATGTAGCGCTGCCGGCCCAGCGGGGTCAGATCGAGGAACCGGTAGGTGCTCAGCATGACATCAGCACCGACACCGTAGGCCGAATAGGTCTGAAACACCTGGCCGCCATCCTGGACGAAGACGCTCACCCCTTGCCCGTCGGCACCGTTGGTGGCCACGTACTCCAGCCCCTCGCGCACCAGGGTGGCCTTGTCCTTGTAGTTGTATTCGATGGGTGCGATCGACTCGTGGTTGCTGACGTGGAAGTCGTAATTGAAGTCGCTGCCGTGTGACGAGTACCAGGGCAGCCGCCATCCCATGCGGGCCTTGAACTGGCTGACCCTTGCGTACGGCACCCGCGACACCAGCGCCAGAGTGGTATCGGCGCCCTCGTTGAGATGGATCGGATCGGGCATCTCGTCCACGGCGAACGAGCAACTCGGACAGCCCTCGTCGATGTCGTGCAGCCACATGAAGTGGTAGACGATCAACTGGCTGCGGCCCTCGAACAGGTCGATCAGAGCCGCCCTGCCGTCAGGGCCCTCGAACACATAGTCCTTGTCGATGGCCACCGCGGGAAGAGCGCGGCGCTGCTCAGCCAGGGCAGCCAGCTGTCGGCTGGCGGCCTTCTCCTTGGCCAACAGGTCCAGGCGCGCCGCCAGCCACTCCTCGCGCGACGCGGTACGCGTGATTTTCATTTTGACTCCTTCCCTCAGCACTACTGAGGAGCCCACCGGTCCAAACTCATCGCCGTCACGTGAGATCAGCGCATCACCTCGCCCGGCTGGCGGCCGTGATAGGAGCCGATCAACGCTGCATACATCACGACCGGCGGTGTGGCCAGGCGCTGGGCGAGTGCACGGTGGAATTCGCGGTAGGCGACGCAGTCCGCGAAAGGATCGGTGGTGCCGTCGAACGCGACGACATGCATGAATCCAACCCCGTCATCGAATATCAACACCTGGTACTCGACTCCCCCAGGATCTCGGGCAGCCAGTTCGCGGAACACGTCCTCGATCAGCTCGCGGTTGCGTTGCGCGCCCTGGTTGGTCGTGAAGTACTGCACCACCGCGGCTCTCCTCAACACACACCTCCCACAACTACAGAGACCCGATGGTTACCAGACTCATCGGCCAAGCCCACCGGCCAGTGCACGCACTGCGGTGACGCCCGGACTGTTGCTGAGGCCTCGCGCGTCCGCGGGTGCAGATCGCTTTTAATGGGCATGGTCGCGCTACCGCGATGAGTTTCAGCCACTCGCTTCCTCCATATCGACGAGGGCTCGCTCAGCGAGCCGTACACAGCAGAGACCCGCTACTAGCCACGGGAGCAGAAATGAACGATCTACTCGAGAGCGCCGTCGCCGCGCACGGCGGCTTGGACCGGTGGAATAAAGTCACAGCGATCACCGTCGACGCCTCCATCACCGGGGCCCTCTGGCACGTCAAGGGCAAAGTGGATGCACTCAAGGACGTTCGCTTCGAGGCCGACACCAAACGGCAACTGCTCACGATGGACTACGTCGGCCAAGACAAACGGTCGGTCTTCGAGCCCTCTCGCGTCGTCATCCAGCGCCGTGACGGCGCGGTTATCGACGCACGCGACGAGCTAGAAAGGTCGTTCGACGGCCATCAGCTCGAAACCCCATGGGATGACATGCATCTCGCCTATTTCAGCAGCGAGGCGCTGTGGACCTATCTGAATATGCCGTTCCTCTACACCTGGCCCGGGTTCACCACCGGAGAGATCGCCCCAATCGAGGTTGACGGTGAAACCTGGCGGCGGCTGAAAGTAACATTACCCGGACACATCAAAAGCCACACCCGCGAACAGATCTCGTGCTTCGGCCCCGACGGGCTGCTACGTCGCCATGACTTCAGCATCGACATCATCGGCGGGGCAACCGGGCTGCTCTACGCCACCGACTACCGCGACGTCGACGGCATCATCATCCCCACCACGCGACGAGGCTACGCCTGGCAAGGCGACTACCAGCTCATCCCCGAGCCACTGCTAGTCGCCATCGACATGGGCGAGATCACCATCCGCTGACCTCACGTCGCGACTATTCCCGGAGAAGAGCGTATGAAACTCAACGACACCGCGCGCCTCCTCATCGGTTCCACACCCGCGACTTTGGTCACGATCAATCGCGACGGCAGCCCGCAAGTAAGCGTGGTTTGGATGGTGGTGCAAAGCACGGCCGACGGCGACGATCAGCTAGTCACCGCGCATCTGCACGAGCACCAGAAGATCCGCAACATCCGGCGTGATCCCCCGGTTGACGCCATGCGGGCGCAGGCGGCGCGCACGTTCGCGCTGTACGGAACGTTGCCGTCCTACCGCGCGATGCTTGATCGCGAAGGCGTCGCCGGCCCCGAGGATATGGCGCTCATCGGGGACGAGGCCACCGTGTCGGACCGGATCGCCGAGCTGTGCAGCGCGGGTGTCGACGAGTTCAGCGGTCTGCCGTTCGGCGACTCGTCGGAGGACCGTGCCCGGACCCGCGCACTAATGCGGAAGGTTGACTCAACCCCATGACCCTGTGACCGGGCGGTGTGGTGATCGCGTCGAGCAGGTCCTTGCGGCGGCCTCCGATTGCGACATCGTCCGCCGAACGCGAATCATTACCCAAATAACGCGCTGAGCCATCTCGACGCATTCAAACGGGGTAACAACGAAGCCATGATGGAAATATGTAATATGAATTGGGACAGCGCCTATCGCGAAGAAGGTCGTGTGTTCGAAGGAGCGCCCCCGTGGAACAACGGCGAGCCGCAGCCTGAGATCGCCGAACTGATCCGCGCAGGCAAATTGCCGCAGCGATGTGCTCGACGCCGGCTGCGGAGTCGGCGAGGCGTCGCTGCAGCTGGCGGCGCGGGTTACACCTTGGTCGGTATCGACGTGACGCCGACGGCCACCGAGCCGGGGCTGAGCACCGACACCCACGTACAGGACGACATCACCCCGTTCACCGGATACGACCGCCGGTTCTCGGCAATCCTGGACAGCATACTGTTCCATTCGCTGCCCCTCGAGCTGCGCGACGACTACCTGCGCTCAGTGCACCGCTTCGCCCGGCGCTTCCTACTTTCGTGTTGGTCTTGGCCACGGGCGCCTTCCCCACCCGACGCGGCGACCAGGCCCAACAAAGTCAGCGAAGACGAACTGCGCGAGGCGGTTTCGAATGCCGATTCGACCTGAACGGAAAGACCATGGCGCGCCTGCACCCCCCAACCCCGACACGATCCCCGACGACGTCCGTGAATTCCAGGCAAAATTCCCACCGGATTCCGATATTCAAGATGCTGACACACTCGGTATCCACCGTTCAGCCATTCATCCAGCTCGCGCGGGCCCTCTACACCTCACTCGAGCTGCCCGTCCGCTCACGCGAGCTGGCCATTCTGACAGTGGCCGAGGAGGCGCAGTGCAATTTCGTTTTCACCCAGCACGCCGATCTCCGAGGCGGCAGGGGTGGACCAACAGATCCGCCAGCTCATACGAAACCGGGACTATCCAGACCCAGCCCTATCCGAGCAGGACCGCACGATCGTTCAATTCGCTGCCGAGGTCGTTGCGCGGCCGCAATTGTCCGACGCCCTCTTCGCCTCAACGCGACAGTTCCTCTCCGAACGCGAAGTCGTTGAGCTACTCCAAGTCTGTGGCTATTACTGGATGTTCAGCCGCATCTGCAACGTCCTCGAAGTTGAAGTCACCCAAACCTACGCAGAGATCTTCGGGACCGGATGGCCGGCCGACGGCGACGGCATTTCTTCCTCCTAAGGCCTAGCCCGTCACCGCCTGGCGCAGATGCCGAGCCGCTTCCCACCGGTTCGCCATCGGAGCTGTTTGGTCATACTCAGGCGAGTCGGTGGGCCGCCAGCGAGTACAGGGGGCCCGGCCAGCTCCTGGCCTCAAAGAACCCGTGTCGACGCGAAAGGATGCCCGGATGGACCCACGCGGATATCTGATGCTGTTTGGCGAATCCGGAGCAGCGCTCGCCGATGCGGACTGGATCGATCACGCGAACAAGTACCTGCCGGCGAATCTTTCGGCGCTCAACACCACCTTCGTCGACGGCTCGCGGGCACAGAAGTCGCTTCGCGTCTCATACGAACCCGGCCCCAGCGCTTTCAATTTCGCGCAGCTCAGCGGTGGATCGATCGCCGAAATGCTTGACCAGGCGGCGACGCACTGTGGCTCATTTGTGACGAGCCATCCGTGCCCGACGCTCACCATGAATGTGACCTTCCTGCGCGCCGGAACAGCGAAGTCCTACGTCGCTACGGGACGTCTGATCAAGCTGACGAGCGTCTCGGCAGTGCTCGGCGCAAATCTCACCGATGACAAGGGGCAGCTGATCGCGACGGTGTCTTTGGTCTCTCAGCTGGTCAAGGATCTGAGCAAGCTGTTCTAAACCGGGTTGCCACCCGCTGCTCGCACCCGGGCCAGACGGCATTTAAACACCGTCGACCCATCACTTGTCACCGAACTGCTGCGTCTGGCCCGCCCCGTCCAAACCTCCGGCCGCACCGCCGCCCAAGACCACCTCATCAACGACGTCCTGTGCCGATCGGCGGGCGGGATCGACGGCGCCACATAGATCGGGTAGCCAAGGCCCGACATGGCTCTCCTAATCGTGGCGCCGCCGGTGGGTTTCGGTCATGGTCTAGGTCGGCGCTTGGCGGAGACGCACACGTCGTTGCCGGCGAGGTCGCTGTGCATGCTGACGGCGAGGCGCTTCTGCGTCACCTCGACCAGCTCGACGCTGGCGCCGACACCCACGACCGATGAGGTACGAGACAGCGCCGACCATGCTCCGACTCTAGTTACCCGGTCAGCGACTACTACTGTGGCCCTGGGCTATTGGCCGCTAGGCGCGCCCAAGCAGACCAGCCTTTTCGTCATGTGACGCCTATCATCTGGCCCATGTAGCCGGAATGGCGCGGTCCGACAGCGGATTCCGCACATCAGATGGATGAGTCTCTATTACCATGAAGTCGCCAAGTCGTGATCTAGATCGGTGAGCCAACAACCACGGCAGCACACCCATGCCGAACTGCTCGGCGACGGGCGGCACGTCGGCCTCGATTCCGCGCACCAACAATGAGTACGGTGGCTGCTCGGTCATGAAGCGAAGCCGCAGCGCTCCTCGACCTCGCTGTTCAGCCGGTCGAAATGGCGCATTACGGCCAACTCGTCCGCAGCGGCCAAGTCCTGCCGTGGAAGCCGAACGAATAGGCCCTCCGCCGTCAGTACCCGACCGAGGCGAGGAACGCACCGCGCGGCTCCTGATAGAGGCCCATCGTCATCAGGTTCATCATGTACATGACCCGGAGTCCGTGCCCAAGGCACCAGCGCAGCAGTTCGGTGTTGCGCATCGGCACCAGAAACCCCGCACCCGGGAACTCCTCGGCTGCACCGATCAGTGCGGCGATATCGTCGTTCGTCTCGGCGACCGAGTGCGCGAAGAAGCCAATCCCGGTGGTGTAGCCGGTGATCCGCCCGTGGCGCTCGACCACCCTGGCGGTCCGTTGGGCAACCGCGTCCTTGAACTCTCCCCGCCGGTCGTGGCCGTGTACCCGCACACACAATGCACTGCAGGCGGGCGAGTCCGCGTCGGTCGCGGGGCGAACGGTGTAGCCCTTGATCTGCAGTGCCAACGGATCGCCCTGCATCGCGGCGAACTGCTCGCGAACATCGAACCCGAGTTTGGCGTACAGGCTCATCGAGCGGTTGTGGTACGCAGCCTGCAACAGCCGAACCCCAGGCGGACGCAATTCCGCGCTCCGGTCGAGCACAGCAGTCATCAGCGCCCGGCCGATCTCATGGTCCTGCACCACGGGATCGACGGTGATGGGGCCCACGCTGAAGATCGTCGAGCGCTCGTCGAGGGCATTGCATCCCACCACCTTTCCCCCATGCTGGGCGACCACGCCGAAGAGGGCGGGATGCGCGATCAAACCCGACCACAAGTCTGTCGTGACCTCGACGGAAGGAAAATCCGGCGGGAACCCATGGCGACTGGAAATCGTCGCAAACGCCTCATAGCAGATGCGGCCACACTCGGGCGCGTCAGCCGCCGTCGCGGGACGCAACTGTGGTTGAATCTCGGTCTCCTCGGCAACGTATCCCGGCTTCGGCGGGAACCACACCAGCTCACCTGCGGTCTACATAAGCTAAGGGTTTGGCTCATCTGCCTCGCCCGCTCACGTACACCATACCGAACTCGCCAGCGTGACAAGCCGGCGTCGACCACCTTGTTACACCCGAAATGTGTTGCGGCGCACAGAGTCCTCACCGGTTCCGCCCATCCGCAGGCGAATCTGATCTAACGGCCTGAATGCGTTCGGCTATCAAACCCTCGTAGAGCCCGTGCTCCGTGCGCAACAGCGCCTTGGTCTCGTATCGCAGACGGGTGACCTCGGGCACTTCGTTGCCGAGAGCGAATGCGGCCAGCCAGCGCTCGGACAGCTCGAGCTGCTCCGGGGATGGCTCGGTGCCCGTCGCACCTCGCGGGCGTAGTCGAATTTCCCGGGCCTCTTGTCAGCGAGGGACATCTCGACCTGTCAGGTCAACTGCACGTCTGCCTCGCCAACCTGGCACGCCGTGAGATCACCGTGGTCTCCGACGAGTTGCACCGCCTCGCTGAGTGAAGCGTACTCGGTCGTCCACCGACTGTGCGTGCCGCATCTGACAGCCCGGGCTACCGCCATAATCCCATTCTCCCGATCCTCTATCCCCCTCCGTCGAGGATGGCGCAGCTGCCGTGCGGCCTACATATGTTGGGAGACATGCGCGTGGGCGCTACGTGCACCACTCAACCCCGGTGCGCTCGTGGGCACGCTCCTCGCTCACCAGGTCGTGAGCTCAGCAGTTCTGTGACCGAAAGTCATTCAGGAGGACACATGATGGAGCCGAGTTCCAGTAACGACTCGGGTGCGGTTGTCGGCAGGGCTGAGGACCTGGCGTGGTTCGACACGATGCCCGGTGAGCGGATGGCCCTCCGGGTGCACAGCGTGGACGTCGGTGGTGCCTTCACGATCGTCGAAGCAGACGTCCCGGCCTTCACCGGGCCACCGCTGCACTATCACGAAGAGCGCGAGGAGATCTTCGAAGTACTTGATGGCAGATTTCGCTTCCTCTGTGCCGGCGATGAGTTCGAAGCTGGGCCCGGGACGTCTGTCG
>JAOPWC010000114.1 GCA_025965895.1 Mycobacterium sp.
CGGAATTGGTCGTCCGCACGCGACACATATCTCAGCCATGAGGAGATCAACTATGCAGACCTCACCCGAGACCGACCGGACGGGCGGGCAGCTCGCCATGAACATGCCGCCAATCGCGTCGCCGCAAGAATGGCAGGCTGCGCGCGAGCAGATGCTCGTCAAGGAGAAGGCCTCGCTGCGCGCTCGGGACGCGCTGGCCGCCGAGCGCAGGCGGATGCCCTGGATGGCCGTGGAGAAAGCGTACGAGTTCGACGGGCCCGAGGGCAAGACGAGCCTGCTCGGCCTGTTCGAGGGCCGCCGCCAGCTGATCGTCTACCGCGCCTTTTTCGAGCCCGGGGTGGATGGCTGGCCCGGGCATGCCTGCCGCGGCTGCTCGTTGGTGGCCGACCAGGTGGCCCACGTCGCCCATCTGAACGCCCGCGACACCACGTTGGTGTTCGTCTCGCGCGCACCGCAGGCTGACATCGAGCGGGTGAAGGCGCGGATGGGCTGGCAGATGCCGTGGTACACCACACTCGACGGGTTCGACGCCGACTTCGGTGTGGACGAATGGCACGGCACCAACGCGTTCATCCGCGACGGTGACCGCGTGTTTCGCACCTACTTCATCAACAACCGCGGCGACGAGGCCATGGGCGGTACGTGGAGTTACCTCGATGTGACGGCGCTGGGGCGCCAGGAGACCTGGGAGGACTCCCCGCAGGGCTACCCGCAGAGCCCGCCGTATGCGTGGTGGAACTGGCACGACGAATACGGCGACGCGCTGCGGTCGCAGTGGTGGCCCGACCGCGACCAGGACGACCGTGACCCCGCCGACCCCCGACCGCTGCCCGCCGACTCGAGGGGCGGCGCGGCCACATGATCGCCAACGACCGGGCGGCACCGATCCGCGTCTCGCTGGCTGCCGTGTCGATCTCACGCCGGCGACGATCGACGCGTTCGCAGTCCGGGCTCTGCGGAGGATGTGCCGTTAGGCGCGGGAACCGCATCCGCCGCCCTATGACTGACTGACCGCAAAAGGGAGTTCACATGACACCGTGGTGCCGCAATCCACCGGGCTGTGGACAGCGAACGTCCCGCCCAGCGCCTCGACGCGGTCGCGAAGCCCTATGAGCCCGGAACCGCGTCCCGGGTCGGCGCCGCCAATACCGTCGTCATGAACACTGACCGCGAGCGTGCCGTCGGAAGCCTCCGCATGCACTTCGACAACCGAGGCTTGCCCGTGTTTGGCGGCGTTGGTGAGCATCTCCGAAACGACGTAATACGCGCACACTTCGATGGCTGCGGGAAGCCTGCCGTGCACGTGCACCTGAATGTCCACCGGGATGGCTGATCGCCGCCCGAGCGCGCGGAGCGCCGGCCGTAATCCCCCTTCGGACAGGATCGCCGGATGGATGCCGCGAGAGATTTCCCGCAGATCATCGATCACGGCCACGAGTTGGGCGGCCACGTCGGTGATCTCGTTACCGATATCAGTGGTGTGCTCGGAAGATGCAGCGGCCGAACGCAGCCTGAGTGCCAGCGCGACAAGGCGCTGCTGCGCGCCGTCATGCAGATCGCGCTCGATGCGCCGGCGGCCCTCGTCCCATGCGGCGACGATCCGCGCCCGGGAGGCCCTGAGTTCAGCGCGACTCTGTGCGTTGGCGATGGCCGTTGCGACCAGGTCGGTGAATTCGGTCATGCGCTGCTCGGTGTCGGGTGACAGCGGGCCCTGACCGGAGCCGACGGCGACGATCCCCCACAACCGACCATCGACGTGTATCGGCATCGCCACCGCGGACCGGAGCCCCTCCTTGAGATACGGCTCCCCGCCAGGGACGTCGTGGTAATCATCGACACGGGCGGGCCGCCCGGTACGCAGGACGGTCGCGGTCAGCCCGGCTGGCGGATAGTCCTCCCAGCTCTCGCCAACGCGGACATGGGGACCTACCGCGCCCGAGTTGGCGACGAGCGTCGCCGTGCCGTCGAGCTCATACCGGATCATCCGGGCGGTCCCGGGACCGAAATGATGGAGAACCTCCTCGGTCACAGCCGCAAACACCGCCTCGTGCGGTGCGCCTCTGGCGATCAGGCTGGCCAGTCGGCGCAACGAGGCTTGCGTGTCGGCGAGGTCGCGCAGCTTCTGTTCAGCCGGCGACAGCGGCTCTGGGAGATCGTCGCGCGGGTCGGCGGTCACGATTGCGTCCACGTGACGGACGGGCGTGAGGTCGGGGAACGGACGGCGACGGTCGCACCAATCGCCCTGAGCGCGGTGATCTCGCCACCGGCCACCACGTGGGCGCGCGGATCAGCGCTAATCGGCGCCCGGCCGGGCACACGGCTTTCGCAGCGGTTTGCGCACATCATTCCTCATCGTCGTCATTGCAGGCTGGATGTGTCGTCACTGCTGGCGCCAATCCGCGCTGCCCGCCAGCGGCACCATGCGTAGCTGTCCGGCCGCAATCTTGTCCGGCCTTTCCCAGCACGAACAAGAGGACCACACTGTGGGGTTATGGCTGCACCGAGCCGGTCATTCGATGACGAGCTGGTCACGCTCTTCGACCTTTCGCAGGATGCGTTTTGCATCGCGGGGTTCGACGGGTACCTGAAGCGCGCCAATCCCGCGTTCGCACGCAGCCTGGGATACACCATCGATGAGTTGCTGGCATTACCGTTCTTCAAGAACGTCTACCCCGACGATCGTGAGTCGGTCCGGGCGGTCCTGGCTGAGCTCGCCGCCGGTAACCCCGTCGTCGGGTTCGAGTGTCGCCACGTCCGCGCCGACGGCTCGGTGCGCTGGTTCGAGTGGAGCACCAGCAGCCGACCCGAGGCAGGCGTTGTGTACGGGGTGGCCCGTGACGTCACGGAGCGCCGCATAGCCAACGACGAGCTGAGCGCGCTGCGCCGCGTCGCCACGTTGGCTGCGGAGGGTGTGGCGCCTGCGGACTTGTTCGCCGTGGTCGCCGAGGAGGTTGCCCGCGTCGTCGACGTCCGGATTGTCTCCGTCGTGCGCTACGAGCTCGCCGCCACGGCAACGGTGTGCGCCACGTTTCCGACGGAGTTAAACCTGTTTCCCGCGGGCAGTCGGTTGTCATTGGACGGGACGACTCTGAGTGCGCTGGTGCGGGATCGCTCCGAGGCGGTCCACATCGACGACTACTCGCGGCTGGACGGTGAGATTGCGGCTGCCGTCCGTGGTGCCGGGATTCGTTCGGCGGTCGGCGTGCCGATCGTCGTGGCGGGACGGCTGTGGGGAGCGATAGGTGTTTTCAGCAGGGATTCTGACCCGCTGCCGAACGACACCGCGGCGAGGCTGGCCCGTTTCACCGAGCTGCTCGCCACCGCGATCGCCAATGCCGAGTCACGCGAAGCACGTGGACGGCTCGCCGACGAGCTGCGGGTGCTCGCCGAGCAGCAGGCCGCGCTGCGCCGCGTGGCAACCCTTGTCGCGCGCGGGACGCCCCCTTCGGAGGTGTTCTCCGCGGTGGCCGACGAACTAGCCGGATGCCTGCATGCGGGCAACGCATCGGTGAACCGATTCGAAGGCGACGAGGTGGCCGTGCTCGCCCTGTCTCACCTCGAGCCGGGGATGCAGAACAAGCCGGTCGTCGGCGAACGCCACACACTGGAAGGCGACAACATCGCAACAAGGGTGTTGCACACCGGGCGGGCAGCGCGCCTGGACAGCTCGGAGTTAGGCAACGCTCCCGGCTCTATCGCCGCAAGGCTGTGGGAGATGGGCCTGCGTTCCACGGTGGCCGTGCCGATCACTGTCGGCGGGCGGGTATGGGGGATGGCGGCGCTCGGTTCACTGCAGCCCGAGCCGTTGCCTGCGGACACCGAGGCGCGCATGAGCGACTTCGCCGACCTTGTCGCGACCGCCATCGCCAACGCCGCCACCCGCGCCGAACTGATCGCCTCACGAGCCCGGATCGTCGCTGCTGCCGACGAAGCCCGCCGTCGTCTGGAGCGCGACCTTCACGACGGCGCCCAGCAGCGGCTGGTCTCGCTGGGGCTGCAGGCACGGCTGGCAGAGGGCTCGGTGCCACCCGACATGCAGGCACTCAAAGACCAGCTGTGTGACCTCGTGTCCGGATTAACCGGTGTTTCAACAGATCTGCAGGAGATCACCCGCGGCATTCACCCCGCGATCCTGTCCAAGGGAGGACTCGCACCCGCACTCAAGGCGCTGGGCCGCCGCTCGGCGGTGCCGGTCACCCTCGACCTCAAGATTGACCAACGCTTACCCGATTCCGTCGAAGTCGGCGCATATTGCCTCGTGTCCGAGGCACTGACCAACGCCGCCAAGCATTCTCGGGCGACCCAGGTGGACGTGTGCGGGCAAACCAAGGATCACACGTTCTCCCTGTCGATTCACGACGACGGAATCGGCGGCGCCGATGTCGGCAAAGGCTCAGGACTTCTGGGCCTCAGAGACCGGGTCGAGGCCCTCGGCGGACGCATGTGGATCAAGAGCCCCGCCGGAAGCGGGACATCGCTGGACGTCACGATCCCGCTCGAGCATGCGGACCTGGGTCGGTGAACCCTCTTGCTGACCTGACTCGCAATCGATGATGGACGCAGCCCGTCAATGTTTCAGGCGGGCAGGTTCCCTTGGGCTGCCCGGGATGCGTGAGGCCCTTTCCTTGCCTTACGCACTCGCGACCGCTCAGTACGAGCTTGAGACTAACCAGTGGAACCGCGGCCATGGTGACTGTGTACCGGCGCGGAGGCGCTCGCCTGCGCGTGGCCCCCGAAAGCAGCTCTCGCCCTGTGCAATTCGCCACGCTGGGGACAACAGCTAGGCGACGGCGCGACGGCAGGTATACACAGGCCCTCTAGTTCGCAGTTCCGGTCAGGTGAGCTTCGGCGCATTTTCGGAAGGCCGCCACAAGGCGGCTGTGGTCCCCGGCGCGCGTCGCCAGGGCGACATGGCTCGGCTCGACGCCTTCGAGGGGAACCGTGGTGAGGTCGGGGCGCAGGCTGCGGAAGCCGGCGCTGGCAGGGATGATGGCCACGGCCTGGCCGCTGGCAATGAGTTCGAACTTGTCCTCGATCGCCTCGATAAAGGGACCGTCGGGTGCCGGCCGGCCGTTGGGTCGGGGGTCCATTCGCCAGAAGGCGTCCCAGGTGGGGTCAGGCGCCCGGGGTAGGGGTTCGTCGGCGATGTCATCGAGGGTGATGGATTCTCTGCCGGCAAGGCACCTTGCGAAACATTCATTGGACGGTTTTGCCGTCTGGTCGCAGGGTGGAATCAACCGGCCGAGCCCACCGTGCCCGATCCCGCCGGTCGGCCCCGGCTATCTCGAAGGAGTGCAGCATGCGTGTTTTCGTCACGGGAGCCACGGGATTTGTGGGTTCGGCTGTCGTCGCCGAGCTGCTGAACGCGGGGTACCAGGTTCTCGGCTTCGGCCGATCGGACGAAGCCGCTGCGCCACGGCGACCCCGCCGCGATCGCGGCCAAAGTGCGCGAGCATGCTGCCGCTGGCGCGGATCACGTGACACTGATGCCCCCGCTGGGAGACTTCTCGGCCGGTATCGACGAGCTGGAACAACTCGCCCCGGCGCTCGTCTCGATCGCCTAGGACAAGATTCTCTTCCGCAGCGGCGATCTGGGGGATAGCTCGGCGGCAGCAACAAGGCCGATGCCGACTGCTGCGGTGGCTGTTGACGGCTTCGGCAACCACCGCATCGCATCGACGGCCAGGGCTGGGGGCGCGGTGCGCTGCGGATCGGACTCCCGGCCCGGAGCCGTCGGCTTCGGCTCTGGCGAGGTCGTGGCGAAGGCGTCGAGCATGGCGGGGACGAAGGCCGCCATGCGGTGGTCGCCTGCTGAACCCGGGACCTGGATACCCGCAGCCGGCCCCACGATACGTGGCGGCCCGTAAATCGGGTTGGGCGTGGCGCGCTCCCTACCGTCAGAATGAGCAGGGCATGGCGCGGATAGCATGCACGAAATTACCCGGCACATACTGCGGTTCCCCGCTCTGGATGTCGGGCAGCCGATGCAGCAATTCACCGAAGAGCGCGCGCAGTTGGGCGCGCGCGACATGTGCGCCGAGGCAGAAATGGCGTCCTCCGCCGCCGAATGCGACGTGGGGGTTGGGCTGTCGGCCCAGGTTGAGTCGAAGGGGTGCCTCAAAGACCGTCTCGTCGAAGTTTCCCGACGGATAGAACATGACGACTTTGTCGCCTTCGCGGATGGTTTGGTCACCGAGGGTGAAGTCGGCGGCTGCGGTGCGCCGGAACGTCATGACCGGTGTGGCCCACCTGATGAATTCCTCGACGGCGGCGGGAATGCGGCTGTCGAAGTCTTCGAGGAGCCAGGCGCGTTGATCAGGAAAGTCTGTGAGCGCTTTGAGCGCATGGCTGGTGGTCTGCCGGGTGGTGTCATTGCCGGCGACGGTCAGCAGGACGAAGAAGGCCGCCACCTCCAAGTCAGTGAGCCGGTCGCCGTCGACCTCGGCGTGCACGAGGTTGCTGATCAGGTCATCGCCGGGTTGGTGACGCCGCTCAGCGGCCAGTGTCTGGGCGACTTGGTGCAGATACAGCTGCCCTTCCACCAGAACCTCGAGCGGACTGCGTCCGTTGAGGAAAGCCGGGTCTGCCCACGACACCAGGGCGTCGGCTGCGTGCGCGACTTGCTGACGCTCGGATTCGGGGATGCCCACCATGTCTGACAGGGTGCGGACGGGCAGTTCTTTGGCGCAGTAATCGACGAAGTCGACTCCACTGCCCGCCGAAACAAGTTCTTGCGCAATCTGTTCAGCGTTGGCCTTGATCGACTCTTCGATGCGTCTGACCTGGCGTGGCGTGAACGCTGCGCTTACCAGCTTGCGGATGAGGGTGTGGCGGGGCGCGTCCATCGCCAGAAAGGACTGCGACGCTTCGAGCAGCTCTTCGGGCACGTTCTCGAACAGCACGCCCTTCCCCGACAGAAAGACATCGTTGTTGCGGCTCACCGCGACGATGTCGGCGTGGCGCACAACGGCCCAGTAGCCGGGGTCGTCGTCGTCTTTCATCAGGGCATCGTCGACGGGCGGGTGCCAGCTGACCGGGCGCTCGGCGCGCAGGATGGCGAAGCTGCGTTCCCGGTCAGCGGCGGTGGTCGACCAGAACTCCCGTGAGGAAAGGTCGATGTCGTCATAGTCGCGCCGGGTGGCCGCTGCGGTGGTTGTCATAGTGCCGCTCCTGTTGCATATGGAGGCATCTGGGGTGGAGGCGCGCTCGGTGCCCGGCCGTCGGCGCAGCCCAATCGAAACAGCCGCCAACGGAGTTGGCTAGACACTACGTCTAAACGCTTTAGCTAGTCAAGCTGTCTCCAGCCGGTTAACCTCACCCTGTGCGGGGCCGAAAGGAGGGAATATGCCGTCGGTAACGCGCAGGCCGCTCGGAAATCGGCAGGAACGCCGCGAGAGGATCGAGGCCGGGTTGCTTGCGGCCGCTGAGCGGTTGATGCGCGACGGCACCAGCTTCACCGAGTTGAGTGTCGACCGGTTGGCGACCGCGGCCGGCATCTCCCGCGCGACGTTTTACATCTACTTCGAGGACAAGGGTGATCTGCTGCGTCGGCTGGCGCGGCAGGTCTTCGGCGAGCTGGCCGACGACGCCAGCATGTGGTGGAACGTCGCGTCGCTGCGGCGGCCCGCCGACATGGAAGCGACGATCGGCCGTATTCTCGGCGACTACCGCCGCCATCAACCGCTGATCGGGGCGCTCAACGAAATGTCCGGCTACGACGCGGCTGTTGCAGCCACGTATCGGGAGCTGATGACTGGTATCACGGCTGGACTGGTGAAGGTCATCACCGACGGACAGGACGACGGGTCGATCCGCCCGGAATTACCGGTAGCGGCTACCGCGAGCGCACTGACGTGGATGGTGGAACGGGCCTGCCACCAAAATCTGCCGTACCAGACGATCGAGCACGACCGGGAGCTGGCTTCGGCGCTGACACAAATCATCTGGGCCGCCTTGTATCTAAAGCCGTACCGCTCCTCATGACGGTTGCCGTACCCGAACCCCCCAGCGCACCGTGAGTGAGCGTGAACAGCTGTGGTATCAACGAGCCGGAACGGCGCTCGGGTGAGCATTCACAGTCGCGCGGATTACGATCACAGGCCGTGAGCGGAATGAACCGCGCTGTTGTTGGCGCACTGTTGACCGTTCCGGCATTGGCCACCGGCTGCGGGAGCGCCCCGGCAAGCACCACGAGTTCCCCGGCTGCCACCGCCTCAATTGGCCGCGAGGTCCATGACGGCAACTTCGCCTTCACCGTGACCAGGTTTGACAGCAACCTGCCGAGGATCCGCGACCACGTCCCCAACGGAGAGTATGTCGCCGTCGTCATGACAGTGAAAAACCTTGGTAGCCATACGGAAACCTATGTGAGCGGGAATCAGAAACTGAAGGACACAGCGGGCAACGTGTACTCGACCGACAACACGGTGGACGCTGCGCTCAACGAGGACCTGGGTGCTCTCGGCATCAAAAGCGGCTACCAGGCTCAGATGACCGAGGTGTTCGATGTCCCGTCGGGCGTAGTGCCCGCCTTCGTTGAGTTGCACGATTCAGCGTCGTCGCCCGGCACGACGGTGGACCTGGAACGCTAGGCCTGCGAGCGGTCAGCCGCGCCTGCCGCGCACCCATTGAATGGCGCCGATGCTGTTGGTCCGCACGCTGACGAAGCCGTGGTCCTCCAGGATGTCACCGATCTCGTCATCGCCGAACACATAGGCCCCGAAGTTTGGCAGTTTGCGCCAGAACCCGGCCACAGGTCCGGCGGTGGGTACCATCACGGCCAGTCGTCCGCCCGGCCGCAGCACCCGCGCCATCTCGGCGAGCGCCGCCACGGGGTCCGGGATCAGCTGCAACACGGCGATGGAGACCACCGCGTCCACCGTCTCGTCGCGCAGGGGAAGCCGCTGCGCGTCTGCCCGCAGGAAGCCGATCTGCGGTCCGGCAACCGAGCGCACCGCCCGCGCCAGCATCGGCTGGGAAATGTCGACGCCAAGTGCCAACCCGTCGGGTCCGGCGGCGCGGGCCAGCGACGCGGTGACGCTACCGGGGCCGGAGCCCACGTCCAGAGCGGTCCCACCCTGGGGAATGTTCAGCCACTCAGTGGGCTGCTGCCAGGCGGTCAGCAACCTGCGGACCGTGGCCTGGGCCGTGTCGTAGAGCATCGAGCCGACCGGCGAGGCCCATGCCGCCTGGATCGCTCCCGTGTTCTTGGCCGGGGCTGTGTCCTCAGCAGATTCGGTGCCAAGCAGGTCGAGGTAGCCCTCGCTGACGTCGGGGTCCGTCGGCGGATGGGTGAGCAGTTCCAGCGCCCTGCCCAATGCCGGCGGCAGCGCGGTGTTCAGATCGGTCATGTACGCCCCTTCGAGGCAATACGAAGCTCTACAGGCGATTACCGAACCCGGAGCTTCACGCGAGATACGGCCCTCGTTGGAAGCCTACGCCGGGCCGTCAGCCGGCTCGCTTTCCATTCCCGTCAGTTTCGGCTGAAGGGTCGGCTCCAGTACCGCCGCTCGAGCTGTCTGGAGCCCGGCCGGCGGCACACCGCAACGGCGTGGATGAAGGACAACGGTGTGGTTTCGTGCGACACTGTGGGTACTAGCCGATCTACGCCAGACCAGGCAGAGGTCGGCTTTTTTGGTCCCCAGTCCGAGGGGTGGTTGCCGTGGCCGTTCTCGAGAAGAAACCTCTCACCGCGCAAGTCACGGTGGCTCTGGCCACCTTGAGACAGGCCCGCGAGGGCCGTGATTCGGGACAGATCCTGGCAGCGCAACGCCGCTTCGACTGGCTCGTAGATCAACTACCGCGCCCGACGAAATGATCATCGAAACCACCCACTGCCCGGGCCGGGAGTGCGAGTGCCCGGGTAATCGATGGTGGAGCGGCTGGGTGTGCGCCGGCGAAGTGCACGTCGTGCCCATCGACGACCTTCGGTCGCATCACTCTGACGGCTGTGAATGTGATCCTCGTATCGAACTGCACGTCGGCCAGAGCGGATTCGCTTCGTGGATGGTGTCGCACAACAGCTTCGACCGCCGCGAACTCGCCGAGCCGTCAGTCCTCCAGGAGTACTGAGGGCGGAGCAGTTCGCTACGCCCGCAGGTGATAGTGGTCTAGCGCCAGCTCGCGGGTGCGGGCAGCGAATGTTTTGCCACTGTAGGGCAATTGAGTGACCACCTTCCCGCTGGCGTGGCGGTAGTAGTTGTTGCAGTTGGCCAACCAGACGCTGCCCGCCATCGCGGCCTGGATCTCGGCGTTGTAGCGATCCTGCGCGTCGCGGGTGACTTCGATCGTGCGCGCTTTATGCGCCTGCATCCGGTCGAGGATGCCGCAAATGAACGTTGTCTGCACTTCGTGGATGAACAGGATGGAGTTGACGCCGTTGGTATTGGGCCCGTACAAGATGAACAGGTTCGGGTAGCCTGCGACAAGCGTGCCCAGGTAGGCCTCTGGCCCGTCCTTCCACTCATCGCGGAGCCGACGTCCGCCGCCCCCGTACACCTCGAGGCTGCTCAGGTAGTCGGCGGCCTTGAAGCCCGTCCCGTAGATCACCGTGTCGACCACGTGCTCGTTGCCGTCGGCGGTTCGCAGTCCGCGCTCGGTGAACTCGACGATCGGCGAGGTTTCCAGGTGCACATGCGGGAGGGCGAAGGTCGGGAACCAGTCGCGTGACATCAGCGGACGCTTGCAGCCGACCGGGTAGTTCGGCGTCAGCTTTGTGCGCAGCTCAGGATCTTTCACCTTGCGCATCAGGTAGCTGTACGCGAGTTGGGTGGCTTCGCGGGTCTGCGCGGCGTCGGCGTCGAAGCTCGACGTTTCGTACGCGTCGAACGCCTCGTCGCGAAGCTTCTGGGCGGCACGGGGATCGCGCTCGAAGAGCTCGTGCTGTTCGGGTGTGAATGGATAGTCGAATCGCGGAGACACCCAGATCGGGGTGCGCTGAAACACGGTGAGGTGCGCCGTTTCCGGTGCGATGGCCGGAACGTATTGCACGGCGCTGGCGCCGGTGCCGATCGATGCCACACGTTCGCCCGCTGTCGACCTGCTGTGGTCCCATCGCGATGAGTGGAACCTGCGGCCGTGAAACTTTTCGGCGCCGGGTATGGCGGGGATGTTGGGCACATCCAGCATGCCGACCGCGCTGATCACCGTGTCGACGTGATGCGCGGCGCCGCTGTCGGTGATAAGTGTCCAGCGACGGTCGCGGTCGGACCACCTCAGCGTGTCGATGCTGGTCCCCGCGCGCAGGTGCCGGTCCAGCCCGTGACCGACGGCAACGCCTTCGAGGTAGTCGAGGATCTCCGGTTGGTTGGCATAGGTCTTGCTCCAGCGCGGATTCAACGCAAAGGAGAACGAATACAGATGCGACGGCACATCGCATGCGGCGCCGGGAAACGTGTTGTGCCGCCAGGTCCCTCCGAACCCGTCGGCACGGTCGAAGATCGTGAAGTCGTAGCCGCCCTCGGCGAGCTGAATCCCCATGGCGATGCCGCCGGCGCCGGCACCGATGATCGCAACAGACGGCTTCAGCCCCATTGAGCGAAATAGGGACGCTCGGGGCTGCGCTTCTCGACGAGGATGAACACAACCCCCCACGGGTCGACGAACCAACTCGTCCGCACTCTCGCAACATCGGCGACGCCGTCCACAACGAAACGCACCCCTTTGCCCTCGAGCTCGGCCTTCATCGCACCGGATCGGATACGAGCTGACCCATGTCGTCGCGGATGGCGGCGTCGTCCATCACATAGGGCGGTGACAGCACGCGCAGGCCCGCGACATCGCGATAGAACGCGACCGCCGCCTCGCAATCGGGCACGCACACGCCGATGTCAGCCATTCCGGTAATCACGTTCTCATCGTGCCGCATCGGCGGTAACGTGATTACCGGTATCGGGATACTGAGGACCGGATCCCGCGGCTCACTTACGATGCGTTGGCCGACGCAAGGTTGTACACCGTGTCGGACCCAACCTTGACGGGCTTGAAGTTGGCGGTCACCCAGTTGGTGATGTCGGTGTGTTGCTGGTTGCCTGACCCGCCGGGTCCGCGGTCGTTGCTGTTGTCCGGGATGATGTAGTAGGTGACCTGGTGGTTGGCGACGTAGTCCTGGAATTGGCTCAACGTCGGGACCGGGTCCGTGCCGGAGAATCCGCCGATGGCCATCACCGCGGTGTTCGTCGACAACTCGAGTCCCGCGGCGGCGGAGGATCGGTTGATTGCCGCCGACCAGTCGCTGTCGGTGGTCCGCAACATGGCATCGAGCTGAGGATTGTCGACGTTCTGGCCTCGTATTGCGCCACCGCCGTGGCCCGACTGTGCCGGCGCCGCGGGTCCGACCATGGCGTTGCCGCCGGCGTGGGACTGTCCGATCGTCGCGAACGCGTAGGCGGCAGGCCCGGCGACGGCGCCAAGGACACCAAGGACAAGCGCCGCCGCCGCAAGGCGCTGGCGGGTCTGTGAGGTCAGCGAGATCAGGAGCGCGATGGTCGCCGCGATCGTCGACGCCAGAATTATCCAGCGCAGCGGCGGCAGCCAGCCGCTGTTGCGGCCAAGAATCCACCAGCTCCCCACACCGGTCACCAAAAGCATTGCGGCAACCCCGATTCGGCCAAACCAGGACGCACGTTTGCGCCACATCTCGCGGAGGCCGATCGCGAACATGCCGGCGACGGCCGGCGCCAGTGACAGGCAGTAGTACGGGTGCACAGTGCCCTGCATGAAACTGAGCACCAGGCCGTCGACCAGCATCCAGCCGCCGAACAAGATCGCGCCGGCCCGCATCAGATCGGTACGCGGTGCGCGGCCCCGAGAGATGATCACCAAGACGACCGCCAGCAGCGCTGCGGGCAGCAACCAGCCGATCTCAAAGCCGAACTCCCCGGTGAACAGTCGCGGCAGGCCGTGTGCCTGGTTGCCGAATCCACCGAATCCGCCGTGGTGGCCCTGGCTGATCTGCACGCGGTCGCCGGCTGACGCACCGACCGTGGGGCTCTGTCCGGAACCCGGGTGGTTGTGCCCCAAGACGCGGGCGAATCCGTTGTAACCCATAACCAGATTCATGAAGTTGTTGTCGGTGGAGCCGGCGATGTAGGGCCGCGACGACGCCGGCCAGAGCAGGGTGAGCGCCACAAACCAGCCCGCGGAAACAACGAACGCCGCCAACGAGCCAACCAGGTGCAGCAGCCGGCGGCGCAATGGAGTTGGTGCCGCAACCAGATACACCAGCCCGATCGCCGGCATCACCATCAGACCCTCGAGCATCTTGGCCAGAAACGCGAAGCCGAGTGCCACGCCCGCGAGCGCGATCCACCTGGCGCCGGCGCGCTCCAGCGCGCGCACCGTGCAGTAGGCGCCGCCCGTCATCAGCAGCACCATCACCGCGTCGGGGTTGTTGTAGCGGAACATCAACGCTGCGACCGGTGCCAGCGCCAACGCAGCCCCGGCGAGCAACCCTGCGCTCGGCCCGCTGATCCGCTTGACCGCACCGTAGAGCAACGCGACCGCGGCGACGGCCATCAGCGCCTCGGGAATCAGCATGCTGGCGCTGCTGAACCCGAAGATCTGCCCGGACAGCCCCATCACCCACTGCGACACCGGCGGCTTGTCGACGGTGATGAAATTGTGCGGATCCAGCGACCCGAACAGCAGCGCTTCCCAGTTCTTCGAACCGGCTTGTGCCGCACCGGCGTAGAACTGGTTGCCCATCCCGTTGATGGTGATGTCCCACAAATACATCACCGCCGTCGCGACCAGCAGAAACGCCAGCCCAATGCGATCCCATGTGCCCGCGCTCACACGTCGCGGGCGAGGCGGCTCGCCGGATTCGGTGGCAGCCGGAGGTGCATCCAGTGTTGTGGTCATACCGCCATTGAGGCATCCCAACTAGTGCTGAACCTATGAGCACGCGGTGAGAACCCTATGACTTGACCCCGACGGTGATCAGGTCAGAGATGATCCCGGTCCAGACCGGACGGTGAATGCGATGTTGCTCGTGAACCATGACCGCGCCTATGGGTATACAGAGGCTGTACGGCGACCGCGGAATCGCACGAGTCTAACGCCGGCGCACGCTCGAGCCCCGGGGAGAATCCACCGAAAGGACGGCAAGGGAAAATGAGTGATCCAACGAATCTTCGTCAGCTCGTCGACCACCTCGAAGCGAGAATCTCCGATCGTGTTCTCGATCAGGACACGCTTGCGGTGGCGGTCGCCGACCTGGTCAACGTAGTCAGCCTGCTTGAGAAGCAGATCACGCAGCTCAGCGAACGACTGGATCGCATCGATCGTAGCCCCGCAAACTAGCACCGCCTTGGGCGTGCCCACCCTCCCAATTCGTCGGTCTTCCTCAGTTCTCGGCGGCTGCTCGCCGCATTGAACACGACGCACCTCTTCATCGTGTTCAAGGCGAGAGGCAGCGCGATTCCGTCGACGACGACGGCGCCTATCACTACCGGTGTGCGAATAGAGGGGACGTAAATGGGTTCACGTTCGGTCGAGAGGAGCTACTTCCGCGGCGCGGAGGGATACGAAAAAGCTCGCCGAGAAACGGTGTGGAACGGCCTCGTGCCCGATCGTTTTCCCGATGTGATCGTGCAAGCGCGCGACACCGACGATGTGGTCGCGGCGATCCGTTATGCGCACGCCAACGGCCATAAAGTCGGCATACGTTCGGGTGGGCACAGCTGGGCGGCCAGTCACCTGCGCGACGGCGGCTTGCTGCTCGACGTCAGTCGCCTCGATCACTGCACGGTCGACACCGATCGGATGACCGCGAAGGTCGGGCCGGGCAAGGTCGCCAACGTCTTCGCGGCCGAACTCGACTCGCAAGGGCTTTTCTTCCCGGTGGGCCATTGCGAAGGCCTTTGCCTTGGTGGCTTTCTGCTGCAGGGCGGATACGGCTGGAACAGTCCGGCGATTGGCCTGGCATGTGAGAGCGTGCTTGGGCTGGAGGTCGTCACGGCCGACGGTGAACTGATCTATTGCGACGCCGAGAACCACCCCGACCTGTACTGGGCCGCTCGCGGCTCAGGCCCCGGCTTCTTCGCTGTCGTCACGTCGTTCAAACTTCGGATTCATCCCCGGCCGGCGGTGCTGGGCACCTGCCTGTACCTGTACCCGATCGAAGTCGCCGACGAGGTGTACACCTGGGGACGCGAGATCAGTCCGGAGGTCGACGACCGGGTCGAGCTGCAGATCCTCACCTCGCGCGGCTTTCCCGGAACCGGGATCGACCACCCCGCCATCACGATCGCCTCGCCGGTCTTCGCCGATTCAGAGGAGGAGGCGGCGAAAGCCCTTGCCGTGCTGGGCACCTGCCCGGTCGCAGATAAGGCGATCGTCAATCTGCCTTATGCGCCGACCACCCTGGCGAACTGGTATGCCGCTGTGATGACCAATTATCCGGAGGGGCATCGCTACATCGCCGACAACATGTTCACGTCGGCTTCGGCGGCCGAACTACTGCCAGGCATCCGCAAGATCATCGAAACGATGCCGCCGCACCCCTCGCACTTCATCTTCACGGGTTGGAGCGCATCACCGGATCGCGCGGACATGGTGTACGGCTTGGAGGACGAGATCTATCTGGCGCTGTACACCGTCTGGCAGGATCCGGCCGACGACGAACGGTACGGCGACTGGGCCGCCTCCAATATGGCGGCGATGTCTGACTTGTCGAGCGGCATCGCGCTCGCCGACGAGAACCTCGGCCGGCGTCCGGCCAGGTTTGTCACCGATGGCAACATGGCGCGCCTGGACGCGGTCCGCTCGACCTACGATCCCGACGGCCGCTTCCACAGCTGGATGGGGCGCGTATGAAGTGACCGCCGCAGCGCACGCAGTCGTCGAGCCGGCACCATGTGCCGCGGCCCGGCTTCGCGACCGTTCATGGCTGCGATGCCGCTGAGGTGTACGCCCGTGATCTCACGCTGGACAAGTTCCTCGACGCACAGACGCTGGCGGCCGCCCCGACGCTACGACGCCTGGTTGCAGTGCTGCGAGACCGTCATGCGGGCCTTGCCCGAACAGCAGCGCCAGCACTCGCTACTGCCCCTGCTGCACAACTACGAGCGACCCGAAAAGCCTCTCCGCGGCTCGGTGGCCCCGACCGACGGGTTCCGTGCTGCGGTGCAGGAGGCGAAGGTCGGCCCGGCGAAAGACATCCCACATGTGACCCAGCCGATCATCGTCAGGTACATCACCAACTTGCAGTTGCTGGGACTGCTCTGAGCCGCGACAACGCCGCACACCACCATCGACGGTGATGGGCGAACCGTGGCGGGAGGCATCGGGTCTGCACCACGCGGTGGGAGCTTGCGCTAAGGTAAGAACCAGGTGAGCTGGGAAGTCTGGTCGGCGAGTTCTGGATCAGACTGCCTAAGGGGTTATCGTGCGAGCAATCCGCTTCCCTCCGACTTCCGGCCCCATCGACGCGCTCTCGGCGGCCGAGTTCTGATGCCCAATCACGCTTACCTACAAGCAGATTGGCGCCGCGAGGCCCTGCGCACCAATCTGTGGGTCGTGCCGGCTGCGGAGGCGGCGGCGGTGCTGGGCCTGTTCATCGGCACCTATGCGGTGGACCGGGCCGCCTACGGCGGCAATCTGCAGCTGCCGGCGTGGGTGCTCAGCGGGACCGCCGACACCGCCCGGCAGGTCCTCACGGCAATCGCCGCGGCAATCATGACGGTCGTCGGGATCGTCTTCTCGATCACCATCGTCGCGTTGACGCTCGCGTCGACCCAGTTCGGTCCGCGGATGCTGCGCAACTTCATTCGTGACCGGGGAACGCAGTTCACGCTCGGAACATTCGTTGCGACCTTCTTCTATGTGGTTCTGGCGCTGGTCTCCATCGGTGGCGGCCCGCGCGGCGACTTCGTACCGCACCTGTCGATCACGGTGGCGCTCGTGTTGACGCTGGTCGATCTGGCCGTCTTGATCTACTTCATCAACCACATCGCCACCGCGATCCAGCTACCGCAGGTGATCGCGGGCATCGCCGGCGACCTGGCCAAGGAAATCGACGCGCGGGGCAGTGGCGACCACTGCACGGGCTTCGGCAGCGCCAGAGGCCCGTCGAGCGAGGAGCTGCTCTCCAGAATGGAAGAAACGGGCGCCGTTATCCGGACGCCGGCGAGCGGCTATCTGCAGGTCATCCGTCATGACACGCTGCTGAAGATCGCCACGGCGGCCGAAGCAGTCATTCATCTGCCTCACCGTCCGGGGCACTTTTTGGTACGGGGGCAGGCATTGGCGAATGTCTGGCCCCCGGAGGCGGCCGAGTACGTTGGCGAGAATCTGCAGCGCGGCCATGTCACCGGCCCCTACCGCACGCTCACCCAGGACATATCGTTCGGCTTCGACCAACTTGTGGAGATCGCCTTGCGCGCACTCTCCCCGGCCGTCAACGACACTTTCACGGCATTGACGTGCATCGATTGGCTCGCCGATTGCTTGTGCCGCATCGCCATCGGATGGCATCCGCAACGGATCCGGCGCGACGACACCGGTCGCATTCGCGTGATCGCCCACGAGGCAGACCTTGACAGGCTGATCGAGCGGGCCTTCGAAAAGATCCGCCAGGCCGCCGAGGGGATGCCCGCGGTGATGATCCGGCAACTCGATGCGCTGGGGAAAATCATTGAACAAACCTCACAACCAGCGGTACGCCGGCTCCTCCTGCACCAGGCCGACATGACGCAGCGGGCCAATCTGCGTTCGGTCCGTGAGCCGGCGGATCGTGCGGACGTGACGAGCCACTACGACACCGTCGTGGCGCTGTTCACCCGGCCTGAGCCGCAAGCGGTGCCCGCGCCCACCCGCCCGAATGGCGAGGCAAAACCGCTCCCCAGTGCGATCAGCGGCCGGTCATCCTCTCCAGATGTTCGGGGTAGCGGGCGCCGTGGACCGTGATGTTGGCGGCGGCGGCGTCGATCTCGCGCAGATCCTCAGGCGTCAACTCCAGGTCGACTGCGCCGATGTTCTCCTCGAGCCGGTCCAATCTTGTGGTGCCGGGGATGGGAACAATCCACGGCTGTTGAGCGAGGAGCCAGGCCAGGGCGACTTGGGCGGGCGTCGCGTTCTTCCGTCGAGCGATCGCCGCGAGCAGATCAACCAGGGCCTGGTTGGCTCTGCGGGCCTCGGGCGTGAAGCGAGGAATCGTGTTGCGGATGTCTGAGCTGTCGAATGTGGTCTCTTCGTTAATCTTTCCGGCGCTCGCCACCACAGCGAGTACTCACTCTGCACGGCGGTGACAGGCTGGACGGCGTGGGCACGGCGGACAGTGCCCGCGGCCGCCTCGGACATGCCGAAGTGCGTGACTTTGCCTTCTTCGATCAGGTCCTTGATCGTTCCGGCTACATCCTCGATCGGCACATCCGGGTCGACTCGGTGTTGGTAGTACAGATCGATGGCATCGACGCGTAACCGCTTGAGCGATCCCTCGGCGGCCTGCGTGATGGTTCTGGGCGGCTGGATAGGCCGGGCTGGCGGCCGTCGGCGTCGAAGGCGAACCGAACTTGGTGGCGATCACCACGTGTTCGCGGAACGGCGCCAACGCCTCGCCGACGATCTCCTCATTGGAGAACGGGCCGTAGACCTCGGCGGTGTCGAAGAACGTGATGCCGCGCTCGACGGCGGCCCGGATGAGTCCGATCGCATCGTCGCGGTCGGGGAGCGGGGGGTAGCCCTGGCTCAGACCCATGCAGCCCAGTCCGATCGCCGAGACTTCAACGCCGCTGCTTCCGAGCGTGCGCTTCTTCATTTCGGTGCCTCCTGAGGTGAGTGCTTACGTGTCATGTCAGACCGCGCTTCGTCATCACCCATGCAACCCGCCGGTTCGCCTGCGCGGGAGGCCGGGGTTATCGGGGGTACGACGGCGACCCCCCTACGCCCAGCGAGCCGACGTAGCGTTGACCTGATGGACAACCGAGCCGAGATTCGCGAGTTCCTCTCTACCCGGCGGGCCCGGCTCACGCCGGAGCGGGCCGGTGTGCCACGGTACGGCGGCAAGCGACGCGTTCCCGGGTTGCGCCGAGAAGAGGTTGCCATGCTTGCCGGGGTCTCCACCGACTACTACACCCGGATCGAGAAGGGCAACATCAACGGCGTCTCCGACGAAGTCCTGCGCGCGGTCGCAGGTGCGCTACAACTCGACGAGGCAGAGCGATCGCATTTGTTCGATCTGGCCCGCGCCGCCAAGCCCGCCCAGGCGCCGCGCCGTCGCGCACAGTCAAAGGTCCGCCCGAGCGTGCAACGGATCCTTGAGTCGATGGCCGGCGCACCCGCGTTCGTCCGCAACGGGCGCCTCGATGTGCTCGCCGTCAACCCGCTCGGCCGCGCCCTGTACTCGCCCGTCTTCGAAGACCCGGCGCGGCCGGCGAACCTCGCCCGGTTCGCCTTCCTCGACGCATGCGCAGGTCTTCTACCCCGAGTGGGACGACGTCGCCAACAGCACCGTCGCGTTGTTGCGCACCGAAGCCGGCCGCGATCCTTACCACCGCGAGCTGTCCGATCTCGTCGGCGAACTTGCTACCCGCAGTGCGGAGTTCCGCACGCGCTGGGCCGCCCATAATGTGCGGCTGCACCAGGCCGGGGCGAAGCATTTCCGGCACCCCGTCGTCGGCCGCGTCGATGTCGCCTTCGATTCCATGGAGCTGCCCGCCGACCCCGGCCTCACCCTCACCGCCTACACCGCAGAACCCGGCTCCCCGTCGGAGGATGCGCTGAAGCTGCTCGCCAGCTGGGCCGCCACCGCTGACAGCGACCGCCTGCACACCGATGAGCACGCGCCCAGCTGACCCGCGACCCGCGACGGCACGGGTAAGCACTCTTCATCCACGCGAAGGGACCACCACACATGTCAACCTGGCTCATCACAGGCTGCTCGACCGGCCTCGGTCGCGCACTGGCCGAGGCAGTGCTCGCGTGCGGTCACAATGCGGTCATCACCGCCCGTGACGCGACGCAGCTGCAGGAGCTGGCCGACAGATACCCCGACAACGCTCTCGCGCTTCCCCTCGATGTGACCGAGCCTGAGCAGATAACTGCTACCGCGCAGCAAGCCGAGAATAGGTTCGACGCTGTCGACGTGGTCGTGAACAACGCCGGATACGGGTACCGCGCCGCCGTTGAAGAGGGCGCAGACGCCGATGTCCGGCGGTTGTTTGACACCAACTTCTTTGGTGCGGTCGCGATGATCAAGGCGGTGCTGCCCGGGATGCGTACAAGGCGGTCCGGTGCGATCGTGAACATCTCCTCGATCGGCGCACGAATCTCTCCGCCGGGGTCCGGGTACTACTCGGCCACCAAGGCCGCCCTCGAGGGGTTGTCCGGATCTCTGCAGAAGGAAGTCCAGTCACTCGGCATAACTGTGACCGTCGTCGAGCCCGGTGGGTTCCGCACGGATTTCGCGGGCCGTTCGCTGACGCAGTCCGCAGCGGCGATTGCGGATTACGCCGAGACGGCGGGGCGGCGACGCAAGGAAAACGACACGGCCCACGGCAGACAGGCCGGAGACCCCGCTAAGGCTGCCACCGCGATCATCACCGCCGTCGAGTCACCCGACCCGCCGTTTCTGCTCTTACTGGGCAGAGATGCCTTCGAAGGGTTCCTGCGCGTGTCCGAGGCGCAGCTCGCTGAAGTCGAGAAGTGGAGAGAACTCACCCTTGGCACTGGATACGACCAGTGAGGGGCACTCGCGGCGCCCCAGCACCGCTGCTCTGGCAACGAGACAGACGGTCGGCGGACGTGCCGAACCGCGCGCGGCTGTGGATACACCGTCGGCCAGCGGTCCAGGACCAGGCAGTGGATGCGGTATTGGGCCAGCAGCGTGGCAGCGGTGACGGCGGTTGGGCCCGCTCCGACGGTGACCACGGCACGTGCCCGATGACCGTGCGCGCATCGCGCTTCCTGGTGAGTGGGTAACAGACCCGTTCTCACACATACCTGACGACGGTGCGCTGGGTGCCCAGGTCGATCGCGCCGTCGTCGGTGGCCACGCCGGTCTGCACGACGTCGCCGTGCCGCAGGTACTTCCGGTTGTTGGCTTGCTGTTTGAAGAAGGTCTTCCACTTCACCGCCGGCGGAAGCAGTGACCCGATGATCTGAATCGGCTTGGACGGGGCGCTCAGCGCGGTGCCCGCCGGCGTGCCAGTCAACACCAGGTCGCCGGCAGCGAGGTGCTGGAACCGGGCGAGGGACGCAAGCGCCTCGACAGGTCGGTACATCATGTCGCCGTCCACGGTGGAGTCCTGGCGCGGCTCGCAGTTGACCCGCAACTGCACCCGCAGATCCCCGAATCGCTTGAGTTCGTCGGCATCCACAAGCACCAGGGTCGGGCCCACTGGGGTGAAGGTCGGATACGACTTGGCCTCGTAGAACTGCGTCTGCGGAAGCTGGATGTCGCGCGCCGACACATCATTTGTGACGACCAGGCCCGCGATGTAGTCGGCGAGGTCGGACTCACTGATCGGGGTGCCGACGGGGATGTCGCGGGCGATGACCAGACCAATCTCGACCTCGTAGTCCAGAAACCGGACGTGGCGTGGCTTGACGATGTCGTCGAACGGGCCACTGATGGATCCGGACGCCTTGCGGAAGAACGTCAGGGGAACGGTGTCGGGATCCATGCCGGCGTCTTTGACATGAGAGGCGTAGTTGGTCATCTGCGCCACCACCCGGCACGGCGCTGTCACCGGCGACACCAGGTCCAGGGAGTCGACGGGCACGGTGCCATCGGTGTGGGCGGCGGCCTCGATCGCCGCCCGGTCGGCGATCATTTCAGCGGTGGTGGTCGCGGTGGCGGCGATCCTGGCGGCGCCGGTCGCGGTATTCACGTACCAGGCGTCGCGAGTCCGCAGAATGGAGGTGGTCATGACTTGGCTGCTTTCAGTAGGCCGCGCAGGCGAGAGAGGTCGAATTCGTTGTCGCCGCGAAGCGCCGTGATGACGCAGCGTGCCTCGTGGCCGAGCGATCGGGGATTGGTGCCGAGAAAGTCAGTGGTTATCGGGGGTCCCCACTGAGCCAGGCCGGAAGCGGTGAACGGGGCCCAGCCGGGTTCGAGGGTGTTGTCGAACATGTCGCCATCGGCGAAGTGCTCAACCAGGAAACCGTCGGGGTCGCGCCAGTAGTCGAAGATCTGGCTGCCCTGGTTGTGGCGGCCGATGCCCCAGGATCGGCGGTAGCCCCGCTCGCGCAAGTACTCCCCCCCGGCCGCCAGCGCGTCCAGGTCACTTACCTGATACGCCGAGTGCACGTAGCGGTTGGAGGGCCCCAGGGCAATTGCGACGGTGTGGTGGTCGACGGGCACGGTGCCGCGGTCACAGCGGATGAAGCTCAACACCGGGCCGCGGCCGCGCTGACCGGCGTAGTAGAGGAAGTCGCTGACGATCATCCCGAGGTTGTCCAGATACCAGTTCAGCGCGTTGATGTACTTCGTCGTCTGCAGCACCACATGACCGACCCGTTGCACCTTGGTCGGCACTCGCTGCGGGCGCTGACTGGCGTTGATGCGGCGCAGCGCATGGCCCACGTTGAAGACGTGCGGCTCCTGGCCCGGTAGTGCCGGCAGGTCGTGCACGCCGGCGACAACGTGCACCGGGGTTCCGCTGGGGTCCGACAAGTCGACGCACACGCCGCCGACGGATTCGGGTAGCGCCCGCGCCGGAGCTCCGGTCGCGCCGGCGAGGCGCAGCACGTCGGCTCGGTCTTCGGCCTTGAACGCGACACCGAGGAAACGTGACCGGTCACCGCGGCGCAGGATCACACACGGCGACCCACCATCGGTCCCGCGCAGCGCAAGCTCCTCGGACGTACGAAGGACCGTGGTGAAACCGAAGGCGCGGGCGAATTCCTGGGCGCGAGTCAGATCTGGCTTCTCGAACTCGAGCCAGGCGATGTCCTGGACCTTGATCACCGGATTGGCTGATCGTCCGCGATGCTCCGCCTGTCGCGCCCCCTGCTCGCTGTGCAGGTCATTATGGGCGCCGACCACGTCGCTCATCGCGGACTCCTCTCGTAACTGACGAAATCGTCACATACGACGTTACGCTCAGTCAAGGACTTCTGACGAAATCATCAAAAGTGAGAGAATCGACTAAAATGAGTGAAAGTGAAGGCCGAAACGACTGTGAGCGAGCAATCCATCGAGCCCGTCAACCGCCTCGAGCGACGCAAGAAGCGCACCCGCGCGGCGCTGATCAAGGCTGCGCAGACGTTCATTGCTGCGGGCAAGCTCAACGTGCCGGTCCTGGAGATCACCCGGGCCGCCGACGTCGGCATCGGGTCCTTCTACAACCACTTCGACAGCAAGGAGCAGCTGTTCGACGCGGCGGTCACCGATGTGCTCGACGCGCACGGCGCGCTGCTTGACCGGCTCCCCGAGTCGATCGACGATCCCGCCGAAACGTTCGCCCGCAGTTTCAGGCTCACCGGGCGGTTGTTCCGGCGCCGGCCCCAGGAGAGCAAGATCCTGCTCGCCAACGGGCTGACGCTGATGTCCGCGGACCGCGGTCTGGCGCCTCGCGCGCTGCGTGACATCACTGCGGCCGTGCGCGCAGGTCGCTTCGACGTCGATGATCCGGAACTGGCTCTGGCCGTCGCCGGCGGGGCTCTGTTGGGGCTTGGCAAGCTCCTGCGTGACCGACCTGAACGCGACGACGCCCGGGCGACCGACAAAGTCACCGAAGACGTTCTGCGCCTGTTCGGGGTGCCCGCGCAACAAGCACACGAAATCTGCCGGCGGCCCTTGCCCGACCTCGACGATCTCGGCCTGCCTGATTCCGCCGCCTGAGCATGGCCGACGACGAGCTGGACGAGCTGTACCGGGTGAAGCCGGAGGGCTTCACCGAGTTGCGCACGAAGCTGGCAGAGGCAACGAAACGGCGTGGCGACGCGGCCGCAGCCAAGCGCATCTCGTCTGCCCGCAAGCCCACGACGGCAGCGTGGGCCGTGAATCGGCTCGCGCTCGGCGATAAGCGAGCCAAGCCGCGTCTTACGGACCTGGGGGAGCGCCTACGAGCCGCGCACGCCGCGATGGACGGCGATCTCATACGCGAATTGACCAGGGAGCAACGCGCACTCATTCACGAATTGGCGGGAGGCGCTTTCGAAGCAGCTGAGCTGACGGACCCGTCGGCCGCGCTGCGTGACGACGTCACCGACACGCTGCAAGCGGCGATCGCGGATCCCGACGTCGCGTCGCGGCTTGGTCGGCTGACCAAAGCGGAGCGCTGGTCCGGATTCGGCAGTTTCGGCGACGCGGCGCCGGCGTCCAGCGTTGCCCGAGCCGGCAAGGTGAAGGCACAGCCGCACCAGGCACCGCGGCAGGAAACCGACGACAAGCCGCGCGAGAACGACCTTGAGCGCGCACGTCAGCGACGCGTGCGGGCAAGCGCTGCGGTGACAGCGGCTGAGCGGGCCAAGGCACACGCAGACGAAACGGTCTCTGAGCGGCAGGCAGAGCTGGCTCAGGCGCAACTGCGCTGTGATGAAGCCCGTAGCGCCCTCGGCGAGGCCCAACGTGGGCTCACCGCCGCGCAGGACGCCCACGAGAAAGCACGGCAGGCCAGCCGCGACGCCGCGGAACTGGTGAAGGAAGCCAAAGCGCAGCTGAAGCAGAGTCGATAGGCGCG
The DNA here is from genome assembly GCA_025965895.1 of Mycobacterium sp. Taxonomy (GTDB): domain Bacteria; phylum Actinomycetota; class Actinomycetes; order Mycobacteriales; family Mycobacteriaceae; genus Mycobacterium. Next base: position 24,627 of record JAOPWC010000114.1, read on the forward strand.
ACCCCCCGAGGTTTGCCGAAACGGATAGGTGGCTAACCAGAACGCAGCACGCCGATGATGAGACGAGGGGACATGGCCATGACGACGATCGAACACGGCCGGCTCCTGCACACTTCAGGGTCAGCCGACTATGACCGCACCGACGGCGGTCACCGACGCATAGGTAGTGAACTTGCAATCGCCGCAGTCTTTGCGGCATGGGCGATTGTCCTGCTGTGCGGCTACATTTTCGGGGCCGTTAGCTAGGTCCACAGGACATCGGATGAGTCGGGTAAACGGTGTCGTATGTGATATCAAATTCCGAAAAGTTGTGGCAGCTCGAGGCCCTGATAGTTCGGGTGCACAAGCGCATCTGCACCCGCCGTACCGGCTGAAGGCACGTGGCAGGCTCAGCGCCGAATGCCGGCGCAGAGGCGATCCCAGTTGCCGGACCCGATCTTCTCGCGATCGCCGTCGGTGAGCTCTGCCTGCTCGAGAAAGCGCCGGGCGCCCTGATCCGGGGCGAAGCGAAACGGGTAGTCGGTCGAGAACAGAATGCGCTCGATGCCGACGACCTCGAGTGCCCACCGCAGGTACCGCTGGCTGAAGATGCCGCTGGGGGTGACGAACACGTTGCTGCGGACGTACTCCGAGACGGGGCGCGCGAGGTTGGCGGCGGTGGTCATATTGTCGATCCTGTCGAGATAGAACAGCACCACCTCGCCCCAGTGGCCGACGATGACCCGGAGGTCGGGGAAGCGGTCGAAAACGCCGCCGAGGATCAGGCGCAGTAGCTGGACGCCCGCGTCATAGTGCCAGCCGATCCCAAAGGTGGCAAAGGCGACGCCCGCGGCGTCGCCGAATCCGCTGTAATATGCCGCCCGCACTGCCGGCGGCGGCGCCTGCGGGTGCAGGTAAAGCGGTGCCCGCAGCGCACTCGCGGCTTCGAAGACCGGCCAGAAATCGGGGTGATCCAGGTTGCGCTCGCCGGTGCGCCCGAACACCATCGCGCCGTTGAGCCCCAGCGTTGTCACGGCCCGTTCCAGCTCGCGGGCGGCTTCGATCGGCGCCGGAGTGGCGAGCGTCGCGAAGCCCTGCAACCGGTCCGGACTCGTGCGCACCGTGTCGGCGAGCAGGTCGTTGGACGCGGCCTGAAGCGCCACCGCGTCCCGGGGCGCCAGGTTCTGCACGCCCGGGGTGGTCAGTGACAAGACTTGGACGTCCAGCCCGGTTTCTTCCATCGCGGCGAGGCGCTCGCCGTTGAGTTCGGCGAGGCGGCGGCCGAGTTCGTCGTGCGCCGTCGGCGTTGGCGCATCGTGCGATTCGGGGTCCAGCGCGCGCCACGCTTCGACCAGGTCGGTGGTCACGAAGTGTTCCTCTAAACCAATCGTTTTCATCGGTAAGCCTCCTCACCGGCCGTTCTATGTCGAATACGACAGGAAGGGGACGTTGATTCCCTGCGCCGACCTCAACCCGCAACGGACCACAACCCGCAACCGACACTGCCGGGCCGAGCGGCGTGATGCCGAACCACTGTCGTACCACACGGTCCAGATGGTCAAGGGCCGGTTGAGGGTCCGACTAGATTGCCGTCTGGCTGCGCGACAGGCTGCCCGTGCGTCTGGCGGGCGTGGTTCTTTGGGATGCGTCGGCGGGTCATTCAGAGCCGGGTCATCGCGTAGTACGCGCCGCGGCGGGCCAGCAGCTCGGCGTGGGTTCCCTGCTCGACGATGCATCCGTCCTCCATTACCAAGATCAGGTCGGCGTCGCGGATCGTCGAAAGCCGGTGGGCGATGATGAAGCTCGTGCGATCACGGCGCAGACGGCCCATCGCGTGCTCGATGAGCACCTCGGTGCGGGTGTCTACCGAGCTGGTGGCCTCATCGAGGATCAGCAGTTGCGGACGGGCCAAAAACGCGCGTGCGATCGTAATCAGCTGCTTTTCGCCGGCGCTGAGGTTGCCGCCATCGTCGCTGAGCCAGGTGTCGTAGCCGTCGGGCAGCGTGCGCACGAACCGGTCCACGTAGGAAACCCTGGCGGCCTCCATTATTTCGTCCCGGGTGGCGTCGGGGCGGCCGTACCCGATGTTGTCGGCGATCGTGCCGCCGAACAGCCAGGTATCCTGCAGCACCATCCCAATACGCGACCGGAGCGCGTGCCGGCTGGTGGTCGAGATGTCGGCGCCGTCGAGAAGGATCCGGCCCGAATCGACGTCATAGAAGCGCATCAGCAGGTTCACCAGCGTGGTCTTGCCCGCTCCGGTGTGCCCGACGAGCGCCACCGTGCTGCCTGGCTTCGCCACCAGCGACAGGTCCTGGATCACGGGGATGTCCGGATGGTAGCCGAAGTTCACTCGCTGGAACTCCACCCGGCCGCGATGGCCGTTGACCCACGGGAGCCCCCCCGCGGTGTCGGGTTCCTCCTCCGGCGCGTCAAGCAGATCGAAAACCCGCTCGGCGCTGGCGATCCCGGATTGCAGCGTGGTGTACATCGCCGCAACCTGGGTGAGTGGCCAGTTGAACTGGCGCACGTACTGCGTGAACGCCTGGATGCCGCCCAGGGCGACTTGTCCGGTGGCCACCTGCAGGCCACCGATCACCGCGACCGCGACATAGCTGAGGTTTCCGAGGAACATCGTCGCCGGTGCCACCAGCCCCGAGAAGAACTGCGCGCCGACGCTCGCTTTATAGACATCCGCGTTCAAGTCACGAAACCGTTGCTCCGCCCAGGCGCGATGGCCGAAGGTCTTGACCAGCGTGAAACCGCTGTAGGTTTCCTCAATATGGGCGTTGAGCCGCCCGATGTTGGCCCACTGGGCGACGAACAGCCGCTGCGACCGCCGGGCGATCACCCGTGTCGCGAGCAACGACAACGGCACCGTCAGCAGGGTGATCACGGCGAGCAGCGGGGAGATCGTCAGCATCATCACCAGCACGCCCACCACCGTCAGTACCGAGGTGAGCAGTTGGCTGAGCGTCATCGACACCGAGGTCTGGATGTTGCCGATGTCATTGGTGACCCGGCTTAGCAGCTCGCCGCGCTGGTGGCGGTCCAAGTAGGACAGCGGCAGCCGGTGCACCTTGTCCTCGACGTCGGAGCGCAGCTGCCGCATGGTTCTGCGCACCGCGATGTTCAGTAGCCATGCCTGCGCCCATGTCAGCAGCGAGGCAAGGAGATACAGCGCCAGCGCCGTCAGCAGCGTACGGCCAACCGCCCCGAAGTCGACTCCGACCCCCGGGCGCACCTTGGTCCCTGACAACAAGTCGGCGAACACGCCATCACCGCGGGCGCGTGCGGCGGCCACTGCTTGCTCTTTGGTGATGCCGGTGGGCAGCCGGCGCCCGATCACTCCGGCGAACAGCAGGTCGGTGGCGTGCCCGAGGATCCGCGGACCTATCACCGTGAGCGCCACCCCGACCGCGCCCGAGCCGACGACCGCCGCGGCCAGGCCACGCTGCGGGGTCAGCCGCTTGACCAGCCTGATGGCCGCACCGCGAAAGTCACGTGACCTCTCCGCTGGGGCTAGCACCACGCCCCGGAAGGGCTGCGGCCGCGGGCCGGTCATCAACGCGGCCCTGCCGAGGCGCCGGTGAGGGTCTGCGAGTCGGCGAATTGCGTGTAGGTCGGGCAGTCGGCGAGCAGCGACTCGTGCGTGCCCGTCCCGACCACCCGCCCGTGGTCGATGACGATGACCTTGTCGGCGCTGGCGACCGTTGAAAGTCGTTGCGCCACAATGATGACCGTCGAGTCCGCGCACACTTGCCGCAGCGCTGCCCGCACGCGTGCGTCGGTGTGCACGTCCAGTGCCGAGAACGCATCGTCGAACAGGTACACCGTGGGCCGGCGGATCACGGCGCGAGCGATCGCCAGCCGTTGCCGCTGGCCGCCGGAGAAGTTGGTTCCGCCCTGAGAGACGCGCATCTGCAGCCGATCGCGGTGGGCCCGCACGAAGCCCTCGGCCGCTGCGATTCGCAGCGCTTCCCACATGTCGTCCTCGGACGCGTCGGCCTTGCCGTACCGTAGGTTGTCGGCAACCGTCCCAGAGAACAGATAGCCGCGCTGCGGCACGAGCCCGATCAGCGACCAGAGCTGCTCGGTGTCGTAGTCACGGACATCGACCCCGTCGACCAACACGGCCCCGTCGGTGACGTCGTACATCCGGCAGATGAGCGAGATCAACGTCGATTTGCCCGAACCGGTGCTGCCCACGATGGCCGTCGTGGTGCCCGGCGCGGCAGTCAGCGAAATGTCTTCCAGCACCGGCTGATCGGCGCCGGGATAGCTGAACGTTGCCGCATCGAGCCTAATCATGCCGTTGGCCGCGTCGGGGTGCACCGGATTTTGCGGGCTCGTGATGACGGGGTCGGTGGACAGCACTTCAGTGATCCGCTCGGCGCACACCGACGCGCGCGGTACCAAGATCAAGATGAACGTGGCCAGCAGCACGGCCATCAGGATTTGCATGAAGTACGCCAAGAACGCGATCAGCGAGCCGACCTGCATCTCCCCACGGTCGATGCGCAGTCCCCCAAACCAGATCAGCGCGACGCTGGACAGGTTGATCACCAGTGTGGTGACTGGCAGCATCAGTGCCTGCCAGCGACCGGCGGACAGGGCGGTGTTCGACAGCGCCACGTTTGCCCGGGCGAACCGGTCGCGCTCGAACGGCTCGCGTCCGAACGCCCGGATCACGCGGATGCCCGACAGCTGCTCGCGCATCACCCGGTTGATGGTGTCGATTAGTTCCTGCATCCGGCGGAAGATGGGCAGCAGGTGCGACATGATCCAGTAGTTGGCGATCACCAGAACCGGGACGCTGGCAAGCAGCAGCCACGACAATGCAGCGTCTTGATGCACGGCCATGACGACGCCGCCGACACACATGATCGGCGCGGTGATCAGCATGGTGGCGATCATCTGCACCAGCAGTTGGATCTGCTGCACGTCGTTGGTGGTGCGGATCAGCAGCGACGGCGCCCCGAACGTGGCGGTTTGATGCGCCGAAAAGCCGGTGACGTGGCGGAAGATGGCCCACCGCAAATCACGACCGAAACCCAAGGCGGCGCGTGACCCTAAGTAGACCGCACTCACCGTGGACAGCACCTGGACGGCGCCGACCGCGAGCATGAACCCGCCCAGACGCGTGATGGTGTGGGTGTCGCCTACCGCGACGCCGTCGTCGATGATCGCAGCATTCACGGTCGGCAGGTATAGCGACGCCATGGTGCCGATCACCTGAAGCAGCGCCACGAGCGTGAACAGCCGTCGGTACGGCTGAACATAGCGTTGCAGCAGTCCGAGAAGCATGGTCAGCGTCCCGGCTCGCGGTTGTGAGTTGGATCAGGTGGCATGGCTATAGATTGGGGGTACGCCGGCCAGGATTGGCCGGACTGTCGTTCGACATCAGTCCAGCAGGGATCGACCCGCCACATCTTCGAGCGACGCAACGATCCAAGCCGCCGCCACAGCGTCTTTGGGCGGCCGCAAAGCCTGTGTGGCTGTAGGACCGTCGTCGTTGTTCAACTGTTCGCTCCCCGTTGGGGGTGTTGGCGACAGCCGGATGTCTGTCATGGCCGACCTCCGATGTGCTGGCTGACCCTCGCCGTGGCAAACCTGAGGCTGTCTCGGCAGATCACGCAAGTATGCGCCCCCATTCCTGCCATGGCGCATGCTTTGCGGAAATACCTTCGCACCGGAATGGGCACAGGATGGGTAGAGCCGGAATTAGCATCAACGGGTGCGCTTCTTGACTGTCGCGCGGCCGCGGTCGGCGACCGACTCGTCTGGGCGGCATGGCGTATGACGCCCATTCACAGCGTCGCTCGTTTGGCCCTCGGTCTCCGAGGTAGGGCAGAACCGTGACCGCAACGTTTGTTTCACCGGCGAAGGTGGATGCGGATCGGCTCCACCAGGTGATCGGGTGGTTCGACCGGGCCCATGGCCGTACACCCGCCGGCCCGACAGACCAGTTCGACGACACATCGTGGTGCACAGTTGCATTGACCCACAAGCCCGACCTTCGCGATGCCTCGCATCCGTACGCCGAGACGGGGCGGTGGATCACCAGCCTTCACTCGAGCGGGACCACCGACGAGCCGGTCTGGTCGCCCTGGTCGGAGGTCGACCAGGAGGTCGGCGACACCACCGCGGGCGAGGTCCATGCCCGCTGCCCGTCAATCCGGGGGGCGCGGTGCGCGGTGATCGCGCCGGGTCCGCCGCTCGCTGTCGCGTATTTCATGCTCCGCGAGATCGAACTGAGCGGCGGCTTGCCTTGTCTGGTTGAGCCGGCCGAGCCAGAAGTCGTCTGGCGGACATTGGTCGACAACGGCATCGAAGTGGTGTTCACCCTGCCGCTGGTCGCCTCGCGGCTGGCGGAATACTTTCAGTCCACCCGCCACTGCAGCCCCTCCGGTATCCAGCTGGTCTTCTGCGCCGGTGACGTGCTGTCGCCGGCCCGCCAGGGGCTGCTGGCCGCAATGTGGGATGCCCAGGTACTGAACATGTTCGGCTGCTCCGAATTGTTTGGACCGCTCGCCGGCCCGGGCGAGGCGGGCCAGCCCCTGGCCTGGCGGTGCGTGCCAGTGGCGGTCGAGGTGATCGACCCTTCGTCGATGCTGCCATGTCGCGTCGGGGAGCGCGGGGTGTTGGTGGTGACGACATTGTGGCCGAAAGCCCGCCCCCTGCGGCGGTATTGGACAGAAGACATCGTTGAGGTCGCGAGAACCGCCGGCGCCGACGGGGTTTTCGCATTTCACTATATCGGTCGTCCGCCCTCCATGCTGCAGACCGCCTCCGGGCCGGTGGCGCTGCGCGACATCGACACACTGCTGCTGGGAAGCGGAATGTGCGGGTTGGAATGGGCGGTGCGCCAATCCCCGGACGGCGTGCGTGTTCACGCCGAGATGCTCGTCCGATCGGCAGGCGCGGTGCGCCAGCTCAAGGCGTCACTGACCGAGATCCTCGGGATGCCAGTGGACTTCGTCGCGGAACAACCTGGGTCGTTACCACGGACGTCGGCGAAATTCCGGGTCATGGGACCATGGCGGTGACCCTGGGGTTGCCGCCCGAGGTGCCCCGGCTGCTATTCGTGCATGCCCATCCCGATGACGAAAGCCTCACCACCGGTGGAACGATCGCGCACTACACCTCCCGCGGGGCGCAGGTGCATGTGGTGACGTGCACCCTCGGCGAGGAGGGCGAAGTCCTCGAGAACCGCTATCGGCTACTGGCGGCCGGTCATGCCGATCAGCTCGGCGGCTATCGCATCGGTGAGCTCATTAAGGCGCTGCGCGCCTTGGGCGTCGACGAACCGATCCACCTCGGCGGCGCGGGCCGCTGGCGTGACTCCTGCATGCCCCCTAACCCGCGAGGACACCAGACCAGCTTCGTCGATGCGGGCGACGACGCGGTGGACGAGCTCGTTGCGATCATCGACAGGGTGCGTCCGCATGTCGTGGTCACCTATGACCCCGAGGGCGGTTACGGCCATCCCGACCACTTGCAGGCGCACAGGATCACGACGGCCGCCGTACGGGCCAGCAAGTGGAGGGTGGCGAAGCTCTATTGGACGGTGCTGGCGTCCGGCGCGGTGCGGACCGCCCTGGATAATCTGACCGACGTCCCATCCAGCTGGAGGCGGGTGCCCGAGCTCGCCGACATGGGGTTCTGCCGCCCCGACAGCGACATCGACGCCGTCATCGACGCCGCAGAGCACATGCACGCCAAGGTCGCCGCGCTGGCCGCCCACGCCACCCAGGTCGTTCTCGCCCCCGACCGCCGCTGTTTTGCGCTGTCCAACGGCGTCGCGCTGCCGCTTCTTTCCGACGAGCACTACATCCTGGCGGCCGGCATCGCCGGGCCACGCGACGGGCGGGGCTGGGAAACCGACCTGTTGGCCGGACTCAGGCTTGGTTGAGGCGGGCTCGGGGCTTACCCGCGGATGGCGGGTTCTTCGCGCAGCTTTCGGTAGCGCGGATCGGTCTGGTCGAAAAACGGCGTAAACAGTTGCTGCACCTGGGGATCGAGCGCCTTGTAGAGTTCGTCGTCTAAGTTGTAGCGGGTGTCGCCGTACGGGTAGTAGTAGTCGCCCCGGAAGTAACCGGCGGTGAGCATCGTGCGCGGTTGGTCGGTGGGGTTTGGTGTCCCGCGGTGCAGCATGCCGGGGTCACGGATCATCAGATCTCCCGGCCGCAGTTCGATCAGTTTTGACGGGATGTGGCCCGCGAAGGCCTCTAGGTCCGGGTTCGGGTCATCCTGAGTGAAGGGCACCAGGTTGAACCTGTCGAATATTTCAGCACGCCATAAGTGGCTACCGCCGGGCCAGACTTCGATCGGACCGTTGTGCAGACCGCAGTCGGTGATCGCAATGTTGACGAGGCACCCCGGAATGTCGCCGTCGTAGAAGCCGATGTCGCGGTGGGGCCCCTGGGTAGTCGAGCCCTTGACACAGGTATCGCTGGACAGGGATTTGCAGTAATAGTCGGCCCCAAGTGTCTCTGCGATGATTGACTGCGCGAACGGATTACGCAGGACGTTGCGGTTCGCAAACGGGTCCGTCAACTTGGGGAATATCCGAAAGCGTGAGGCCCTTTCCCAGAACAGGCAATCGGCGTCTTGCTGGTCGGCCGGTGGGGTCTCGCACCGCTCGGCCCGCACCTGCTTCAGGCACTGTTGGAAGAGCTGGTCGAAGCTCGATCGCAGCTGTACCAGCAGCGAATCCGGAATCGCCCCGGTGAGGATCACGTATCCCCGGGCGTACAGCAACAGGGCTCCGAGGCGGATGTTTTCGGTGCACAGTCGGCCGATGCCACGCTCTCGCTCGGAGATGACGACATTCAAGTCGAGCGGATCCGTCGCTGCGCTCATTCGTCCGGAAGGGCCTGTCCTGCTGGGAAGTCTGTGTGTTGATGATACGCCGGTCACAGATTGAGGGTTCTCAATCGCACCGATCCCTCGAATTTTCCGGCGATGTGGGCTGCGAGCTGGGCGGCGCATATCAACGCCTCAGTGCGTGCTGCGCCAGACATGGTAGCCGCCTCCCGCATAAAGCCAAACGACTTGCGGTACAGTCCGACATCCACCGCGGCCCGGCGGTAGTGGTATTTGTTCAGATACGACGACGCCATCCCGTACTGGCGCCACTTTCGAACAGTGGCGGCCAGGGTGTCCGGCATATCGCCGACCACAACGGCATCGGCGGTATGACGCAGGGTTCCCGCGTTGAGTTCTAGCACACGGAACATCAGATCGATGTCCTCACCAAAGTTGGAGAACCTTTCGTCAAATCCGCCGAGCCGCTCGAGGATGTCGCGCCGGTATGCGCAATTGGCGGTGACCAGGGCACCGTCGAGCCTCTTGGCAGTGACGGGCCGAGAACCGGCGCCATGGCGCATGATCACGTCCAGCAGCATTCGGGCGCAGACCCGTTCGAAGACGTTGCCCGGCTCGGCGGTGAGGCGACCACCGACCCCGACCACGGTGGGGTCGTCAGCGGCGGCAACCATCAGCTCGTGCGCCCAGGTCGGGCCGGGCCGGCAGTCACCGTCGGTGAAGAGCACCCACTCTGTCGTGCAACGTTGAAGCGCGACATTGCGGCCCGCGGCGGCATGGCGGCGAGGATTGTCGACCACGGTGACCGTTGGGTGATCGGCCAGGATTTCGCGGGTGCCGTCGGTGCTCCCACCGTCGGCGATGATGATTTGCGTGATCGGATAGCTCTGGCCGCGAAGCGCTTCCAGCAGCGGCACAATCCCTGCCGCCTCGTTGAGCGTGGGTACGACGACCGAAACGGAGACGACCATGGTGATAGATCCGACGCTAGGTCAGGTCGTAGCCGTAGGCGGAGGCGATCTTGCGGATGTCCTCGTCATCGGCCAGTGCCCGCAAGGACGCGGGCAGCTGCGACCACTCGTGCAGTTCTCGATCCAGCGGGCCGTACAGGCCGCTGGCGTGCACTCGGTTGTCGAAGACCGAATGGTCGAACTCCTCGACGTCGAGCTCACAGTGCTCGGCGATCGTGGCGCTCCAGCAGCGGGTGTCGGCGATCAGGTCCTCATAGCGAACGGTGAGAATCAGGCTGCGCAGATGAGGTTCTGCGATGCAGCCGAGGAAACTTCCCGCCACCGTGCGCCAGTGCTGCAGCGACGTTTCGGTATCACGGCGCGTCCAACCGGGATGGCGCTCCCAGTCTTCCAGGCTCCGCAGCACATCGCGCGGATCGCGGATGATCTGGATGACACGCAGCCGCGCGAACAGCTTGCGCAGCAACAGGACGTCCGGCAGTCCGTAGCGGACCTCTTTGAATCCCCAGATGGGCCTGCGAAGTCCCATCGCCGGCTTGGCGAACAACGTCTCGATGAACGCGCGGCCAGCCTCGTCGATGCGGTCGCGCTGCGGTGTCACGTTCGCGATGAAGCCCTGATAGCCGCTGGCCTCGAGCTCGTCGCGGCCCATCGCCCCGTGAAACTCGGTCCACGTGCTCAGCCGCTCAACGGCGGTGAGTACCGGCCGCAATTGGCCGACGTGCTCGCCCCAGATCATCACCCGGGGGTGTGAACACAGTAGCCGCTGAACAAGGGTGCTTCCGCAGCGTTGGCCGCAGGCCAGTACCACCAGCGGCGTGGCCTGCTCGGTGATGTCGGGCGTCTGGCGCACGGTGACCCTCGCTTGGTGAAGGGCCAGATAGCCTCGAAGCGGGCGTGGCGGTAATCCTGGTGGATCGGGACCCTCCTTCTGTCATAGGTTATCGGCCACCGACTGTTGCGTCCGCCAAATCCGCAGGAAATGAGCCCTGCATCAGCCAGCCGGTGTCGGGAATACCGCGCCGCCACGATGTCCGCTGTGGTATCCAAATCGTGGGCGACCGGGTGTAGGGAGTGGCAGTCATGATCAACGAGCCGGGAAGGGTTTCAGTGTGACGGCCGCCTTCTCACGCATGTGCCGTCTCGTGCAGGACGGTTCGATCGAATTGATCGAGCTGCAGGCCGTACCGCGATCCCTCTCGACCGCACTGGGCAGGTGCCTGAACGAATCCAACGCAACCAGCGTGTTTCTCAACGAGCCGTTCCGGCGCAGACCCGAACACGGAACGCCGAATCTGACACCCGTCACCACCGCTGACCCCTGGTCGCACAACGACGTCGACGCAGCTGCGGTGCACATCCTTGCGTCGGTGCAGCCGGCCTTGACGCGCGGCGAGCGACCGGTGATCGCCGTGTCGAAGAACCTGGCGCGCTACCTGTCTGCGCCGGTGTTTCGGACGTGGACCGACGTGTGCGCGGCGGTGGTCTGGTGTATCAGGGATCCGTCGGTACAGATCTCGTCGCTGGTGACCCGCACGGCCAATGACTTGTTGTTCGGCATCGGCTCCGATCGGCTCAGACAGAGTGATCTGGGGCCGTCCGAGCTGGCGATGGTCACGGAGTTCTTGCAAAACAGCGGGTTCTCAACGAACTTCTCTAAGACGGGATGGGAGGCGATCGGCGAACATTTCACCGATTGTGCCGGGCGCCGCCCAAACTTCGTCGCCGACGCATCATGGTTCAGCAGTGTGCCCGATCGGTTCTTGCGGTACCTGTGCCGCGGTCTGGGACTCGAATTCAGCGACCACATGATCGGCGAGTGGCGGGAGCCGTTCCTCAACGTCGACAGGCTCTACAACCGGGACCTCGCCGCCCCGGAAGACGCCTGGGTTAGGCACGCCGCGACCAGTGGCGGTGTTGAGGTGAGGAGTCGGGCTCCCCTCGAGGAGTCGGCCCTGCCCGCCGCACTGCGGACTCATCTGTTCGAGGTTGCCCTGCCCACGTATGAGAGGCTGATGCGCGCGTTCTACTCGCAGCAGAACCTGGGAGGCTATCCGCCCGATCCGGGCGAGCGCCACCCGACGCGCTAGGTTTTACCCTGCCGTGTCAATGGCTCGTGGCCCGCGTGGTTGGTTGGTACCGGGTCGGACGCGTCCGTGTCGATCGGCACCCTGGTGCCCAGGACGGCGAGCTGCTCGTCGTAGGCGTCACCGGTGAACTGCTGTGTCGCGGCGGCGCAGTGTTGGATGAACTGCGATTCGCCGATGGTGTTGGCCCCGTGGAAAACATAGGTGTAAAGGCGGGGCTCGTCGAGTATGACCACGCGCTCGGATCGCCACAGTCGGTACGCGACGGGGGCATCTTCGCAGCGATGCAGCGTCTGATATCGCGGCATCTTGTCGCGCGCACAGATCATGCTGCCCTCCCACATGCGCCGGAAGGAGACCGCAAGGACACGTTGAGCAGGCCACCAGAGCTGGAGCCGCGCAAGGAAACACGCGTCGGTGTTCAAGCTCGCGATTGCACTCATCTGCACGCTGAGGCGATCCGGGTCGTAGAGGTCGTCGTCGTCCCAGACGCACACGTACCGGCCGGCCGACTTCTCCACTGCGAGGTTGCGCAGTTCGCCCACCGATCGGCCGTCCTGCCGTTCGCGATGCAGTTTGATCGGTGGATAACAGATTGCGTCGATGCCTTGTCGCAGTTCGTCGGATTCGCCGCCGTCGATGACGATCAGTTCCTTGCTCGGATAGGACTGGGTCAGAAAGCATTCAATTGCACGCGCCGCGAGGCGCGGCCGGCCGCGGGTGACCATCAGGCACGACACCAGCGGAGCGTTCGCGCCGTCCGAGCGCGGGTGCGGGTTGATGTCGATGCGCCCGGTGGCGATGTTGCGCCCGTCGTCACTAAGGGTGTACGGCGCGAGGGGGGAAGCGCGGCCGTTCGGCGGGGAACTGTGGACGCTCACCGTTTCTCCCTGACTCGCCCAGGATGCTTGTCCCTACACCGGACTCGTCGTGCGCTCGGCGACCGTGTCGGCGCTCGCCTCGCGCGCCGGATCGGGCCGGTGGGCTACCAGCACCGCGGTGCCGTCGCCGGCGGATCGGTCATAGTTCCCGTCATTCAGGTAGCCGGCGTGCAGCTGGACATCGGTGAGTCCTGCCAGCCGGGCCCAGTTCGCGACCCGGTACGGGTCGGTGTGGAACAGGTTTCTGACATCGAGAATGAGTCGGCCGGAGGTTTTGTCGAACCCGGACCGCGCGCAGAGGTCGCTATCTTCTAGCCCGCGGCGGGGCAACCACGACGACCAGGCGTTGCGGTGTCCGTCGTCGTCGCCGGCGCGATCGAGTAGCCGCGCCCGATCACGCAGCTCAACGATCAGCGTGCCGCCGGGCCGTAGATGCTCCTTTGCGCGCCGTAGCACGGCGACGATGTCCTGCGGCTCCTCGATGTAGTGGAGACACTCGTTCATGCAGACCACCGCGTCGAATTGGTCATCAAGGGCGAATGAACGGATGTCGGCCCGGATGAAACGGCCCTCTGGAACCTTGCGCGCCGCCGCAGCGAGCATCGCCTCGCTGTTGTCGATCCCGGTCACACGCATTCCGCGGCCTGCCAGCAATCGGGCTAGCGATCCGGTACCGATCGACAGATCCAGCACTGACGGTTGCACGACACCGGCGAGGCGGTTGACCACGAAGTCGGCCTCGCTGGCGTAGATCTCGTCGTTGCCGAAAACGCCTTCGTAAATGTCGGTATCGCTGAGCTTCACATCTCGCTCGGGAAGCCGCGTCGCCTCGGGCGCTGACACTGGACGGGTGGAACGAAGCAGCCCATCGTTGCCGGCTTCGTTGGCCATGTTGCGGCCCATCCAGCTGAACATGTCCGACATCGACACCAGCATGTCGCGCACGCCGTCCTGGAATGTCATGACGTCGACATCGGAATTGACGTAAAGGCTTGCGACTTCGAGCAATTGGTCAGTGTGCTCGGGATCAAGCTCGCAATGAATCGGGAAGTACTCGATCGTGTGGTCGTCGATCGCCGGGAAGATCTTACGGATGCCCTCGATATATTTGGTGAACACCCCTGGCAGCACGCACTCGATCGCCGCGAACCGGCCGAGCGACCAGATGACGGGTTCGTTGTCCTGAATCTCGAATCGCTTGAACCGTAGCTCCGGCACCCGGAACGCGCCGTCGTCTTCGTGGACGTCGATGCGCGAACAGCCGATGCCCCCCATGAAGCGCATGTAGAGCGCCACGTGCGCCTCGTTCGGGTTCAGGTTGCCGTGCTCGGAATACACGTTGTTGAGCAGCAGGATGCGTGCCCGGTAGTCATCGACCCTGGCGGTCACCTTCAAGAATGCTTGGTTGAAACGGTTGCTTCCCGGCAGCATCTTGATCGCCCACCACCGAACGGCATCCTGGCTGAAGTCGCCGGCGGCGTAGCGCTGCAAAAATGGATGGCTTTCCAGGGGCCACTCGACAATGGCCTCTTCCAATGCCGTCATGAGTTGACACGTAACGGCGTCTGTCTCGGCCTGGGTAGTCATTGGGTCTCCAAGTCGTTTGAATTCTCAAGTGTTTCGCCGGCTTACGGTTGATCACGCCGCAGCAGTGTCGATGAACGGGATATTAACTCGACAGATCACATCGCGCTTACGTATCCGTAAAAACGTTTGCCGGCCGATTAACTGGCATACTGCTGTGAACTTACTGTGGATGCCCGACAGCTGGGCCGCCCGGAGGTCGCCGCGTCGGCAGCCTCCCCCGAGCTATCTGGTCGTGTCTCACCTCGGTTCGCCACAAACCTACTTGGGGTTACCTGGCACCTCGACGATGGTCGGGAGGTGTATCTACAGGTCACGAGTAGTGCGCTACTCGAACGAATCGGTCACTCACAACCGCTGTGGAGTATCACCACAGCGTGTTACCGGACAGCCATCCGGCCGGTTGGCCGGGAAGGCGGGATCTTCCGCCCGGTAGCACACCGGAACGGCTTTGCGGATGCTATGCCTAGTAATGACTGAACACATCCAGCGCAGTCGCGTGGTCTGCGACTCAACGTGACAGGAGCGTCGCCATGGCCGTCGTGGCGCAGTTGCCGTTGAAGCAGGCGCATCCGTTTCAGGTGGCGCCTCAGCTTCGCGAGCTGCAGGCCGACGGTCCTGTTCACCGTGTTCGTACCGCGCTGGGCGATTCGGCCTGGCTGGTTACTAGCCACGCGGAGGTGCGCCGACTCTTAGAGGACGTCCGGCTCGGCCGAGCCCATCCCGAGCCGGACACCGCGGCCCGAATGGCCGAGTCGGCGTTGTACGGCGGGCCGCTGCGCAACTTCGCTACCGAGCACGCTGACCACGCTCGGTGGCGCGCACTCTTGCAAGCTCACTTCACGCCCAAATTGCTGCGAGCTCTCCGCCCCAGGGTTGAGACGCTGACCACTTGGCTGCTCGGCGAGCTGGCGGCGAAGGGGCCACCTGCGGATCTGCACACGGCACTGGCGGTACCGCTGCCGATCCTGGTGATTTGCGAGCTGCTCGGGGTGCCCTACGAAGATCGCGAGCAGTTCTGCGCATCCACCACCGACGCCGCCAACACCAGCGAACCCGCCCGCTCCGAACGAGGCCTCAGCCAGTTGTCCGCGTACGGTCAGCAGCTGGTCACCAGCAAGCGGCGGCGGCCCGGCGACGATGTGATCTCCCGCTTGTGTGCAACTGAAGGGCTTTCCGACGACGAGGTCGCCAACCTGTCGATGGGACTGCTGTGGGCGGGGCACGAGACCACGGTGGCTCAAATCGGGCTCAGCGCATTGCTTTTGTTGGGCAACCCAGACCAGTGGCGCGTACTTATTGACAATCCAGCCCTGGCTTCGAATGCGGTGGAGGAAACCCTACGCGCATCGCGCAGGGGTGGCGGTGTCCTCCCTCGCTATGCCCGGACTGATGTAGAAGTCGACGGGATCACCATCAAAGCCGGGGATCTTGTGCTGCTATGCATCGCCGCGGCCAATCACGACCCGTCGGCATTTCCCGACCCCGATCGGGTCGATATCGTCCGGGGAGCACCGGGACATCTCACCTTCGGCCACGGCGCCCGGTACTGCGTCGGCGCGCCGCTGGCCCGCATCGAGCTGTGTGCGGTGCTTTCCCAACTGGCTTCCCGGTTCCCCACAATGCGGATCGCCGTGGGCGTGGAGAAGTTGAAATTGCGGACCAACACGTTGTTCGGCGGGCTGACCGAACTCCCAGTGCTGTGGTGAGCGCGTCCCACAGCAGTCGAAAGATGGGGCCTCACCGATCAGCCCACCGCAGGTCAGACCCGGATTCACGCACAACCCCCGCTCGGACGCCGTCGGGCTCCATGAGATAATCGGGCTGCAGCACGTACGGGCCGCCGGTGCCAATGGGTGCGGCGATGCCGGTTTCCGCCGAATGTCACCGCTCGTAGGTGCCGGTCAGGAGGCCGCGCGCGAGCACGTGGCCGACCATCGCCGCCAGCACAGCATCGGCTCTCGTGATGTCGTCGGGCACCCGCTGATCGAGCGCGAACAGGTGAAATCGATAACGATGGGGTCCGTGACCCTTGATCGGGCGCGGTCCCATGTACCGGCTACCGAAGGCCTTGACGAATCGCAAGCCGACCGTGCCGGGCCGCAACTCGCCCGCATCGAGGCTGTTGATCGCCGGGTCGATCAGCGCGACGGTCTGCACCAACGGCTTCGGCAGTGGAACGTCGACGTCATCCATGATCAGCGCGAGCTGCGCGGACTCCGAGGGCACTCCGCTCCACCGCAGCGGTGGTGAGACGTTGTTGCCGACACCGTTGCCGGCGTGCACCGTCGGAATCGCGGCGCCGTCGGCGAATGCGGTGCTGGTGACGTGAACAATGCACGGCGCCCGGTATTGCGGCCCGGCCAGCGGACTGCGGTGCTCACCCGCGCGTACTCTGCGGAAAGCCGCGCCCAGCAAGCCCATCAGGCACCGCTACCGGCGCCGCGGATCGCTACCGCGCTCGATCTCAGCATGTCGGTCAGGTGCGCCGGCAGGTAGCCCTGGGCGGCCAGTCGGGGCAGCACGCCGCCGCTCGCGATGATGTCGAGGACGAGGCTAGGCAGAGCGGGCACTGTTCCGGATTGACCGGATGTTTCGTTGCGCCAGCTCCCGTCGGTGAGGTCGAAGCTGCCCGTGTCGCCGTCCGTGAAGATGGATGTCGCCTCCGGCACGGTCATCGCTGGCAGTCCGGCGTTGACGGCATTGCGGAAGAACAGTGAGTTGAACTCCTCGGCCACCAGCCCGGCCACGCCCAGTTCCCCGAACAACGCGGCTACCGGACGCGACGAGCCGATGCCGAAGTTCTTGCCCGCCACCACGATGTCACCTGCTGATACCTCATCCGCCCAACCGGGCCTCACCTCGTAGAAGATGTGTTTCGCGGCTTCCGGTGGATCCATCTTCATAGCGAACGCCGGGTACATCGCGTCGGTGTTCAGGTTGTCGCCGAACACCCACACTCTGCCCTCGAAGCATAGGCTCATCGGCGCACACTCCTCGGGTCGGTGATGTAGCCGGTGATGGCAGAGGCGGCCACCGTGGCCGGCGACGCCATGAAGATCTCCGCCTCGGCGCTGCCCATTCGTCCGGTGAAGTTGCGGGTGCTGGAGGTGATGCACACTTCGCCGGGCCCCACAACGCCCATGTGGTAGCCGAAGCAGGCGCCGCAGGTGGAATTGGTCACGACCGCTCCGGCGTCGGCGATGTCCTGCAGATAGCCACGGCGCATCGCCTCCCGGTACACGGCCTGGGAGGCCGGCGTCACCAGCAATCGCACCCCCGGGGCTACGGTGTGACCCCGTAGCACGTTCGCGGCGATCTCGAGGTCCTCGAGTTGCCCGTTGGCGCAGGAACCGATGAACGCCTGATCGACCCGTTGGCGCTCCAGCTGCGACGCCGGCAGCCCGTTTCGGCTGACCGTGCCGGGTCGCGCTACGTACGGCTCGAGCGAGCTCATGTCGACGCGGCGTACCTCGAGATACTCCGCGTCCGGGTCCGGCTGGGCGGCAACGTAATCTGTAACGCCGGCGGTGTCCAAAAAGTCGTCCAGCACATCATCTGCCTCGAACGTGGAAAAGTCTGCGGACACCTCGGCGCCCTGGGTTGCGATGGTGCGCCGATCGTGCATCGCGATCCCGCCCAGTCCCGGGCCGCCGTACTCGAGACTGTGGTTCGCCGCATCGCCGTAAGCGTTGGCGATGTGAAGGAAGATGTCCTTGCCGCTGACCACGTCGGGCTTGACGCCGTCGAGTTCGTACCGGATCGTCGGCGCCACCTGAAACCAGGTGCGGCCGGTGCACATGATCGAGTACACCTCCGCCGGTCCCAAGCCCCGTGCGGCGGTGTTGTAGGCGCCGGCAGCGCAGGTATGCGAGTCGGTGCAGGCCAATACTTCTCCGGGGCGGGCCAGCCCGTTCTCCGCGATCACCTGATGACAGATGCCGTGCCTGCCGACGTCGTAGAACCGCTTGATGCCGAAATCGGCGGCGAACTTGCGCGCCCGTGGGCCGCCCGCGGCGTCCTTGATCGTGGGCGCCGGCACGGCGTGGTCCATCACGATCGCCAGCTTCTCAGGGTCGTGGATGCGGTTGGGAGGCAACCACATCGTCGCGAATTGCAGATCGATCAGCACGGTCATGTCGACATCGACGACCACAGTGTCACCCACCGAGACCGTCTGAAGGCCGGCCTTTGTGGCGAGGATCTTCTCGATGATGGTTAGACCCATGAGCCCGCGTCCTCCTCGGCATAGCGTGCATCAACCGCGGCCCATTCGGCCATGCCGACAAGGTTGAAGAAGTCTTCGGGGGTGGTTGGCAGGTAGTCCGCCGGGTTGCTGCCCACGAGGTCGCACATGGCCGCAAGCGTTCCCACGGTTGCCCGCGCCAACGCGTCGCTGGGGTGAATTGCGATGGCATAACCGAGTTCCTGCAGCCGGGTGGCCGATTGCAACGGCGTGAGGCCGCCGAGGACGAGGTTGATCAACAGGGGGGCGTCGACTTCGGCGGCGACGCGCTCGATTTCGTCGACGCCCCGTGGTGCTTCGACGAAGATGATGTCGGCGCCGGCTTTGGCGTACCGGTTCGCCCGCTCGATCGCCTCGTCGAGCCCGAGCGGAGCACGCGCGTCGGTGCGAGCGATGACGAGAAGGTCGTCGTCCGACCGGGCGTCCAGGGCCGCCGAGAGTGTCCGCTCGAACACGGCGGCGTCCACCACGTCCTTGCCCGTCAAATGCCCACAGCGCTTGGGGAATGCCTGATCTTCGAGCTGAATGGCCGCCACCCCGGCGTCGTCGTATTGCTGCACCGTGCGGACCACGTTGACCGGCGCGCCGTAGCCCGTGTCGGCATCGGCGATCAGCGGTATCTCGCCGAGTGCCCTGACGATCATGCGGGCCCGTTCAGCCATCTCCGTCGCAGTGACCAAGCCGAGGTCTGGAAGCCCGAACCCGGATGCCGCCACGCCGGCGCCGGTCATATAGGCCGCTGCCTGCCCGGTGCGGCGGGCCAGATGTGCCGAAATGCCATCGAAGACGCCGGCCGCCACTATCAGCTCCCGGCGGTTGAGCAGATCGCGCAGCGCGTGCCGTGCGGGTGTGGTTGTCACGATGGTCCTTTCAGTCCAGGGCGCCGGAGACCGGCGCCGCGAGCAGGTCGATGAGTTCGTTCACATCGGCGAGATCGTCGATGCCGAGGACCGCGCGCTCGACCGCA
This sequence comes from Mycobacterium sp., assembly GCA_025965895.1. Lineage (GTDB taxonomy): Bacteria > Actinomycetota > Actinomycetes > Mycobacteriales > Mycobacteriaceae > Mycobacterium. The sequence continues at coordinate 44,171 of JAOPWC010000114.1, forward strand.
CGCGCCCGGTCAGGGCCGGTGACCCGGTCGGCCAGGGCGCGGAACTTGATCACAAGCTCGTCGTTGGTGACCGGATCGCTCGGTGCGCCGTGGGGTTGATCGACACGGGTGTGGTGCACGGTGCCGTCATCCATGGTGACGTTCAGGTCGGTGCGGAAGCGTTCGGTGACGGGCGCGTGTGCCAGGGACTCGTCGAGGACGACGTCAGTGCGGTCGATCAGCGCCCAGATGTCGTCAGCGTCGAGCCGCGCCGGGGTGAACTGCTCGGGCAACACGTTGCTGTCCAGAAGCGCTGCGGCGGTGACATATCCGATGTTCATCTGCGCCCCGACCGCAGTGAGCGGGCGTTCAGGTCTCCACCAGCCGTGGTTGTAAACGGTGTCGCCGACCGTCAGCCGGATCGCGCGAATGTGCCGGGGATCAAGCACCGTGCGCAATGCGCGGGCAGCATCGACCGCGCCGTGCAGGCCGCCCATTGCGGCGTAGGACTTGACCATGACGATCGAGGTTTCCCATCGCCGCCCGAGCGCATCGGTCACCGCCGCCGGGTTGGGGTGGTGGCCCTCGCCGAACACGGAAAGGAAGCCGCCGTAGTCGCGTTCGAAGACCCGTTTGATGCCCGTATAGCCGTGCGCGGCGAGACCTGCGGCGTACAACCCGTTGCGCGCCGCGAATCCGTGGTGCATGCGCTTACTCATTGCTTCGTATTGGGCCGCCATCAGCCCCGACGATTGGGTGGCCGCCAGCCCGAGAGCGTCCTCGAGTTGGGCCGGTGTGAGCCCGCGCAATTTGCCCGACGCCATCGCAGCGGAGTGGGTGCCGAACACTGCCCCGGAATGCCAACCGCGGTCGAGCATTTCGGAGCCGTGCAGCGCGCCTCCCACGCGCGGTCCGACTTCGAGGCCGGCAATCGCCGCGAGCAGGAAATTGTCGCCCCGCGTGTGTGACGAAACGGTGGACAGCAGCGCGGGCAGGATCAGCGCGCAATTGTGCAGCGGGGCAAGGGGATGGAAGTCGTCGAGTTCGAAACCCTGGATGTAGGTGCCGTTCAGGAGCGCCGCGGCGGGGGCGCTGGCAGTGTGCCCGGCACCGATGACCACCGTGTCGCCGTTCCCGTCGATGTCGAGAACGGCTTCGGTGGCAACCCGCGACCATGGCAGCTGGGCACCGATCAACGCGCAGCCCAGACCGTCAAGAATCAGGTGCTTGGCACGCTCGATGACCGGCGGGGGGACATCATCGAGGGACAGCTCGTGAACCCAGGTCGCCAGTGCGCCGGTGGGACCGGCCGGGTCTGTGGCAGCTGTCCGGGACATCACCGTGCTCATGTTGTTATAATAACAATACAACCGGCCCGGCGCGCAAGGCTGCAACGGGAGATTCGGGAATGTGATGGTCACGGCATATTGCGGTCGGCGACGGCCATATGCTTGTCGCGCCATGAACTCCAATCCGGCGCCCGTCAAGCAGGGAGCGGGGGTGCCGCTGCACCGCCAGCTCTTCTTGGTGTTGCGCGACGAGATCGCCCGCGGTGCGATCGCCGCCGGCGAGCCGTTGCCCACCGAGCAGGCGCTGGGCGAGCAGTTCGGCGTATCACGCATCACGGTGCGGCGCGCTCTTGCCGACTTGGCCGACCAGGGTTACATCGAGCGACGGCACGGGGTCGGATCCTTTGTCCGGCGCACCGCCCGATCGATGCGACGTTCAGCCGGCGGGTCCTACATGGACGAACTTCGTCAGACCGAATTCGAGACCGAGGCGCAAGTCCTGGAGCTCGGCATCCGCCCGACGCCACCGGCCATCGCCGGCAAGCTGGAGCTCGGCGAGAGGTCCCTGCACATCACGCGCGCCCGCCGCGAACGCCGAACAGGTGAACCACTGATGGTCACCGAGGCGTGGCTCCCGGCCCACCTGGCCGAGGCGATCACCGAGGACAAGCTGAGGCGCAGCCCGCTCTATCGCCTGCTGTCCGACGCCGGCATCACCGTTGACCGCATGCAACACGAGATCACCGCGGAGATCGCCGGCCCCCGCTACGCCCAGCTGCTCGACGTCGCGATCGGCTCGGCGCTGCTGCGCGTCGACCGCATCGCGTTCGTCGGCGACGTTCCTCACCACATGCTGTCGATCCGGTTGTCGCCCGAGCGAAGCCGGATTGTGCTGAGCCAGTCCGCGCACCAACTCGAGGAGGGCGGGGGGCTTGCGATCGCACACGACGTGGGTGCGGTTCCGGCAGTCCGCTAGACGGTTCCCCTGACCGAGGCTCAGAGGGCATCCGCCACGGCGCGCCCGGCCGCGCGTCCGCTGAACAGGCAGCCGCCGAGGAAGGTTCCTTCGAGCGCGTTGTAGCCGTGAACGCCGCCGCCGCCGAACCCGGCGACTTCCCCCGCGGCGTACAGGCCGTCGATGGGGCGGCCGTCGATGCCCAGAGCGCGGGAATCGAGGTCGGTTTGTATGCCGCCCAATGATTTCCGGGTCAAAATGTGCAGCTTGACCCCGATGAGGGGGCCTGCCGAGGGATCGAGGATGCGATGCGGCGCAGCGACGCGGCCGATGCGGTCCCCAAGGTAGCGGCGGGCGTTGCGAATCCCTTGGACTTGGGCGTCCTTGCTGAACGGGTTGGCCATCTGCAGGTCCCGCGCCTTGATCTGAGCCCGAATCGACGCCGGGTCGAGCAGCGGCTCAGCGGTCAGCGCGTTCATTCGGCTGACGAGGCCGTCGAGATTGTCGGCAACGACGAAGTCGGCGCCGTGCTGCTTGAACGCCTCGACGGGACCGGGCGCTCCTTTGCTCAGCAGCCGCTCCCGCAGAAAGGTCTTGCGGCTCTTGCTGGTGATGTCCGGGTTCTGCTCGGAGCCCGACAGCGCGAACTCCCGCTCGATGATCTTCTGGGTCAGGATGAACCATGAGTGGCTGTAGCGCTCGATGTCGGGAGTGGTGCGCAGGTATCGCAGCGTGCCGAGCGTGTCGTAGCCGGGCAGGTACGGCTGCGGAAGCCGTCGGCCCAGCGCGTCGAACCACATCGATGACGGCCCGGGCAGGATCCGGATGGCGTGCTTGGGCCAGATCGGATTCCAGTTCCGGATGCCTTCGGTGTAGTGCCACATCCGGTCACGGTTGACCAGCCGCGTGCCGGCCTTTTCGGCGATATCCAGCATTCGGCCGTCCACATACGCCGGCACGCCGGTGATCATCGCTGTCGGTGCGCTACCCAGCCGCGGCGGCCAGTAGCTGCGCACCAGATCGTGATTGCCGCCGATTCCGCCTGTGGCGACGATCACCGCCTCGGCGCTCAACTCGAACTCGCCGACAACATCCCGGTTGGACGGGGCGCCGCGCGCCGCATCATCGGGGGCGAGCACGGTGCCACGTACCCCGGTAGCGGCACCGTTGGTGATGACAAGCTCGTCGACGCGGTGCCGGTGACAGAACTGGACCACCCCGCTGGCCGCGGACGTCTGGGCGGAGTCCACGAACGGCTCCACGACACCGGTGCCGGTGCCCCATGCAACGTGAAACCGCGGCACCGAATTGCCGTGTCCGGTGGCGCGCAGATCGCCGCGCTCGGCCCAGCCCACCGTCGGCAGAAAGCGGATGCCATGCCCGAGCAACCAGGACCGATTCTCTCCCGCCGCGAACTCGACGTACGCGCGCGCCCATTTCGCCGCCCACTCGTCCTCGTCGTCCAGACGGTCGAATTGGGCGCTGCCCTGCCAGTCGTTCCACGCCAACTCGAAAGAGTCCTTGATCTGCATCCGGCGCTGCTCGGGACTGTCGACCAGGAAGATGCCCCCGAACGACCAGAACGCCTGACCGCCCAGGTTGGCGGCGTTTTCCTGATCGATCACCGCGACGTTCTTGCCGCGGCTGGTCAGCTCGTGGGTCGCCACCAAACCGGCCAGCCCGCCACCGATCACGATGACATCTGTGTGCATCAACGAACAACCTCCACGATCGGTCAGGCCGTGGCGCTGACAGCGTACCGGCTCCGTGGGCTGCGGTGCCCTACCGTCTACTCAACGCGAACAAGCGCGATTTGCGGCCCGTTCGAGGGTCAGCCATGGGGAACCATCCAGGACAGCAAATCGGACGCTTGCAGCCCGGACAGGACGCACAGGAAGACGAGGAACACCACGCTCCAGATGACGACGCGGCGGAAGATGTCGCCTTCTTTTCCGTGCAGGCCGACCGCCGCCGCCGCGATGGCGAGGTTCTGCGGCGAAATCATCTTGCCCAACACCCCGCCCGAGCTGTTTCCGGCCGCCATCAAGACGGGGGACAAACCGGCCTGGTTCGCGGCGGTGACTTGAAGCGCGCCGAACAGGGAGTTCGCCGAGGTGTCGGAGCCGGTCACCGCGACGCCGAGCCAGCCCAGGATGGGGGAGATCAGCGCAAACGTGCCTCCCGCGGCGGCCATCCAGGTGCCGAGCGTAATCGTTTGTCCGGAGGCATTCATCACGAAAGCCAAGGCCAGAACCCCCATTACGGTCACGATTGCCCAGCGCAGCTGATGCAGAGCCGCCCCGTAGGCCTTGACTGCCCTCGGCAGTGAAAGGCGCAGCGCGATCATGGTGATGATGCCGGCGATCAGCATCTGCGTGCCCGGCGTGGTGAGCAGGTTCAAAGTGAACTCGACGAGACTCACCGGTTTGCCCTTCGGACTCACCAAATGCAGCCCCGGCCAGTGGAACTTGATCGTCGCCTTGTCCAAGAATTTCTTCACGGGAGTGATCTGGCACACCACGAATACGACGATGACGATCAGGTACGGCGCGTAGGCGCGCACGACCTCGGCGGGGGTGTCGCGGCCTTCGACGCGCGCGGCGAACTCGGGGGTCGGCTCGTCGGCCGCGCCGCCGGCGATCGCCGCGCGCTCGGTATAGGGCTCGCGAGGGCGCCAGACCCGAACCATGGCCACCACCGCCGCGGCAGACAGCAACGATGCCACCACGTCAGCCAGCGGCACAGAGATGAAATTGGACGTCGCGTACTGTGCCAGTGCGAACACCAGGCCGCACACCACTGCCACCGGCCAGGTCTCGCGGATCCCACGCCAGCCGTCGACAATCGCCAGCAGCGCCAGCGGGACGAACAGCGCCAGGATCGGGGTCTGCCGCCCGACCATCGCACCCAGTGTGTCGCTGGACAGCCCGGTCACCTTGGCGAGCGTGATGATCGGCGTCGCCATGGCCCCGAACGCGACAGGCGCCGTGTTGGCGGTCAGCGCGAGCACGGCGGCCTTCAACGGCTTGAAGCCCAGGGCGGTCAACATGACAGAGGTCACCGCCACCGGGGTGCCGAACCCGGCCAGCGCCTCCAGCAACGCTCCGAAAGAGAACGCGATGATGATCGCCTGTATCCGCTGGTCGTCGCTCACCCGGGCGAACGAGCGGCGCAGCACGTCGAAGTGCCCGGTCTCCACGGTCATTTGATAGACCCAGATCGCGTTGATGACGATCCACAGGATCGGGAAGAACCCGAATGCGGCCCCTTCAGTGCCTGCCAGCAATGCCTGCCCGACCGGCATGCCGTAAACCGCGATCCCGATGGCGAGCGCGACGGCCAGCGAGACCAGTGATGCCACCCACGCGGTGATCCGAAGCACGCCGAGCATCACGAACAGCAGCAGCAGCGGAACCGCCGCGACCAGCGAGCTCCACCCGAGAGAGTGGGCGATCGGATCAAGGTCCTGTTTGTACACGGCGACTACCTCGCGGGGGCGTGGATTTTCGGGGCGACCTCTCTGGGTTTACTCCACATCCCGTGAGCAGACGCAGAATCCCCCCAATTCGGATCAAATTGGGGGACTCTGCGTCCGGTCGCGCCGAGCCGACGTTCGGTCAGTGACCGAGGGCCACCACCGCGCCGGAGTTCTGGCCTTGCCGAACGAACAGGGCAAGAAGGGCGCCGACCGCGGCGGCCGCCGCGGCGACAAGCATCGATGTGTGCAGCCCGATCATGAAGGCACTGTGGCTGCCACTGCCGACCGATGCCGACAGCTGCGGGGGCATTCCCGGGATTGTCGGCGACACCCCTTGGGCCACCAGTTCTTTCGCGGCCGAAAGCTTGGCCGCAATCGGTGCGGGAGTGCCCGCGCCGGTGAGCTCGCCGGCCAGCACCGAACCGACCCGGCTGCTGAGCACCGAGCCGAGGATCGTGGTGCCGAGCACCCCACCAAGCTGCACCGCAGTGCTCTGCAATCCGCCCGCCACACCGGCATCGTCGACGCCGGCGTTCCCGACGATGGCGTCCGAACTTGCCGTCAACACCAGGCCGATGCCGGCGCCCAGCAGCACAAACGCCGGCCACAATGCCTGATAGCCGGAGTTGGCGTGCAGGAAGGTCATCGAGAACAGCGCGACCGCGACCGCTGCCAGCCCGGCAACCATCGCCGGACGGGGCCCGAACCTCTGGGTGAGAAGTCCGCTGAGCGGCGCCGTCACCATCAACGTCAAACTCAGCGGCAACGTGCGCACACCGGCCCCGAGTGGGCTGAAGCTTTGGACGTTCTGCAGGTACAGCGTCACGAAGAACAACGCGCCGAACAGCGCGAAGAAATTGACTACCACCACGGCCGTGCCTATCGACACCGACCGATTGGCGAACAACCGGATGGGCAGCAACGGTTCCGGTGTACGCACCTCAATGAGCACGAACACGGCCAGCGCGACAAGGCCGACCATAATGACGCCGAGCGTGCGGCCGGCCAGCCAGCCCCAGCTCTGCGCTTTGATCAGGGCGAACACGATCAGGAACAGCCCGCCGCTGAGCGTGGCGATGCCGGGCATGTCCATGCGCTGCTCCTGCCCGCTGCGGCTCTCGGCAATTGCCAGTCCGCCGATCAACAATGCGACCGCCGCGATCGGCGCATTGATGTAAAACACCGATTGCCAGCTGACGTGCTCGACAAGCAGGCCGCCGACGATCGGACCGGCCGCGATCGACACACCCGACGCCGCACCCCAGATGCCGACGGCCGCGTTGAGTCTCTCCCGCGGGAACGTGCTGCGCACGACGGCGAGGGTGCCGGGCATCAGCAACGCGCCGAAGACCCCCTGCAGCGTCCGCAACAGAATGACGCCGCCCACCGTGCCGATCAAACCGATGCCCACCGACGTGGCCGCGAAACCGGCGGCGCCGAGAAAGAACATCTGACGACGGCCAAACCGGTCGCCTAGCTTTCCGCCGAAGATCAACAGCGACGCGAGCGCCAGCATGTAGGCATCGGTGATCCACTGCAGATCTGGAAGCGATGCGTGCAGGTCGGCGGCGATGCGCGGGTTGGCGATGGCGACGACGGACGCGTCGAGCCCGACCATGATCACACCGACCGAGACGGCGGCCAAAGTCCACCACTGGTTACCCCGCATCCCGGCTGCAAAGGAGGCGCGGTGGCGGCCGCGGGCGGACACATCGGGGGTGGTCGCGATCAGCGACATGTTTGCTCCGTTCGGGATGTGGAGGTTGACTGCCACTTACCGCCGTCAACGATAGGAGAAGTGGATGCGCATCTCCACTTCAGTGATTAGGCTTGACCTGTGATTTCAAGCGCAGCGAAGGGCGAAAAGGGACCCAGGCCACTTCGCGCCGACGCACAGCTCAATCGAGACAGAATTCTCGCCGCAGCCGCAAAGTTGTTCGCTGAGCGTGGGCTGGCTGTGCCGCTCGAGGAGATCGCCGACCGCGCAGGTGTTGGCGTGGCGACGCTGTACCGGCGCTTCCCGACGCGCGCCGATCTTGCGGCCGCCGCGTTCGAGCGCAGCATGTCGCGGTACACCGAGGTCGTCGATCGCGCGCTGGCCAACCCGCGGCCGTGGGATGGGTTTCGTGGCCTGGTCTTCGGACTGTGTGAACTGCAGGCCGGCGACGCCGGGATGCGGGACCTGCTCACCACCGCATTCCCGGGCAGCAGCGCCCTCGAAGGACGGATCAACGAGGCCGTCGAGAAGGTCAAGGTCCTCATCGGACGGGCACAGCACGAGGGCAGCCTGCGGCCCGACGTCGTGGTGGCCGACCTGGTCGTGATGCTGCTGGGCAATGCCGGGGTGCTCAGGGCTACCGGCAGCTCCGCCCCCCAGGCGTGGCCTAGATTCGCGGCGTTGATGGTCGACGGTTTTCGCGCACGGCCTGATGTGCCACTGCCCCCGGCGCCGCACGAGCAGCAGTTGCGCCGCTCCATCGCATTGCTCAACGGGGACCGCTGAGGATCAGACCTGACGCCACGAGGGCTTGGTCGCATCAACCAGCTGCATATCGACAGGGCCGAGGCCGAAGATGGCGATCACCGCCGGGTCGGCCTGTCCTTGCGGTACGCCGTCGTAATGAGGCGTTCGGGCAGTACGTTTGACGTAGCCACCTGGCCCGACAGGAACGGCGTCGCTGGGCCGAAAATCGTTGCCGCTGTTGACCCACCACGTGCCGAACACGACGACACAAATCCGGTCGGTCGCGTACGTGTGCGGTGCGCTGAACCAGCCCGGGTGCCACCTCATCATGACGAGGTACGGTCCCGGCTTGTTCAGATCTCCATAGAGCGTGGACATTTCGCCACTCCGAGCCGGCAGGTTACCCCACGACTGGAAGCTGATGTGCTCGTAGGGCAGAACGAAGGTTTCGTTCGGATCGGGTCCATGGGCGGCGCTTGCCGCAGTTGCAACGCTCGCGCGATGGGTGCTGTGAATGCAGCCGGCGGCGGCCAGCACAAGCGGTGTCGCCAGCACCGAGCGCCTGCTCCACTCTATCTGGCTCATCAGATCTTTCTCCCGCCGTTGTTCGCCCCGCAGCTGCCGTTTGTGCTCTGTGCCGGGTGTGGCCAGGGTCGGTGCGCCGTCCGGCTGTGAAGTTCATGAATTGCGTGGTTCATGAACTGCGTAGGTCAAGAATTGCGTTGCGGTGAAACGATGTCTGCACGGCTGACCGGCAAGTAACGATGCTGCCAGCGGGTATCTCTGATACCAGCCAGCAGGCATTTGTCGCGTGAGTGATCTGTTTGATTGCGCGTCGGGTGATCTGCGTGCTAACCCGGGTTTGTGTTGAAGCGTCAGCGCGCTGGCGGCCGGATGTGGTCGTGGTTGGTGCGCCCGGCGCCTCCGCCGCTGTGGCTGGGGGTGGTGGTCGCGGTTGCCGTGGTGCTGATGGAAACCATGGTTGTGGTCGTCCTCAAGAAGATCGCGCCCATGGACGCCTTCAACCTGGTCTATCTGCTCGGTGTGCTGGTGATCGCAACGGCCTGGGGCTTCGGGCTTGCGTCGGTCACCGCCGTCGTCAGCGCCGGGGCGCTGGCGTACTTCCGCAAGTGGCCCGATGACATGATCGACCTCACCTCCGCCGAAAATTGGATGGCGGTCGTCATCTTCTTCGTTGTTGCGCTTTTGGCGAACGCATTGGCCGGCGTGGCCCGGGCCCGAGCGGCCGAAGCGGAGGAACGTCGTATGGAAGCCGACCAGGCCGCAGAATTGGCCGGGCTCATGTCGGCTCAGCAGTCCGCGCTGCGCCGCGTCGCGACTTTGGTTGCCCAAGGCGTCGCGCCGAGGGCCGTCTTCGCGGGGGTGGCGACCGAGCTGGCCCGCTGTCTGGATGTCCCTGACACGGCGGTGTTCCGCTACGAGACAGGGGGCTCGGTGATCTTGCTGGCTGCCCATGATGAACCCGAGTCCGCGGCCAGCCGACTGGGTGCGAGACTTCCGCTCGAAGGCGACAGTATCGCGGCGATGGTTCTGGATACCGGCCGCGCCGCGCGGATTGACGACTACGACCACGCCGTTGGCCCACCCGCCGAGCGGATGCGTGCGCTGGGCGTGCGTAGCGGAGTCGGCGCTCCCGTGATTGTCGACAGACGCGTGTGGGGTGTGGCCATTGTCGGGTGGCGGCGCCCAGATCCTCTTCCGCCCGACACCGAAGCGCGGGTAACGGACTTCGCGGACCTGGTCGCCGTGGCCATCGCGAACGCCGAGGCCCGTGCGGAACTGACCGCATCTCGTGCGCGCATCGTCGCGGCGGCCGACGACGCACGACGGCGGCTGGAACGCGACTTGCATGACGGCGCGCAACAGCGGCTCGTCGCACTTGGACTGAAGCTGCGCATGGCGGAGGACTTTGTGCCATCCGGGTCCGAACCACTCAAGCAGCAGATCTCTGACGTGGTTGACGGCCTCGTCGACGTGTCGAAGGATCTGCAGGAGATTTCCCGCGGAATCCATCCGGCGATCCTGTCGAAGGGTGGGCTTGCCCGCGCGCTGAGAATCTTGGGCCGCAGGTCGATGGTCCCGGTCAACCTCGACGTCGACGTGACCCGCCGATTTTCGGATCCGACGGAAGTAGCCGTGTATTACGTGGTGGCGGAGGCGCTCACGAATGCGGCCAAGCATGCGCGGGCGTCCGAAGTGGACGTTGTCGTGAAAGCGACGGACGAAGCATTGCACCTGATGATCCGGGACAACGGCGACGGTGGAGCGGACCCGCGAATGGGGTCCGGTCTGACCGGCTTGATGGACCGCGTCGAGGCCCTCGGGGGCCGGATGTGGATCACGAGTCAGGTCGGAGACGGAACATCGCTCGTCGTCACGATACCCTCAGACGCGAGGGCGGCCGTCTGACTGCGGCCCACGGAGTCCGGCGTCAAACCTGCTCGGCCGTATACTGGCCCGTCGATAAGCGGCCAAGGGAGTTGTTGAGCTCCAGGCCTTTTGCTGCGTCGACGAAGGCCCGCGCAGCGGGTGACCCAGGCTTGGTTGCATTGATCGCCACCGATATCTCAGCCGTGGCGTGCGGATCGACCAATCGGGCGATTCTGGTGGTGCCGATGACTGGCATCGCACGCAACCAGGTGTGCGGCACGATGGTCGCCCAGTCGCCGAGGCCTACATGGGCGTAGAGGGAAGCGACGGAGTCCGTCTCCACCTGTGGTGTCGCCTCGACGCCGGTCTCCGCGAAGGCTTTGTCGATGACCTGGCGGATCCTCATGTCCCGCGTCAGCAGCACGAGCGGAAGCTGGGCGGCGTCAGCCCATTTCATTACCCCGGTGCGCGGCATCAGTCGATCGTCGGAAGCCAGGATCACATACCGCTCTTGGTACAACGGCGCCACCTCCAGGCCGAACCGGTCCTCGGCGGCGAAGTGAGCGATGCCGACGTCGAGTTCGAACTCGCGGAGTTGGCGATGCACCTCGGCCGCCGACACCCGAGACTCCACCCGCACTTTGGCCAGCGGATGTGCCGCGCAGAATGCGGCCACAGGCAGTGCGAGCGTCGTCGACGCCGTGGGCTCCGCGCCGAGCCGTAGTGTGCCGGTGATGCCGGACTGAACAGCGCTCACTTCGGCTTTGAACGCGTCCTTCTCCGCGAGAATTCGCCGGGCCCACACCACCAGACGTTCGCCTTCGGGGGTGAGTCCTTCGAAAGTGCGGCCGCGATGGATCAGCGTGACGCCCAACTCTCGCTCCAATTTGGCAATCGCGGCGGAGAGCGCCGGCTGTGACACGTAGCACGCTTCGGCGGCCCGCGCGAAGTGCCTTTCGCGCGCTACCGCCACAAAGTACTCAAGCTGACGAAACAGCATGACACATGGCCGCAATCCTGGGAGACGAGGTGATTCTCTCTGTCAAGGGTTGCGCTGCGGTGCATTCCTGTCGTCGCGGTTGGCATCCATTCATGGCACCGGCGAGCCGGAAGCGACGTCTACCGGTCAGCACGTGGAGATCAGACGGCAGCCGGTCGAGGACTGTTCGTGTCGGCGTAACCGTGAGCTACCCACACGTCGGAGATCCTGGGGACAGGGCCGACGATGGGACGACCGCCGTGACGATCTCGGAAGTGACAGCGCCATCCGGCGCGCTGGGCGTCGAGCCGTCCGAGACGCAGATCACTCTGTCCTGCGGTGGGCGCTTCCCGTTCGGCATTGACCAGTGGGCGTATGTCCCATTCCATGTGCCACCCGGGGTCGTCCGGATCAGTGTCAGCACCTCCCATGACCGGTTCTCGCTCTTCGGTGTGGCCCGAAACGTTCTCGATTTGGGCATCTTCGGGTCGGCCGGTCACGACGTCGGAAATGCCGAAGGGTTCCGGGGCTGGTCCGGCGGCGCCCGCTCAGAGTTCACGCTGTCTGCCAACGCCGCGACGCCGGGGTACCTCGCGGGCCCCATCGAGCCCGGCCTTTGGGCACTGGCCCTCGGCCCGGTGGTGCTGAATCCGCGCGGCATGGAATGGAAGGCACGTATCGCGCTGGAACGCGGTACACCGCCGCGCAGTTCGCGACCAATCGGGCCCCCGGCCGGCCACGTGCCCGACCGCGGCATCGGTTGGTACCGCGGCGATCTGCATCTGCACACCGTGCACTCCGACGGCCGCTATCAACCGGACGCGCTGGCCGGCGTGGCCCGGGCCGCCGGCCTGGACTTCATCGTGTCCACCGACCACAACACCAACTCCGCCAATCTGGCATGGCAATCGTGTCGGCCCGAGGGGCTGCTGGTCGTCCCGGGGGAGGAGGTCACGACCCGCCACGGACACTGGCTGGCCATCGGCCTGCCGGCGCGAGGCTGGATCGACTGGCGCTACCGACCGCAGGATGACCTTTTCGGCCGCTATGCGGCACAAGTTCGCGCCGACCGCGGCATGGTCGTCGCGGCGCACCCCGCCGTGCCAATGCCGGGCTCCGCATGGGAGTTCGGGTATCGGGACGTCGACGCGGTCGAGGTGTGGAACGGCAGGTGGAACGTCGATGACGAAGTGTCGCTGCGGATCTGGCATAGGCTGCTGCGCCAGGGCCGGCGGATCGCGGCGGTGGGCGGCAGTGACTCGCATGGCCCCCACCAACAGGTCGGCCTGCCGCACACCGCCGTCCACGCCGCCGCGTTGTCGACCTCGGCGCTCGTCGATGCGCTGCGCGGTGGCCGCTCCTATGTCGCGGAGTCCAGCGCGGTGACGGTGGAGTTGACCGCATCGCGCCGCAGTGGCGACGGCGCACTGACAGCCGGGCCGGGGGAGACGCTCGTTCTCGCGCCCGCCGCACCGGTCACTGTCACCGCGGCGGTGAGCGGTGCCCCCGGCACCCGTCTCGCGCTCATCACCGCGGCTGGCTGCGTTGCGAAAGCGCTGGTCGACCACTCAGGTGAGGGCCGGCTCGAGTGGATCGACGACCCGCGCCGAGCGCGGTTCGCCCGGGTCGAGGTGCGACGGCCGAAGCGCGGCGGTACCTCCTCGATGGTTGCCCTGACCAACCCGGTATGGCTGCAGCCCTAGCGCTCCGCGGGCTCGCCGGGAATCCTGTGAGCAGGGCCGGATCAGGAGCGCGATGTTGGACAAGCCGTTCGGGCGCCGCACGCTGTTGCGCGGTGCCGCTGTGCTCGGTGCGACATCTCTCGCTCCGTGGCCTGCCGGGTGTGGCGGCGCGGACCAGAATGCTCTGACGTTCTTTTTCCAGGCCAACCCGGAAGAGGCGGGCGCCCGGATGCGGGTCATCAACGAGTTCGCCCGAACGCATCCCGAGATCAGGGTGCGCACAGTGCTCTCCGGACCTGACCCGATGCAGCAGATGTCGACCTTCTGCGCGGGCGGCAAGTGCCCTGACGTGCTGATGGCGTGGGAGTTGACCTACGCGGGGCTAGCCGACCGGGGCGTTCTGCTGGATCTCAACACCATGCTGGCGCGGGATCGGTCGTTTGCGGCAGAACTGAAGGCAGCCAGCATCACGTCGCTGTATGGGACGTTCACCTTTAACGGCGCCCAGTACGCATTGCCGGAGCAGTGGTCGGGGAACTTCCTGTTCTACAACAGACAACTCTTCGCCGACGCCGGTGTGAAGCCGCCGCCGGCCCGGTGGGAGCAGCCGTGGAGCTTCGCAGCGTTCCTCGACGCCGCCGAAGCCCTCACCAAGCGCGACGGGTCCGGCACCGTGACGCAGTGGGGCTTCGTCGACACCTGGGTTCCCCCCTACTCGGCCGGCTTGTTCGGGATGAACAACGGTGTGCCGTGGTGCGACCGACGGACGGACCCGACCCATTTCAACTTCGATGACGACGCGTTCATTTACGGCGTCCAGTTCTATGCAGACCTCGCCGGCAAGCACAACGTGGCACCGACCGCGATCGACGTGCAATCCATGTCGACGATGGATCTGTTCTCCGCGGGAAAAGCAGCGATGGCGATGGGGGGCCACTGGCGATACCAGACGTTTTCGCGGGCCGACGGGCTGGATTTTGACATCACGGTGTTGCCGATCGGTCCGAACGGGCAAGTCGCGCAGTCAGATATCGGAACCACCGGGCTGGCGATCGCCGCGAGCAGTGCCCGCAAGGAGCAGGCGTGGGAGTTCGTGAAGTTCGCCGCCGGGCCGGTCGGGCAGGCGATAACCGGTGAATCAGGACTCTTCGTGCCGGCACTCAGCCCAGCGATCCACTCGGCGGGTTTTGCCGACGCCCACCGCACGATCCGCAACCTGGATGTGCTGACCGGCGGCCCCACCCACTCCGGGTATCTGCCGGTCACCCCGGCATGGGAGAAGATCAACGCCCTGGTGGACCGCGGCTTCGGGCCGGTTTTGCGCGGTACCCGGCCGGCCACTTCGTTGAAGACCGGGCTGGCTCACGAGGCCGACCAGGTGCTTCGGAATCCATGAGGCAGACCAAGCGGCGTGCGAGGGCCGGGCGCATGTTCGTCGCGCCCAATCTCGCCGCGCTCGCGGTGTTCATGGTGTTCCCCCTCGGCTTCTCGCTGTATATGAGCTTTCAGAAATGGGATCTGTTCACTCCTGCCAAATTCGTGGGTCTGGCCAACTTTCGAGCCCTCTTCACCGCCGATCCGCTGTTTTCCATTGCATTGCGTAACACGGTCGTATTCACTGTCTGCTCGACCGTGCCGACCATCCTCATCAGCCTGGTGGTGGCCGGCCTGTTGAACAGGAAGCTCAAGGGAATCGGCATCTTTCGGGCGATCATTTTTGTGCCGCTCGCCGTCTCGGCGGTGGTGATGTCGGTTGTCTGGCAGTTCGTCTTCAATACAAATGACGGACTGCTCAACATCATGCTCGGCTGGGTCGGGCTCGGCCCCGTCCCGTGGCTCGTCGACCCGAAATGGGCGATGGCGTCGCTGTGCATGGTGAGCGTATGGAAGAGCGTGCCGTTCGCGACCGTCGTTTTGCTCGCCGCCATGCAGGGCGTGCCCGAAACCCTCTACGAGGCCGCGAAAATCGACGGTGCGGGAGAGATACGGCGGTTCATTTCGATCACGGTGCCGTTGACCCGTGGTGCGTTGTCGTTCGTGGCGGTCATCTCGATCATCAACGCATTCCAGGCGTTCGACCAGGTGTACGTCCTCACCGGCGGCAATGGCGGACCGGAGACCGGGACATACGTCCTTGGCATCATGCTTTTCCAGCATGCTTTCGCTTTCCTCGAGTTCGGCTACGCCTCCGCGCTGGCGTGGGTGATGTTCGTGATCCTGCTCGTCGCGACCGTGGTGCAACTGCGGCTCGCGCGTCGCAATGCCCTGGAGGGATGATGGCGGGGCCGACCGAACGGGTGATCAAGGCCAACGCGGGGCGGGCCGTGGCGCTGTACGCCGCGCTCATCGGGACAGCTTGGTGCGCGCTTTTTCCCATCGTGTGGGCCTTGTCGGGGTCCTTGAAAAAGGAAACTGAGGTGAGCGTGCCCACCCTGCTCCCGGCACACCCGCAGTGGTCCAACTACGCCGAAGTCTTTTCACTGATGCCGTTCTGGCGAATGCTGCTGAACACGGTGCTCTACGCCGGTTGCGTCACAGCCGGGCAGGTGTTCTTCTGTTCGCTGGCCGGTTATGCATTCGCTCGGCTGCAGTTCAAAGGTCGCGACACGCTGTTCGTTCTGTATCTCGCCACTCTGATGGTCCCGCTCACGGTGACCGTCATTCCACAGTTCATCCTTATGCGGACGTTCGGATGGACCGACACTCCATGGGCGATGATCGTGCCGGGATTGTTCGGCAGCGCCTTCGGGACGTACCTCATGCGTCAGTTCTTCCTCACGCTGCCAACCGATCTCGAGGAGGCGGCCATCCTCGACGGTTGCACGCCATGGCAGATTTACTGGCGGATCCTGTTGCCCCACATCAGGCCTGCGGTGATGGTCCTCGCGGTGTTGACGTGGGTCAACGTCTGGAATGACTTCCTGTGGCCGCTGGTGATGGTTCAGCGCAAGAGCATCGCCCCGCTCACCCTCGGACTGGTGTGGATGCAGGGGCAATACGTGTCCAGGTGGCCGGTCTTGATGGCCGCGTCCATGCTCATCCTGCTGCCACTGCTGCTCATCTACGTGTTCGCGCAGCGGGCGTTTCTCCGCGGCATCACCGTGACCGGGTTCGGCGGGCGGTAGCTTGTGGCATCGGTGAGCTTCGAGCATGCGACGCGGTGTTATCCGGGAACCGACCGGCCGGCGCTGGATCGCCTGGACCTGAACGTCGATGAGGGCGAATTTGTCGTGCTCGTCGGGCCATCGGGATGTGGTAAGTCGACCGCGCTGAGAATGGTGGCCGGGCTGGAGAGCCTGGATTCCGGGCGGATCCGCATCGGTGGGCGTGATGTCACCGATGTCGACCCCAAGGATCGAGACACCGCGATGGTGTTCCAGAACTACGCGCTCTATCCCCACATGACCGTCGCGCAGAACCTGGGCTTCGCGTTGAAGATCGCGAAGAGGCCCAAGGCCGAAATCCGCGACCGTGTGCTCGACGCGGCGCGGATGCTGGACCTGCAGTCATACCTTCACCGCAAACCCAAAGACCTCTCCGGTGGGCAACGACAGCGCGTCGCCATGGGGCGGGCGATCGTGCGCCACCCACAGGTCTTCTTGATGGACGAGCCGCTCTCCAACCTCGACGCCAAGCTGCGGATGGAAACGCGCAACGAAATCGCCGCGCTGCAACGACGGCTCGGCACCACCACGATCTACGTCACCCACGACCAGGTGGAGGCCATGACCATGGGCGACCGCGTGGCGGTCCTTCGCGACGGCGTGCTGCAACAGTGCGCCCCTCCCCGAGAGCTCTACCGCAATCCCGCCAACGTGTTCGTCGCGGGGTTCATGGGCTCGCCGGCGATGAACCTGCTCACCCTGCCTGTCCGGGACCACTCGGTGGTGCTCGGCGACTGGGTCCTTCCGCTTCCGCGCGAGAGCACGGGCACCGGCGCGCGGGTCGTCATCGGCATTCGGCCCGAACACTTCGAGACGGACGGGACGGGCTTGGGTGTAGGGATTGAAATGGAGGTCGACGTCGTCGAAGAACTCGGCGCCGACACCTACCTGTACGGCCGGATCAGCGGGGCCGACGACGTTGCGGGCCAGTCCATCATCGCCCGCACCGACTGGGATGACCCACCGTCGCACGGCAGCCGTATACGCGTGTGGGCCGACCCGAGACATGTCCACTTCTTTGCTACAGACGGTGGGCGCCTCAGGTGAGAACCGCGCTGATCGTCAGGCGCTGGCCCTGACCCGCGAGGCGGCGGACTCCGGCATCGGGTCGTAGCGGACGAAGGATCGAGTGAACGAGCCGGCGCCGTGCGACAGGGAGCGCAGGTCGATGGCATAGCGGGTGAGCTCGACCTGGGGGACCTCGGCCTTCACGACGGTGTGGTCCTCACCGACGTTCTCGCTGCCCAGCAGGCGCCCCCGGCGGCCGGACAGGTCACTCATCACCGCTCCGACCAGGTCGTCGGGCACGACCACCGACACCTCGTCCACCGGCTCGAGCAGGCTGACTTTGGTTGAGCCGGCGGCCTCGCGCAGCGCCAGCGTGCCCGCCATCTGGAAGGCGAAGTCGGACGAGTCCACGCTGTGCGCCTTTCCGTCGAACAGGGTGACCCTGATGTCGACCACCGGGTAGCCGGCGTCGACACCCTTCTCCATCTGTGCTCGGACGCCTTTCTCCACGCTGGGAATGAACTGCCGCGGCACCGCTCCGCCGACCACCTTGTCGACGAACTCGAACCCCGAGCCTTCAGGGAGGGGTTCGACCTCGATGTCGCACACGGCGTATTGCCCGTGCCCGCCGGACTGTTTGACGTGCCGGCCGTGGCCCTTCGCCTTGCCGGCGAAGGTCTCTCGCAGCGGCACGCGGACGGCGATCGTGTCCACCTTTACGCCGTACCGGTTGGCCAGCGCGTCGAGCACGACACCGGCGTGCGCCTCGCCCATACACCAGAGCACGATCTGGTGTGTCTCCTGATTCTGCTCGATGCGCAGCGTCGGATCTTCAGCCGCCAACCGCGCCAAACCGACCGCCAGCTTGTCCTCGTCGGTCTTGGCCCGTGCCTCGACCGCGATCGGGAGCAGCGGCTCCGGCATCGTCCAAGGCTTGAGCACGAGCGGCTCGGATTTCTCGGACAGCGTGTCGCCGGTTTCCGCGCGGGTCAGCCGCCCGATCGCGCAGATGTCGCCGGCGACGACCGCAGGCGCGGAACGCTGCTGTCTTCCGAGCGGAAACGACAACGGCCCGATGCGCTCGTCCTCGTCGTGATCCGCGTGAGAATTCGCCGCACCGAAGAACGACGTGAAATGGCCCGACACGTGAACCGTCGCGTCGGGCCTGATGGTGCCGGAGAACACCCGGACCAAACTCACCCTGCCGACGTACGGGTCCGACGTGGTCTTCACCACCTCGGCGAGCAGCGATCCGTTCGGGTCGCAGGTGACGGTGTTGCGTGACGCGCCCTGGGGCGTGAACACCTGAGGCAACTGATGTTCGAGCGGGGACGGAAACGCGCTGGTGACGATCTCGAGGAGTTCCAACGTGCCGACCCCGGTACCGCTGCACACCGGGATAACCGGGAAGAAGGACCCGCGGGCCACCGCCTTCTCCAGATCGTCGATCAGCCCCGCCTGATCGATCTCCTCGCCGCCGAGATAGCGCTCCATGAGCGTCTCGTCCTCGGACTCCTCGATGATTCCCTCGATCAGGCTGCCGCGCAGTTCCTCGATCTGCTCCGCGTACGCCTCGTCCGGCTCGTGTGTGGTGCGCCTGCCGCCGCTGTATTCGTAGTGCGTTTGCGACAGCAGCCCGATCAGCCCGCTGTCGGCGGGCAGGTAGAGCGGCAGAACCTTGTCGCCGAAGGCGGTCTGGGCGGCAAAGAGCGCGGTTTCGTAGCTTGCCCTGGCGTGGTCCAGTTTGGTGATGACGACGGCCCGCGGCATGCCGACCTCGTCGCACTCGTGCCACAGCGACTTGGTCGGCTCGTCGACGCCCTCGTTCGCGGCGATCACGAACAGAGCGCAATCCGCTGCTCTCAGCCCGGCCCGGAGCTCACCGACGAAATCGGCGTATCCGGGCGTGTCGATGAGGTTGACTTTGACGCCCTCGTGCGCCAGCGGAGCGAGCGCCAGGCCGACCGAGCGCTGCTGGCGTATCTCCGCCTCGTCGTTGTCGCAGACTGTCGTGCCGTCCACGACGGAGCCGCGTCGGGTGATCACGCCCGCAGCGGCAAGGAGGGCCTCGACGAGGGTGGTTTTTCCCGCGCACGATGGGCCGACCAGGACCACATTGCGGATGGCGGCCGGGCTGTCCGCGGTGGGGGCGGCTCCGGCGCCTTGGGAAGTATTCGTCTTGTCTGCCATGACGTTCCTCCTTGTTAAGCAACAATTCCCCCAACAGCCCGTCGAGCACAAGACCAATGCCAGGCCAACCTTGGGCCTGTGCGGAGCGATCAGGGACTCGGTGAGCCGGCATCACGACGGTTGGGTAGGCTCACGCGCGTTACGTCCAACGACGACCAACCCGCCCCGGTCTGTCGGGCGTGCGCGTGCCGAGTTCGGCAAGGCGGCGACGACGAACTTTGTGGGGCGAAGGGGGTGCAACAGTGGACATGGTGCTCGGCCTGTCGGTGACGCCGACGAGCGTTGGGTTCGTCCTCGTTGAGGGATGCGGCGCAGACGGTGTCACCCTGGACCGCGACGCGTTCGATGTCCGTCCCGGCAGCGGGGTGACCGCTGTGACCGTTTCGGAGCATGTGGCCACTGCCATGCTGCGCACGGAGGCGGTCGCGGCCGCCGGAGCGCATGAGTTGCTGTCGATCGGCGTCACCTGGAGCGACGAAGCCGAGTGGGAAGGCTCCGTGCTGCTCGAGTCGCTGATCGAATCCGGGATCGACAACGTCGTCGCGGTCGGTTTAGCGGAGGCAACCGAAGCGCTGGCCCGCGGTATCGGGCGCATCGTGGAGTACGAGAAGACCGCGGTCTGCGTCATAGAGCCCGGAGCGGTGATGGCGTTGGAGGTCGACGGCCGCGCTGACGCGGTGCAGACCGTCGTCAACCACAGGCTCACCACCGAGGCCGAGCTGGTGCGGTGGCTGACCATGATCCTGGATAGCGCCGACTGGCAACCGGACGGGCTGGTGGTCGTGGGCTCGGGCGGCGACATCGACGCGATCACCGGCCGCCTCCAACGGGAATTGCCGGTGCCGGTCATCGCACCGGCGGAGGCCGAGCTCGCACTTGCACGCGGCGCGGCGCTGGCGTCGGCGCATGACGTCGAGTTCGCCGACCGGGATCTGCGCCGGCAGCCGGCCGGCGGCGAACGCCGGCGACGGATGCCTCTGCCGTACCTCGGCGCGTTGACCCTGTTGGTGGCCGCCGCGTTGACTTTCGTGGTTTCGGTGTCGCTCGCCGTCGGTTTGAAGCTGACATCGGACAGCAATGCGAAACCCGCCGAGCACCAGCAGGTGGTACACACATCGGGCCCGCCGGCGATGATCCAGGCTGCCGCACCGCCCGCTCCGCCGCCGATGGCTCAGCTCGTGCCGCCACCTGCCGCCGACCCGCCGGCACCCATGCCCGATGCGGCGCCGATCGTCGACGTTCCGGAGTCGCCACCGGTGCAGAGCGCACCCGAGGAGCCGGCCGCCGGGGTTCCGCCGCCCACTGACGTTCCGGCAGCTGCGCCACCTCCGCCGCTGCCAGCCAGCACACCTCCCGTGCCGCCGTCATCTACTGGCACCGGGGGGTTGCGCGATCATTCACCGCTGCTGACGAAGATCCTCGAGCACGTGCCGGGTCTGCACCGGTCGCCGGCGGAGCAGCAAGAGCCGACGACGGATCAGGTCCCGCCGCCGGCTCCGCCTCCGCCTGCTGACGTCCCGGCTCCGCCCGCGGGCTGAATCAGGTAGCCGGACGGAAGGTCGTGCCCCTCGTCCGGAGCGCCGCGCGGCGCTGATGCCCACCGAGTCGGCCTTCGTCCTCACCATCCTGGTGCTCTGCTATTCGGTGGTCTCCGGGCTGGTGCGGCGGTGGTACCTGGCCCCAGCATTGATATTCGTCGTCGCCGGGATAGCCCTGGGGCCTTCCGGTCTTGGCCTCGTCGAGGTGGACGCCGGCACCGAGGGCTTCACAGTGCTCGCCCAACTCGCGCTGACGGTGATCCTGTTCAACCAGGCGTCGACGCTGAACCTGCGCACCGTGTTTCGTCGGGGCCATCTGACGTTGCGGCTGCTTGCGATCGGCATCCCGGTGACAATCGCGCTCGGCACGTTGACCGCAATCGTCGTATTGCCTGTATTGCCGCTGTGGGAAGCGGTGTGCCTGGCGGTGATCGTTGCCCCGACCGAGGTCGCGCTGATCGATGGCCTTCTGCAGGACGGGCGGATTCCCGAACGGGTCCGGCAGGCGCTCTCCACAGAGAGCGGCTTCTACGACGGATTCGCCTTGGCCGCGCTGCTCGGCGCGCTGGCCCTGGCATCTGAGCAATCCGACCGGGCGCCGGCGCGGTGGGCGTGGTTCGCGTTCCGCACCGAGTTCGTGTCGCTGGCAGTCGGCGTGGGTGTCGGCCTGATCGGCGGCATGGTGGTCTCGCGATCCTTCAGGCGCGGTTGGATGAGTGACACCTGGGCGCAGTTGGCGACATTGGCCCTGGCGCTGATCTGCTTCGGGATAGCCGAGCGCTTGCACGCGAGCGGGTTCGTCAGTGCATTCGCCGGTGGGCTGACCTACGCGGTCGTCTCACCCAGGGAAGCTGACGAGTCTGCGATGACGCAGGTGTCCGACGCGGCGGGCCAGCTTCTGGAGCTGTTGGTGTTTGCGATCTTCGGGGGCTTCGCCGTCATACCGGCATGGCAGCACGTCGGCTGGCGGACGGTGACCTTCGCGGTGGTGGCCCTGGTGGTCGTGCGTGTCATCGCGGTGGCGTTCGCTATGCTCGGCACCGGCCTGTCGGCACGAAGCGTGCTGTTCATGGGATGGTTCGGCCCGCGTGGTATCGGGACGCTGGTGCTGGGACTGATTGTGGTGGGCCGGGGCCAGATCCATCAGGGTGCGCTCATATCGCAGGTCGTTATCGTGACGGTGACCGCAAGCTTGGTCGTGCACAGCCTGACGGCGCCGGTGGGAATCAGACTCATGAGTAAGACGCCGGATCGGTCCAGTAGCTCCTGAGGTTCAGAGTCGTTCTTCACCACCGACCACTTCAACGCCCAGCTGTCGGTGCTGGTGAGGCAATCGGAGTTGGGCCGCATCGGAAAAGCCGAACTGACCGGGCTGATTCAGGACGCGTGGTTGTCGCGGGCCTCGAAACGCCGCGCCGCGGCTTGGCTCTCCGCACGGTGGGGTAAGGCGTCGGTTGGTCGCGGCCCACAACGGCCCGGAGTCTGCGACGTCGCCCAGCCAGCCACGCCGGCCGCGGACAAGTCCTGCTGCCGCACTACTTTGCAATCGCCTTGGCGCCGTCTTGTTCGCCGATTCAGAGAACGTCTTGCCTGGTTGCCTGCTGTTTTGCTCGCATAGCAAGGGCTGTCATCGGAATTCCAGCAAAGTTACCGCAAAGTAGGCGATCTGCCGCGCTTTTGCTCAATCCCGTTGCACCATCAGATAGGCAGATGGCGCGAACTCCAACACTCTTCCTTCAAAAGGGGGGCCGCGAGCGTGAGGTTTTGCTCGATTCATCGCATATCTGAGATGTCGTCCGCAGGCGCGCGCGCACGACGTACGACCTTCGCGGCATTAACGGTGAGCGAACTCCCCCGGGGAGGCGTCAAAGCGTGCACGGCCGCGGCCATAACCCTCCGGCACGCCCGTTTAGGAGGCGGGGCGCGGCCTGCAGCAGCTACTCACCGCCCCCCTTTACCGGGCGACTCCGCGCTAAACCACGAGTCCCCGACGCTATCGCTGGCCGGTGCACCGGCTACCCCAACCTCTGGGTGACTGTATTCGGGATGCAGTACTAGATGCAGTAACAACGGCACGGATCGGTGGGTTTTGGGTATCGCAGGCCGCCTCTAGCAAAGCCGCTGCAGTCGCTGGCTCGCGGCGTCAAAGCGCCGATTTGGCGGAAGTTATCGAATTCCCGCTTTTTTTACCTAGCGGTAAGCCAAGATCTATACGCTCCTACTTCACATCGACAACACCTGGCTAGATGCGCGGACGAACCCCGCCAGTGGGAGGCGGGGAATTCACCCTCGCGTGCGAATGGAATCGGATTGCGTCACTGAGAAGAGGTGAAAGGCACACATGGTCCGCAGATCTGTCGTCCCCGTCGCTGTGATCGGTATGGGATGCCGCCTTCCCGGCGGTATCGACTCGCCCCAACGGCTGTGGGAGGCCTTGCTCCGGGGCGATGACCTCGTCACCGAGGTTCCCCCCGACCGGTGGGACGCCGACGAATACTACGACCCAGAGCCGGGTGTCCCGGGCCGGTCCGTGTCGAAGTGGGGCGCATTTCTCGACGACGTCGGCGGCTTCGATTGCGACTTCTTCGGGATCAACGAGCGCGAGGCGACCGCGACCGATCCGCAGCACCGCCTGTTGCTGGAAACCTCTTGGGAGGCTATGGAGCACGCCGGTCTCACCCCGCAGATGATGGCCGAGTCCCTGACCGGCGTCTTCATGGGATTGACTCACGGCGACTACCAATTGCTGGCCGCCGATGCCCACTCCATAGAAGGGCCGTACGGCTTCACCGGCACCACCTTCAGTTTGGCGTCCGGGCGGATCGCTTACGCGCTGGGAGTCCACGGTCCCGCGCTGACGGTCGACTCGGCATGTTCGTCTAGCCTGCTCGCCGTGCACATGGGCTGTCGCAGCCTGCACGACGGCGAAAGCGACCTAGCCCTCGCGGGGGGCGCCTGCGTGATGCTCGATCCGCGGAAGTTCGCCTCGGGCTCGGCGCAGGGCATGCTGTCTCCCACCGGACGTTGTCACGCATTCGACGTCGCGGCCGACGGGTTCGTGACTTCCGAGGGTTGCGCTGTGGTGTTGCTCAAGCGGCTACCGGATGCACTGCGCGATGGTGATCGCGTCCTGGCCGTGGTGCGCGGAACCGCCGCCAATCAGGACGGCCGTACCATCAACATCTCGACACCGTCGGTAACCGCTCAGACCGCGGTGTATCGGGCGGCGTTGGCCGCGGCGGGGATGGACGCCTGCACCGTCGGAATGGTTGAGGCGCACGGCCCCGGTACCCCGGTCGGCGACCCCATCGAATACACCAGCCTCGCCAACGTATACGGCACCGACGGCCCCTGCGCCCTGGCTTCTGTGAAGACCAATTTCGGACATGCCCAGTCGGCCTCCGGAGCACTGGGCCTGATGAAGGCGGTCCTTGCGCTGCAGCATGGTGTGGTTCCGCAGAACCGGCACTTCACCCGCCTGCCTGATGATCTTGCCGGGATTGACACGGAACTCTTTGTGCCACAAAAGACTACGCCATGGCCCACCAACGCCCACCACCCACGACGGGCCGCCGTGTCCTCGTATGGGTTGTCGGGAACGAACGTGCACGCGGTCTTGGAGCAAGCACCCGAGAGCGCTGGCCAGCACCTCGGACCAGACGACGACATGGAACCCGCAGCCCCGATGACGGCACCACTGCTGTTTGCGTTGTCATCTACATCGGCTGACGAATTGCGCCGGACCTCTGGCCGGTTGGCCGCGTGGGTAGAGGCCCGTGCGAACGTCGTGACGTTGCCAGATCTCGCCTACACCCTGGCGCGCCGGCGCGGGCACCGGCCGGTGCGCACGGCCGTGCTGGCCAGCACTCACCAGGAGCTGACAGAGGCTTTGCGGGAGGTCGCCGACGGCGACACTCCGCATCAGGCCGCGGTGGGGCTGGACGATCCAGGACCGGTCTGGCTGTTCTCCGGGCAGGGTTCGCAGTGGGCCGCGATGGGCGCCAGCCTGCTCGCCACCGAACCCGTGTTCGCTGCGATTGTCGCCGAGGCGGAGCCGCTGATCGCGGCGGAGTCCGGGTTTTCGGTGACCGAGGCGATGTCGGCGCCCGAGGCCGTGACCGGTATCGAGCGGATCCAGCCGACCCTGTTCACCATGCAGGTGGCCATGGCCGCCACCATGAAGTCCTACGGGGTGCGCCCGGGCGCGGTCATCGGGCATTCGCTGGGAGAGGCCGCGGCAGCCGTTGTCGCGGGCGCGCTGTCCCTGGAAGACGGGGCCCGCGTGATCTGCCGACGCTCGCGGCTGATGTCCCGTATCGCCGGTTCCGGTGCCATGGCGTCAGTGGAGCTGCCCGCCCAGCAAGTGCTTTCGGAGCTAATGGCCCGCGCCGACGACGTAGTGGTGGCAGTCGTGGCCTCGCCGCAGTCCACGGTCATCGGCGGCGCGACGGAGACGGTGCGCGATCTGGTCGCGGCATGGGAACAGCGGGACGTGATGGCACGCGAGGTGACCGTCGACGTGGCATCGCACTCCCCACAAGTCGATCCGATCCTCGACGACCTGGCCGAAGTCCTGGCTGACCTCACCCCGAGGACACCGGAGGTTCCGTACTACTCCGCGACGCTGTTGGACCCGCGTGAGCGCCCGGCGTGCAATGCCGATTACTGGGCGGACAACCTGCGTCACACGGTGCGGTTCGCGGCGGCGGTGCAGGCGGCACTGGAGGACGGCTACCGGGTCTTCGCCGAGCTGGCACCACACCCGCTGCTCACCCACGCCGTCGAGCAGACCGCCCGCAGCTTCGACGTACCGCTGGTCGCCCTGGCCGCCATGCGGCGGGAACAAGCGCTGCCGCACGGGCTGCGCGACTTCCTGGCGAATTTGTACACCGCGGGCGCCGCTGTCGACTTCTCGATGATCTATCCCGGTGGACGGCTGGTAGATGCGCCGCTGCCGACCTGGACCCGCCGTTCGCTGCTGTTGAGTCGCGACGGTCAGGACTCGCCGACACGTGGCGGCTGCACGGTTTCAGTGCACCCGCTGTTGGGCGCGCATGTGCGCTTACGCGAGGAGCCCGAGCGCCACGCCTGGGAGGCGGAGGTGGGCACCGAGGCATTGCCGTGGCTCGGTGACCATCAGGTGCACCAGGTGGCCGCGCTCCCGGGGGCTGCCTACTGCGAGATGGCGCTGGCGGCGGCTCGCGCGGTCCTCGGCGAGGCATCCGAGGTCCGCGACATCCGGTTCGAGCAGATGCTGTTGCTCGACGAGAGCACCCCGGTCGCCGCGGCCGCCTCTGTCACGTCGCCGGGCGTCGTCAGCTTCACGGTAGAGACCGACCGGGACGGCGAACGTGCGCGGCGAGCCGGCGGGGTCCTGCATGCCGTGGATGATGCGCACCAACGCCCCGCGCACGACATGGAGGCGCTGCTCGCGGCCCACCCGTGCCGCACGGCAGGAACCGAGCTGCGGCACTGGTTCGACGAGCGCGGTATCCAGTACGGTCCTGCGTTCACCGGGCTGGCCGCCGCGCGCACGGCGGAAGGGGCAGCCAGCACCGTGCTGGCCGAAGTGAGCCTGCCCAGCTCCATCCGATCGCAGCAGAATGGCTACGCAGTGCATCCCGCCCTGCTGGATGCCTGCTTTCAGTCCGTCGCAGTGCATCCCGACGTCCAGGCTGCCGCCGCCGGTGGTTTGCTCTTGCCGCTGGGCGTACGTCGGCTGCGTACCTACGGTCCCACCCGCGACGCGCACTACTGCTATGCGCGGCTGACCGTTGCCGACACCGCCGTGGTCGAGGCGGACCTCGATGTCTTGGACGAGCACGGGACAGTCCTGCTGACGGTGCGCGGGCTGAAGCTGGGTACCGGGATGACCGAGACCAGCACCCGCGATCGTGTGCTGGCCGAGCGCCTGCTGACCATCCAATGGCAGCAGCGAACGTTGCCGGCGGCTGACCATGCCGACCCTGGCGCGTGGCTTTTGGTCAGCACCTGCACGACAGCGGATCTGGTCGGCACCAAGTTGACCGACGCGTTGAAAGCCGAGGGCTCGCAATGCGCGACGATGGTGTGGCCAAAGCATTCCGACCACCGGGCCAACGCCGAACTGCTCGGCTCGCACCTCGGTAGCGGCGAATTCACGGGCGTGGTCATCTTGACGGGCCCGAAGAATGGCAACCCGGATGAGCAGTGCGCCGGCCGGGGCGGGGAGTATGTGCGTCATCTGGTGCGCATCGCCCGCGCATTGCCGGACATCCCGGCTGAACCGCCTCGCCTGTACCTCGTCAGCAGGAATGCCCAGACGGTGGTGGCCGGCGACCGGGCCAACCTGGAGCAGGCCGGGCTGCGTGGCTTGATGCGGGTGATCGCTACTGAACATCCGCATTTGCGCGCGACCCAAATCGATGTGAACGAGGACACCGATGCCGAGCAGCTGGCACGGCAACTGCTGGTGGGGTCCGAAGAGGATGAGACGGCCTGGCGCAACGGCCAGTGGTATACCGCGCGGTTGTGCCCCGCTCCGCTGGGCCCCGAGGAGCGGCGAACCGCCGTGGTCAACCACCAGCATGACGGCATGCGACTGCAGATCCGCACGCCTGGTGACCTCGAATCGATGGAACTTGCCGCCGTCGACCGCGTTCCGCCGGGTCCGGGACAGATCGAGGTCGCGATCAGCGCGTCCAGCGTCAACTTCGCCGATGTCCTTGTCGCGTACGGCCGATACCCGAGCTTGGAGGGACGGCTGCCGCAGCTGGGTACCGACTTCGCCGGGGTGGTGACCGCGGTGGGGCGGGATGTGACCGATCACCAGGTGGGCGATCACGTCGGCGGCCTGTCCGCCAACG
Organism: Mycobacterium sp.; assembly: GCA_025965895.1. Lineage (GTDB taxonomy): Bacteria > Actinomycetota > Actinomycetes > Mycobacteriales > Mycobacteriaceae > Mycobacterium. Next base: position 72,133 of record JAOPWC010000114.1, read on the forward strand.
GCTGTTGGGGCACCTTTGTCACCTGCGACGCCAACCTGGCCGTCACGCTGCCCCCGGGGCTGGCCGATGAGCAGGCGGCGGCGGTGACCACGGCGCACGCCACCGCGTGGCACGGCCTGCACGACCTGGCCAGGATCACCCGCGGTGATCGGGTGTTGATTCACTCCGCGACCGGTGGGGTCGGGCAGGCGGCGATCGCGATCGCCCGGGCCGCCGGAGCGCAAATCTTCGCAACCGCAGGCAGCGAGCAGCGCCGACAGTCGTTGCACGACATAGGAATTGAACACGTCTACGACTCGCGCGGCATCGGGTTCACCGACTTGGTCCGCCACGACACCGAGGGGTGTGGCGTCGACATCGTGCTCAATTCGGTGACCGGCGCAGCACAGCGCGCGGGCATCGAACTGCTGGCGCTCGGTGGGCGATTCGTTGAGATCGGCAAACGCGACATCTACGGCGACAGCCGGCTGGGACTCTTCCCGTTCCGTCGCAATCTCGCGTTCTTCGGCGTGGACGTGGGTCTGATGACCGTCAGCCACCCGCAGAAGATTCGCGACCTGCTGAAGACGGTGTACCAACTCACCGCCGATGGCTCACTGCCGATCCCGGAAAGCACGCACTATCCGCTTGAGGACGCGGCGACCGCCATTCGGGTCATGAGCGCGGCCCAGCACACCGGCAAACTCGTGCTCGACGTCCCGCACGTGGGGCACAGCAATGTGGTGGTACCTCCGGAGCAGGCTCGGGTCTTCCGCCGCGATGGCGCCTACATCATCACCGGCGGACTTGGTGGTCTCGGCCTCTTCCTGGCCGAGAAGATGGCCGCGGCGGGCTGTGGCCGGATCGTGCTCACCTCCCGCTCGCAGCCAACTCCCAAGGCGCTGGAGATGATCGAGCTCATCGGGTCGGTCGGTGCGGACATCGTGGTGGAGTGCGGCGACATCGCCGAAGCCGGCACTGCGGAGCGGCTGGTGGCATCCGCGACCGCGACCGGGCTTCCGGTGCGCGGTGTGCTGCACGCGGCGGCGGTGGTCGAGGACGCCGCGCTGACCAACATCACGGACGCGCTCATCGACCGTGACTGGGCGCCGAAGGTCTACGGCGCCTGGCACCTGCACCGCGCTACGGCCGCGCAGCCACTGGACTGGTTCTGCGTGTTCTCCTCGGCGGCTGCGTTAGTGGGCTCGCCCGGTCAGGGCGCCTACGCCGCGGCCAACAGCTGGCTGGACGCCTTCGCCCACTGGCGCCGCGCTCATGGCCTTCCGGCTACCGCAATTGCGTGGGGAGCGTGGGCGGAGATCGGCCGCGCCACCGCCCTGGCCGAAAGCGCCGACACCGCGATCACTCCCGAGGAAGGCGCTTACGCCTTCCAGGCGCTGCTGCGGCACGATCGCGCGCACACCGGGTACGCGCCGATCGTCAACGCACCGTGGTTGACCGCGCTCTCGCAACGCAGTCGGTTCGCTGAGGCGTTCCGATCGACGAAAGAAAGCCGAAAGGGGACAAGCCAATTCCTTACCGAGCTGAACTCGCTGCCTCCGGACGAGTGGCCTGCCCGGCTACGGCGTCTGGTCTCCGACCAGGTCAGGCGGATCCTGCGCCGCAGCGTCGACCCGGACCGTCAGCTCTCCGAGTACGGCGTTGACTCGTTGGGCAACCTTGAACTGCGCACCCACATCGAGACTGAAACCCGGATACGCATCAGCTCGACCGACATCACCACCGTGCGCGGTTTGGCGGATCACCTGTGCGACACCCTGGCCGATCTGCAAGACAAAGCGGTGTGACAGCCATCGCCGCGGTCGAAGTATCTGCTGAGCCGAAGCTGCTGAGAACTTAGGAGGGAACGTGGTTTCACTAGGGAAAGTGGTGATCGGACCAATCCAGGACTGGGTGCCGAGCCCGGGCTCAACCGTGTCGTGGCAGCCCTCCCCTGCGGCGATCGCGAAAGCCCGGCAAGCGCCGATGAGTGCTGTGCCGGCCAGCTACATGCAAACCGAACACCTTCGTAGCTATTGCGCGTACGCGGCCCAGGGTTTCGATATGGCACGGCTGTGCATCACCGGATGGGACATACCGGGTCGGTGTGACATCCGGGTCATGACGCACGTCATCAACGCGCACCTTCGTCGCCACGACACCTACCGCAGCTGGTTCGAGCAGACCGACGCAGAGCACATCGTTCGTCGGACCATCGATCACCCCGCGGACATCGAATTCGTCCCGACCAAGCACGGCGAGATGGCGCCAACTGAATGGCAAGAGCTCGTACTGGCCACCCCGAATCCGCTGCAGTGGGATTGCTTCCGCTTCATAGTTATTCAACACGCGGACCACTTCACATTTTGCGTGTGCGTTGATCATCTCCACATCGACGCGATGTTTATCGGCGTGGTATTCACCGAGATCCACATGATGTACGCGGCCCTGGTGAGAGGAGGAGCGCCAATCCGGCTGCCGGACCCAGGCAGCTATCTCGATTACTGCGGCAAGCAGTACCAGCGCATTTCCGCCCTCACCTTGGACGACCCAAAGGTACGCGCATGGATCGAGTTCTTTGAAAACAATGACGGTACCCTTCCGAAGTGCCCACTGCCACTCGGTGCGTCGGCGCCCACCGACCTGATGAGCGCACAGCTGATGGACGAGCGGCAGACAGCCGCATTCGAATCCGCTTGCATCGCAGCGGGTGCCCGTTTCAGCGGCGGTGTGTTCGCCTGCGCCGCTCTCGCAGAACACCAGTTGACCGGCGCGAAGACATACTACGGAATTATTGCCAGTGATACCCGCAGCACTCCAACGGACTTCATGACAACGGGTTGGTTCACCGGCTTTGTTCCGATCACCGTACCCATCACCGGATCGTCTTTCGGTGACACCGCCCGTGCCGCGCAGGAATCCTTTGATTCGGGTAAAGACCTGGCGAGCGTGCCGTGGGGTCGCGTACTGGAATTAGCGCCGTGGCTGACGAGGCCCCGACTACGCGTTCCCTTGCTGTTTTACCTCGACGCCGGCATTCCTCCGCTTTCTGCTCTCGTCAACTCTCATTTGGATGACGGGTTGAATGCGAGGATCTGCCATGACGGGGGGGTTCCGGCCCAATTCGATATACGGGTGAATCGGTTTGAGAAGGAGACTCGGCTGCTTGTGTTGTTCCCGGACAATCCGGTCGCCCGCGAATCAGTCACTCGCTATATAGCGACGCTGAAATCCGTGTACGTGCGCGTCGCCGAGGGCCTCGATGCAGCGGCAGCTCCGCTGCCCAACAACGGCCAACCCCACCTGACACCAGTGTGATCATGTTCGAAGCACGAAAACGCTGCTCTTGCCAGGGCTTTCCCAGTCCCGATGTTTAGGGGGACAGGTGTTACAGCGGATGGACAGAACGGGCGCAACCGGAACCGGGGGTAGCTTCCAACGGCTGGGCAATCTAGCCGTCCGGTGGCCGCTGCTAATCATCGGGTTCTGGATCGTGCTCGCCGCCACCCTGTCGCTGACGTTGCCACCACTGCCAGTGATAGCCGGACGACAGCAGGCAGCCATGCTGCCCGACAACGCCCCGGTGATGGTCACGTCCCGTGAGATCGCTGAGGCGTTTCACGACAAAGGATCAGACAACGTCCTGTTGGTCGTCCTGACCGACGAGAAAGGGCTGGGACCCGCCGACGAAAAGACCTTCCACACACTGGTCGACAGGCTGCGCCAGAACACGCGGGACGTCGTGGCGTTCCAGGACGTCCTCAGCACACCGCAAGTGCGAGAGGTGTTCACCAGCAGGGACAATAAGGCCTGGTATCTACCAATTGGCCTCGCCGGCGATATGGGCTCACCCCAAGGCAGGTTGGCGTACAAACATGTCGCTGACGTCGTCAAGCAGACCGTCTCGGGATCGACACTGACGGCCAACATGGCCGGACCCGCGGCCACCACGGCGGACCTCACCGACCTCAGTGAGCGAGATCTGCATCTGATCGAAACCGGCACCGTGATCATGGTGCTCCTCATCCTGCTGATCGTCTACCGCAACCCGCTCACCATGCTGGTGCCGTTGATCACGATCGGCATATCCCTGGCGACCGCGCAGGCTGCTCTGGCGGGGTTTGCCGAACTGGGCCTCGGCGTTTCAAGCCAGACCATTATCTTCATGAGCGGGGTAATGTTCGGCGCTGGAACGGATTACGCCGTCTTTCTGATTAGCCGCTACCACGACTACGTGAGGCTCGGCGCGGATTCGGATCAAGCGGTGAAGCGCGCTTTGACGTCCATCGGCAAGGTGATCGCCGCGTCGGCGGCCACCGTGGCGGTCACCTTCCTCGCGATGATCTTCACCCGATTGCCGGTGTTTTCCACCGTTGGTCCGGCATTGGCGATTGCGATCGGTGTGGCGTTCCTGGCCGCGGTCACTCTGCTCCCGGCCATCCTCGTGCTCGCCGGGCGGCGAGGTTGGATCAGGCCACGGCGCGATCTCACCAGTCGTTTCTGGCGACGTTCGGGAATTCGCATTGTGCGCCGGCCGAAAACCCACCTGGTCGCCAGTCTGATTGTGCTCGGCTTTCTGGCTGGCTGCGCGGGTGTGGCCCGCTACAACTATGACGATCGCAAGACCTTGCCCGCTTCGGTCGAGAGCGCCGCCGGGTATTCCGCGATGGCTCGCCATTTCCCGTTGGACTCGATCATTCCTGAGTACCTCTTCGTTCAGTCGCCACACGACTTGCGGAACCCGAAAGCCCTTGCCGACCTTGAGGAAATGGCTCGGCGGGTAAGTCAGCTGCCCGGTATCGCGATGGTCCGGGGCATCACCCGGCCCATGGGTGAATCGCTGGAACAGGCCGGGTTGGCCTATCAGGCGGGTGAGGTGGGCGGGAAGCTCAACGACGCGTCCCAACAGATCAATGGCCACACCAACGACCTCAACACGCTGACCAACGGTGCCGACCTGCTGGCCACCAGTCTCGGCGACGTACGAAACCAAGTCGGTCAAGCCGTGGCCGGTGTCCGCGGGCTGGTCGACGCCCTTACTTTCCTGCAGAACCAGTTCGGCGGCGGCCAGACGTTCAACGACATCGACAACGCGGCCAAGCTCGTCAGCAGCATGCAAACTCTCGGCGCTACGCTCGGGGTGAACATTGCAGAGGTCAACGCCACTGTGGGCTCGGTCGGCCCTATCCTGACCGCTCTTGATGCCAGCCCGACCTGCGCCACCGATCCGGCCTGCGTCGACTCTCGCAGCCAGCTTCAGCGCCTTTACGCGGTGCGCAACAGCGGGACCTTCGACAAGGTTGCGGATCTGGCTCGACAGCTGCAATCGACCCAGGCAACGCAGACCCTGGAGTCGACGGCACAGGGCTTGCGGCAAGGACTCAACACCGCAGCCAACGCGATGCGATCGCTGGCCGGCGCCGATCCTGGCGGCGTGCCGTCCCGCCTGGCCACCCTGCAACAGGGCGCCGGTCAACTCGCCGACGGCAGTCGGCGATTGGCCGACGGTGTGCAACAGCTGGTCGAGCAGACCAAAAAGATGGGCGCCGGCCTGGGCGACGCGTCGGGTTTTCTGTTGGCCATGAAGTACGACGCGTCGTCTCCATCGATGGCGGGGTTCTACATTCCGCCGCAGCTGCTGACTCAGGACGACTTCAAGAAAGCCGCTGGAATTTTCATCTCGCCCGACGGGCATGCGGCGCGGTACCTGGTACAGACCAAACTCAATCCGTTCAGCGTCGCCGCGATGGATCAGGTCAATTCGATCACCGACACCGCTCGGAACTCTCAACCGAATACTGCGCTGGCGGACGCCAAGATATCGATGGCGGGGATCTCACCCGGACTCCGGGACACGCGTGACTATTACAACCAGGATGAGCGGTTCATCGTCATCGCGACCGTCATCATTGTGCTTCTGATCTTGATCGCTCTGCTGCGATCGATCGTTGCGCCGTTATACCTGATCTGCTCGGTGGTGATCTCGTACTTGTCGGCGCTTGGCATCGGCGTCATCGTATTTCAATTCATACTTGGCCAGGAGCTGCATTGGAGCGTTCCCGGGCTGACTTTCATCATATTGGTCGCTGTGGGTGCCGATTACAATCTGCTGCTCATCTCCCGGATCCGTGACGAGTCGCCGCACGGCGTGCGTTTCGGGGTCATCCGCACCGTGGGTTCCACCGGCGCCGTAATCACGTCAGCGGGTCTCATCTTCGCCGCCTCGATGTTCGGCCTGTTGTTCGCCAGCATCAGCATGATGGTCCAGGCCGGCTTCGTACTCGGCATGGGGATCCTGCTCGATACGTTCCTGGTGCGCACCGTCACGGTGCCGGCCATTGCGGCACTGGTCGGCCGGGCTAATTGGTGGCCGGCACGATCCCCTGCCCGGCTGCGCTCGCCGGTTGCGCGGGCAGAACGGGTGCCGACGGTACCGACGCCCTATCGCCCAATGAGCGACAACCGCGGTCGATTGACCCGCGTGCCTCTGCCGGCGCCCCGTCGCCCAACGAGCGACGTCCGCGATCGGCTGACCCGCGTGCCTCTGCCGGCGACGGTCGCCGAGCGTCACCGTCAGAACCGTCAGCTATGCCCCGAATATCTCCCGCACCAGCCCCCACCACCGCTCGGTGCGGCCGGTGTGCCGATGCCGCCCGTGACGAATGCGGCCCAAGGCGCGCCGGTCGGTGCGAATGGTGCGGCAACTCCTCCCACCGCCGACGTGCCGGAAACGGCGGTCGACGGTCAGATGGGCGCCAACGGCGAACGACCGGTCGAAGATCGTCAGGAAATTGCCGATACCCCGGACCTCGCCCACACGAAGTAGGTTCCGCCGATGAAATTTGCCCTGGCAGTCCATGGCAGTCGCGGCGATGTCGAGCCGTTCGCCGCAGCCGCTCTGGAGCTGCTGCGCCGAGGTCACGAAGTGCGTATTGCCGTCCCGCCCAACATGGTTGGCTTCGTCGAGTCGGCCGGGCTCGCTGCGGTCGCCTTCGGGCCGGACTCGCGGGAGATGCACGAGGAGGATTTCGTCCGCAACTTCTGGAATATCCAGACTCCGATCAGGGTGGTGCGCGCAGGCAAGGAGTACCTCAGCCGGGTCTGGGCGGAGATGGGCACGACGCTGACGTCGCTGGCAGACGGGGCTGACCTGCTCTTGACGGGCATGATCCAGCAGGGGCTCGCCGCCAACGTCGCGGAGTATTACGGCATTCCGGTGGCTGCGCTGCACTGCTTCCCGGTGCGGGTCAACGGACAGCTTTTTCCGTTCCTGCCGTCGCCGTTGATCCGGTCCGCGATTTCTTCGCTCTGGTGGCTGCATTGGCGCATGACGAAGGAGGCCGAAGACACCCAACGCCGTGAACTGGGCCTGCCGAACGCAACCGCACCGTCGACGCGACGGATCGTGGAACGCGGATCGCTCGAGATCCAGGCCTACGACAAGCTCTACTTTCCTGGGCTGGCGGCGGAATGGTCGGAATGGGATGGCCGACGGCCCTTCGTCGGCGCGCTGACGATGGAGTTGCCGACGGATGCCGACAACGAGGTCGCGTCGTGGATTGCTGCCGGAACATCGCCGCTTTACTTCGGCTTCGGCAGCATGCCGGTCCAATCGGCCGCCGACACAGTCGCCATGATCAGCACCGCCTGCACGCAGTTGGGCCAGCGGGCGTTGATTTGCAGCGGCGCAAATGATTTCAGCAGCATCCCACATTCTGACCACGTCAAGGTTGTGCGGGCGGTGAACCACGCGGCCCTATTCCCGTCCTGCCGCGCGGTGGTGCACCACGGTGGTGCCGGCACCACGGCCGCGGGCATGCGAGCCGGAATCCCCACCTTGATCCTCTGGGTCACCGCCGACCAGCCGATCTGGGCCGCTCAGGTCAAACGGCTCAAAGTCGGTTCCGCCCGGCGCTTCTCGACGACGACCCAGGAATCGCTGGTCGCCGGGCTTCGCCGCATCCTCGCCCCGCAATACGGCACTCGAGCCCGCGAGATCGCCACTCGGATGACCAAACCCGCCGAAAGCGTTACCGCGGTCGCCGATCTCCTGGAAGACACCGCCAGCCTATCGGGGTTTGGCTGATGTGGGGCGGAGTCCTGTTCTTCGCGATTAGCGCAGCACAGGACCCGGTGCGGATCGGGATCATGGTGCTTTTGATTTCGCGCCAACGGCCCATGCACAATCTGCTCGCGTACTGGCTCGGTCTCATGGCATCGGGTTTCGGCACCGGCCTGGTTGCGCTGTTCCTGCTACGTGACTTCATGCTTCCCGTTGTGCGAGTCGTGACTTCCGTCGCCAAAAGCCCGGTTGTCCCGCCCATCCAGATCGCCCTTGGTGCGCTCGCGCTTTCGACCGCTGCGATGCTCGCCGTGCGCTCCTCGGTGCGTCAGGCAGCATACGCACCGACGCCGGGCGGTGATGCGTGCGCCCCAGTACTCCAGCCGCGAGCACCGAACGTGTCCTCGCGACTGTCGTGGTCCCGCCTGCTTAAAGGGGAGTCGCTGGGGTCGGCGTTTGTCGCCGGCTTGTTGACGTCGACGCAGTTCGTGGAGTTCTGGGGAGCGATGATCGTCATTCTGGCCTCCAGAGCAGGTGCCGTAACGCAAGTCGGCTCGGCGCTCATGTTCGCGCTCGTGGCATTCGCGATCGTCGAAATTCCCCTTGTTGGTTGCCTGGTATCGCCTGCGAAGACGCAAGCCGTCGTTATGCCGGTGCATGGTTGGTTACGCGCTCACCGCCGGGCGGTCTTCACCTTCGTGCTCTGCGTGGTCGGCTTATTCATGGTTACGAGCGGTGTGGGCAGAATCTGAGCTGGCGAAGGTGGCTTCCCCGATCTCGCGGAGAATGAGCGTGGCGAAGGATGGTTCCCGACATTTTGGACCCCCAATTTCTCTGGGGGCGCCGCCGCATCAGGCTAGTGGTCGGTCAAGAAACGAAATAGTCCGTGTTTGCGTATCAGATGAAGCATCGCCTTGTTCGCCCACTTGTTGCGGTTCTTTCCCCTGACATCAATGTGGTTATGAATGACCTTGATGCTCGGATCGAACTGCCGCTTGATGCGCTGCTTTTCGAGACGTATAGCTAAATCCTGAATCTCGTGTGATCTCAGTACAGGGTCATAGCCGCCAACGGACCTGAATACGCTGGAGCGAACAAGCATATTTGCTTCAGAAACCCAGTAAGCGGGTGCCGGAGCAGGAGGCTCAAGTACGTTGGGCCAATCTTTCATGAATGGCGCAGCCACTCGTTGTATCGCGTCGGCGAGCCGCGGCGTTTCCCTCAAGCGGTCTATTGCCCGCGGAAAATTCGACGTGAGATTTCCCCACAGAGAGAACACCGCACCATAATTGTATGGGAACTGACCGCCATCTAGTTGCCTAACCAACCCGCCGACCAAACCGACTCCTCGGTCGGCATAGCGCGCGACAACTTCTCTCGCCACCGAGGGGATTTCGGCCGTCTCCAAATCCATGTCGGCGTCAATGAAGTGGATAATTGCTCCGTCCCCGACATGGTCGATTATCTGATTACGATTAGCGCCGGCACCCCGGTTTTCGCTGCTCTGCACCAACTTCACTTCATCGTCGAACTCACGAACCACGTCGACACTGTGGTCCGTGGAGGCGTCGTCGAGTACAAAGACGCCGTCGTAGCGCTGCGCTAATACCTGTGGGACGAGTTTGCGAAGATTATCGCCCATATTGTAGTTAGGAATGGCTGCAACAACCGGTAACTTTTCGGCCATGGTGCTCACCATCTACTGAAGTAGTAAGAGAAAGTTTACGCTACACGCCGACGGCGGATCTGTCTCCGGCCGTGACGAAATATCGTTCGCCAAATGGTTAATGGACAAGGCGCGGACGACGCCCAGCGCGGACGTTTCGCGCAGACACTGCCGCCGAGCCACACCTCTGGAGGTGATCTCGGGAACAGGTTAGGCGTGGATAGCACGAGAAATAGGAAGCGCTGTGGCGGGGAGTCGTCCCAGCCCGATCACCGGGCGATCGCGTTGGTGGCGCTGGTCAGCGAGGCCTGGGAACGGTTTGATATGACGGGCGCCGCGGCATGGGTGGGCGGGAACAGCGTAGCCAATTCGCTGTGTTGCCTTGCGTATCCTTGTCATACTCACCCCGTGACCGTGATCGACCGCCTGATAGCCAGCCCATTCGCTGAGAAACTCAAAACGAAGTACGGGTACCCCTTAGGGACCCGCCTGTTGAGCGCCGATGACATGGTGTTCCTCAATTACGGTTATGAGGAGGATCCGCCGATGGCCCTGCCGCTGGCGGCGTCCGACGAGGCCAACCGGTTCTGCATCCAGCTCTATCACCGCACGGCGACCCAGGTGGATCTCAGCGGCAATCGGGTGCTGGAGGTCGGTTGCGGCCACGGCGGCGGAGCCTCATACCTAATGCGCACCTTGCGCCCGGCTTCCTACACGGGGCTCGACTTGAACCCGGCCGGCGTCGACTTCTGCCGAAAAAGGCACAATCTGGCCGGCTTGGATTTCGTGCGGGGCGATGCCGAGAACCTGCCCTTCGACGACCAATCCTTCGACGCGGTGATCAATATCGAATCCTCGCATTGCTACCCTCATTTCTCCCGTTTCCTCGCCGAAGTGGCGCGCGTGCTGCGTCCGGGCGGGCATTTCCTGTACGCCGATCTCCGCCCCCGCGTCGGTATCGCCGAGTGGGAGGCGGCGCTGGCCGACGCCCCATTGCGCCTGACGTCGGAAAAGGTCATCGATGACGAGATTCTGCGCGGCATGGAGAAAAACTCGCAGCAGTGGCTGGATCTGATCAATCGCCGCGTGCCAACATTCCTACACGGCGTTGCCCGCGGTCAAACCGGCGTGCAAGGCGGAAGGCTATACCGCGCAGTGCGCAACGGGGAACTCTCGTACCGGATGTACTGCTTCGCCAAGAACTGAGGGGCGTCGCGTCCCGAGGGATCCCCTCACGGCCGTGACCACGAGCACGTTGCCGCGCTACACCATCAGAGCCGGATACCACGACCGCGCGCGGGCTCACTGCCTGTGTCTCCTACCGGTATCCTGCCCGTTCGATTCGAGCTACTTCGACCTGAAAAATCGGCGCGTTGATCCGTGTGCGGAGCGCTTTGAGTGGGGAGGAATGCTCCAAGCATTAGTACTGAGAATTTGAAGCCATCGTGGTTCGTACTGTAGTCGTGGGCGGGTTGCAGACTGGGTGCCCAATTCGCCGTGTTGCACCCGCCCGTTCTTGTCATACTGCCCCCATGGCCCACACCTACCGCCTGGTATACAACCCCTTCGTCTACCGCCTCGTATTCAGCCCGTTCGTGATGAAACTCATGGCGAAGTACACGTTCCCCCTCCTCACCCGCTACCACACCCGCTACCACAGCGCCGAAGACGTGGTGTTCCTCAACTTCGGTTATGAGGAGGATCCGCCGATGGCCCTGCCGCTGGCGGCGTCCGACGAGGCCAACCGGTTCTGCATCCAGCTCTATCACCGCACGGCGACCCAGGTGGACCTCAGCGGCAAACGGGTGCTGGAGGTCGGTTGCGGACACGGCGGCGGAGCCTCATACCTTATGCGCACCTTGCGCCCGGCTTCCTACACGGGGCTGGACTTGAACCCGGCCGGTATCGACTTCTGCCGAAAAAGGCACAATCTGGCCGGCCTGGATTTCGTGCGGGGCGATGCCGAGAACCTGCCCTTCGACGACCAATCCTTCGATGCGGTGATCAATATCGAATCCTCGCATTGCTACCCTCATTTCTCCCGTTTCCTCGCCGAGGTGGCGCGCGTGCTGCGTGCTGGCGGGCATTTCCTGTACGCCGATCTCCGCCCCCGCGTCTGTATCGCCGAGTGGGAGTCGGCGCTGGCCGACGCCCCGATGCGGCTCCTTTCGGACGCCGACATCGGTTCGCAGATTTCGCGCGGCATGGAGAGAAATTCGCAGCGCACGCCGGACCTGGTCAGTCACCGCGGCCCGGCGTACGTGCACGGCGTAGCCCGCGAGGCCACCGCTTCGCAAGGCTCGGGGCTATACCGTGCAGTGCACAGCGGGGAGTTCTCGTACCGGATCTACCGCTTCGCCAAGGAATGGGGCGGCATCCCGTCCGGAGGGATCGCCTCACGGTCGTGATGACCGGCACGTTGGGGCGCTACACCAGCAGATCCCGATAGCACACGACCTCGCGCCGACTCATTAAACCGGCATCCATGTCAATGATGCTGGTGCCGAACGCATTCGGCTACATCGTCCGGGTGCACCGCTGCCCACAGGTTGAGGTGGCCGGCCTTGCCTTTCGTGGCTTCAACTCCAAGTCGGGTTCGCCTGCTGATTTGTGCACAATGTTGCAGTCCCGCACCGCGCCTAGCCCGTTCCGAGCCGCGCCTTGAGCGGGGTCACAAATCGGTCCCGTATATGCCCCTCATCCTCAGCATCGCCATTCGCGCAGTCGTTCGCATCGATAAACGATCTCTAAAGGGAAACGCGTTCGCCGCCATCCGAACCGCCTTAATAAGGTTCATGGCTGCGCTCACTTCTTTGGGCCCGGCGGACGGCACACTCAGAGCCGTGTACGCGCCGGCTTCGCTGAATCCAAGGAGTCGTTGACTAAGTTCCTGATGAACCTGTGCCGTCTCGACTCCATGCGCAAGCGCTTTCTGCCATACCTTCGTAGCCGAAACCTGTTCGGCATGGCGACGATACAAAAGAGTTGGCAAGGCGATTCGACCCAAGCGCGAACCTCGTAGCGCCATGCGGATCCACAAATCCCAATCTTCGGCAGGCACTCGGCGATAGCCTCCCGCACCCACAATGGTGCTTCGCCGACCGAGAAGTGTCGGATGCATAAGTGCGTCCGCCAACAGCAACTCGTATGGCGATGCGGCCGGTCCGGTGGAGACCGGAGCTTGGGGTTCGATCGCAACGGGACAAGGACCGAAGGCAATTATCGGCGAAAATACGACATCAAGATTTTCTCGATACATTGCAGGAATCTGATGGCGAAACCGCCATGGAAGTGCGATATCATCCGCATCCATCCGCGCAATAAGCGGGGTGTCGGCGGCGTCGATCAATACATTCAAGGCCCGGGCAACGCCTAGTTGCACATCGGACCTTAATACGCCGACGCGACCGTCGGCGCGAGTCAACCTTGCCAGAATTTCGCCGGTAGCGTCGCTGCTCGCATCGTTGAGAATTAATAGCTTTCCATCGCGCGGAAGCCCTCTAAGAATGGACGAGACCGCGGTGCCGATCGTCTTCTCAGCATTCCACGCGGGCAAGATTACCGTCAGGCGCTCCACAATTAATCCGACAACGCCAACGCGAATGGAACAGGCCACAAGGCTGTGTACTGTTGTTGTCGTCGGGCGATCCATTTAGTTCTGGCAAATGACTCACGATGTCGCCTCAAAGCGCCGCTCAGTATACAAGGAGCACTAGTTGGGTGACTATACCAAGAATGCATTTCAGCCCACCCAGCTTGCCATAGGGCTGCCGCAGCCAACCACGATGTGCGTGCTCTAGACACCATCAAAGCAGAATTCATCCTCATCGGCACGTCGCAGTACGGGAACTGTATCACCCTCACGGCATATGATGGTTGACGCTGCTTCAATAGCCGACCGGTGCTCGCCACGCCCTCGATGCGCGAAGTCGTCTACGTCTTTCAATCGCCATGACGCGGTGGTCGTCTCCTCTCGCAGGCGTGGATAGCACGAGAGGCAGAAACATGGCCGGCAAGCCGAGACATCGCGGCTAACGGCATATCCGCTGACTGCACTCGCGTCGGCTTCAGTGTTGCTGGGTCGGGCCGCGCATGCGTAGACGCAGCCCGGCGACGGGCGCGAGTTGATCGAAAGCGGCGGGTCGACATCGCCGGCTTGAACGGGCAGCAGCACCGACAGCTGGCGCGATAGTGCTCGTTGTGTTTTGCGCACTGCATCTTTCGTATGACGGCATGATGTGGCAGAAGACAAAGAGCGGCAGTTGAAGCTTGGTGAGGGAAGAACATGTCGGTGGGAGAGCGCGTCGAGGCACTGAAATGGATGATCTCGCGCGAGGCACGGCAGCAGTTCGACGTCGCCCGCGCGCACGGCCGTTCATGGCGTCGCAACCGAACGCGGCACTCGGGTCGGGGCGTTACTCCCGCTGATCGCGCCGCCCTCCAGATGACGAATCCTGAGCTTCAGGCGCTACGTCAGCGCTATGCGGGACTGACAGACGTCATCGGCACACCGCGCGTTTGGCGTCGCGGTCACATTACGGCGGAGGATCTCCTCTATTTCCGAGGTGACAACGGCTACGTCTGGCAGTTCCAGGAGAACAATACGACGGAAAAACATCTTCTGACGTACCTGTATTTGGCGGCCAGCGACACGCTGGGTCTTTTCGACATCCTCACTGAGGACGGCGACTACGGCGTGTTTACTTTTCCGACAGGCGACAAAGACAAAGACGGAAATGAGAGGTTCGTCAGCCGTGATCTTCTTGATTCGACCTGTGAGTTGCTGTTCCTGGAGCGGGCGCTGCAGATCTCATGCCGACCGGGGTTGAAGGTGCTCGATATCGGCGCGGGATACGGCAGGCTCGCCTACCGCGCCACCACAGCACTTGGCAACATCGATACGTATTTCTGCGTCGACGCTATCCCGGAGTCGACCTTTATTTCCTCCTATTACTTGTCAAGAAAGGGTGCGGTACGCACGCGTGTCGTCGCGTTCGACGATCAACAGGACCTCGTCGCCGGAATGATCGACCTAGCGGTCAACATCCACAGCTTCTCCGAATGCGCGATCGAGGCTGTCGATTACTGGGTCTCCCGGTGTTCCGAACTGAAGATCGAGTACCTTTTCATCGTTCCCGACGGGAGCGCGGAGGGCGGAGAACACTTACGACTGGTCAACGGTACCGTTTTCACTCCGCTACTCTCACAATATGGTTACCAGCTGTGTCATGCCGAACCAAAGTACGGAAATGCAGAGGTACAAAAATACGGTGTTTCCCCCGCTTGGTATTATCTCTTTCGCGCCACCTAAGCATGGATCAGCGCCAATAAGGACGCTCAGCGTGGTGCCAAATCGTGAACCGATACCCCCGAAGGGTCAAAACAGCTTCTTGACGTCGTAACCGCGCAAGCGGCGATGCGACGGACACAGCTCGGCGCGTCCAGGGAGCAGTGCGCATTGCCGGTGGTCTAGCTCGAAACAGTCCGCTGCGGCTCACGGTCCCCGTCCGGGGCAGACCTCCTCCGAACGAGACGAGATTTCAGAGACATCGCGGGCTTCTCGACCAGGGACCAGCTCAGCGCGGAGATCGGCAGGCTGGCTGCGGCCGAAATGGCCCAAAAAGCAATCGGATTCATACTGCCAAGGCCACAGATGACCAGTAACTGCTGAATAGGAAACGCGTAAATGTACACGCCGTACGACAGATCCGTACGTAGTCTCAAGCGCTTGTTGTGGATGAGGGCAGCTGAAATGATGACGGCGTAAGCAAGCGGAACGGCGGCAACCAGCCGGTAATCAGGCAGCAGGCTGGCGAGTAGAACGACGACCACGCTCACCACGACGAATGACCATCGAGCGGGAATGAGGTTCCGAAACTGATTCAGGAGCGCTCCGGCCAAAAACATGACAACGAAGCGCGCACAGTCGCGCGGCATACTCGGTGGTAGAAAGACTGTAGTCAGCAGCAGCCCGGACCAGCACAGTGCCATCGCCGCAGGGAGAAGCCACCGGCGACTGAGGAGCCCGACTACGCCGAGAACGGCAACACCGATGTAGCAGAGCAGCTCCCATCCGAGGGTCCAGAGAGAACTGTTCCATGTGCCGCGCCATGGGACACCGCGTGGTGTTGCGCCGATATCGTACTGAAACATCCATACTGCGCTGTTTTTTAGGATGTACTCGATCGGCGCGTGGGACAGCAGCAGCTTCGCGGCCGGGCCACCCTGAATCGCCACACCGATCGGCGCAATGACAAACGCGGTGACGATCAGGCAGATGTAGAACCCGGGGAGGATGCGAAGAGCTCGGGCGACCAGGTAGTCGCGAACCCGCGGATTCTCGAGCCAACTCGACGTGATGAGGAATCCAGAGATCGCAAAGAACCCGTCGACCCATATCTCGCTGAAAAGCTGGCGAGCTGGCGCAAACGGCACGTCGCGGCCCGTGAGTACGTAGCAGTGCCACAGGATCACCCCCATCGCCAGCGCTAACCGGAACGCGTTCAGTGCGTTCCTCCGCGGATCGAATTCCTGCGCGAGTTTCATACGCCTACGCCTGTCGTCCGCACTTCACGCTCTCGGCGCAGCAGCTCCAGACCAACTAGGGCGCAGAGCTCGACGTTGCCGCGAGTTCCACAGCTTGCCAGGGCGAATTTCACGGCGGAACCTAACTCACAATATTGCCTAAGCGTCCAGGCGGGCGAACTGATCCTGCCGGTACCGCTCGACACAAGTCGCTCGCCTGACCTTGCCGCTGGTGGTGACGGGAATCGAGCCGGGCGGCACCAAAACGAGATCCGCGACGCTGAGGCCGTGCGAGTTCGAGATGGCCTTGGTAACATCACGTTTGACGACACCGAGCTTGTCCATCGCATCCTCGTGGGAGTCGCCGCGGTTCTTGAGTTCGATGATGGCGACAAGCTTCTCCGTGTGATCATCCGGAACCGATATCGCCACGCACCGGCCGCGCGTGATCTCCTGGATCGTCGCCTCGATGTCATCAGGTGAATGGTTACGTCCATAGACGATCAAGAGATCCTTGATGCGGCCGATGATGAACAGCTCGCCTTCGGAAAAGAAGCCTAAATCGCCAGTCCGCAGCCATGGCTCTTCTGGTGTGTCAGCCGAGGACGCCACAAGCCGTCCACCGAATGTGCGCTCAGTCTCTGTTGGCTTTTGCCAATAGCCCGCTGCGACGTTGCGCCCGTGCAGCCAGATCTCACCAACCGCTTGGTCCGGACGCTCGATACTTGTGTCGGGATCGACGACGCGGATCGTCTGGGACTGCGGCACACCGTAACTGACCAACGGTGTAGCGCTTCCGCTTGAACAGCGTTTCGCGTGCCCGTTGGACAGTTCCACGGAATCGAAGTCGACGATTTCTGGTGGTCGGGCAGGCCTGCGAGTCGCCACATACACCGTTGCTTCTGCCAGTCCATATGACGGCCGTAGCACAGCCTCGCGAAGATTGAAGCGAGCGAACCGCTCACTGAAGCGCTTGAGGGTCGCAGGCTGTACCTGTTCGCTGCCGTTAAGGATGCTTAGCACGTCCCCGAGATCATGCCCGGCCATGTCCTCGTCTGATGTCTTTCGTGCCGCCAGTTCGAAAGCGAAGTTCGGGGCAGCTGAGAATGCATGACTATTGCTTGCCAGCAATTCCATCCACCGGGCTGGTCGCTGTAGGAATGACGCCGGACTCGTGAGCGCCGTGCGAAGTCCGGCTAAAACCGGCAGGAAAATTCCAATATACAAACCCATGTCGTGATAAAACGGCAGCCAGGACACAATGGTGGTGTCTGGCGGGGCAACCTGTCCGTAGTCCGTAAAGTAGTCGGACATGATCTGTCTGAAATTGGCTAAAACGTTCCTGTTCGACACCATGACCCCGGCCGGCTGACGGGTCGACCCGGAGGTGTATTGCAAATACGCCGTGCCAGGGTGATGCTCGCGCCTGGCCCTGGGTCCTCTCGGGGCGTCAAGGTCGAGCAAGTCGACCTCAACGACTGACGGAGCGGATTCGCCGGACTGCGACTTAACATATTCGGCGACAGTGCTTATGACAGCCGACGTCGTGAGAATGACAGACGGCGACGCATCGCGCAGCACCGAACTAACGCGCTCATCGGTGGCGCCACCAAGCGGAAGCGAAAGCGGAACTGCGATGAGCCCGGCCTGCAATGCTCCCAGAAGTGCATCGATGTAGCCGAGGCCCTGTGGTGCCAATATCGCCGCCCGATCACCAGTCGACCCGTGAAATTCGAGCTCCTTTGCAACGCTTAGCGCTCGCCGATATACCTGCGACCAGGTCCGGCTTTCGGCAACACCGTTCCAATCCCGCTCATAGTCAATGAATGTGAACGCTGTGTCATCGGGCTGCATGCTCGCACGCTCGCGCAGCGCAGCTGGAATGGAAAACTCATTCACAGACGTCTCGTTACCTTCCTGGTCGGCGATGCACCTGGCATCCCGCGAGATGGAGCCGATTCAGTCTAAATCCACCGGCGCAATTCTTGTGGTGAAAAAGTCGGAATGAGACGTTGCCCGCGGCTCTCGTCCAGTGCCTACGATGCGCGGCGCGGGAGGTATCTGCCGCACATATCGTGGTGGCACATCACATCAGTCATCGACAGGGAGCACTCATGCCGAACTTTCCCGAGTCGCCTCGCGAAGCCGCGCGGCGCTTCACACCGGAACTGACCGAACTGATCAACGAGCCGCTCTACTCCAAAGTATGGACAGACGAGCGGCTGAGCCCTCGGGACCGCAGCATCGCCACGCTTGCCGCCCTAACCGTCCTGTACCGGCCCGAAGAGTTGCCCGCGCACTTGCGGCGAGGGGTCGAGAACGGGCTGACCACCGATGAGATATCCGCGCTCATCACGCATGTCGCTTTCTACGGTGGCTTCCCCGCGGCGATATCGGCGTCCATGATCGCTGCCGAGACGCTCCTTGAGGAGTAGTCACGCAGCGTTTCGTCAGCCCCGGTTCGGGTAGGCGTTGATGATGGTGACCCAACCGGCAACACCTGGGGAGTCCGTGACCGGACCGGGTCGCCACTTGGTGATTCTCCTCATCGCCGATCCCGGGGCTCCCGCGAGCCTCGGCAGGGCCGTCGCCCGTTCGCTACCTGATCAACTCGCCGGGCGCACACGCACGCCCTATGACTGGGAAGTCGTGCTGCGCGTCGAGCCATATCTCCCGCACGAATACACACCCTTTCTGCAAGTGATCGAAACCGTGGATCCGGGCGGGAAAGAGGCGGACGTCGTTATCTACCTGACCGACCTTCCGCGTCGGGATCACACGATGCCCGTCATCGCCGACATCAGCGTGGAACACAGGTTCGCGCTGATCTCCATCGCCGGGGTGGGGCCGCTGTTCATCTCCCGCCACGTCGCCGACTTGGTCGCATTGGCCGTCGCCCACATCATCGACGAACCCGGTTTGGTGCCATCGCACGCAGCGCGCCTGCCGTCGACGCAGATCGACGGAGGTCTCAGATACTTCGCACCGAAGGGTCTGCGACGACTTCGCCTGTTGCTCGGCATGGTTCACGCCAACCGGCCCTGGCAACTGGTACTTGGACTGTCACGGGCCCTCGTGGGCGCGTTTGCAAGTGGTGCGGCCGGGTTGGCGACCAACACGATCTGGCAGTTCGCGGACACGATGGCGCCGTGGCGAATGGCCGCCGGGACGGTACTTTCCATCGCCGCGATGGTGACTTGGCTGATCGTGGACCATGAGCTGTGGGAGAGGCCCGAGTCGCCCACTGAGCGGGATCGGGCTGTCCTCTACAACGTGTCGACGCTGATCACGCTGACGATCGGTGTCGCGGTTCTGCATGTGGCGCTGTTTTGCACTCTGTTGTTCACGACCGCGCTCGTGCTCACGCCGCAGTTGTTCTCGCGGACAATCGGTCATCCGGTCGGCGTGCTCGATTATTTGAAGCTGGCTTGGCTCCTGGCGTCCATCGCCACCATCGGTGGCGCACTGGGGTCAGGTCTCGAAGACGACGACGCGGTCAAGTCGGCGGCTTACGGCGTCAGGCAACGCCAACGCTTCGACAAGCCGGACTAGACGGCACAACTGGCACTTCCGTGGTTTCCCCCCGGGTCAACGGCCGCTTGTGCCCTGCCGGTACCGAGGGGTACCGTTGCCTGGTACCTCGGAGTACCACCCTGGAGAGGCAACGACATGGGCGACGCGACGAGCGACCCCGTGCGGCTCCCGCCCGGGCCTCACGTTCCCAAGATCGTGCAAGGCGTCGCATTCGTCACGTCGAGAGGCAAAGCGCTGCGTGCCCTCGGCAGGCGATATGGCTCCGCGTTCACCCTGAACCTGCCGATCTTCGGGCCCACCGTGGCGATCAGCGACCCGGTCCTGGTCAAGGACCTGTTCACCACCGGCACTGAGCTTGTGGGCCGGGCATCAAACCTCGGCACGGTCCTCGGACCGGGCTCGACGTTCAGCCTCGACGGCGACGAGCACCGGCAGCGGCGCAAACTGCTGGTGCCGCCCTTCCACGGGAAGCGAATGCCGGGCTACGAGCAGATCGTCGAAGACGAAGTGATGCGTGAGATCGCGACCTGGCCCGAAGGCGAGGAATTCGCCACCCTTGGGCCGATGATGCGTATCAGCCTCAACGCGATCCTGCGGACGGTGTTCGGCGCTGAGGGCGCCGCACTCGGCGAATTGCGCGAATTGCTGCCGCCCGCTGTGGTTCTCGGATCCCGGATGGCGGTGTTGCCTCCGGCGGCTCGGCGCGATTTCGGGCCGTGGAAGCCGTGGGCACGTTTCCTTCATTACCGACGTCGCTACGACGAGGTCATTGACTCGTTGATCGCCGATGCGCGGTCCGACCCCGCATTCCAGGACCGCCAGGACGTCCTCTCCCTGCTGCTACAGGCCCGGTACGAGGACGGAGAGCCCATTTCCGATCGGCACGTCGCAGACGAATTACTGACCTTGCTCACCGCCGGTCATGAGGCCACCGCGACGACTTTGGCCTGGGCGACAGAGCGGTTACGCCGCCACCCGAGGCTGCTGGCTCGTCTGACGGAAGAGGTCGACGCGGGCGGTTCCGAGCTGCGGCAGGCCACGATCTGGGAGGTACAGCGAACCCGCCCGGTAATCGAGGCCACCATCCGGCGGACCAAGAAGCGAATTCGCCTGGGAAATTGGGTGATTCCGGAAGGCCATTCCGTGATCGTCAACATCGGGCTGGCGCACGTGTCTGAACAGAGCTTCACCGACGCCCAGGCCTTCAACCCGGACCGCTTCCTCGGCAACCCTCCGGATACCCACCTGTGGATTCCGTTCGGGGGCGGGGTACGCCGTTGCATCGGCGCCGCGTTCGCGAACATGGAGATGAACGTCACGCTCCGCACCCTGCTCCGTGAATTCTTGTTCGGCACAACGTATGCCCGCCCGGAACGGGTGCATTCCCGCGGTGTCGCCACGGCTCCCGCTCTCGGCGGCCGCGCGGTGGTCCGTCGACGGTCGCGTGGTTCGGCGCCCGCCGCGGTCGCTGACGCGCGGCAAGTGTCGGCATAGGCTCTGCCATGTGACCATGGCGGATGAGGACGTCGATGTGCTGATCATCGGTGCCGGCATCTCCGGTATCGGAGCCGCGTACCGGCTCCACGAGCGCATCCCGCACGTGAGCTACACGATCCTGGAACGCCGCCGACGTATCGGAGGAACGTGGGATTTGTTCCGCTATCCCGGCGTCCGATCCGACAGCGACATCTTCACGCTCTGCTTCCCCTGGGAGCCGTGGACCCGCCCGGAGATGATTGTCGACGGCAGCCACATCCGTGAGTATCTCGACCGAGCGGCGCGTAAGCACCACATCGACGAGCACCTGCAGTTCAATACCTATGTGCGTTCGGCGGATTGGGATTCAGGAACCGACACCTGGACGGTCCGTGCCGAACAGAATGGAACCGAGAAGACCTACCGTTGCCGGTTCGTGTTTTTCGCCACGGGTTATTACGACTACGACAACCCTTATCGCCCGGCGTTGCCGGGCATCGAGAACTTCACCGGCGAGGTCGTGCATCCCCAGCACTGGCCGGAGTCACTCGATCACGCCGGCAAGAGGATCGTGGTCGTCGGCAGCGGCGCGACGGCGACCAGCTTGATCCCTTCGCTGGCCGGGACGGCCTCACGTGTGACGATGCTGCAACGCACCCCGTCGTACATGATCTCCGCACCGCGGATCGAGCCGACAGCCAACGCGATCCGGAAACTGCTACCGCCGCGGATTGCGCATTGGATCGTGCGGTGGCGCAACGCGTTGTTCGCCAGCCTGCTGTGGTTGGTGTCGCGCCGGGCGCCAGAATTCACCAAGCGGCGGCTCCGGCGCATCGCCGAGCGCTATCTGCCCGCCGGCTACGACATCGACACTCATTTCACGCCGCCGTACAACCCGTGGGATCAGCGGCTGTGCTTCATCGTCGACGCCGATCTCTACAGGGCGGTCGCCAGCGGTAAGGTCCAGGTCGTCACGGATCACATCGATCACATCGATGCAGGGGGCGTCGTGCTGACGTCGGGACGTCGCCTCGACGCCGATGTGATCATCACCGCGACGGGCTTGCGGTTGCAGGCGTTGGGCGGAATCGCGATCAGCCTCGACGGTGAGAAGATCGATCCGCACGAGCGTTTCATGTACCGGCGTTGCATGCTCGAGGATGTTCCGAATATGGCGTGGTGCCTGGGGTATACCAACGCTTCGTGGACCTTGGGCGCCGACATGACGGCGCGATCGGTCGCAAAGCTGGTGGAGTACATGGAGTCTCACAGCTACACCCGCGCATATCCGCATCTTGGTGACGCCCGCATGCCCGAGCAGCCGACGTTCAACCTGCAGTCAGGTTATGTGCTACGAGGACTTGCGGTGCTGCCCAGGTCCGGCACTCGCCGGCCATGGGTAGTCAGCCAGAACTTCCTGCGCGACGTACTCGACCACCGCTTCACACCCATCAGGCGGTCGATGGTGTTCGACACCCTGCAAAGCTGACTGAGTCGCGAAACGGGTGCTGCCAGGTTCCCGCCCTGCAAGGGCTGCAACGCGTCAAAATCTGATGTCCTGTTAGTGCCGGATTCCCCTCAGGTCGATACGGTCCTCGGCGCTCACCAGGAGAACGTGGGCCGCGGTGCGCCGGGCGGTCAGACGATGAGGTCGGTTTGCGTCGAAGTGTGCCGACATGTCGGTGCACAGCTCGTAGGGCACGCCGTCGTACTCGAGTACGAGTGTGCCGCGCAAGACGTAGAGGAACTCCTCGCCGCCGTGCTGGACCGGCGGGCTGGCCGCACGGCCCGGGCTCACCGTGACGCGCAACGCCTCGATGGCGCGCGAGTCGACGTACCCGCTGCAGGCCGAGATCTCAAGGCCACCTGCTGAATGACGCGGTGTGTCCGGGGTGAACGTCGCCAACGATCGGCCATCGCTCTCCTCGCCGAGAAGCGAGCTGATTCGCACACCCAGCGCGGTCGACAGATCGACTAACGCGCCAATCGATGCCTGCCGTTCGCCGGACTCGAGTCGAGAAAGATGCGCCTTGGAAAGCCCAGCGAGCTCCGAAACCTGGTCGAGTGTCAGGCCGCGCGAGTCTCGCGCACTGCGCAAACGTTGACCCAGCCCGGTCAGATCAACGGCTGCTGCCATACCCGCCACCCTATGGCACCGTTGCCTGCAAGGCGACCCCGGTTGTCATGCCGCGATGGCGCTCAGCCGAGGGTCACGGAGTCGCCTCGCTGGACTCTCCCGGCGGTACGCACCTCTGCGTACACCCCGACGTGAACTTCGTTGTGGAGTGCCGCCGCGCGCAGAATCCCGCTGTCCCTGGGGAGATCCCCCTGGGCGAGTGTGGTCATCACACAGCGGGGGCAGTGGTCGGTGATTTCGAGGACCACGTCGTCGCCGATGCGGAGTTCTCGCCCCACCCACTTGCCCTCGGCGAACTCGGCGTCATCGTCGTCGAGATTCACGACGATGTTGGGTCGAAACCGCCTGACCTCGAAGCGGCCCCGCGGATAGAGCTCACGCAGCCGATTGAGCGTCGCCGTTGTCAGCACATGGATGGTGGCGAGGTCGAAGAATGTATTCACCGGCATCGCCTCGTCCGTCACCGTCTCCTGATGAGCGAGTTCGGCGATGTCGGGCCAGTATTCCTCGAGACTCGGCTGTGGTGGTGCGGCGGTGGCCACCTTCACCGGTCTGCCGAGCGCGGCGCTGAGGATCTCTGCGAAGCCGGCGTCGTCGGAGGTGGCGCTGACCCCGTCGGGGAGTGTGACCCGCACCGCTGGCAGCGGGCTGCCCAGCGCCGGTGGCGCGGCGAATGCTGCGCGGAAGTCGAACATGTTGGGCCACTTCTTCGGGTTCTTGGCGCTCACCACCTTCCCGGTCTCGATGTCCACCAGGGCGCGCGAACGGTCACCGAGAACGCCACGATCGGTGAGGTCGGATGCGTTGATTTCCTCGCCCATCATCGACTTCACCGGATACCGCCACATCGAGACAACTGCTCCGTCTCTCATATCACTCCTCAATTCGTCGAATCGCCGGCGGCGGTGGGTCTCGTCCAGCTGCGGGTCATGACGTCGCCGATCGCACCTGTTGCTGGTGCACAGTATTTGGCGAACTCATCAAAGACTGCGCGCGCCTGGTCGGGATCCAGGGCCGGCAGGCCGCCGCGCAGCCGCTCCCGGTAGTCGACGCCCAGTGCCCGTTCGGCTTCCGCCGCCATGCTCGGTTCGGCCAGCCAGATCTCAAGGAGCTGCTCGTCCACTTCGAGGTGGAAGAGCATCCCCCAGGCGCTGTCGCCAAGCCGGAATGCCTGCACTTCGGTCTGGGCGGAGTGCGCCAGCATCACCGCCTCCCCGGGCAAGGTGAATTGTTCGCCGTGCCAATGCACAGCATGGGCGCGCGGCGCCAGATGTGCGACCAGAGGATCGAGCGGATCGGTGATATCGATTGGGGATACTCCGATTTCGGGTTGCGGCGCAGCCGTGATGGTCGCGCCTGCGGCCTTGGCCAGAAGTTGTGCGCCAAGGCAGATGCCCAGTACCGGAACCCCGACGGCCACCGCTCGCTGCAGCCAGGCGATCTCTTCGGCGAGCGGTCGCAGCGTGTCCGCATCGTTCACGCTCATCGGGCCACCCATGAAGATCGCGCCCCGAACCATGGACGGATCGGGCAGGGCGGGGCCGCTCGGCTCGTCGAGAAGGTTGCACGCCAGGATCGGGACGTCGGAGAAGGAGTCGAGGATGACGTGCGGACCTTCCCAGCGCACATGCTGTACGACCAGCAACGGGCGGCTGCGGCACGGATCGGCTCTGCTCATCGACTAACTATGATTGTGCCGCGGGACTTTTGGCGATCGGCTCCGCTATGTGGTGGTCGTGGGGCGTCGACGGTTGCCTCCAGGTCGACCTCCATGGCGGTGAGAACCGTCCGGTCACGCCGGTGCAGGATGGCAAGCCACGCCCCGCCGATCAGCAGGTAGGCCAGGAAGTAGTACGGGAAGTACCGGACCGGTACCGGAGGCAGCGGGTAGAAACTGCCGATCGTAGGAACCAGCAAACACAGCAGTGCGACGACCGTGATCAGGATGTTCTTGCGGCTCAGTTGGGTGCGGCGACGCAGGTACATCAGCGCTGCGACCGAAATCAGATAGTAGGCCAGCAGGAAGCCGAACGCGGCCAGCGTGCCGGCGTCGCCGAACGTCGTGAGAGGGTCGGTGAACGCCTGCATGATGGTGGGGATCGTGAAGACGATGATGGTGTACACGGTGATGGCGATATGGGGCGTCCGGTTGCGGTCGTGACTGTTGCCAATGGCGTGGGGGAAGGCCCCGTGCCGAGCCATCGGGTAAAGGATGCGGGCGCCGGCGTTGACGCATGACAGCGATAGGGAAAAAAAGCTGACCATCGCGCCAAGGGATATCGGGGCCTGGAGGTAGCTGACGTGATACGCGTCAGCCAGCGCGTTCACGGGCGCAGCCAGGTCGGCCAGGGATAGCCCGGCGTGCGCAGAACCGAGGACTTCGACGTAGCTGACGAAGACGAAGAACAGTCCGGTTATCGCGAGGCTCCAGGTGACCGCGCGGGGAATGTTGGTCAACGGCTTCTTCGCTTCGCCGCCCAGCGCGGTAGCGCTTTCAAACCCGACCAGGCTGAAGATGCAGACGACCACCGCCAAGCCCATACTTTTCACGCTCACGCCGTGCAGCGAAAGCTGCGCGGTGTCGACGGGGCTGCCTTTGCGGAACAAGATGACGATGCAGACCCCCAGGATCACCGCGATGGACAGTCCTTCGAGGAACAGCGTCAGCAGCGAGGACACGCGGACGTCCTTATAGGCCACGAACCAGCAGATCAGGGCACTGAATGCAAAGCACACCACGGCGGGTGGATGATGGTGTATGCCGATCGCGTCGAGAAACTGGTTGACGAATATTGAGAATCCGGTGAAGCCGGCAATCGCGATGAACGCGTAGGACCATAGCAGCGTCCAGCCCGACAACACCCCCCAGCGAGGCCCCAGACCTCGACCGATGTAGGCGTACATCGAGCCGGGTGATGCTGAGCGCCGGGCAAACTCGTTGAGGTTCATGACCACGAACGAGAGCATGATCGTTGCGAACAGGTATGCCAGCCATGTGAGGTTGCCGGCATCGGAGAAAGCCAGCGGGACGATGAGCACTGCGGTCATCGTGGGCGAGATGAGAGCGATCGATTGGGCGAGCAGCGTAGGGAATCCCAGTACGCCAGAACGTAATCCGTGCTGTTTGGGGCCCGCCGGGGGCACGCCGGAGGGCGTGGTCGAGGTGGTCATGTCAAAGTCCTTGACGTCGAGGTGGTCACGCTGCGGATACAGATGAGCACCATCCCGTGGTGGTTTGCGCCGGGGGCGCGATCCAGGTGGGCGGGATGTTCGCGGGCTACGTTGCGCCACTGGCGAATACAGACTGGGGCGACGAGAGCCTGCTTGGTCGTCAAGGACTGGGCGTCGAGCAGTAAGTCTTCGTAGAACCAGAGCCTAAACTCAAGTTGTCTGAGAGGCGACTCCAGTTGCCTATCTTTACCTGCTGGTTACACCCGGTTACACAGAGCGCCGAGTCCCCGCGTGGGGTCAACCTTTAGTGGCTCGGCGGCTTGCTGTTGATGTCGCCCGATCCGGTCGCCTGACCCGCGGCCACACCGCCGCCGTGGTAGCAGGCCAACGTCAGCAATACCTGGCCCGGAGTCGGGATTTGGGGCAGCTGGATGGGGTAGAGCGTCGGCTGGTCGCCGCCGAAAAAGATCCCGCCGGCTCCCGTCTGCGGCGTCAGCCACCCGGCAGTCGCGGGGGCGCCGAGGTCCTGCTGCCGCACAACTGTGCAGTCGCCTTGCGCCGTCTTGTCGCCGACAGTGACCCGTGTCACCGGTGTGTAGCCGAGCATCTTGAGAGTCGCCTGGGCTTCCGAGAACGTCTTGCCCGACTGGTCCGGCGACGCCCCTGCCACACCGGTGGACGACAACGTCAATGCCGCAACCCCCGCCGCAGCGGCGGCGGCGCCAACGACAACGAGTTTACCTGCGTACGGCTTGTTCATTCGCTTACCCGATCTTGTTGGTGATGAGAGGATTTGGCACGACGGCGCGACTAGTGGCCGGCGGAGCTCGACGCTATGGGGTGGGTGCAGTCGGCGGTCACGTGGATGGTGGTGTAGAGCACCTGATTGGCTATTCCGCGGGCGCCGGCCGTGACGGGGGTCGTGACCGCCTGTCCCGGGGTCACCGACGTCACTGCGCATTTGTCCAGGGTTAACGCCCCAATTTTGTTGAGGATGACCCGGTAGCCGCTTGACTGCAGGTTGGTCACCGTGGTCTGCGCGTTGTCGGCGGGCGGGGTCCCCGGGGCATACGCCGTGGTCGGCGGAGTGGGTTCCCACGCGTCGGCATGGGCCGGTGCGGCGAGTATCGCCGAGACTGTGGCCAGTCCAGCGGCGAAGAGTACCGGCGAGGCGGCGGTTTTCATGGAAGTGCCTTTCGAACGTTACGCACGTTGGTTGAGCGGTCCCAGTATTCTCCGGAAAACCGCTGCGAATATGGTTGTGAACATGTTAATTCGTTTAACAAAATCCCCACGCGCCCCGGCTGGGCCGAACCGGAAGCGATCGAGGCGCGCCGTTGACATCCCGCCGGCGTCCACGGCCGGCGGATCGAGTATACCGGTCACCTCAACATCGTGGCACGCGATGCTCGATTTTGCTGGTCGACGCACCGCGGCGGCCGCTGACCCGCTTCATCAGAGCGCCCACGTAACTCGCGCGGTCACGTGGTCATCCGCGCTCGATCAGTTCGGTGCTTGCGGCCGCGATCGGCGTCGTGGGCGACCGCGGGACTGGGGCCGGCCCCCGCGCCGTGTGCGAGATGCGGACCAGGATGGCCAGAAGCACATAGTTGGCCAACAGTGAGGAGCCGCCGTAGGACAGCCATGGCGTGGTCAGGCCGGTCTGCGGGATGAGGTTGGTGACCCCACCGACGACGAGGAACAGCTGAATGGCCAACGTGGCGGCCAGCCCGCAGGCGAGCAGCTTGCCGAAGCTGTCGCGCACCGCGATCGCGGTGCGCAGGCCGCGGATGATGACGATCGTGTACAGCATCAGCAGCCCGGCCAGCCCGACCAGCCCGAGTTCCTCGCCGAAGGCGGCCACGATGAAGTCCGACGATGCCACCGGAACCGTGCCGGGCTGACCGTTGCCCAGACCAGTGCCGAAAACCCCGCCCGTGGCGAAGCTGAACAGGGATTGCACCATCTGATAGCCCACCCCTTCGGGGTCGGCGAAGGGGTCAAGCCAGTTCTGCACCCGAACGCGCACGTGCGCGAACAGATGGTAGGCGACCACACTGGCCGCGGCGAACAGTGACAGCCCGATGACGATCCAGCTGATGCGGTTGGTCGCCACGTAGACCAGCACCAGAAATGACGCGTACAACAGCAGCGAGGCCCCCAGATCGGTTTCGAACACCATCACCGCCACCGCGACGACCCAGGCCGCCAGTAGGGGAGCCAGGTCACGCGGCCGGGGCAGGGTCATGCCCAGGACATGCGTGCCGGCACTGATGAACAGGCCCCGCTTGGCCACCAGCACGGCGGCGGCGAAGATCAGCAGCAGGATTTTCGAGAATTCCGCGGGCTCAATGGAAAAGCCCGGCAGACGCACCCAGATCTTGGCTCCGTTTTCCTCCGACAACGACCGTGGCAGCAGCGCTGGGATGGCCAGCAACACCAGCCCGGCGATGCCACAGAGGTATCCGTAACGTGCCAGTACGCGGTGGTCTTTGAGCACGATCACGACCAGGCAGAACACGGTCACGCCGATGAGCGTCCACAGCATCTGCTGATCGGCGCTGGGGCCATGCCCGCGCGACGTCTGCGCATCGTCTCCCAGGTCCAGGCGGTGGATCATGACCACGCCGAGCCCGTTGAGCAGCGCCACAATCGGCAGCAGAAGCGGGTCGGCGTATGGGGCGAAATATCGAATCACGAAGTGCGCCACGATAAAAAGTGACGCGTAGACCACCAGGTAGCGGACCGGCCCCCAGCTGCTTGGCTGATTTTGATTGGCTTGCACAATCAGCATGGCGACCGCGGTGATCACGGTGGCGAACACCAGCAGCGCCAGTTCGGCATTGCGCCGGTTGGGCAACGCCGGCGTCCGGGCGACCACCGGTTGCGCTGACGTCATCGCGTCGCCGCCCGCCGCGGTGGGATGCTCACCCGTTCAGCGTGAGCGTCGGCTCAGGCATCGGGCAGCCAATGCGGTGACGGTGAGCATTTGAGCCGTTGGCGATGGCAACGCGGATGACGTCGACGATATGTGGATCGGCTACGACGTAGACATGGCGCCTGCCGTCCCGGCGCGCGCGCACCGACCCTGCCAGCTTCAACTTGCTGAGATGACGGTTCACCGTCGCGACGCTTTCACCCGTGGCCGCCGCGAGGGTTCCCACGTCACAGTCACCGTCGGCGAGCAGCCACAGGATCCGCAGCCGCACCGCGGCCGACAGCAACCCGAACATCGAGGCCGTCTCCTGCAGCAGCCGCACCGGCAGCGGTTCGGCGATTGTTGCGGGCGTCGGCGGGTCCGGCACGAGGATCCTTTCGGGGGGCGTCGATCCAGGCTGGCTTAGCCAAATAGTTGCATAACCGTTTGACCGTAGCGTCGGTATTCGTTCACCACTGCCGTCACCACGCCGGTGATCACCGTCCCGATACGCCGCCCGGTACGGGCGCGGTTATGCCGGTAGTCGGCGGTTGATGGCCAGGGCGGCGATGGCGGCGAGGGTGGCGATGATGACGGCCAGACGCAGCCAGCCGGCGCTGGCAGGCCCCTGGACGGTCTGAAAGCCGACTTGTTGCTGCACCGCGGCATAGCTGCGGTTGAGCTCGCCGATATTGGAGGCACTGTAGGTCTGCCCACCCGAGAGTTCGGCGATCCTCTTCATCATCGAGTCATCGACGGGCACGGCCACGGTTTGGTCGTTGACCGGGACGTATCCGCCTTTGGTCCCGAACGAAATCGTCGAGATCGGCACACCCTGGTCTTTGGCAGCGCGCGCCGCGGTATACGCGCCGTCGATATTGTCCGGGATTGCGGGTTTGTTTTCCTTCCCGTCGGACAGCAGCACAATGCGCGCCGGGGGCGGTGTGGTGTGACCGCTACTGAGCACGGCGGCAACCGTCGCGATCGACTGCAGGGCGGCGAAGA
The DNA here is from genome assembly GCA_025965895.1 of Mycobacterium sp. GTDB lineage: Bacteria > Actinomycetota > Actinomycetes > Mycobacteriales > Mycobacteriaceae > Mycobacterium. The sequence continues at coordinate 102,605 of JAOPWC010000114.1, forward strand.
TGGCCGCGCCGGTTGCGGTGGAATCGGCGGGGCGCAGGTTGTCCAGCGAGGCAACCGTGGCCTCATGACTTGCCGTCGGTGAAACCAGCACGTTGGCGGTTCCGGCGAACGCGACGAGGCCGAGGTTGACACCCGGCGTCAGTTGCTGGGCAAACCTTTCGGCCGCCTGCTGGGCGGCTGCCAGCCGGCTGGGCTGCACGTCGGTGGCGCGCATCGACTGCGACACGTCGACCACCAGCATGATCACCGCGCGGTTGCGGGGTATGTGGATGTCGCGGGCAGGTCCGGCCAGCGCGACCGTCAAGAGCAGCAACGAGGCCACCAAGCCGACGATCGGCACGTGGCGCCAGGGATTCGGGCGGTGCGGCGCAACGGAATCCAACAGCTCAGCATCGCTGAACCGGCGCACACGCCGGCGACGGCGGACCTGCGCAGCGATGTACAACACCAGCAAAAAGGCGGGCACCAGCGCCACCAGGAAGAACCAATCGTGTTGAAATCCCGACAGCGACATCACGCCGATACCCGGCACACTCACGATGTCCGCCTCCGGGTGCGACCACGACAGCGGTGCGGACCCCTGTGGCGCGCACGACGCCGCCGGGCTGCAGCGCCGACGCCACACCGGATTCGTTGACCGGTGATCCGGCTCACCTCCCTCTGTACGGGCACACTTAACAGCACAACACTACGGCCGGAGTCATTCAAACAGTTGTACGAGTATGGTCTATCACGACGCGAGGGGCGTCATCCGAAAGGAGCAGCCGTGCCCGTGGGCCACCCCGCCGACATCGTGCCCGTGTCGCGCAACCCCGGGGGTGGGCGACGATGAATGTGCCGCTGGTCGGCCCCCTGACGGCGTCAGGCTTCGCCAATTCGTGGCTCTTCCTGTACCTGCTGGTCATCCCGGCAGTCATCGGGGCATACATCGTTGTGCTGCTTGGCCGGCGCAAACGCGTCCTGCGCTTTGCCAACATGGAACTGCTGCAGCGGGTGGCGCCCAAGAGCGCCCGGACCCGGTGGCGGCACCTGCCTGCGGCGCTGTTGGTGGCTTCGCTGGCGTTGCTCACCACGGCGATGGCCGGGCCCACCCACGACATCCGCATCCCCCGCAACCGCGCGGTGGTGATGCTGGTCATCGACGTGTCCGAGTCGATGGCGTCCACCGATGTGGCGCCCAGCCGGATCGAGGCGGCCAAATCGGCCGCCAAGCATTTCGCCGATGTGCTGACCCCCGGCATCAATTTGGGGCTCGTCGAATTCGCCGCCAACGCGACCTTGCTGGTCGCGCCGACGACCGACCGCGACGAACTGAAGCGTGCGGTCGACACGCTGCAGCCCGCCCCGCGCACCGCTACCGGCGAGGGCATCTTCACCGCCCTGCAGGCGATCGCGACGATGGGCGCGGTGATGAGCGGCGGCGACTCACCACCCCCCGCACGAATCGTGCTGGAATCCGACGGCGCCGAGACGGTGCCGACCAACGCCGATGCCCCACGCGGGGCGTTCACCGCCGCGCGGGCGGCCAGGGACCAGGGTGTGGAGATCTCGACGATTTCGTTCGGCACACCGGACGGCACCGTCGACCTCGACGGTCAGACGATCCCGGTGCCGGTCGATGACCAAACGCTGAAAACGATCACCGAGCTGACCCGGGGGCAGGCGTTTCACGCGGGCACCCTCGAAGAGTTGAAAGCGGTCTACTCCACGCTGCAGCAGCAGATCGGCTACGAGACCATCCGCGGGGACGCCAGCCAGGGCTGGATATGGCTGGGCACGCTGGCGCTGTCCGGCGCCGTCCTTGCCGGTGTATTGGTCAACCGCCGCCTGCCGGCCTGACGGCGCCGGTGCGCCGCCGGCCACCGTGGTTACCAAATCGGCGCTGAATGGGCGGCCGAAAGCTGCTGCGGCATAACCGACAACGGGACCTGACGAGCTTCATTACTGATCATGACGCTCCCCTCTCGACAGCGCCCGCCCGCCGCACGAGTTCAACTGTCGCAGACCGAAGTTCGCCGATGGAGTTGATCCGCGCGCCGAATCCGACCCGCGTGTAAGCCACGCCGCGCGGTGTGCTGACACGCAAGTCGAGGCCATAGCGGTCCGCGCCGGTGCAGGCGGCGGCTGTCGTGTCCGGATAGCCGCCCAGCGTCTGCCCCGTCAAACACAGCGAGTCGGAATGGTCGGCGTTCAGATGCGCAATTGCCGCCGCGGCGTGAGGTGCGATCGGATCGGGCTGCGCCCTCATGTATTCCTCGCCGGTCGCCGAGTCCATCCGACCGTAACCGCCCACCCAGCGGACGCGGTGCACCCGAAGAATCCACAGCGAGAAGTCGCTGTAGTCGATGTAGTAATTCGCGGCCGGCACGGCCGCAAGGTGCGCCTCCCTGGCGGCGGCGAGTTCCGCACGACAGGGCCGCTCAACCGCACCGGCAAGGGTGACGCGGCTCCCGGCGAGCGGATCAGGACCCGTGCCGGGCCCGACGATCGCGATGCTGGCGCGGGCATCGGCGCCGAGGTTGCGCCCGTGCTCGGCCATCGCGGATACACACAGAACCGGCGCGCCGTCGAGAAGCCCGTAGGTGACCAGTGACGCCCATGGGCCACCGTCGGTGGACAGGCTCGCCAGCGTGCCCGCGTTCGTCGACGCCGCAACGGTCCGTGCTTCTTCGGCGGCCGCCGGTCGAGCGGAGTCGGCTACTGACCGCAGTGGTGGGGGCATGGCGGCGGCGTCGCCCGGGTCGCCGTGATCACGGGAGGCCATCGCATGAGTAAACCAGCTCTTCGTCGGTATTCCCGCGTAGAGCGAATGGAGTAGTCAACTACTCGAGGTCGTCTCCTGACCGGGCGCGATACTCACCCCGGAAGTGCTGAACTCGCTTCCCCGGCATGAACCGTACCTGACGAATCATCAACGTGACCGAAGGAGATGAGCAAGAATGAAATTCATCGTCCACTGGACGCAGATGCAGTCGACGTTCAAGCCGGCGGTAGACCGATTCCTGAAGGAGGGTGCGCAGCCGCCCGCCGGCGTGACGCTGCTTGGCCGCTGGTTCGGCATGAACGGTACCGGGTTCCAGGTCGTCGAGACGACCGACGCCAAGGCGCTGTTCACCTACGCCACGCAGCGGTCCGACGTCCTTCACATCGAGGCCACACCGCTGGTCGAGGATGCCCAGGCCGGCGAGGTGATGGCGTCGCTCTACGGGTAGCTGCGCGCCGATAGATTCGTTGCGCCACAGCTTAGAGGGGTGTTGTGGCGCAACGAATCCTGTCGTCGCCAATTGACTCTGCTTCGCAGCGCGTCCCAGTGGGCATACTTGGCTCGAGCAGAGGAGGCGATTGAGCATGAGCGACGATCCTGGGCGCGCGCCACAGGAGAACCCGCAAAAGGACCAGTCGGAGTGGGTGACCGGAGCTGAGCCGATGACCGGGCCGCAGCGCAGCTACCTCAACACGCTGGCGCAGGAGGCCGGCGAGCAGGTCCCCGAAGATCTCACCAAGGCGCAGGCCTCCGAGCTGATCGACCGGTTGCAGCAACGTACGGGCAGGGGCAGGTCATGACCATTTCCGCCGACGATGTACGCGGGCTTTTGGGCGCCGGAACCGATGCGGTCCTGGACCTGGTTGAAGGCCGGACGGTGATCGCTTCCCCGGCAGACCTGGAGTCGCCGCAATACCGCGGCGCATTGCAGATCGTCAGCCGCGACGAGCTGGTCGGGCGTGTCGGCGGCGCGGAGCTGTCCGAACGGGAACTGGTGGAGCTGGCCCGCCGACCTGGACACCGCGGTGTCGGAGCTTGGCGGCTGACAACGGCACGATTACCCGGGCCCTCGTCGGGGTATCGGGACGTTATGATCCAACCCGACCATGCCCCCGAGCGGCGGGACACCGGATGGCACGAGTAGATGTGTCGGTCTCCTCCGACATGAATCCGGAGCAGGCCTGGAAACTGGCGTCTGACCTGCAGCGCATCGGTGATTGGCTGACGATCTTCGGAGGCTGGCGCAGCGAGGTGCCGTCGGTCGTCCGGGAGGGCACGCGGGTCTCGTCGTGTGTGAAAGTCAAGGGCTTCCGCAACGTCATCCACTGGGAGGTGACGGGGTACGACCCGCCCACGCGGCTCCAACTGAGCGGCACGGGTCGGGGCGGTGTCCGCATCGAGCTGACTCTGACCATCACCGACAATCACCCGGGCTCGACCTTTCACCTCGTCGCCGACCTGTCCGGCCCGCTGCTGAACGGACCCGTTGGCCGACTGGTCGCCAAGGTCTTGCAGTCCGACGTGCGCAGGTCGGTGGAAAAGCTCGCGGCCCTGAGCTAAGACCCCGTCAGCCCTTGAGCTCCCGGTCGCGCCCACACATTAGAACCAGGCGGCACGCATCTCCAGCGTCGTCCGGTCGAGGCTGTCCAGCAGGTCAAGCGAAGGCGCGGTCCTGGGCAGCTCATAACGGAAGAAAAAGCGGCCCGCCTGCCGCTTTCCGTCATAAAAATCCCCGGACTTTCCGTGTGCGGCGAGGAGCTGTTCCAGCCACATCCATGCAATCAGGATGTGCCCGAACGCCTCAAGATAGATCACGCTGTTGGCCAACGCGGCGTCGACGTCGCCGGAAGCGAACAACCCGGTCGTCACCGAAACCAGGCGCTGCCACGAGGAATCCAGCTGCGCCGCAAACTCTGCCAACTCACCGCCGGCCGCTCTGCCCTGCGCCACAGTTTCGCCGATGGCGGTGCCCAGTGCGATCAGGCTTGCGCCGTCGCGTTGGACGACCTTGCGGCCCAATAGATCCAGACTCTGAATGCCATGGGTTCCCTCATGGATCGGATTGAGGCGATTGTCCCGGTAGTGCTGCTCGACGTCGTACTCGCGCGTGTACCCGTAGCCGCCGTACACCTGGATCGCGAGGTCGTTGGCTTCCAGGCACCACTGCGACGGCCAGCTTTTCGCGACGGGGGTCAGGATGTCGAGCAGCAGCGTCGCCCAATCGCGTTCCCCATCTGATTCCGGGCTGTGCTGAATGTCCACCAGCCTTGCGCAGTACAGCGCCAGCGCCATAGCCCCTTCGACATACGACTTCTGCGCCAGCAGCATTCGCTTGACGTCGGGATGCTCGATGATCGGTACTTGCGGCGACGACACGTCGTTGGCCGTGACGCGCCGCCCCTGCGGCCGTTCGCGCGCGTACTGCAGCGACTTCAGATACCCGGTGTAGCCCAGTGCCACCGCGCCCATGCCGACGCCGAGCCGGGCTTCGTTCATCATGTGGAACATGTAGCTGATGCCGCGGTGCGGCTCGCCGACCAGATACCCCACCGCGCCGGCCTCACCGCCGGGACGGAAGGCGCCCTCACCGAAGTTCAGCACGGTGTTGGTGATGCCGCGGAAGCCCATCTTGTGATTCAGCCCCGCCAGCACGACGTCGTTGCGCTCACCGGTCGCCCCGTCGGGGCCTACCAGGAACTTCGGCACGATGAACAGCGAGATCCCCTTGGTGCCGGCCGGCCCGCCCGGGATTTTCGCCAGCACCAGGTGCACGATGTTGTCGGTCAGTTCGTGATCGCCGCCGGAGATCCACATCTTGGAGCCGTAGAGCCGGTACGTGCCGTCGTCGCGAGCCTCGGCCCGTGTGGTGATGTCGGCCAACGACGATCCGGCCTGGGTTTCCGACAGGCACATCGTTCCGGAGAACCGGCCGGTCAGCATCGGTTTGACGAACATCTCAACCTGTTCGACAGACCCGTACTCCACCAGCAGGTTCACGTTGGCCATGGTCAACATGAAATAGCCTGATGTGCTCACGTTCGCTGCCGAGAACCACGCGAAGCCGGCCGCGGCGACGGTCGCGGGCAACTGGGCGCCACCCAGTGACTCGTCGATACTCATGCTGATCAGGTCTGCGCGGGCGAACGCGTCCCATGCCTCCTTGACTTCCGGGATCAGCGTCACGGTCGTTCCGTCGAAGCTGGGCTCGTTGGCATCACCTTTCTTGTTGTGCGGCGCAAAATACCGCGTCGCCACCTGTTCGCACAGATCCAGCACGCCGGCGAAGGTCTCCCGGGAGTGTTCGGCGAACCGCTGACGTTTGGCCAGCTCGTCGACCCGCAGCCAGTCGAACAACAGAAAGTCGAGATCACGCCGGGAGAGGATGGTGGACTTCATCGTGTTCCTCCGATCATCCAAGGCAAACCCGGTGAGGTACGCCGCCATGTCACATCCGCGACGCTGAGCATCACCTAGGCATGACGTTAGTAGTGCGACGTACTACACAACCCCGCGGTCGAGGCCCTGCCCACTCACCGCGAAACTTGCCAATCCGCGCCGGTGTTGGAAACCTCGCAAGCGGCAGCGGATTCAGGTACTGCAGGGCGGGGTAGGTGAGACACTGATGGATCAGCGAAGCATCGAAGACGCCGCCGAACCCGAATTGCACGATCCCTCAACCGGCAGTCACGTCGAGCACGGTGTGGTCGAGCATCCCACCGCCGGGGACTTCGGCAAGGCAAGAGCTCTGCCCGCCGACCGGACCTGGTTCAAGCGGGCGGTGTTCTACGAGGTGCTGGTGCGGGCGTTCTACGACGCCACCGCCGACGGGTTCGGCGATCTGCGTGGGCTCACCGAAAAACTCGACTATCTGCAGTGGCTGGGTGTCGACTGCCTGTGGCTGCCGCCGTTCTACGACTCGCCGCTCCGCGACGGCGGCTACGACATCCGCGACTTCTACAAGGTGCTGCCCGACTTCGGCACAGTGGAGGACTTCGTCGCCCTACTGGACGCCGCCCACCGTCGCGGCATCAGGGTGATCACCGACCTGGTGATGAACCACACATCCGACGCTCACCCGTGGTTTCAGGAGTCCCGCCGCGATCCCGACGGGCCGTACGGCGATTTCTACGTGTGGAGCGACACCAGCGACAAGTACACCGACGCGCGGGTCATCTTCGTCGACACCGAGGAGTCGAACTGGACGTTCGACCCGGTGCGCCGCCAGTTCTACTGGCACCGCTTCTTCTCGCACCAGCCCGACCTCAACTACGACAATCCTGCAGTGCAGGAGGCGATGCTCGACGTGTTGAGGTTCTGGCTCGACCTCGGTATCGACGGCTTCCGGCTGGACGCGGTGCCGTACCTGTTCGAGCGGGAGGGCACCAACTGCGAGAATTTGCCAGAGACCCACGCGTTCCTGAAACGTTGCCGCAAGGTGGTCGACGACGAGTACCCAGGGCGGGTGCTGCTGGCTGAGGCCAACCAGTGGCCCGAGGACGTGGTGGAGTACTTCGGCGACCCGGCCACCGGCGGCGACGAGTGCCACATGGCGTTCCACTTTCCGCTGATGCCCCGAATCTTCATGGCGGTTCGCCGCGAGTCGCGGATCCCCATCGCGGAGATCATGTCCAAGACACCGGCGATCCCCGACATGGCCCAGTGGGGCATCTTCCTGCGCAATCACGACGAACTGACGCTCGAGATGGTCACCGACGAAGAGCGTGACTACATGTACTCCGAGTATGCCAAGGACCCGCGCATGAAGGCCAATGTGGGCATCAGGCGGCGGCTGGCCCCGCTTCTGGAGAACGACCGTAACCAGATTGAGTTGTTCACCGCGCTGCTGCTCTCGCTTCCCGGGTCGCCGGTCATCTATTACGGCGACGAGATCGGTATGGGTGACATCATCTGGCTCGGCGACCGCGACGGCGTGCGTACGCCGATGCAGTGGACCCCGGACCGCAACGCCGGCTTCTCCACCGCGAACCCCGGGCGGCTGTACCTGCCGCCGAACCAGGACCCGGTCTACGGCTACCAGTCGGTCAACGTCGAGGCGCAGATCGACAGCTCGACGTCGCTGCTGAACTGGACGAGGACGATGCTGGGTGTGCGCCGCCGGCACCCGGCGTTCGCCACCGGCACGTTCCGCGAGCTTGATGGTTCGAACCCCTCAGTGCTGGCTTACCTGCGCGAAGACGACGGGGACATCGTGCTGTGCGTCAACAACCTGTCGCGCTTTCCCCAGCCGATCGAGCTGTACCTGCAGCATTGGAGCGGATATATCCCGGTCGAGCTGACCGGGCACGTGGAGTTCCCGCGCATCGGCCAGTTGCCGTACCTGCTGACCATGCCAGGTCACGGGTTCTACTGGTTCCAGCTTCGCGCGTCAGAGGAGCAGCGATGAACCTTCCTTTCTCAGAATGGCTGCCACGGCAGCGCTGGTACGCAGGCCGCAGCCGGGAGATGACCTCGGCCGAACCGGCCGAAGTCGTCGCGCTGCGTGATGACCTCGACCTGGTGCTCGTCGACGTCGACTACGCCGACGGCTCTTCGGAGCGATATCAGGTGATCGTGCGGTGGGATTCGGCCCCGATCTCGGAGTACAGCAACATCGCGACGATCGGCAGCGACGGTGACCGCACTGGGTACGACGCGTTGTACGGCCCCTCGGCCGCGCAGTTCCTGCTCTCGTTGATCGACACCTCGGCGGTCCGCGGTGAGGTGACGTTCGCCAAGGAACCGGATATCACGCTGCCGCTGCAGGCCTCCCCGCGAGTGTTCGACTCCGAGCAGAGCAACACCAGCGTGGTGTTCGAACAGGACGCGATCCTGAAGGTCTTCCGCCGGGTCAGCTGCGGCATCAACCCCGACATCGAGCTGAACCGGGTGCTGGGGCGGGCCGGCAACCCGCACGTGGCGCGGCTGCTCGGAACGTACGAGACGACGGCAGCCGACGGCAGTGGCGACGAACGCTGTCCCCTCGGCATGGTGAGCCAGTACGCCGCCAACTCGGCCGAGGGCTGGGACATGGCCACCGCGAGCACCCGTGACCTGTACGCCGAAGGCGATCTCTACGCCTACGAGGTGGGCGGCGACTTCGCGGGCGAGTCGTACCGGCTCGGTGAAGCTGTCGCGTCCGTGCACGCGGCGCTCGCCGAACAGTTGGGAACGTCCAGCGCCCCATTCCCGGTGGAAGCGATGTTGAAACGGCTGTCGGCCGCGGCGTCGGCCGTGCCGGAACTGCAGCAGTACGTCCCGGCGATCGAGAAGCGGTTCAACGACCTGGCAGGCGAGAAGATCACGGTGCAACGGGTACACGGCGACCTGCATCTGGGCCAGGTGCTGCGTACCCCCGAAAGGTGGCTGCTGATCGACTTCGAGGGCGAGCCGGGACAGCCGCTCAACGAGCGCCGCCAGCCTGACTCGCCGCTTCGCGACGTGGCCGGCATGCTGCGCTCGTATGCCTACGCCGCCTACCAGCAGCTCGTGAACCAGCCGAGCGGCGACGAGCAGCAAAAACAGCTGGCCGCCCGCGCCCGCGAATGGGTCGACCGCAACAGCTCCGCGTTCTGTGACGGCTACGCCGCCGCCGCAGGCAGCGACCCGCGGGGCTCGGCCGATCTGCTGGCCGCGTACGAGCTCGACAAGGCCGTCTATGAAGCGGCCTACGAGGCTCGGCACCGGCCGGCGTGGCTGCCGATCCCGCTGCGCTCGATCGCCCGGCTCGTCTCGTAATCGTCACGCGGCGAGATTGAAGGCCGACACCACCTTCGTCGGCCGGACCCGTACGACGAGCTCGCCGGGTACGCCGTTAAGTCGCCCGAACTCCTCGGCGCGCTCGGGACCCATGTAACGGGCGCCGATCCGGGTCGCGGTGTCCAGCAACTCCTGCGGATCCCCCGATGTGGCGGCGACACCCTGCACCTGCACGAAGGAATACGGCGGATGCGGGTCGTCGACGCACATCACCACTCTCCGATCACGGGCCAGCGAACGACCTTTCGCGGTGTCGCGGCCGGTGTTGAACACCAGCTCACCGCCGTCGACGATGAACCACACCGGCGCCACCAGCGGCCGGCCGTCTGACCCCAGGTACCCGAGCATTCCGGTGCGGGTGCCGGCCGACAGGAATTCGACGATCTCGGGCGAGAGTTCGGTCACCGCCGGCACCTACAGCGACACGACGTCGTAGTCACCGAGCAGGTCGATCAGCACATGCAGGTGATCATCGAAGGAGCCCAGGGTTTGCCCGATCGCGGTGAGTCTCGCCAGATAATGGCCGACCGGGTACTCCGCGGTCATCCCGATGCCGCCGTGCAACTGGACCGCTTCCTGGCCGATGTGCCGCGCCGCGCCGTCGATTCGCAGCTTGGCCCGCGAGGCGATCACCGGGTCGAGTTTTCCGTCGGCGATGGACATCGCGGCGTACATGTTCATGCTGCGGGCCATTTCCAGCGACACGTACATGTCGGCGGCGCGCTGCGTCAGCGTCTGGAATTTGTTCAGCGTGACCCCGAACTGCTTGCGGGTCTTGAGATATTCACTGGTCAGCCGCAGCGCCTCCTCCATCGCCCCGACCGCTTCGGCGCACAGTGCCGACTGAGTGCGGATGATCGCGTTGCGGATGGAGTCCGTCGCGTCCGCGGCCTCACCCAGCGGCTCGGCCGGTGTCTGGTCGAGATCGATCTGCGCGCCCCGCTGGCCGTCGAATGTTCTGTACTTGTGTCGGGTGACGGCGTCGGCGTCGACAAGGAACAGCCCGGTGCCGCCGTCGGGCAGGGCCGCGCTGACCACCAGCGTGTCGGCGCAGTCACCGGCGAGCACGGGGTTCTTGCGCCCGGTGATCGTCCACGAGTCGCCGTCGTGGACAGCCTTGGTAGCGATTTCAGCAGTGGGCCAACGCATCCCTGGCTCGCTGTGAGCGAATGCCAGCAATGTCTCACCCGCCGCGACCCGCTCGAGCAATTGCTGCTGGGATTCGTTGCCGCTCTCGGCGATGAGCACACCGGGTGTCAGCGCGGCGGCGATGATCGGCTCCGGCGCCAGGCGCCGCCCCACCTCGGTGAGAACCACCATCGTTTCGATCGGTCCTACCTCGGCAGTCTCGAAGGTCAGCCCGAGGATGCCGATCTCGGCCAGCTGCGCCCACACGTCGCGGCTCCAGCCGAGCTCGGTGTCGACGACCTTGTTGCGGCTCTCCGGGTCATACGTGCGTGCGAGCAGACTCCGGGTGGTGTCGCGCAGCAGGACCTGCTCGCCGCTCAGTTCAAAATCCATGGCTTGCCCTCACAGTCCCAGAATCGTGGACGCGATGATGTTGCGCTGAATTTCGTTCGATCCGCCGTAAATCGAGGTCTTGCGATAGTTCAGGTAGGTCGGTGCGCTGCGTTGTGCCCACTCGGGCGACTCGATGTCGTCCCCGGCGTCGAACGGCAGCGCATCGGGGCCGGCGACCTCGACAAGAAGTTCCGTCGCCGCCTGCTGCAGCTGGCTGCCGCGCAGCTTGAGTACCGACGACGCGGGGTTGGGCTTGCCGCCCGTGGACCCGGACACCACCCGCATCTGCGTCAATTCCAATGCCAGCAACTCGTTTTCGACTTCTGCGAACCGCGCGGCGAACAGCGGATCGTCGAGCAGGCTGCCGCGGCCGTTCCTGATTTCAGCGGCGTACTTCTTGGCCTGTGCCAGCCGCACCTTGGTGCGGCCGACCCCGGCGATCCCGGTCCGCTCGTTGCCGAGCAGAAACTTCGCGTAGGTCCAGCCCTGGTTCTCCTCGCCGACGAGTTGGTCCGCCGGCACACGGACGTCTTCGAACCAGACCTCGTTGACCTCGTAGCTGCCGTCGATCAGCTTGATCGGCCGCAGCGTGATCCCCGGGGTCGACATGTCGATGAGCAGAAACGAGATGCCGGCCTGGCGTTTGGGCGCGTTCGGGTCGGTGCGCACCAGGCAGAAGATCCAGTCCGCGTACTGGCCCAGCGTCGTCCAGGTCTTCTGCCCGTTGACCACGTAGCTGTCCCCGTCGCGCTGCGCGGTGGAGCGCAGCGAGGCCAGATCGGACCCGGCCTCGGGCTCAGAGAAGCCCTGGCACCACCAGATGTCGATGTTGGCGGTCGGGGGCAGGAACCGCTCCTTGAGCTCTTGCGAGCCGAATTCGGCGATCACCGGGCCCACCATCTTGGTGTTGAAGTTCAGCGGCTCCGGAACGCAGGCCAGCTGCATTTCGTCGAGCCAGATCTGCTGCTGGGTGGATGTCCAGTCCTTGCCACCCCACTCCACCGGCCAGTTCGGCACGGCCAGCCCGTTGGCGTTCAGGATCCGCTGGCTCGTGACGATGTCGTCTTTGTTGCCCCCCTCGCCTTCGCGGACCCGCTCGCGGATCTCGGCGGGTATCTGCGTGGTGTAGAACTCGCGAAGTTCGTCGCGGAACGCGGCCTCCTCCGCCGTGAGCGCCAGCTGCATGTTTCCTCCCGGGTGTGACAGTGCGCACCGCACCTCCTGCCTTGCACATTAGGCTTTGCACCTTCGGGTTGGTGAGGAGGCCAAGTGCGATGCGTGCGGTGAGGGTGAGTAGGTTGGACGGTCCGGACGCTGTCGAGGTCGCGGACATCGACGAACCCGCCGCCGACGACGGCGTTGTCGTGGACGTACACGCGGCCGGTGTCGCGTTTCCCGACGCGCTGCTGACCCGTGGCCTGTACCAGTACAAGCCGCAGATCCCGTTCGTCCTCGGTGGCGAGGTCGCGGGGGTGGTGCGGTCCGCGCCAGCGGGCTCGCAAGTCCGGCCGGGAGACAGAGTCGCGGGTCTGACCATGCTTGATGGTGGGATGGCAGAGGTCGCGGTGCTGCGACCCGACCACGTGTTCAAGCTCCCCGACGGCGTCAGCTTCGAAGCCGGCGCCGGCCTGCTGTTCAACGACCTGACGGCGCTGTTCGCACTGCGGGTCCGCGGTCGGCTCCGCCAGGGCGAGACGGTGCTGGTACACGGCGGCGCTGGTGGGATCGGGACGTCGACGCTGCGGTTGGCCCCCGCGCTGGGCGCATCGCGGACGATCGCGGTGGTCAGCAGCGACGACAAGGTCGACGTCGCGAAGGCGGCAGGCGCCACCGACGTGGTGCTGGCGGACGGATTCAAGGACGCCGTCAAAGGGCTGACCGACGGGCAAGGGGTGGACATCGTCGTGGACCCTGTCGGCGGGGACCGCTTCACTGACTCGTTGCGATCGCTGGCACCGGGCGGGCGACTCCTGGTGATCGGGTTCACCGGGGGGGAGATCCCGACAGTGAAGGTGAATCGACTGCTGCTGAACAACGTTGACGTGGTCGGTGTCGGCTGGGGAGCGTGGACGCTGTCGCATCCCGGCGCACTGGCCCGGCAGTGGGCCGAACTCGAGCCGTTGCTCGCAACCGGTCGGGTGCGCGCACCGCAGCCGGAGACCTACCGACTCGACGACGCGAGGAATGCGATCGCCGCGCTGGAAAACCGCACGGCCAAGGGCAAAGTCGTGCTCAAAGTCAGGGACTAGCACTCAGCCGCCGCCAGGGGTGCGCCGCTCCCACCACCGCGCCGGATCACCGGGCTGAACAGCTACTGCCCAGCCCTCTCGAGCACACCAGCGTCCACGTCGCGGTGGCGCCGGAGGTGCTGCACAGGCGGGGTGATCAGCTGTGAAAACACGCCGACCTCAGCACATTTGTGCTGGGGTCGGCGCGCAGGCGGATCAGGCGGGGTTGGCGTTGAGGACGCGCTGGATGTCAGGCTTCATGGCCTGCAACTGCTGTCCCCAGTAACCCCAGCTGTGGGTGCCGTTGTCGGGGAAGTTGAACACGCCGTTCGTGCCGCCGGCGGCCAGGTAGTTGTCCCGGAACGTGGTGTTGGTCCGGAGCGTGAAGCCCTCGAGGAACTTCGCGGGCAGGTCCGAGCCACCCAACTCAGACGGGGTGCCGTTGCCGCAGTAGATCCAGACGCGGGTGTTGTTGGCCACGAGCCGCGGAATCTGGATCATCGGGTCGTTGCGCTGCCATGCCGGGTCGCTCGACGGACCCCACATGCTGGTTGCGTTGTACCCGCCCGCGTCGTTCATTGCCAGCCCGATCAGCATCGGCCACCAGCCCTCCGACGGGTTGAGGAAGCCCGACAGCGACGACGCATATAGGAACTTCTGCGGGTAGTACGCCGCCATGATCAGCGCAGAACCGCCCGACATCGACAGGCCCACTGCCGCATTACCGTTCGGGTCGACGCCCTTGTTGTCCTGCAGCCAGCCGGGCAGCTCCTGAGTCAGGAAGGTCTCCCACTTGTAGGTGTAGTTTTGGCCGTTGCCCTGAGACGGCTGGTACCAGTCGGTGTAGAAGCTGGACTGTCCACCCACCGGCATGATCACCGAAAGCCCGGACTGGTAGTACCACTCGAACGCATTCGTGTTGATGTCCCAGCCGTTGTAGTCGTCCTGGGCCCGCAGGCCGTCCAGCAGGTAGACCGCGTGCGGTCCGCCGTACTGGAATTGAATGCGGATGTGGCGGCCCATCGACGGCGAAGGCACATCCAGGTATTCGACCGGCAAACCCGGTCGCGAGAAGGCATTCGCTATGCCCGTGCTGGCGACGATGCCGAGCAGGCCGGGCAGCAATGCTGCCAGCAGCGCGGCGACCGCCAACCGACGCGCCCGCGCACCTCGTTTACTCCTGAGGAATTTCATGTTCGAAACCCATCCCAATCTTTCGTATGCCGCACCACATGCGATCGACGAAGCTCTCTTCGCTGCGTAGTGAACCATTCGGAACGGGCACTTCGGCCGATCGACACCGCCATGGGACATCGCGGTTGGCTAACGATTCCGATTCGGAGAGGACTCGGCGTGAACCCGGTAACCATCGTCCTGACCAGGGAAAACAGCTCGACCTGCGCTTCTGATCAGCGATTTGAGTCGGTTATGAGTTCGTTACGGGCGAACGGTGGACCACGGGCGCGATCTGCCTAGGAGTCGCCTTGCCGGCTGCGCGCTTCGGCGCCGCTCTCGCCGACATCAAGGCTGTCGTCGGAACCGGTGCGACCCACGTAGGTACCCTCGTCGTCGTCACTCTTGCCTGCGCGTGATCCGGCCACCTCGGGGTCGGATTCGACGTCGTATTCGCCTTTTCCGCCGCTCTCCGTGCTCATTTCGTTCGCCTCCTGCGTGTGTTCGCCGAGTCGTCGGGCCGTAGCACGCCGTCTACCCGCGGAGGCGGTCATTAAACACCGTGATCGACGGTGTCGTCTACTGGGCGCCGCCCATGCGTGGGAAGAACGGCCGTGTCGGGGGAGCTGTCACCACCTGCGTGACGGTGCCCGTGCTTCTTTCGGTGCTCGGCGCGGTCACCGTGGCGGCTCCGGCGGGTTCGGCGGTGGGTCATAGCCATGACGGGCCGCACGAGACACTACTTCGGCCTGGAGAGGTCATAAACGGTCGCTGACCCGACTTTCGTTGCGTTGAAGGACGTCTTGACCCACTTTGCGATGTCGGTGTGGCCACCTCCACCCCACGGGCCCCCGTGGCCGTGGTTGTCTTCGACGATGTAATAGGCGACTCGGTGGCTGTGGACGTCGTCGATGAATTCGCTCAGCGTGGGTACCGGGTCGCGACCGGAGAATCCACCGATCGCCATGACGGCGGTGTTGCTCGAAAGCTCCAGACCGGCAGCAGCAGAAGACCGGTCGACCCCGGCCGACCACTCGGTGTTCGTCGCTGCCAACATCTGGTCGAGCTGATGGTTGTCGTCCATCTGGCCGAAGCCGCCCCCGGGCCCGTTGGGTGTTGCCGACGGCGGCCCGACCGACGGCCCACCGCCGGTGTGCGGTTGGCCTATCGTCGCGATGGTGTAGGCGGTCGCACCGGCGAAGGCGCCGACCAGCGCAATAACCAAGGACATCAACGCGATTCGCGGACGTAACCCGGCGACGACAAGTATCGCAACCGACGCCACCACCACCAGCACCAGCATGACCCACCGAAGCGGTGGGAGCCAGTCGGCGTTTCGGCGCAGGAGCCACCAGCTCCAGCACCCGCTGGTCAACAGTATCGCTGCCAAACCGGTCCGGCCGAACCGGGAGCCGCGGCCCCGCCACATCTCCGTCACGCCGATCGCGAACATGCCGGCGACTGCGGGCGCGATCGAAAGGCTGTAATACGGGTGGATCATGCCGCTCATGAAGCTGAGCACCAGGCCATCCACCACGATCCAGCCGCCGAACAGAATTGCCGCCGCTCTGATCAGATCCGTGCGGGGTGCCCGTCCGCGCGACACGATTACCAGGACCACGCACAACAGTGCCGCGGGCAGCAGCCAACCGACCTCGAAGCCGAACTCACCGGAGAACAGCCGAGGAGGCCCGTGTGATTGATTGCTCCAGCCGCCGAACCCACCGTGCGCATTGTGGCCGGCCATCACCTGGTAGCCCGCGGCGGACCCGGTGACGCCTTGGTCGGGGTTGGGGGACCCCTGATGGTTGTGTCCGAGAACTCGCGCGAAGCCGTTGTACCCCAACACCAGGTTCATGAAGTTGTTGTCGGTCGAGCCGGCGATGTAGGGCCGCGACGAAGCGGGCCACCACAGCGTCACCAGTACGAACCAGGCCGCAGACGCGATCAGCGCTACGAGCCCGACACCGAGGTGAAGGAGACGGCGGCGAAGCGTCGTCGGCGCGGCGATCAGGTAGGCCAGCGCCAGCGCCGGCGCCACCATCAGCCCTTCGAGCATCTTGGCCAAAAACGCGAAGCCGAGTGCAACGCCCGCCCATGCCATCCACGTGACGCTGGCCCGCCCCAAGGCGCGGACGGTGAAGTACGCCGCGGCCATCATCAGCAGGACCATCACCGCGTCGGGGTTGTTGAAGCGGAACATCAACGCCGCCACGGGCGTCAGTGCCAGCGCTGCGCCGGCGAGCAAGCCGGCGGGGCGCCCGATGACCCGTGTCACCGCGCCATACAGCAGTGCCACGGCCGCCACCGCCATGAGCGCCTGCGGAATCAGCATGCTCGCGCTGCTGAAGCCGAACAGCTGACCCGACAGGCCCATCACCCATTGCGACACGGGGGGCTTGTCGACGGTGATGAAGTTGTGCGGGTCCAGCGAGCCGAAGAGCAACGCCTCCCGGTCCTTCGAACCGGCTTGAGCCGCACCGGCGTAGAACTGGTTGCCCATTCCGTTGATCGTGATGTTCCACAGGTAAAGGACGGCGGTTCCGATCAACAGAACGGCCAGCCCGATCCGCTCCCACGTCGTCGCCCGTCGATAGGGCCCGGCGGCCGGTGGTGGGGTGTCGGTGGCAGCGGCAGGTGCATCCAACGTCGTTGTCACACTGCCATTGATGCATCCCTACCCGGCATAAAGCTGTGAAAATGCGGCGAGCCTGCTGAGATAGCCTGCTACCCACCGCTATCGGGCTGAAACGCGGTGACGCAGCTTCGGGCGAGGCTGTGAATCGCCGATATGCTGACCTTTGTGTTCCGGTTGTGCCGAACCTGCGGAGTGGAACACGCCACGACGCCGGACGTCTGCGTGATCTGCGCCGACGAGCGGCAGTGGGTGCCGCGGTCGGGCCAGCAGTGGGTGACCCTAGACGAATTGTCGGCCGACGGGGCGCGGGTCGCGTTGACCGACCTGGAAGACAACCTCATCGACCTGCAAACCACCCCGCCGTTAGGCATCGGCCAACATTCGAAGCTTGTCTGCGGTCGGGACGGGAACGTGCTGTGGGATCCGTCGGGTTTCGTCGACGACGCCGCCGCCGCGGCGGTTGCGGCGCGTGGCGACGTCATCGCGATCGTGGCCAGCCACCCGCACATGTTCGGAGCCCAGGTGCAGTGGAGCCGACTGCTCGGCGACGTCCCGGTGTACGTCAACGCCGCCGACGCCGAGTGGGTCATGCGGCCGGATCCGGTGATCAAGCTGTGGTCCGGCACGCTGACGTTGACACCTGCGCTGTCGGTGGTCCAGGTCGGTGGCCACTTTCCGGGCAGCGCCGTCGCATGCTGGAGCGACGGCGCCGAGGGGCGCGGCGTGCTGCTGGCGGGGGACACGATCTTCCCCAACTCGGATGGCCGGACGGTGGGCTTCCTCCGCAGTTATCCGAACCGGATCCCGTTGTCCGCGGCGGTGGTCCAGCGGATGGCCCGAACGCTGGACAATCTCGAGTTCGACCGCGTCTATGGTCTGTTCACCAACTCAATCGACCGCGACGCCCGCCGGTGCGTGCGCTACTCGGCCGATCGCCACAGTGCCTGGGTGAACGGGGAGTACGACCACCTGACCTGAGCCGCCGTTAAGCTGCCGCAGGTGGATCCCGACATCGCGTTCTCCGGCGCGGCCGAGCAGGCCAGATTGCTCGCCGCCGGAACGATCACCGCCCCTGCCCTGCTGGAGCTTTACCTTGACCGGATCCGCCGCCTCGATCCCCGGTTGAACGCCTACCGCGTCGTGCTTGTGGATCCGGCCCGTGCCGAAGCCGCGGCCGCACAGCAGAGACTGGACGCCGGTGAGCGGCTCCCGCTGCTCGGCGTGCCGATCGCGATCAAGGACGACGTCGACGTCGCCGGCGAAGTGACGACGATGGGCACCAGCGCACACGGTCCGGCGAAAACACGCGACGCCGAGGTGGTTCGTCGGCTCCGCGCCGCCGGCGCGGTGATAATGGGCAAGACCCACGTGCCCGAGCTGACCATCTGGCCCTTCACCGAGACCCTCACCTTCGGCGCTACCCGCAACCCGTGGGACACCGACCGCACCCCCGGCGGCAGCAGCGGGGGAACGGCCGCCGCGGTGGCCGCCGGTTTGGCCCCGATAGGCCTCGGCTCGGACGGGGCGGGTTCGATCCGCATCCCGAGCAGCTGGTCCGGTCTTTTCGGCATCAAGCCGCAGCGCGATCGCGTCCCGCTGCACCCGCATGACGACGCCTGGAACGGCATGGTGGTCAATGGGCCGCTCACCCGCATCGTGGAAGATGCGGCCCTGTTCTTGGATGTCACCACGACGCTACCTGCGCCGGACGGCGGGTTTGTCGCGGCTGCCGCCCGCCCTCCGGGCAGGCTGAGGGTGGCGCTGAGCACGAAGGTGCCGCCGCCGCTGATCGCCCGAGTCGGCAGGGAGCAGCGGCGCGCGGTGGACCAGGCAGGTGCGCTGTTCCGAGAGCTTGGCCATGACGTGGTGCGCCGCGACCCCGACTACCCGCTCTGGGGTCCGTTCGGAAACGTGGTCCCCCGGTATGTCCGCGGGGTGTACGACGACGTGAAGACGCTGCCGCACCCGGAGCGCCTGGAGTCGCGGAGTCGTGGCATGGCGCGGATCGGCGCGCTGTTCTCGGACAGGCGGATGAGCCGGATTCGTGCTGCGGAACCTGCCTTGACCGCCCGGATGCTGAGCATCTTCGACGACGTCGACGTCGTGGTGACCCCCGGTACCGCGGCCGGCCCGTCACGGATCGGCGCGTATCAGCGCCGCGGCGCTGTCGCGACACTTGCCCTCGTCGCGGCCCGCGTTCCGTTCCACGCGGCGTTCAACGCCACCGGGCAGCCCGCCGCTGTCGTGCCGTGGGGCCTCGATGAGGACGGCCTGCCCCTGTCGATCCAGCTTGTCGGCAGGCCCGCCGACGAGGCGACACTACTGGCGCTGAGCACCCAAATCGAGGCGGCTCGGCCGTGGGCGCAAATGCGGCCGCCGGTGAGTTGACCCGTAACGCGGCGTCCCCGCTCGCCGATGTCTTTCATAGCCAATTGTCCCCGCTCCCATGTCATCCCGGTGTCCCTCAGGACGGGGGACGAGGCTGAGCAGCCCGACCGCTGCAGCGTAGAGCAGCGCGGCCAGAGTCGGGAAGCGCCCGTCTGGCGCGAACCCGTCGAGCGCAAGGAGCGACAGCGCCGGCGCCGCGATCCCGATGCCGGCGCCCAGCAGTGGTGCTGTAATCGGCGCGGGCAGGGGAGTGGCGAGCGTGGGCAGCGGCTGGCTGCACACCGACCGCGCCAGCCACAGCAGGGTCAGTTCCGCTGCGGTCACCACCGTCAGGACCACCAGCCACACCAACCGAAACAGCCACCACGTCCCCGTTCCGGGCGCGGGCTGGGGCAGCAGGCCGCTCGGATAACCGACAAGTGCGACGACGACGACGGGGACCATCTGCCACAGATACAGCGCCATCACGTTCTTGTTTGCCGCTGCCAGCGGCCGCCGCCAGCGCGATCGCCGCAGCCAGCGTGTCGCCGCGGGCGCGGCGGCGACCAGGAGCCCCGCCTGTGCCGTACCGAACGCGAGCAATGCCACCGTCGGAGGAAAGTTGTTCTGTGCAGGCATGCCCGGCGCCCCGACCATGCTGATCGGGTAGCACCGCAGGACGAGCAGCATCCCCAGCACGATGCCGGCCGAAGTGGCGAGCAGTACCGGCCGGTGGCCTCGCAGCGCCCCGGCGCGCCAACAGATGCCGATTTGATACACCGCCCCCCAACACAGTAGGTAGTTCGCCCAGCCGACTCCCGCCGCGCTTCGCGCGGCGATGTCGACACCGGCCACAGCAAGCGCCAGGACGGCAGGCACCATCAGCCCCCACCGTCGGTGAGCTGCCATGGCCACGGGTGTCAGCGCCACCACGACGAGATAGACAGGCACAAACCACAAATGCATGGCGACCGCCCACCCCCCGAACGACAGCGGTGAGTGCCCGACACCGAGCCGGCCCAGCACCGCGACCGTTGCCAGCGCCAGCACGACGTACACCGTGGTCGGCCCGAGAACCGCTGCCAGCCGGTCCCGAACCCAGTCCGGCCATTGCCGCCCACCGGCATCGCGCCATCGCGTCCACGATGCAGCGCTGGCGTACCCGCCCACCAGAAAGAACACCGGCACAACCTGGAACACCAGGGTCAGCCACTGCGTCCACGGCAGTACCGCCAGGGGATAGTCGTTGCCAAACCGGCCGTCGCGGAAGGTCACCGCAGAGACGAGCCAGTGGCCGATCACGACAATCGCCACGGCGAGGACCCGGTAAAAGTCGGCCGACAGCTCGCGGGCCGGTGTCGTGTCCGCGCCGCCGTCAGCCGGCAGGCCCGCGGACGAAAGAGCCCGATCACCGACCATTTACCGGCCCTCTCATGATGCAGGCGAATACCAGTAACCGAGACTATCGGCTGGAGTCGCTTAGCGGACCCCGACCTTGTGAAGCGTGGGCATGGACGCGCACCCCCGGAGTGCGGGGATCGAGACGTCCTCGAGCGCCGCGGCGATTTCCGCATCGGATGCGGTGAACGGCATACCGGAGTGCGGATTGCGCACTGTCTCGTCTCCGATCATGCAATCTCGTCTCCGATCATGCAATGAAATCTAGATCAAAGGCTGTTTATGCTGGGGCCGGTCAGGGCAGACTCAGGTATGCCAACCGACGATGCTGAGGGTCCCGACGCTGGCGGGCCTGACGACACGCTGGACCCGTTCGAGTCGACGGACCCCGACGAAATACGCAACGACGACGGTGACGCCGTCGTCGACCCTCCTGACGAGTGGATCGACCCCGCATGGCGCGACTCCCTGGACGAAAAGCTCGCCGAAGAAGAGCCGGACGTCTCGCCGGACAGCCCGGAACCAGATGTCACGGAAATGGAAGACGGCATCCCGCAGGCGGACTTCGGTCTGAAGCAACTCAAGCACGCCGACAACGTGGAACGCGTCATCGTCGAGGACTCGCGGGTCGATCGTCTTCAGATCGACGGGACGCCGGAGGACGGCGATTCGTTCTTCGACGTGCTCGAGTAACCCGCCCTCCAGTGGTCAGGTGCCTACACCCGCCAACTGGACGCCGATGCCGCGCAGATCGTCCAGCGCCTTGGCGGTAGATTCCGGCGCGACCCCTGCGGTCAGGTCGACCAGCACCCGAGTGGTGAAGCCGGCCCGGGTGGCGTCGGCAGCGGTCGCGTGTACGCAGTAGTCGGTGGCGATCCCGACCACGTCCACCTCGTCGACCCTGCGCTGCCGCAGCCAGTCGGCCAACGAGGTGCCGGCCTCGTCGGTGCCCTCGAAGCCGCTGTAAGCCGCGGTGTAAGCGCCTTTCGTGAAGACCGCTTCGATGGCGGTGGTGTCGAGACCAGGGTGGAAGTCGGCGCCTGACGTGCCCACGACGCAGTGCGGTGGCCACGATTCCGCATAATCAGGTTCGTCGGAGAAGTGACCGTCCGGGTCGATGTGGAAGTCCTTCGTCGCAACGACATGGTCGTAGTGGTTGGTGGCCAGGTACTCGCTGATCGCACGCGCCACGGTTTGGCCGCCGACGACGGCCAGTGAGCCGCCTTCGCAGAAGTCGTTCTGGACATCAGTGATGATCAGTGCCTTCACACATCCACGTTATCGCCTGCCGCGTGGGCGTGGTCAGACCGACCACGGAGTGACGGGCCGCTCGGCGCGCCGGGCGTCGACCACAACGTCGACTCGCTCGTCGAAGAATGCGAAACGGTCCCGGACCGGTTCGGCGTCGGTGAGCGGGTCTCGGTACATCCAACAGATGTCGGACGGCCCGTCGGGGAGTGAGAAGTACGACGCTCGGCCTTTGTACGCGCAGTAGGTCACCGTGTCGCTGTCGTCGAGCTCTACCGTGATGTCATCGCGCGGCAGGTAAAACCGGACCGGGAGCAACGTCTCGAAAAGCAGTACAGCCCTGGAGGACTCGGCAAGCAGTCGTCCGTCCAACTCGATGCGGACATGTCGGTCGCTGCGCAGCGTGTCGATTCGGTGGAACGGGTCGTGCGGGTGGCTGACGACAGGCTCGTCTTCCTCCCGCCAGTCGAAGGCGTTGAAATCGAGCAGGACGTATTGGGCAAGTGCGGGGTCGTCGGGCGTGAACGCGGCCGACGGCGCCGCATGGGCGTCTGTCAGGACGTCGAACGACGTGCCTGCTGAAGTGTGGACAGCGAACGGAATCGTCGGGTCGAGGACAGGACGGGCGCTGGCGTGCGCCCGATCATCACCGGGAGACAACGATGCTCTGACATCGCCTGCCGGGACCGCGTAGGTCGGGACGATCCGCCGCGGCTCCCAAACCAGCAACCCGGCCGACGTGTCAGCGACGGGGTGTCCATCCAGCGATGCCCGCAGCCTCTTGGCAGTCGGCTCGTAGCGCAGGGAATTCAGCGCGCCGCCGAACAACTCCCGCATCATCACCGCCATCGCTGCCCTCTCGTCGTCGCCACCGATCATGCCACCGACCGCGGCTGCACCGCACCGGGCTGCGACGTCCGGGGCTACCTGTGCGACGTGCATCACGTCGAGGAATGGGTCACCCAGCGGGGGCGGCCTGCAGCACGATCATCGCCCGAGCACCCACGCGCACCGTGGCACCTGCAGCGAGTGGGCTGCGTTCGTCACCGGCGGCCTTCAGTTCGGTGGTGTCGATGACCGGAACCCATGCGGGGCCGAATTCCTCTGGCGGAAGGGTGAAGTCGAGCGGCTCGTGGTGCGCGTTGAAGCACAGCACAAACGATTCATCGGTCACGCGTTGGCCACGTGGGTCGAGGTCGGGAATCCCCAGGCCGTTGAGGTACACCGCAACCGATCTGCCGAATCCAGACTCCCAGTCCTCGTCGCTCATCTCGGAGCCGTCGGGCCGGAACCATGAAATGTCGGGCAATCCCTCAGCGCCCCGCTGGCGTACCGGCAGACCGTTGAAGAAGCGGCGCCGGCGAAACACCGGGTGGGCAGCGCGCAGCGCAGACACCCGCTGCGTGAACTCGATCAGATCCGTGTCGGCCTCATCCCAATGCACCCACGTGATCTCGTTGTCCTGGCAGAACCCGTTGTTGTTTCCACCCTGTGTACGGCCAAGCTCGTCACCATGGCTGATCATCGGCACCCCCTCCGACAGGAGGGTGGTGGCAAGGAAGTTGCGCTGCTGGCGAGCACGTAGCGCGTTGGCCTCGGGGTCGTCGGTGGGACCCTCGACGCCGCCGTTCCACGACTTGTTATTGCTCTCGCCGTCGTTGTTGCCCTCTTTGTTGGCTTCGTTGTGTTTCTCGTTGTAGGACACCAGATCACGCAACGTGAACCCGTCATGGGCCGTCACGAAGTTGATCGACGCCACCGGCCGGCGCCCGGTGTGCTCGTATAAGTCCGCCGAACCGGTCAGCCGATACGCGAACTCGTCCAGCGTCGCCGGTTCCCCGCGCCAGTAATCACGCACCGTGTCGCGGAACTTGCCGTTCCATTCGGTCCACTGCGGCGGAAAATTGCCGACCTGATAGCCGCCGGGTCCGACGTCCCACGGCTCGGCGATCAGCTTGACCTGGCTCACCGTCGGATCCTGTTGCACGAGTTCGAAGAACGCGGCCAGGCGGTCGACGTCATAGAACTCGCGCGCCAGGGTGGCCGCCAGGTCGAAGCGGAACCCGTCGACGTGCATTTCCGTCACCCAGTAGCGCAGCGAGTCCATGATCAGTTGGAGCGAATGTGGATGGCCCACGTTGAGGCTGTTGCCGGTGCCCGTGTAGTCCAAGTAGTACCGCCGATCGTTGTCGACCAGCCGGTAGTAGGCGGCATTGTCGATTCCTCGCATCGACAGCGTCGGGCCCAGGTGGTTGCCCTCCGCGGTGTGGTTGTACACCACGTCGAGGATGACTTCGATGCCCGCTTCGTGCAGCGCGCGCACCATCGCCTTGAACTCCTGCACCTGACCTCCGGGAGTGGTGCTGGAGCTGTACTTGGAGTCGGGCGCGAAGAAGCCGATCGTGTTGTAGCCCCAGTAATTCGACAGACCCTTGTCGATGAGCGTGGAGTCGTTGGCGAAGTGGTGCACCGGCATCAACTCGATCGCGGTGACGCCCAACCGTTGCAGGTGCTCGACGATGACCGGGTGAGCGATCGCGGAGTAAGTGCCGCGCATCCGCTCCGGAATGTCCGGGTGGGTTTCGGTCAGGCCCTTCACGTGCGCTTCGTAAATGACCGTGTCGGCGTACTCCCGGCTCGGCGGACGATCGACACCCCAGTCGAAGTACGGGTTGATCACCACCGACTTGGGCATGTTTGCTGCCGAGTTGTCGTCGTTGCGGCTGTCAGGATCGCCGAAGTTGTAGCTGAACAGCGGTTGCCCCCACTCGAAGGTGCCGTCGATAGCCTTCGAATACGGGTCGAGCAGTAGCTTGTTTGGATTGCACCGCTGTCCGGCGGGAGGGTCGTATGGCCCGTACACCCGGTACCCGTAGCGCTGGCCTGGCTCGACGTCCGGCAGGAATCCGTGCCACACGAACCCGTCGACCTCAGGCAGCGCGACTCTCGTTTCGACACCCTCGGCGTCGAAGAGGCACAACTCCACACGTTCGGCCACCTCGCTGAACAGGGCGAAATTGGTGCCCGAACCGTCGTATGTGGCGCCCAGTGGATACGCCTTTCCGCGCCACACCTCCATTGCCGGCTGGGTGGCTCCCGGACTGACGGCCTTGGTCATTGTGCCTCTCTCGGTCGCGAATGCCCATCACATCCTGCCGTAGCGGGCTACCGGCGACGCTGTGCACCCCCGGCGCGGTCGCTCTGCTGGGCGGGCGTCGGTGGCCATCGCTAGGCCGGGTTTTCGTGGGTAACCGCCTGATATCCGCGGGCGGTTGCCCGGTCCACCGCCGCACGGACCAATCCGAACGTCAGCCCCTGCAGCGCGGCGGCGGTCAACGCCTCGCGCCAGGAGCGATTCAGGTCTTTGGGGTCGGGAGGAGTCTCTTCGTCGTCGCCGATGCGCTTCCAGATCTGGTTGAACACCGCGCCCGCCAGCAGGCCGCCGGCCACGCTGGTGGCGATGGAAAGAACCTTGTAGGTGGCCTTGGATGTTGCGCTCACAGCCGTCGTATACCCCCGAAGGGTGGCGTCAACACTGGGCGAGTTGATGTTTGACACGACGACGAATGGGCATGCGAACGTGGCCGAACTCAGGACGGGGATTTCGACGATTGCGAGGAGGTCTGATGCGAGCGGTGACATGGCACGGGCGACGGAAGGTGTCGGTCGACACGGTGCCCGACCCGCAGATCAAGGAGCCGACGGACGCGATCATCCGTGTCACGAGCACCAACATCTGCGGCTCGGACCTGCACCTGTACGAGGTGCTCGGGGCGTTCATGAACCAGGGCGACGTTCTCGGACACGAGGCGATGGGCGTCGTCGAAGAGGTCGGCGACCAGACCGGTGACCTCAAAGTCGGAGACCGTGTGGTGATCCCGTTCAACATCTCGTGCGGCCACTGCTTCATGTGTGACCGCGGGTTGCAAAGCCAATGCGAGACAACGCAGAACCGCGACCAGGGCACCGGCGCAGCGCTTTTCGGATACTCAAAGCTCTACGGCGAGGTGGCCGGCGGTCAGGCGGAATACCTGCGCGTGCCGCAGGCCCAGTACACCTACATCAAGGTGCCCGACGACGGGCCCGACGAACGCTACGTCTATCTCTCGGACGTGCTGCCCACCGCGTGGCAGGGCCTCGAGTACTCGGACGTACCGGACGGCGGCACGCTTGTGGTGCTCGGCCTTGGGCCGATCGGGTCGATGGCATGCCGTATCGCCGCCCACCGCGGCAACTGCCGGGTGATCGGCGTCGACCTTGTGCCTGAACGGCTGCAGCGCGCGCAGGAACACGGCGCAGACGTGGTCGACCTCAACCAGCACGACGCGGAATCGGTGGTGCTCGACGCGACGCAGGGCCGCGGCGCCGACTCGGTGATCGACGCGGTCGGCATGGAAGCGCACGGATCTCCGATCGCCGAGGTGGCCCAGACCGCCGCCGGCTTCCTGCCCCCACCGGTCGGCCGGGTCTTGATGCGCAACGCCGGGGTCGACCGGCTGGCCGCACTGAACTCGGCGTTCTCCCTTGTGCGGCGCGGTGGAACGGTGTCCGTGAGCGGGGTCTACGGGGGTGCAACCGACCCGATCAACATGATGATGTTGTTCGACAAGCAGATTCAGCTGCGGATGGGACAAGCCAATGTCAAGCGCTGGGTCCCGCAGATCATGCCGCTGCTGACGTCGGAGGACCCGTTGGGTGTGGAGTCGTTCGCTACCCACCGCCTGCCGCTGGAGGAGGCGCCCAACGCCTACGAGACATTCCAGAAGAAGGAAGACGGCATGATCAAGGTGGTGCTCAAGCCGTAGAGCGGTCAGCGGCCTGCGAACGCCGCCGCGCGCCGCTCGACGAACGACTGCAGCCCCTCCGCCGCGTCCTCCGTCCCGAAAAGCCGGGTCGCCTCGGGCCGCAGCTGCGCGATGGCGGCCGCCTCACCTTCGGAGGCTGCCAACTGGGCCGAGGCCAGCGTTGCGGTGACTCCCAGCGGCGCCGCGGCATCGGCGATCGTGTGCGCGATGGTTCGGGCCCGCTCCAGCGCGGAGGCGGCGTCGGCGGCGACCTCCTGGACCAGCCCGATGCGGTAGGCCTCGGCAGCATCGAACTCGTCACCGGTGAGCAGCCAGCGCATCGCGTTGCCCCAGCCGGCCACCTGCGGCAGCCTCAGCGTCGCGCCGCCGAACGGGTAGATCCCGCGCCGCACCTCGATCTGCGCGAACCGGGTGTCCGCCGCCGCGATGCGGATGTCCGCCGCCAGCAGCAGTTCGATGCCGAGCGTCATGCACCAGCCCTGTGCGGCGGCGATCACCGGCTTGGTCCAGGGCCCATCGAGACGCCAAGGATCCCGGCCGTCCTCAGGAACCGGGGCTGTTCCCGACGCGATCGCGGGCCCGACATCGACGAGGTCCAGACCGGCGGTGAAATGGTCGCCGTGGGCGAAGATGACGCCGGCGCGAAGACCGTCGTCGGACTCCAGTAGCGCGTATGCACGCGACAGGTCGGCCAGCATCGCCAGCGTGAACGCATTTCGCTTCGCAGGCCGGTTCAGCCCGATCATCAGCACGTGACCGTCTCGCTCGAGCGAGACGGTGTCCAGGGTGAGTTCTGCGGGCATGAACTCGACTCAACACCGCGGGTACAGATTATGCAATATGCCATACTTCTGCAGGTCCCGTAGGGAAGCGCGACGCGATAATCACGGTCCGGTCACGGCCTTCTTGACATCGACTATGGCTGATTGCATAGTCAAGACAAGCGGGACGGTTGCTTCCGCGAATGAGGTGATGCCATGACGATCATTGAGCTCAACATCGCCGGCTACCAGGTCACGCACAACAGCCCGAACTTCCGGGACATGAAAAAGAGCTGGCTCGCCGGCTGGCGCGGTCTTCAGCGCAAAGGGCGT
Source organism: Mycobacterium sp. (assembly GCA_025965895.1). Lineage (GTDB taxonomy): Bacteria > Actinomycetota > Actinomycetes > Mycobacteriales > Mycobacteriaceae > Mycobacterium. The sequence goes on from JAOPWC010000114.1 coordinate 130,597, forward strand.
GGCCGTGAGCAAAGCGCCGGATGCCGGGCCGCATGACGGTAACTGGACTCGTCGATGCGGTGAGCCCGGGCAAGGGGGCCACCCGCCGCACGACTCGACGGCGGATGCTCGCCAGCGCCGTCGAAGTGTTGCGCGAACGCGGCGCGGCAGGCGTCACGATCGATGAAGTGCTGGCCCGCAGCAGGGCGCCGCGCGGTTCGGTGTACCACCACTTCCCAGGTGGCCGAAATCAGATTCTGATCGAGGCCCTGCAGTACGCCGGCGAGTCGATGACATCTGCGATCGACAACGCGGCGTCGGACGGGCCGATGGCGCTGCTGCATCAATTCACCGACATGTGGGAAGACGTCCTGCGGGATAGCGATTTCACCGCCGGATGTCCGGTGGTCGCCGCGGCGATCAGCACCGCCGACGAGGACCCCCAGTTGTCTGCGGATGCAGCGGAAATTTTCGATCGGTGGCGCACGGCGTTGACCCGGTCGTTCGAGGCCGACGGCTTCGGCACCGAAGACGCTGCGGCGCTCGCGATTACGACCATCGCCGCTATCGAGGGAGCGGTGGTGCTGTGCCGCTCGCTGCGCAGCGCCGGGCCGCTGCGAGAAGTTACCGATCAACTCGAATTCCTGATCAACGGGAAGAAATTCGTCAGCCGTTATGGCCGGCCGGTGATCCCTCAGTGAGCGGGCGCGCCGCGGCCGATCACTGCGATCGATGCAGTCACCGCCGTTTCGACGATGTCGCGCACGTCGAGGTTGTCCTCGACGGTCAGCGCGGTGAGCTCACGCAAACCGCCTAGCAGGATCACCGCGAGCGGCTTCGACACCGGCGGCACACTGGACCGCCGAAAACCGGGGGTGTCGCTGAGCTCGACCAGCATTGTGGTCAGTTCCCCGATGCCTCGGCGCTGCACCGGTCGCACCGCTGTGCCGAGCGCCGGGAGCTCCCGTATCCAACTCAGAGTGATCGCGGGATTGGACTCGATCGAGTCGACGTACGCGCCGATCGCCTGGCGGATCTGGTCCTGCCAGAACGCCTCCGGATCCACTGCCGCCCGGATGTTGGCCATCATTTCCTGGTTGGCCGTCCACAGCAGCTCGATGAAGCACTCTTCCTTGCTGCCGAACTCCTGATAAAAGGTGCGCTTGGAGGTGCGGGCGTGCCGGACGATGTCGGCGATCGTCGTCTCGCGGTATCCACGTTCGGCGATCGAATCAGCAAGACCGTCGAGCAGGCGGCGCCGAAACGGGTGCTCGGCCGACCGGTAGGCCAACGCGGGGTCCCGGCCCCTGACCGCGACCTCCGTCGTGCCGTCTGTGACCGTCATGTCCGGCAATCCCTCGCTTACGCAGTACCTGGCAGCAGCACACCCTTGCCCAACCACGGTACTACCGGGTACCGTTCAACGCGAGTAAGCGGTACTGCGCGGTACCGCAACCGCGTTGGGAGTGATCCGTGAGCGATGTGATAGCCGTCGGCACCCAGGGCACCATGGCATCCGATCCGAATCTGCCTCCGGTCGTGCCGCTTCCCAAGCCCCTCCAGGGCATCGGGTTCTCGGTGTCGCGCCGATGGACCATGCGCCAGGCCGCGCGCCGCTACGGCCGCGTGCTGACTCTCAACGTTCCCGTCTACGGGCACATCGTGGTGGTCGCGGACCCCGCATTGGTCAGGCGGGTTTTCACCGCGAGCACCGACGACCTGATCAACATCCAGCCGAACCTCAGCAGGATCTTCGGTCCCGGATCGGTGTTCGCACTCGATCGGGCCGATCACCGCAGACGCCGCAAACTGCTGACGCCGCCATTCCACGGCCAGAGCATCAGGAACTACGAACAGATCATCGAGGAAGAAACCCTGCGCGAGATCGCGGGCTGGCCGGAGGGCATCGAGTTCCGGTCTCTGGAACCGATGAACAGGATCACGCTGAACGTGATCCTGCGTGCGGTGTTCGGGGCGGACGGGGTCGAACTCGACGAGTTGCGGCGGCTGATGCCCGGGTGGGTCAAGCTGGGATCACGGCTGGCCAACTTGCCCCGGCCACCGGTGAACCTGGGCCGTCGCAGCCCATGGGGCAGGCTGGCCGGGTACCGCCGAAGGTTCGACGTGATCGTCGGCACCCTCATCGACAAGGCCGGGGCAGACCCGCATCTGGACGAGCGGACCGATATCTTGGCGCTGATGTTGCAGAGCCGATACGACGACGGCTCCGCCATCTCGCGCAGCGACATCGGTGACGAGCTGCTGACTTTGTTGGGCGCCGGCCATGAGACCACCGCGTCGACGCTGGGGTGGGCGTTCGAGCGCTTGAGCCGCCATCCCGACATTCTCGCCAGGTTGGCCGAGGAAGCCGACACCGAGAACAGCGACCTGCGCCAGGCCGCGATCCTCGAAATACAGCGCACCCGCACGGTCATCGACCTGGCCGGCAGGCGGGTCGCGGCACCGATGTTCGAACTGGGCGAATGGCGCATCCCGCGCGGCTACTCGATCGTCGTGAGCATCTCGCAGTTGCACGCCGACCCCGAGGTGTTCCCCGAACCCCACCGCTTCGACCCCTACCGTTTCGTCGGAACCAAGCCGCCGACCTTTGCGTGGGTCCCGTTCGGCGGCGGGACACGTCGCTGTATCGGTGCCGCGTTCGCGAACACGGAAATGGACGTCGTTTTAAGAACGGTGTTGCGACACACCGCGATCGAGCCGAGTACCCTTCCCGACGAAAAAGTGCATTCCCGTGGCGTGGCATATACGCCGAGGCAAGGCGGCCGCATCGTCGTGCACCGCCGTTAGCCGGCCAGGTTTGACTTCGGCGGATGGTCGCTTCCGCTACAACGCCGCTACGACGTGGCGCCCTGTGCGGTGCGCCTGGGCAGCTTCCAGCCCGGCCGGATGTAGTGGCAGGTGTAGCCGGACGGGTAGCGCTCGAGGTAATCCTGGTGCTCGGGCTCGGCCTCCCAGAAATCACCGGCAGGGCTGACCTCGGTCACGACCTTGGCCGGCCACAGCCCTGACGCGTCCACATCGGCGATCGTGTCCAGCGCGATCTGCTTCTGCTCGTCATCGAGATAAAAGATCGCCGAGCGGTAGCTGGTGCCGACATCGTTGCCCTGGCGGTTCTTCGTGGTCGGGTCGTGAACCTGGAAAAAGAACTCCAGCAGCGTCCGATAGTCGGTCTGATCCGGGTCGTAGGTGATCTCGATCGCCTCGGCGTGGCCGGGGTGGTTGCGATAGGTGGCGTTGGCGTTCTGGCCACCCGTATAACCCACCCGGGTGGAGACCACGCCCGGCTGCTTGCGAATCAAGTCCTGCATGCCCCAGAAGCACCCACCCGCCAGGATCGCCTTGCGGTACGTCGTCACTGTTGCGCCTCCTTGTTCTCGAACAAGCTGCGGTACTCCCGGTAGCCCCCGGCGTCGAGGTCGTCGCGGTGGATGAACCGCAGCGCTGCGGAGTTGATGCAGTACCGCAGGCCGCCGGCCTCGCGTGGGCCGTCGGGGAAAACGTGGCCGAGATGGCTGTCACCGTGCGCCGACCGCACCTCTGTGCGGATCATCAAGTGGCTGAAGTCCCGCTTCTCCACGACGTTGCCGTGCTCGATCGGTTTGGTGAAACTGGGCCATCCTGTGCCGCTGGTGAACTTGTCGACCGAAGCGAAAAGCGGCTCGCCGGAGACGACGTCAACGTAGATGCCCGGATCCTTGTTATCCAGGTATTCGCCGGTGAACGGTCGCTCGGTCCCGTTCTTTTGCGTGACGTGGTACTGCTCCGGGGTCAGCGCGTCGACGGCCGTGGGGTTCTTGTTGTATTCGTGGGCCACATGTCCTCCTGGTTGGGCGTCCGGTACAACCACGGTGCCTATCCCAATCATCCCCCGGCACCATCCCTCGACAAGCCGGATAGAACGTGTTCTAGTTTGGTTCTGTGACGAGGCAGGCCTTCAGCCGCGCGGAGTTGACCGCGGCGTTCGGGCGTTTCGAAGAGGCGGTGGCCCGCGCTGCCGAAACGCGGGATTGGGATCCGTGGGTCGAGCAGTACACGCCGGACGTCGAGTACATCGAGCACGCGGCAGGTACCTGGAAGGGCCGTGAAGAGGTGCGCGCCTGGATCTGGAAGACCATGACAACGTTCCCGGGCAGCCAGATGACCGCGTTCCCGACATTGTGGTCAGTCCTCGACGAATCCTCCGGCCGGGTCCTCTGCGAACTGGACAATCCGATGGTCGACCCGGGCGATGGCACGATCATCAGCGCCACGAACATCTCGATCGTCACGTACGCCGGCGACGGGCTGTGGTGCCGACAGGAAGACATCTACAACCCGCTGCGCTTTGTCAAGGCGACGATGAAGTGGTGCCTCAAGGCGAGGGATCTCGGCACGCTCCCCGACGAGGCGGCGGTCTGGATGCGGCAGTACGAGCGGCAGAAATGAGCGCGCAACCCAAGCTGGTGATCGGCGCGAACGGCTTCCTGGGCTCGCACGTCACCCGCCAACTGGTCGAGGCCGGCGCCGACGTGCGGGCGATGGTCCGGCCCGGAAGCAATACCGCAGGCATCGAGGACCTTGCGCTGCAACGCTTTCACGGCGACGTGTTCGACACCGAGGCGCTGACCCAGGCGATGGCAGGCTGCGACGTCGTCTACTACTGCGTCGTCGACACCCGGGCGTGGCTGCGCGATCCAGCGCCGTTGTTCCGCACGAATGTCGAGGGCACCCGACACGTGCTCGAGGTGGCGAAGGCCGCGAACCTGAAGCGGTTCGTGTTCACCAGCAGCTACGTGACGATCGGTCGTCGCCGCGGACACCGCGCCACTGAGGACGACATCCTGAAGTGGCGTCGGTCGCTCGGGCAGTATGTGCTGTCCCGACTGCGGGCCGAGGAGTTGGTGCTGCGTTATGCGACCGACTGCGGTTTGCCCGCCGTCGCGATGTGCGTGTCGACGACCTACGGCAGCGGTGACTGGGGTCAGACGCCGCACGGCGCGATGATCGCCGGTGCGGCCTTCGGGAAGGTGCCGTTCGTGATGGACGGGATCCAGCTCGAAGTGGTGGGTGTCGACGACGCCGCGCGGGCGATGATCCTTGCGGCGGAACGTGGCCGCAACGGGGAGCGCTACGTCATCTCCGAGAAGATGATGACGAACAGGGACATCGTGCGCATCGCCGCGGAGGAGGCCGGGACGCCGGTGCCGCGACGGTCCATCCCGGTCCCTGCCCTGTACGCCATGGCCGCGATGGGCAGCCTGAAGGCTCGATTCAAGGGCACCAATGAGCACCTGACCCTGCCGTCGGTGCGGCTGATGAGGGCCGAGGCCGAGCTGGACCACGGTAAGGCCAGCGAAGAACTCGGCTGGCAGCCACGCCCGGTCGAGGAGTCGATCCGCGCAGCGGCGCGGTTCTGGATCGGGCTGCGCGCCGCCATGCGCAAAGCCAAAGCTGCCCAATCGGATTAGCGTATGGCCAGGGCGGTGAACACGATGCGGCAGTTCCACCGCAATGCGTTCTGAGTGCGTTCCCGTCGGCGCGGTCTGGCAAGCGCGGCGGCCCACATCGTGAAGCTGGTGTCAGTCGCCGATATCCGCGCAGCGGCGGACCGGATTCGCGGCGCGGTCATCCGCACTCCCCTCGTCCCAGCCGGGTGGGCTGACCCCGACCGTCCGTTGTGGATCAAGCCGGAAAGCCTCCAACGTGTCGGTGCATTCAAGATTCGTGGTGCATTCAACACGCTCGATCGGCTCGAAGCATCCGTCCGAGCCCGCGGCGTTGTGGCGTTCTCCAGCGGAAACCACGCGCAAGCAGTGGCCTACGCGGCGGCGGCTTACGAAGTGCCCGCGTACATCGTGATGCCCGAAGAAACCCCGCGCATCAAGGTGCAGGCCACCCGTGATTACGGTGCCGAGGTGGTGCTGTGCGGCCCCGGCCGGCGCGAGAAGGTCGCCGCCGAACTGGTAGAGACGACCGGCGGCGTGCTGGTGCCCCCGTTCGATCATCCCGACGTGATCGCCGGCCAGGGCACGATCGGCCTGGAGATCGCCGACGACTTACCCGAAGTCGACAACGTGCTCATTCCCGTGAGCGGCGGCGGTCTTGCATCCGGCATCGGGACAGCCGTCAGGGCGCTGTGTCCGAACGCGAAAGTCTTCGGCGTCGAACCGCAGCTCGCAGCCGACACCGCCGAAGGACTTCAACTGGGGCGTCGAGTGGACTGGTCCGTTGAAGACCGAAACCGGACGATCGCCGACGGTCTTCGGTCGCAGCCGTCGGAGTTGACGTTCGCGCACCTGATCAAGGTGCTCGACGGCGTGATCACCGTGAGCGAAGACGAGATTCGGGCAGCGGTTCGTGAGCTGGCGTTCAAAGCTCACCTTGTCAGTGAACCGAGCGGCGCCGTCGCACTGGCTGCCTATCGCCAGGGTTCGACCCCACCGGGTCGCACAGTGATGATCCAGTCCGGCGGCAACATCGAGCCGTCGCTCCTGCAGGAAATCTTGGCGGGACCTTAGCGCGAAAGTCGGAAGAAACCGCCGGAAGACGATGTTCTGCCTGCTATGAGCAGACCCGTTCTCGAGCCCAGCGCCGCGCATCCGATCACCGTCACGCCCACCGGCGAGCACGTCACTGTGCGCGTCAACGGCGAGATAGTTGCCGACACCGACGCCGCACTGACCCTTCAGGAAGCCACCCTTCCCGCGGTGCACTACATCCCACTGGCCGACGTCAACATGGACATGATGCGCTGCACCGACACGGCGACGTACTGCCCGTTCAAGGGGGACGCCAGCTACTACAGCGTCGTCACATCGGGTGGGGACACCGTCGAGGACGCGATCTGGACCTATGAGCAGCCCTACTCGGCCGTGGCAAGCATTGCCGGCCACGTGGCGTTCTACCCGGACCGGGCCCAGATCAGCGTCGGTTAGCCCGCGTCGCGCGCAGCCGGTACAGACGCTCGGCGTAGGCCAGGTCGTCGCGCCAAAGGCGGGTTGCGGCGAAGCGCATCAGCGGCGTGATCACCGGCGCCACCCGAGTGGTGTGGGCGAACCCGGACCGTTCGGAGTGTGCGATCACAGCCTCCAGCACCGCGGTGCGGGGCTTGCCGTCGGCCCCGGTTCCGACCGGGGTGGCATGGGTTTCGACGACGCTGCCCGCGCCCTCGCCGTCGACGATCCGCATCACGATGGTCCGTGGCTCCGGGCTGGTGAACTCGGCGACCACCGGGACGCCGAACCTGCCCATCCGGAACGTCACCGCGACCAGGAAGCGGTCGGCCTCGTCGGTGGCGTCCGTCGGGGGCGCGCTGAGCACCTCGAGGCTGGCGAACGAGTACGGGTGAAACCAGGCACCGTGCCACGGGTCGAGCCGGTTCGCGATGATGTCGCGCGGTTCGCACGTGCCGACCAGTCGGGTGACGGCGTGCAGTTGGCTGCCGGCCGGCCGGACCGGGATCATCGGCTGCTCGGACGGTTGCTCCCCGCCGGCCCGGTCCAGCCGCACCCATGCCAGCACTCCGTCATCATGGCTGGGCAACGGCTGCCAGCCGAAGTCCCGTTTGCCGGTCAGCCGCAGCCCGTGCCAGGGGCAGATCAACGCGCCGCAGTCCACGGTTCCGGTCGCGAGATCCGCGCCGAGATGCGGACAGGAGCCCTGGCCTACAAGAAGCCGGTTCCCCTCGTCGCGCCATGCGACGATCTCGGCACCGGCCACCGACGTGCCGAACGGCCGGTTGGCCCGGACGCCGGTGCTGGCGGCGAACGCATACCAGTTACCCGATGATCGGTGTTGAGAACGCCGCAGGGCGGCGTCGATGATCGCCGGCTCGGCGTCGCGGTAGGTGGGCTGCTGGACGGCCCACGGCATGCGCGGAAGTATCTGTAGCGGGATATCTTTCGGCCAACGCCGGCTCAGGCGATCGAGGATGCCCATCGCAATGCGCCTTTCGTCAGGTGGCGAGCCGTCGCAGCAGCGCGGAGCGGCCGTGGGTGGGGACAGTGTGCAACGCGTGACCGGCGACTCCCCAATGCTGAAGCAATTGGTTCGCCGCCGACCACCCAGTGGTGGCAGCGCGTTCCATCAGCGCGACAGGGAGGTCGATGCGGATGCCGTCACCGGCCAGCATGAGCCTCGGATGGGGGGTGGTCACGCGCGGCCTGCGCGCGTGGTCGCCTGGCCCGAAGTGAGGGCAGTCATCGCGCAGCAGGATGCGTTCGCCGACGATCCGCGCCGCGCGTGTCTCCGGGTAAAGGGCGTGCAGTCGTTCCAGCAGCCGTTCGCCGATCTGCGCGGTGGCCGACACGTCAGGCACCGCGTAGGAATGCAGTTCGACGACGGATCCGGCACGGTCATGCGCCCAGGCGGCTGCCTCGTGCTCGTAGCGGTCCAGGACGCTGACGTTGTCGAGGGGCTCGAGGCCGCCGGTGCCCAGGAACGCCGGGCGGTTCGCCGCGACAGGCCGGTCCAGCCACAGCCGCTGCACGACGAACGGCGCGGCGGTGCGCAACCCGTGAACCTGGGCTCGCCAGGCATCATCGCCGAGCGCAGGCGACGCGTCGACAATGCGCTGCAGGCCGGCGACTTCGGTGGCCAGCACCGCCGCGTCCGCATCGAGCGTGAAGCCGGAGTCCGTCACCAGGCGAAACGAGTTCGTGTCATCAGCCTCGATGCTTGTGACGGTGACGCCGGTATGGAAGCACGCGCCGCGCTGCGTCAGGTAGTCACGCAGCGGCTCCCACAGCGCCACATCGAAATTCGCGGCGGCGACGTCGAAGATCAGCCCTTCGCTGGAGCCGAGGAAGTAGATGTGGAACATGGCGGCGAGCTCGGCCGCCGACAGTCGCGTCGCCTCGGCGAAGAAGCTGCGGGAGAACACCTCGAACGCCAGGTGCCGCGCCGCCTCCGGGAAGTTGATGTCGCGCAGGAACGTGTCGGCATCGACGTCGTCGAGCCGGTGGTAGATGTCGGGCACCGATACCGCCGCCAGCGGGGCCGCCGCCCGCGCATTGAGCGACGCGAGGTCGCGCAGCCGGAACGTGGGACTGCGCAGTGCGAACGCCAGCGCGTTCCACGGCGGCGTGCGGGGCAGGCCGCGAAACGTGTCGCGGCGGCCCTGCCCGTCCACCAGCGGGTAGTCGTCCACCGGCGTGAGCCGGCGCAGTTTACGATCGCTGCGGCGCAGCAGCTTCCGAAGGTTGTAGTACTGCCGGAAGAACGCGTGGAAGCCACGGTTCATCGCCACGGGCGTGCCGTCCGCAAGCTGCTCCGTCCAGCCGCCGACCCGGCCGCCGAGGTAGTTCTGGCGTTCGACGACATCAACGGTGATGCCGCGTTCGACCAGCCCGGTCGCCGCGGCCAGTCCCGCGATCCCGGCGCCGACCACCACCGCACGCGGGCGGCAATCAAGCAGGCCGGCGTCCGGAAGCCCCTGTGGCGCGGCGTGTTTCACTCGCCGCGCGTCGCGATGCCCGTCGCTGTTCATGCCGGCTCATCCGTGGGTTCTGGTCTTCGCGCAAGCGGCTCATCGGGGGTTTCTGGTCTTCGCGCAAGCGGCTCATCCGCGAGAAAGGTGTGGACGATATTCCGCTGCCAGCCCGGCATCGTCTCGCTGTGGATCGCGGTGAATCCGGCGTCGGCCAGCCTCCGCCGAAACCGGCCGGCGCCGTCGAAGGCAAGCACGCTGCGCCAGAGATGCCGATACAACGTGGCGTCGCGGGTCTGTCGCCAGCCGGACGGGATGATGACCCCCCAGCACACCGCGTGCCAGATCGCGGTGGCACCCGGCGAGTCGTGCACCGAATATTCATGTACCGCCAACGTCGCACCGGGGCGCAGTAGCGCCCGGAAGCGGCGCAGTTGGGCATCCGGGTCGGCGAGGTTGCGGACGAGGTACGCGGCCATGATGCCGTCAAACGGGCCCTCGATGCCCAGGTCGGCCATGTCCTCGATGCGGCCGTGCTCGAAGCGCACCGACGGTGGCCAGCGTTTGGCCCGGGCCTGGTCGAGCATCCGCTTGGAGGCATCCACCGCCACGATCTGTGCCTCCGGGGCGGCGGCCAGTAGCGCCGCGGTCGATGCACCCGTGCCGCACCCGGCGTCAAGCAGCCTGAGTCCACGGCCACGATCGGGAATCCGCATGCGGCGCGCGGACATTCCCAGGTGCTCATGGTAGCCGGGATTGGCGCCGACCAACCGGTCGTAGGCGGGGGCGCCGACGTCGAACGCCGCGGGGATGTCGTCGGCGGGCAGGCCGGAATGCCCGACGCTCACCGAGTTCCGCCTCGGCGGGAATCGTCGTTACGGAGCCGCTGCCGCTCCCACAGCATCAGCACCGCCGTCACCAGTGCGAAGCCGAACAGGAAGTCCTCCACCGGAATGTCGAACGGAAACCGGATACCGCTGGTCTCGCGATCGTCGTAGATCACGATCGGCGCGCTCAGTTTCGTCAGCCACCCGTCGACAGGAACCTGGAAACCGAGCACGATCAACATTGTCAGCCAGTACGCGGGCTTACGGAACAGTCCGGTGTGCCACACCGCCAGCTCGAGCACGCAGACGACGAGCACTGCAGCGACCGCGGGCAGGGTATATCCGAGTCCCGTCATCGGCGTTTGAGTCGTCCCAGCATCGCGGTCACCGCGTTGTAGGTGAGCAAGCCGCACAGTGGTATCACCAGGAAGAACAACAGTTCTTCAAGCGGAACCCGGAATGGCAGGTCGACACCGGTGACGTAGCGGGGGTTGTAGCTCCACACGTGTGCCGCGATGGCGACCGCGTCCCAGATCACGAACACGACCGCGATCGGAACCACTGCCCGCAGCGCGCGCCAACCCTGGCGGTAGACGCCTGCACCGAACAACTCCAGCGGTGCAGTGGTGAGCAGACATCCGCCGAGCACGGTGAGGTATTGCCATCGATCCATCTCAGGCGGCGCCCATCGTCGGCTGAGCCGGCGGTGGTGGCGAGCCGTTGCGCGCACGCCAGGCCCGCAGCAGCCCGGTGCCCGCGACCTGGAGTCGTCGCGTGGTGCCAACCGTCGCCCGGTGATTGAACACCGCGAAGTCGCTGTCCTCGATGCGATCGAGGATCTCGGAGTACAGCGTAAGCGCCGTCGCCACGCATGGGCGCGACCGTGGTGCAAGGAGTTCCACGCCGTTGCCGGCGAATCGGTACACGTCGCGGGTGACGGCGTGCTGGGCGGCCAGCGCGCGACGCACGCGCGGGTCGGTGCGACGGTGTATGTGGCACCACATCAACAGGTCACGATCCACCTCGTAGGCGGCCAGTTCGTCGGCGGGCAGGTAGACCCGCTGCCTGGCCAGGTCCTCGTCGACGTCGCGCAGGAAGTTGGTCAACTGAAACGCCCGGCCGAGGGCCGCCGCGTACGGCGCGGCCTCCTCGACCGGACCGACGGTGCCCAATACCGGCAACAGCTGCAGCCCGATCACTTCCGCGGACCCGCGCATGTAGCGGTTGAGCGCCGCGCGGTCGGGATAGGAGGACACGGTCAGGTCCATTCGCATCGAGTTGAGGAAGTCGCGGAAGAGCTCCAGCGGGATGCGGTAGCCGCGCGCGGTGTGGATGACCGCGGCCAGCACCGGATCGCCGTCGCGGCCGTCGCCGGTGAAGAACTGGTGGGAAAGGTGTTGGAGCCTTTCGGCTTTGGCGGCGGTATCCAGCGGCGAGTCCAGGTCGTCGAGAATGTCGTCGGCCAGCCGGGCGAACCCGTACAGCGCGTGCACCGCCGGCCGCTGGGCGGGCGCGAGTAGCCGGGTGGCGAGGAAGAACGTGCGCCCGTGCCGGGCATTGAGCTCGCGGCAGCGCCGGTAGGCGCTGCGCAGTCGCGGTTCGACCACGCCGGCGGCGTCCAACTCGGAGCGGATCATTGCCGCTGCCCTTCGCTGAGCACCCGCCTGTTGGGCTGTCGGCCGTCGACCGGTCCGGTGATGCGGTCGGCGGCGAGGCGGCCCGACAGCATCGCGGTGGGTACCCCGACGCCCGGCACGGTTGACGACCCGGCGAGCACCGCATTGTCCACCCCCCGCACAGTGTTGGCTGGCCGGAAGGGGCCGGTCTGGCTGAAGGTATGCGCCAGCGCGAACGGGGTTCCCGCCACCATGCCCTGTCGGGCCCAGTCGGCCGGATTGACGACGTGCAGAACCTCGGCGTCGTCGCCGAGCTCGGGGAGGAGGCGGGCGCGCACGGTCTCGATGATCTCCTCGATATAGGCGTCTCCGTCCTTCGCCCAGTCGATCACGCGATGGGCCAGATTCGGTGCGGGAGCGAGGATGTACAGCAGATCACGCCCGGCGGGCGCCAGGGCCGGGTCACTTGCGGTGGGTCGTGTCACCAGCAGCGACGGGTCGGCCATCAGTGTCCCGCGCCGGATGATGTCGTCGAACGTCTGCGTCCACGCCGCGCCGAACAGGATTGTGTGGTGGGCCTGCGAATGCCGAGCAGCCCGGCAGCCGACATGGACGACGACCGCCGACGGCGCCGGACGCAGCGGCAGCGGCCGTCGCGGTGTGCGCAACAACAGCCGGTAGGTCTGTGGCAGTTCGGTGGTGAGCACGACCACGTCGCACGGAATGCGCTGCCCCCGGCTGGTCAGCACCGCCGTCACCCGGTCGCCCGCGCGCTCGAGCTTGGTGACCTCCGACTGGTATTCGAACGCCACGCCGGCGTCGGCGGCCGCCGCGGCCATCGCGTCGGGCAGCGCCCGCATCCCCCCACGCGGAAAGTACACGCCCGCGACGGTGTCCATGTAGGCGATCACCGCGTAGACCGCCAGCGCGCGCTGGGGGGGAACGCCCGCATAAAGCGACTGGAAGGTGAACACCCGCTGCAGCCGCTCGTCACTGATGAACCGCTTGACCACCCGGTCCCACCGCCGGAATCCGCCGATCGCCGCGAGCCGCGCCAGCTGCGGGGTCAGCAGTGACAGCGGCGAGTCGAAGTTCGCGGCGATGAACCCGTCGAACTCTGTTCGGTACAGCCGGGTAAGCCAGTCGCGCAGCCGCAGGTAGCCGGCCGCCGCATCGGGTCCGGCGAACGTTTCCACCGAGTTGGCCATCGCCTGGGCGTCGCTGTGCACGTCCAGTCCGCTGCCGTCGGCGAACGAAGCCTGATAGGCGGGCTCGATCGGGGTGAGTTCCAACCGGTCGGCGCGTTGGGCGCCGACGGCGGCGAACGCGTCGTCGATGATGTCGGGCATCGTCAGGACGGTCGGCCCTGTGTCGAGGCGGTAGCCGCCGGTGTCCACCCGCCCGACCCGACCCCCTGGCACCGTGTCGCGCTCGACAACGGTCACCTGCCGGCCGCGGCCCGAAAGATGCAGGGCCGCCGACAATCCTGCCAAGCCTGCTCCCACCACCACGACGCGGTCGGTGTTTCCCCCGACGGTGCGGATCATGCCGCACGCACCGTACAGACCGCCCACGTCTCGAACCGGTCCGCGCTGTCGTCCGCGACGGCGGCCGCCCCTGCGAGCTGGAAGGCACGCGGGAACGCGCTGATAACGCTCACGTCCGCTCCCTCCAGCCGGCCGACCCGTCGTCTGATCGGACGTCCCAGTCCCATCGCTTCCATACCCGGCCGCTACCGCGCACAATCACGAGCCATCGCAAACGACGCCATCAGTCATTACAGCCCAGCTTTGCGGCTGGTGCCCGGCCGGATGCCCGATGTCACGATTGGTTCATTAAATGGCCTGATGAACAGGGCCGGGGCCGCCGTGACAGGATCGACCCATCGTGAACTCGGCAAGCACGCACCGTGCCGTGACGTTTCCCGGCCCGGCCACTCCCCTCATGACGCTGGCACCGCTGCGGCGTGGCCGCGGTGATCCGTGCTTTCAGATCACGGCCGACGGGGCGATTTGGCGGACCAGCCTGCTGTCCACCGGGCCCGTGACGGCCAGGATCACCCGCTCGGCAGCTGACACGGTGGATTGCGAGGCCTGGGGCGACGGTGCGGAGGAGTTCGCTGACGGGCTGCCGACTCTGCTCGGCGCGCGCGACGATCCGGACGCATTCAAACCGGACGAGCCGACGATCGCGGCGGCGCAGCGGCGCGCCCCACACCTGCGCATCGGCCGCACCGAACGTGTGCTCGAGGCCTTGATTCCGGCCGTGCTGGAGCAGCGGGTGGCCGGGGCGGACTCGTTTCGCTCCTGGCGCCTTCTGGTGACGAAGTTCGGTGGGCCTGCTCCCGGGCCGGCCCCGTCGCGGATGCGCGTTCTGCCCAACGCGGAGGCGTGGCGGCGCATCCCCTCGTGGGAATTCCACCTCGCGAACGTGGATCCGGGACGTGCTCGCACCATCATCGGCTGTGCCCGGCGCGCCGCGTCACTGGAGCGGCTGTGTGCCCGCGCAGCGCCACAGGCCCGCGACGCGCTGATGTCATTGCCGGGCGTCGGCGTGTGGACCGCTGCCGAAACCGCGCAGCGGGCACTCGGGGACACCGACGCGCTGTCCATTGGCGACTACCACCTGGCCAAAGTGGTGGGGTGGTCGCTTCTCGGCCATCCGATCGACGACGCGCAGATGGTCGACTTGCTCGAACCGATGCGCCCCCACCGCTACCGCGCGGTGCGGCTGCTGGAAGTCAGTGGGCTGGCACGTAATCCGCGGTTCGGTCCCCGCCAGCCGATCCGCAATCTCTCCCGGTTGTGATTACTGCCGCCGGCCGCTGGGTATAGCTGGAGCGATTACAGAAAAGCCGCAAATATCTACATCGAGGGGAGCTTTCGATGGCGAAGTTCACCGTTCCGGGCTTGTCGGAGCAGCAGGGCGCAGAGGTTGCCGAGTTGCTGCAGAAGCAGCTCAGCAGGTACACCGACTTGCACCTGACCCTCAAGCACGTGCACTGGAATGTCGTCGGACCGAACTTCATCGGTGTCCACGAGATGCTCGATCCGCAGGTTGATCTGGTGCGGGCTTACGCAGACCAGGTGGCCGAGCGGATCGCCGCGCTCGGCAAGTCCCCGAAGGGCACGCCGGGCGCGATCATCGCCGACCGGACCTGGGACGACTACTCACTCGGCCGCGACTTCGCTTCGGCTCATCTCGCGGCACTGGATCTGGCCTACGACGGGCTGATCCAGGACACCCGCAAGAACATCGAGAGACTCGAGGAACTCGACCTCGTCACCCAGGACATGCTGATCGACCATGCCGGTGAACTGGAGAAGTTCCAGTGGTTCGTGCGAGCCCATTTGGAGAACGCCGGCGGTTCGCTGGTCCACGAGGGCGAAAGCACTGAGCAGGGTGCTGCCAGCGCCGCCAAGCAGTGACCGCCGAAGGCAGTAGGTCGCGCAGTTCAGGCCCCATGTCGTTACCGAATCAGGCCGCAACGGTTTCCGGTAGGCCGAACACGGTGACCAGGGCGGCGTCGCCGAACACCACGATCCGGCTGATGCCGGTCGCCGTGACGGTCAGCACGGCGATCCCGAAGGCATGCAATCCGCCGTCCGGGCCGCGCCGATAGGCCACCGCGGCGGGTTGACCGTTGGCTGTGGTGGGCAGCATGCGCCAATCACCGGGTGTCCCCAGCACGTGGGTGGCGATGAACGGGACGCACGTCGTGCGCCCGGCGAACCAGGTGCGGGAGCCGACCATCTCCAGCGCGGCGTCGCGGCGCAGCGCGTTTTGCAGCATTGCGATGTCGGCGCTCTCGAATGCGGCGATGTACTGCTCCAGCAGCGCGCGCGCCTGAGGTGCGGTCGGCTCGGTGATCTCCTCGGGTGTGGGCGCCGCCTCCTTGATCCGTGCGCGGGCGCGTTGCAGCGCGCTTTTGACGGCCGCGACGCTGATCCCGAGCATCGCGGCGACCTCGCTGGCCGGAAACGCCAGCGCGTCGCGCAAGAGCAGGACCGCGCGCTGCTGGGCGGGGAGATGCTGCAGGCTTGCCACTAGCGCCAGCCGCACACCTTCCCGTGACGCGACAAGGGCGGCGGGATCGGCCGCCAGCACATCGGGAATTGGTTGCAGCCACGCGATCTGCGGTCCCGCCACGACGGGCTCGGCGTCCGGGTCGGTGCTCGGAGCGCCAAGTCCGGACGGCAGCACCCGCCGTCCGCTGTGCTGCAGCGCCGTAAGACAGGCATTGGTGGCGATGCGGTGAAGCCAGGTGCGCAGCGAGGACCGGTTCTCGAATTCGCCGTAGGACCGCCATGCCCGCAGGTAGGTCTCCTGCACGACGTCCTCGGCGTCATGGAGGGAGCCGAGCATCCGGTAGCAGTACGCCACGAGTTCGCGCCGGTAGGGCTCGCTGTCCCGGGCGAAGTCGGCGCTCACGTCCTCGCCGGCACGGGCGGCCAGTGGTAGACCTTCTCGGGCGTGATGCGCACGATCAGCCGCTCGGCTTCGGGTTCCGGCGGCGGTGTCGCGCCGCCCATGTACCGGTCGTACATCTCGTACAGCAGCGTCTTGCCGGGATCGTCGGTGATGTGCACGCGTCCCCGGATTTCGACGTACCTACCAGCTTGCGGGTCCAGCACCAACAGGCTGACCCGCGGGTCGCGCATCATGTTGCGGGTCTTCAGTCGGCCTTTGATGGTGCTGAAGAGCACTGTGTCCCCGTCACGCCGGGAGAAGATGACCGACGACTGTGGCCGGCCGTCGGCGTTGGACGTCGCGATGATCGACACATGCGGCCCGTCGATCACCTCGCGGGCCATGTCGGTGAGGTCAACGCTGTTCATATCTATGCTGTTCATATCTATATGGACCGCGCGGCGGCCCAAAAGGAATCGGTCGCCCGGTCCCGAGTCTGTGCGAAGGTCCGGGAACGCCGGCAGTGCCTCGACTGACGCGCGATGACCGATGTCGCCCGGCGTGGGCTGGTCGAAGAAGGTCAGGAAGTGGATGTCGTCGGAGCCGACCACCTCGATGTGGTGCGGATACGCGCGCGGGATGAAATACACGTCGCCTTCGTTGGGGTACCAGGTGTCCAGCGACCCATCGGGATCCATCACTGCATCCGTGCAGACCCCCGGTGCACGCAGCCCATTTCTGCGGTACCTATCGCTAATCGGGGGCGGCGTCACGACGGCGTTCGGCTTCTGCGGCCTCACGGTTGAGGCGTTGGGCGTGATAGATCGACACGTCGGTGCGCGAGATCACCAGATATGCGATGCCCACGGCCACCATTGCACACGGGACGATCGAGAAGGAACCCGTCATCTCGGCGACCATGATCATGACGGCCAGCGGCGCGTGGGCGACGCTGCCGAAGCACGCGATCATGCCGGCGACGACGAACACGCCGGGGTTCGCGGGAACGCCGGGAGCGCCGACTGATTCAGCGAGCCGCCAGATCGCGGCGCCGGTGAAGGCGCCGATCACGATGCCCGGCCCGAAGATGCCCCCGGACCCGCCGGACCCGATCGACAGCGAGGTTGCGACGATCTTGCCGAATGGCAGAATGAGCACGATCCACAAGGGGATCGCCATCAGCGAGTCGCGTGCCGCCGCCTGTTGCGCCCAGCCGTAGCCGCTGGCCAGCACCTGCGGAATTACCAGGGCCAGCAAGCCGACCGCCAAGCCGCCGACAGCCGGCTTGATCACCGGGCCGCCGGGCAGCCGTTTCGTCAGCGAGACGGTGCCGTAGAACGTGCGCGCGTACAGATAACCGATCCCGGCCGCCACGACTCCGATGAGCAGGAACCAGATCAGCTGCAGCGGATGGTGAAACCGGAAATCGGCGGCGACAAAGCCGAACAGCGGATCAAAGCCGAGGATCGAGCCGAATACGGCGAAGGCGGTCGCCGAGGTGATGAAGCCCGGAATCATTGCCTTGTAGTCGAAGTCCTCACGGAAGACGATCGATGCGGCCAGCACCGCGCCACCGAGCGGCGCCCCGAAAATCGCGCCGATACCGGAGCCGATGCCCAGCGACACCGCGATGCGCCCGTCCTCATCGGACAGGTTGAGCTGGCGGGTCAGCAATGAACCGAATCCGGCCGAGATCTGTGCGGCGGGGCCCTCACGGCCTGCGGAGCCGCCCGAACCGATGGTCAGAGCGCTGGCCACCATTTTCACGATCACCGCCCGTGACCGGATGGCGCGCGGATCTGTGTGGACGGCCTCGATCGCGCTGTCGGTGCCGTGCCCCTCTGCCTCGGGCGCGAACTTCGCCACGATCAGCGCCGAGACCATCGCGCCGCCGAATGCCACGAGCGGAATAGCCCACGGCCGAACGAATCCCGATGAGCCGGGGTCGCCGCCGTCGCCTTTGGCTTTCGGGATGTGGTAACCGGCGAGGTCCCCCAGCAGGAACTTACCGACGTAGTCGAGGCCGAGATAGAACGCGACGGCGCCGAGTCCGGCGATGATGCCGATGGTGATCCCGAGGATCAACCACTTACGCAGATAGCCTGAGCGGTTGATGAAGGCGCTCGCCCTCTGCTTGGCCCCAGCCAGCATGAGCGGATGCTAGCAGCGGTTCCGCTACCGGAACTGGACCTCGCGGGCATCGAGCTGACCGGGATCGGCGAGCAGGTCCGCGCCGCAGTCATCTGCTGGTCGCATGTGTGACAGGCCGGGATAGCGGCAATATCTACTGCTGCACGGGGCGCTGGCTCTGCCCACGAACGAATGCCCGCAATGCGGGGTTGTGCAACGTCATGAGGCCTGATCGCGAGCCAGGGTGGGCCGGCCCGAGGACAGAAGGGACCGGGGCATGTCGGTTGCCGACCCCGAAGGGGCCCGGCCGGTCGCACCGGCCGTGGTGGCACGCGGTATCGCGATGACCGGCCGTTGGGGCACTGTCTTTGGACCGATCGACCTCGAGATCGCCGCCGGTGGTGTCACGGTCCTCGTTGGACCTGAGGGCTTGGGCGCCACGGCCTTGCTGCTGACACTGGCGGGCCGGATGAGGCCGCTGCGCGGGATAGTGCGGGTGCTCGGCCACGTGGCGGCTTCGCAGATATTTCGCCTTGTCACACCCGCCGCCCTCGGCGATCTGGATGCCATCGACGACTCGGTCACGGTCACCGAGGTGGTGACTGAACAGATGCGTTGGAACGCCCCGTGGTACCGACCCGTCCACCGTGCCGGCGGCCGCGAGGTTGACGCCGTGTGCCGATCGGTTTTCGGGCCACTGCCTCCGCCGCCGGTTTCGGCATTTGTCGGCGAGCTCAGCGATCTGCACCAGGTACTGCTGCGCATCGCGTTGGCCAACACTCGGTGGCGCCCAGTGCTGGTCGTCGGCAGCCTGCACCAGGTCAGCAGCCGGCGGTGCCGCGACATCCTGTTGGGCCGGCTGGCTGACCTGGGGCGGAGCCAGACCGTGATCACGGCCGCGCCCGACGACGTCTCCAACGAATGTGTCCGTACGCAGATCCGAATCGGTGACCCGGCCGCCTCGGTGTGCGATCGGCAGGCAGTGGAGTAGACATGCTTTCCGCAATCTCACTGGGCACCGATTTCAAGCGGTACCTGCACGGCACGATGCCCCGGCTGGCGCTGGGCACGATCATCGTGTTGCCGTTGCTGTACGGCGCGCTGTACCTGTGGGCGTTTTGGGATCCGTTCGGCCACGTTTCCAAGATGCCGGTGGCACTGGTGGACGAAGACCGCGGCGCCATCGCGCAGGGCCAGGAGCTGCGCGCCGGCGATCAGGTCGCTGCGGCGCTGCTTGGTTCGGGCCAGCTCAACCTGCGCCAGGTATCCGCCGAAGAAGCCGCAGAAGGCGTTTCGCACGGAACGTACTACTTTTCGATCACGCTGCCAGCCGACTTCAGTGCGGCGGTGGCGTCGCCCTCGGGCGATCATCCGCACCAGGCACAGATCCGGTTCACCTTCAACGACGCGAACAGCTATCTCGCGTCGGTCATCGGTCAGAACGCCGCGCGCGAAATTCTCAATCAGGTCAACGCGAAGGTCGGCGAACAAGTTGTCGGAAAGGTGCTCATCAGCGTGACGGATGCGGCGGCAGGAATCAAGAGGGCGGCTGATGGCGCCGGTCAGCTTGCCGCCGGGCTGACGAGCGCCAATTCCGGCGCACACCAACTGGCCGACGGCTCGCGTACCCTCGCCGACAATCTGGCCAAAGCACGTGATGGGTCGGTGGCCCTGGCCGCCGGCACCCACCAGCTGTCCTCGGCCGTCGCGACGGCTACCGATCCGCTACTGACCGTCCTCGACGGGGTCGACTCGTTGAACGTGGATCCAGCCGAAGTCGCCGACACCGCCGCGCATGTGAGCAGCGGTGTCAAGACGGCCACCGACCGCATCGCGGCACTCGATATCGACCACCGGCAGGCGGCGGCGATCATCGATGCGGTAGTCGCGGGTTTGCGCAACAACGCCGACCCCGCGGTGCGCGATCTCGGGGACACGCTGACCGGGGCCCAACGGACGCTCACCGCGCACGGCATGGATCCGAGCACCGAGGAGGGACTTGCTCGACTGGGCGAAACTGCGCAGCATCTGGACGACGAACTTTCCGACCCGAGCAGCTCGCTGCGAACCCTTCTCACCCGAACATTCAACGGCCAACTCCGCTCTGACGTCATCGAACTGCGCAACGGCGCTACCGATTTGGACACCGGCGCAAGCAATCTCAGCGCCGGGCTGGTCGCATTGACCAACGGCGGTTACCGCTTGACCGACGGCGCGACCACCTTGGCCGCCGGAACCCAGCAGCTGCAGGGCGGCGCCGAGCAGCTGGCCGCCGGTCTGCACCAGGGCGCGGCGCAAATTCCGTCGTGGAACGACCAGCAGCGCGCCGCGGTGTCGCGAACAATCGCGAACCCGGTCGGCGCCGGCCTCGGCTTCACCCACCGTGCCGCCACCTTCGGCACCGGATTTGCGCCGTTCTTTCTGCCGCTGGCCCTTTTCATCGGCGCGTTGATCATTTGGATGCTGCTGTCTGCGTTGCAGACGCGAGCAATCCTTGACGGTCTGGGCGCGTTGCGAGTGGTGCTGGCCTCGTACTGGGGCGCGCTGCTCGTCGCCGTCTGCCAGGTGCTCGTGATGTATGCGGTTGTTCACTTCGGGGTCGGACTCACTGCGAAACACCCGATCGGTACGGTCGCATTCCTGAGCCTCATCGCAGCGACGTTCGTCGCGCTGATCCAGGTTTTCAACGCTGTCTTCGGCGTTGCGGTAGGCCGGGTCATCGCCCTGGCGTTCCTGATGCTGCAGCTGGTCTCATCGGGCGGCATCTATCCCGTCGAGACAACGGCTAAGCCCTTTCGGATCCTTCACCCGTTCGATCCGATGACCTACGCGGTCAACGGCCTGCGGGAACTAACCGTTGGGGGCATCGACTCAAGGTTGTGGCTGGCGATCGCCGTGCTGCTCACCCTGCTGTGCGCGTCGCTCGGCGCAAGCACGTGGGCGGCAAGGCGAAACCGACAATTCACCATGAACCGCTTGGACCCACCGATCCGCGCGTGACTATGGAGCCAGACTTACCTGAAGAGTCGCGATATGGCTATTGAGTATGTGCTGGTGGCCGTTGGTATTGCGGGTGTTTGAGACACCAGCGTGCGCCCGTCGCCTGGCTTCGCCGACGCGATTACTTCGGCGCGAGCTGCGACCATGTCTCGAGCGCATGCAGGTAGGGGTCCGACCCCACCGCGATCGTTCCGACGAACGGGTGCTCCATCGCGAATATCAGGTAGAGCACAAACGCCAACAGCGCGCCGGCGAGCGCAATCAATACGCCATGAAGCACCAGGTCGGGCGTGCCGAACAGGTAGGTGAAGATCAGCATGACCGCCCCGCCGCCGAGCAACATGACCCACATTTCGCCGGGTATTTCGGACTGGCTGCTCGAGATCCGGCTTTTGCGGGCGCTACCGAGATCGTCCAGTCTTGTGATGGACTCCCGGTAGAAGGAGATCTCGCGTTCGGTCACCGGTTGCACCTGCAGAAAGCTCTGCCAGACCCGCGTCAGGTGGTCCGACTGCTGTTCGATCGGCTCGCCGCGCCGCATCCTCGGAAACTCGTCGTTCACAACGTCGTTGATGTAGGCGATCAGACTCTGCTGGATCGCCGGCCGGACGGCTGGAGGCAAGCCTTCGGAGTCGCGCAGGAGATCAGAAATCGCGACGGCCTCTGACTCGGTGTCCTTTTGGGCTTGATCGAATTGTTCCCAGACGACCACGACAACGAAGGCCACGAGGACCGCGTACAGCACCCCCGCAAGGGTGAAGATTTGTTCTGCGACTGTGCTGGTGGCTTCGAGACGCTCGTGCCGAACGATCCGCCGCGACACCGCCAGCCCCAACACCGCCAGCCCGACGGTGATCACAATGGCCAGAAAGCCGACCAACGGCGCGGGGAGCTGCAGGACCCAGATCACGAACCACCTGCCACCAACTCGGCCCCCTTTCGTCGTCGTCCATCGATTCAAGCAGCGGTCAGCTGGGTTCGCGTCCGTTTTAGATGTGCGACGCACCGCGTCACAAGAGCAGACCGACGCGAATCCCTCTGCGCTCTGGAGCCGACGCGGACCGGTTCCCGGATGACCAATCGAGGTACGACGCAGACACCTCGGTTTCGGCGAAGTAGCGTCGGCGTATGGGTGCTGAACATGCGATGGCCCTTGTCACCGGCGGCTCCGGGTTCATCGGGGGTCGGCTCATCGAGCGGCTCGTCGGCGACGGCGTGCGGGTGCGGGCGCTGGCTCGCTCAGATTCCTCGGCCTTGTCGGTGGAAGCGCGGGGAGCCGAAGCGGTCCGTGGCGATCTCGCCGATGTGGACGCGATCATCGCCGGCGCGCAGGGCTGCGATACCGCCTACCATCTGGCCGCGAACACCGGCATCTGGGGTCGCCGGGACGACTTCGTGCGCGACAACGTCACCGGCACCCGGAATGCCCTCGCCGCAACCCGAGTCGCGGGCATCAGGCGGTTCGTTCATTGCGGCACCGAAGCGGCGTTGATCGCGGGTGAGCCGCTGCGCTCAGTCGACGAGACGGCGCCGCTGCGGCCGGACTCGAAGGCGCCGTATGCCGCGACGAAGGCGATGGCCGAGCAGGCAGTGCGGGACGCGAACCGCGCGGGATTCACGACCGTCGTTGTGCGGCCGCGGTTTGTCTGGGGCGCCGGCGACACGACGGTGCTGCCGACTTTGGTCGAGATGGTGCGCTCCGGCCGATTCGCCTGGATCGGCGGCGGGAAGCAGCTCACGGACGTTACCCACGTCGACAACGTCGTCGACGGACTACTGCTGGCGGGGCTCAACGGCCGCGGGGGTGAGGCCTACTTCGTCACCGACGGCGAGCCCGTCGTCTTCCGCGAGTTCGTGACGGCCCTGCTGCAGACCCAAGGCGTCGAGGTGTCTAACCGCTCGATCCCAACATGGGTCGCCGGCCCTCTCGCCGTTGCGTTCGAGGCACTCTGGCGCGCCGCCCCGCTTCCCGGCCAGCCGCCGCTGACCCGCTTTCCCTATTGGACCTCGTCACAGGAATGCACCATCGACATCCGCAAGGCCCGCCGCGAACTCGGCTATCGGCCCGTCAAGTCCCGAGCTGAAGGACTCGCGGAGCTGCGCGCGTTCAGTCAGGGGTAGGAGCAGTCAGGGTAGGAGTACGCGGCGGCAGTCGTGTAGGGCCGGCTGTCCGGGGCCGCCTACAGAAGATGAAACAAAACCGTTGTGGGCCGCCGGATACAACCTGATTTCGATCCCGCTGGCCGCGGACGTGCTGGCCTCGGGCGGCTTCGTGCGCCTCGGTTCTGGGTCATTCCGTTAACTTCCGGGCGCGAACGGACCGAGCATCGGAGGCTGGGCAGCGCTGGGACCGGTCGTACCCGTCATGGCACCGTTGGGATTCAAGAAGTATTGGGTGACCTGACCGATCACAGGCAAGATCGTGTTGGCTTCGTTGATCAAGGTGCTCGGGTCCGGGCCGGGTGGCGGCGGGGGTGCTGGGTCGTCCATGGGAGCGGGTAGCGGTGATGCTTGCGCGATTCCGGCACCAAAACCCAAGGCAAGTGCCAGGCACAGGACTGTCCCGCTGATCAGTCGGCGCCACGAGGGCATGATCGGCATGTGGTGTCTCCTCCTCTGACCGGAATTTCTATTCCGTCACAGCGGAAACACTGGTTGACAACAATCACATTAGGAACACGACACCATCAAGCTTTGCACACTATGAAATTCCCGCGTGGTTGCTGTGTGGTATCCGTGCAGACGCTTTTCCCTCGTGCAGATCTCAGCGGCCCCACTACGCGTCGAGGTCCTGTTCAACGAGATCTGCGATCGTGCGCATGGCGCGCTCGTCGTCGGAGTCGACCGTCACCTGAGCGCCGTTGCCGGCGCCCAGCGTCATGATCATGAGCGCCGAACCGGCGTCCACCGCCTCGCCGCCGTCCATCGACAGCGTCACGGGGACAGCGGCGTTGCCGGCGGCTTCGGCGATGATCGCGGCGGGCCGGGCGTGCAGGCCGATAGCCGAGCCGACGGTCACGGTGGTGCTGGGCATGTGCGGTTTCTCCTTGACTGTCGGGACGTGACGGATCAGGCGGTGGCGAGAGCGGCGTTCGCTTCCTGCTCGGCTTTGGCGTTGACGAATTCCTTGGCGAAGACCGCGGCAAGCGCGCCGACGGCGGTGCCTGCGGCCAGGGCGACCAGAAACCACAGCAGGTTGCCGATGGCGAAGAACACGAAGATACCGCCGTGCGGAGCCTTCAGCGTCACGTTGAACGCCATGATCAGCGCACCGGTCACCGCGCCGCCCGCCATCATCGACGGGATCACGCGCAGTGGGTCGGCCGCAGCGAACGGAATGGCCCCTTCGGAGATGAACGATGCGCCCAGAAGCCAAGCTGCGCGCCCGTTCTCACGTTCCGGCTCGGTGAACAGCCCTGGCCGCAGGGTGGACGCCAGCGCCATCGCGAGCGGGGGCACCATGCCCGCAGCCATCACAGCCGCCATGATCCGCAGCGACGCCGGATCGGCGATGTTGAGGCCCGCGGTGGCGAACGTGTAAGCGGCCTTGTTCACCGGGCCGCCGAGGTCGAAGCACATCATCAGCCCGAGGATGATGCCGACGAAGATCACCGACGTACCCGACATGCCGCTCAGCCAATGTGTGAGGCTGGTGGCGAGCCACGCCAGCGGCCGGCCGAGCAGCAGGAACATCAGAAGACCGACGAAAAGCGAGGCGAATAACGGGATCACGACAACGGGCATCAGGCCGCGGCCCCATTGCGGCACGTTCAGGCGGCTGATCCACAGCGCAGCGAAGCCGGCGATCAGGCCGCCCACGATGCCGCCGATGAAACCGGCGCCGACGAACACCGCTACCGCGCCTGCGGTGAATCCCGGTGCGATACCGGGGCGGTCAGCTATCGCAAACGCGATGTAGCCGGCGAGCGCGGGCACCAGGAACGCGAACGCAAGGGTTCCCAGCTGGAACAACACCGCGCCGAGATACTGCATCAGACCCCCGCTGGGCAGGTTGGTCAGCGAATTCGTGCTTGCGATGATGTATCCCAGTGAGTTCGACTGCCCGGCAGGCTTGTTCGCTATCCCATAACCGCCGAGCAGGAAGCCGAGCGCGATCAGAAGACCGCCGGCCGCGACGAACGGGATCATGTAGCTGACCCCGGTGAGCAGGATCTGCCGGATCCGCGTTCCCCATCCGACGTCACCGCCCCGGGCCGGGGCGGCGCTGTCCGCCGGCTCGCCTGCGGCTCCGCCCTGCACGCGAGGTGCCGACGGATCGTCGACGGCCGAGAGGGCTTCCGCGATCATCTTGTCCGGTTTGTTGATCGCCCGCTTCACGCCGGACGCGATGACAGGCTTGCCCGCGAATCGCTGGCGGTCCTTGACCCCGACATCGGTCGCGAAGATGACGGCGTCGGCGCCGGCGATGGTCTCCGCGGACAGCGGCGTGCTGCCCGACGAGCCCTGGGTCTCCACGTTGAAGGTGACGCCGGCGCGCCGCGCGGCCGCGGCCAGCGAATCTGCCGCCATGTAGGTGTGCGCGATCCCCGTCGGGCAGGCGGTGATCCCGACAATCGACTTCGGCTTCGCCTCCTCCTTCGTCGCCTCCTCTGCTGCAGCCGGTTTCGGCGCCGCCGGGCTGACGACACCATCGACAAGGCCCACCACGTCTTCAGGCGTCGACGCGCCGCGCAGCGACTCGACGAAATCGGGTCTCACCAACGCGCGGGCCAGGCCGGACAGCAGCTTCATGTGCTCCGCTCCGCCGGACTCCGGTGCGGCGATCATGAACACCAGGTCCGCGGGACCGTCCGGGGCGCCGAAGTCCACTGCGGGCTTCAGGCGTGCGAAGCCGATCGACGCGGTTTTCACGTGCGAAGAGCGGCAGTGCGGGATCGCGATGCCACCGGGCAGACCCGTGGCTGACTGGTCTTCCCGGTCCATGATCGCGGTGATCAGCCCATCACTGTCGGTGGCGCGGCCACTGTCTGCGAGCTGACGGGCGAGCCGACCGATGACCGACTTCTTCTCGGTCCCCGCATCGACGTCGAGAAGAACCAGGTCGGAGTTGATGATCGAGGATTCAGGCATTCGGGAACCTTTGTCTCGGAGCGGTCAGGAGGCGGGCTACGGCCCGACGGACATGACGCGGACCGCCGCGACGTCCACCTGAGCGGGAGTGGGCAGGGCGGAGCCCGGAAGCGCGGCTGCTGCGCTGCCGAACGCGACGGCCATCCGGAGTCGTCCGGGCGCATCGGCACCCGTGACGTCGGCGCGAACGTAACCGGCGAGCGAGGAGTCGCCGGCGCCGACGGTGCTCCTCGGGACGATGGGTGGGGCAGTGGCGAGCCAGTTGCCGGTCTCGTCGACCAGCACGGCACCCGCAGCGCCCAACGTCGCCAGCACGCTTGTTGCTCCGCGCTCGACCAACTGCCTCGCCGCGTCGATGACAGGCTCCGGATCACCCTGCGACAACGCGTATTCCAACTTGTCTATTGAAACGCCGGTGATGCTGGCCAGCTCCTCGCAGTTCGGCTTGAGGAGGTCCGGCGCCGCGCGGTGGAGGAAATCAGCCAGTGCGGCAAGGGGTTTGTCCGAGGCGTCGACGGCAACCTGGCAGCGCAACGGCGCGAGCAGGGCAACGATGTCCGCGTACCAGTCGTCGGGCACGCCAGGCGGCAGCGAGCCGGACAGCACGACCCATGCGGCATGCTCCGCGTGAGCGACGACCGCGCGGGTGAGCGCGTCTACCGCCGTCCGGTCCAGCGTGGCGCCGGGTTCGTTCAGCTTGGTGGTGGTGCCGTCCGCCTCGGTGATCGCAATGTTCGTCCGCACCGCCATGGCCGGGCCGGTGAGCGGAACCGGGCGGCAAGGCACGCCGCTCGCCTCCAAGGCCCTCAGCAGCGGGTCGCCGGCAGGAGCCGGCAGCACCGCCACCGCGTCGACGCCTGCCAGCGTGAGCGCGCGCGCGACGTTGACCCCCTTGCCGCCAGGCTCGTTCGACACCGACAGCACCCGCTGGACGGCGCCACGGGTCAGCGGCGAGCCCAGCGTGACGGTGCGGTCGATGCTGGGATTGGGTGTCACCGTGATGATCATGCGACGACGACCTCGACACCGGAGTTGGTCAGCTCGCCGCGGTCGTTCCCCGAGATTTCGGAATCGGTGATCAGGACGTCTACGCGGTCAATCGGAGCGAAGCTCATCAATTCCTCGCGGCCCACCTTCGAGGAATCGGCGACCACGACGACATAGTTGGCGCTGTGCACCATCGCGCGCTTGACAGCGGCCTCTTCGCTGTCCGGCGTCGAAAGGCCGTGCGCCACGCTGATCGCATTGGTGCCGATGAACGCGACGTCCACGCGCAGGGTGTCGAGTATCCGCAGCGCCGGTTCGCCCACCGTCGCGTGCGTCACTCCACGCACCCGGCCCCCGAGCAGCTGCAGCGAGATCGCCGGCGCCGTCGCCAGTCGCGCGGCGATCGGCACGGAGTTGGTGACGACGACGAATTCCCGATCCGGCGGCAGCAAGGCCGCGAACCGGCCGGTGGTGGTGCCGGCGTCCAGAAGCACACTGCCCCCGCTGATCGGCAGAAACGCGAGGGCAGCCCGCGCGATCGCGTCTTTGTAATCGGCCCGCGTGTTCTCGCGTTCCATGACATCGGGCTCGACCACGCGAAGTGCCCGTACCGGGACCGCGCCCCCGTGAACGCGGCGCAGGATGCCGGCGCGGTCGAGCACCGCCAGGTCACGGCGGACGGTCTCGGTGGTGACGTCATAGGCCTGTGCCAGGTCGGCCACGGATGCACGGCCTTTGTTGATGACGAGCGAAGCGATGGCCTGCTGTCGTTCTTCCGCGTACACGATTCTCCGGTTATGTGGTTTTATGGCCCCGGTTGTTGGTTATGCTTGGTTTTACGCTTGTTTGTGTTGACTTGTCAAGGTTCCGTTGTAACCTGGTTCACGTGACAGCGTCCTCGGCGGCTACATCACTGCACGCCACATCTCTCGAACCCGAGCCCCGAAGCGTGCTGACGGGCGTGCCGGTGGTGGCAGGCGTCGGGTATGCGCCGGTGATCCGTCCCGGCCGGCTTCCGGCGCTCGACGGCTTGACAGAGACGCCGGAACTCGACGAGCAGGACCGCCCGATCGAGAGTGCGCGGTTCGCCGCCGCGGCGTCGGCGGTGGCGAGCCGGCTTCGCGAACGTGCTCAGCTCGCGACCGGCGCGGCGTCGGAAGTTCTGGCCGCGACCGCCGCGCTCGCCCAGGACCGCGCGTGGCTGGGGGCTGCTGAAAAACGAATCACGGCGGGAACGCCGGCGGTGCGCGCGACAGTGGAGGCCATCGCGCAGTTCGTCGACGTTTTCACTCAGATCGGCGGCCTGATGGCCGAACGAGTGACGGATCTGAACGACATCCGTGACCGCGTCGTCGCTGAACTCAGCGGACTGCCCGAACCCGGGGTGCCACAGCCCAGGCAACCGTCGATCCTGTGCGCCGGGGACCTGGCCCCGGCCGACACCGCGGGCCTCGACCCTGCGCTCATCGTGGGGCTTGCCACCACCCTCGGCGGCCCCACCAGTCACACCGCGATCATTGCGCGCCAGTTGGGCATCCCCTGCGTCGTCGCGGCAGGCGGCCTCGACGATGTACCCGCCGGAACCCTGGTGATGGTCGACGGGAGCCGCGGAACCGTGACCGTCTCGCCCGACGAATCGGTGGCATGGGACACGGTGAACAATGCCAGGCGCGAAGCCGAGTTGCTGGCCGGCTGGACCGGACCCGGTACGACGTCAGACGGCTACGCCGTCTCGGTGCTCGCCAATGTGCAGGACGGCACCGCGGCCCGCACCGCCCGCGAGACGCCGGCCGAAGGCGTCGGTTTGTTCCGCACCGAGTTGTGCTTCCTCAACCGAGACACCGAGCCAACTGTCGAGGAGCAGGCCCGGATCTACGGCGAAGTGCTGGAAGAGTTTTCAGGGCACAAGGTGGTCATCCGGACGCTCGACGCCGGTTCGGACAAGCCGCTGAAGTTCGTCGGTCACCCCGAAGAGGCCAACCCTGCGCTCGGCGTGCGCGGCGTCCGGATCGCCGAGCGCAATCCCGGCCTGTTGGAGCGGCAGCTAAAGGCCATCGCCGCCGCGGCGACGGCCACCGGCAACGCGCCGTGGGTGATGGCCCCGATGGTCTCCACCGCCGACGAGGCCAGGGCATTCGCCACGCTCGCACGCTGCTACCGCCTGACCCCGGGGGTCATGATCGAGGTGCCCGCCGCCGCGCTGCTGGCCGGCAAGATCCTCGAGCACGTCGAGTTTCTCTCGATCGGCACCAACGACCTGGCCCAGTACACGATGGCCGCCGACCGGATGTCGGCGGAACTTGCCGCGCTCACCGACCCGTGGCAGCCCGCGGTGCTGGCCCTGGTCGCTACCACGGCCCAGGCGGGCGCCCGGGCGGCCAAGCCGGTCGGGGTCTGCGGTGAAGCGGCGGCCGACCCTCTGCTGGCATGCGTGCTGGTCGGCCTCGGCGTCACGTCATTGTCCGCGGCAGCCGCGGCGGTCGCCGGGGTGCGGGCCAAGCTGGCGACGGTCACGATCGAGCAGTGCCGCGCCGCGGCCGACGCCGTGCTCGCCACCGCAGGCCCCGCGGCGGCTCGGGCCGCGGCGCTGGCGGTCCTGAGCTGAGGGGAATAATCGGACTTCGGTCCGGTTGTACCGTACATGCCTGCTATCACAGCTGACATCCTGACCCTTCCCCACGTCGCGGCGGCCGGCCCGACCGACACCGAACGTCCGGTGCGCTCGGTGACCACGGGGCCCCGCAGCTTCGAGGGTGAGGGTTTTCCCGTCGTCCGTGCCTTCGCCGGGGTGAGCGCCGCGGCGCTCGACCCGTTCGTGCACATGGATCAGATGGGCGAAGTCGAATACCAGCCCGGTGAGCCCAAGGGCACGCCGTGGCATCCACACCGCGGATTCGAAACCGTCACGTACATGATCGACGGCCGCTTCGCGCACCAGGACTCCCACGGTGGCGGTGGCCTGATCACCGACGGTGCGACCCAGTGGATGACCGCCGGATCCGGCATCCTGCACATCGAGACGCCGCCCGCCGATCTCGTGGAGACCGGGGGAATCTTCAATGGCATCCAACTCTGGGTCAATCTGCCGAAAGCCGAGAAATTCACCCCGCCGAAATACCAGGCGATCGAGGGCAACCAGGTCGCGCTTGTGGCCTCCGATGACGGCGGGTCGCTGCTCCGGATCATCGCCGGCGAGATCGGCCAGTACCAGGGCCCCGGGTCCACGCACACGCCGATCACATTGGCGCACGCAACCATTCAGCCGGCCGCCGAAGTCAACATCCCGTGGAACCGCGAGTTCAACGCATTGGTGTACGTGCTGTCGGGCCGCGGCAGCGTCGGCCCCGTCGGCCACCCGATCCAACAGGGCCAGTTGGCCGTGCTCGGCCCCGGCGACCGGATCAGTATGACGGCAGCGCGGTCACAGGACTCGAACCGTCCGGCACTCGAGGTGCTGCTGCTGGGTGGAAAGCCGATCCGTGAACCGGTCTTTCAATACGGTCCATTCGTGATGAACTCCAAATCCGAAGTGGCCCAAGCGTTCGAGGACTACCAGTCCGGCAGGTTCGGCACCATTCCACCGAACGCGCTGATGCCGCACCGGCCGACGACTGCCTGAGCTCAACGCCCGACACCGCCGCCGGAGCCCCGCGTCCATGGCCGCCTGGATAGTACGGCCGGGATGACACAGCCGGCTCATATCCGGCGGAAAGCTGGACCCCAGCTTCACACCTGACGCTTGAGACGTCGCACCCGTGACGCCGAGGTAGTCAGAAGGAGCCATCAATTATGCTCAGCACAGCGATGTCGAAATACCCGCTCCTGGCGGTCGTCGGAATGACCGCACTGTCGTTGGCCGCATGCGGTTCGTCCACGACCAATTCGCCGACCACATCGACTCACGCGAACGGGTCCACGACGACCGCGCCGTCGACGTCGGGGGCTCCGTCGGCCAACGGCAATGACCGCGTGGCAGGACTGATCGCATCGGTGTCGGGAACGACGATCCAGGTCACCCAGCCGAACGGCACCGCTGCCGCCGCATTCTCGCCGTCGACGAAGATCTCCGAGCTTTCGCCGGCTCAACTCACCGATGTCACGCCCGGCAGTTGTGTAGCGGTCCGCCCGGCCCGGGGCAGCGGCCCGCAAAGCGGTGGCACGGTGACCGCCCGGTCAGTGTTGATCAGCCCTGCGGCAAACGGCCAATGCCAACCATCGAGCGGACGTGGTGGCGTCGGCGGCACGGTCAGCTCGGTCAGCGGTAACACGATCGTCCTTACGACGACGGGCTCCGACGGCACCAACTCCCCGACGAACGTCCAGGTCGGCGACACCACGACCTACGCCAAGCGGGCCGTGGCGAACCCCCAGGCAATAGCGCCGGGCAAGTGCATCACCGCGCGCGGCACGAAGGACAGCAGCGCGACGTTGCAGGCGACGGCGATCAACCTGCGCCCGGCAGACAACGGCACATGCCCGCAGGCGAACCGAAACGGCCACCGTCCCGGCGGCTGAGGAGCCACGGCCGAAGGCGTGCAGCGGCCTTCCCGGGGAGCACCACTACTGTCCCGAGCTATGCCGCGCACCGATGACATCACTGGAATCGTCGGCGCCACGGCGCTTGGTGCCGTCGCGCCCTACGACAGGCAGGTGCCGCGGGACGTAGAAGACGCCACGCCGATCAGTGTTTTCGTAACCGCAGAGCGCTGAATTCGGTAGCGAATCGCGGCCCGCGCGGGGTGGCCCGCAGCGCGCGGAAGCCGTCCTCGCGACTACCATTTTCAGACATCCGTTCCATTCAGAGCATGTTTTTCGAGGAGCACCGCTGGCCGAGCCGAATGAACCTGCAGATGTGTCCGCGACCTCGAGTCGCCGCGCGCGCGCCTTCGGTCTTGCCGCCATCCTGATCCTGCTCGCGGCGCTGTCCGCGATGGACAGCGCCGCGCTGTCCAAATGCCCGGGCGGCTGCCGAACGATCACCGCTGCGCGCTCGGCCGCACCCCTGCCGGCGCCGGCGATCGTGACGATCACCCCGGCACCCAATGCCGGCGACGTGGACCCCCTGGCGCGTGTTTCGGTGGACGCGGCGACGGGGGTGCTGACCGATGTGCAGATGGTCAATGACGCCGGCAGGGTGATCGGGGGGATCATGACGCCCGACAACACCGCCTGGAAGCCTGCGGTGCCGCTCGGTTACGGCCGCACCTACACGATCAAGGTGGCCAGCAGGGGCCCGGGCGGAGTCGCCTCGAGCCAGGTGTCGAGGTTTTCGACATTGACGCCGAACAGCCAAACCGCGGTGTCGCTGAACTCCACGTCGGGAGCGAGCCTGCAGGAGGGCGGCAAATACGGCATCGGGATGGTGATCGTGGCCCACTTCGATGAGCCGATCGGCGACCGGGCGGCGGCGGAACGCCGGCTCGTCGTGACCACTTCTCCGCCCGTGCAGGGATCCTGGTACTGGATGGACGACCAGACCGTGCACTGGCGTCCGGAGCATTACTTCGCGCCGGGAACGGCGGTGCGGGTGGCGGCCAACATCTACGGGGTCGGGCTCGGTGACGGGCTCTACGGCCAACAGGACAGCCAGGCGTCGTTCACGATCGGCGATGCGCATCTGTCGATCGCCGACGACGCGACAAAACAAGTCAGCGTCTTCGACAACGGAGCGCTGGTCCGCACAATGCCGACCTCGATGGGGATGGGCGGTACCGAGCAGATCGGTGGACGGACGCTGTCGTTCTGGACTCCGTCGGGTGTGTACACGGTGATGGACAAAGGCAATCCGGTGATCATGGATTCCTCCACGTTCGGGTTGCCCATTAACTCTCGGCTGGGATATCGCGAATCCATCAAATACGCCACTCGGATCAGCATCGACGGCATATATCTTCACGAACTCGACGCGACGGTGTGGGCGCAGGGCAACACCGACACTTCGCATGGGTGCCTGAACCTCAACGCCGATAACGCCAGGTGGTTTTTTGACTTCTCCCAGCCCGGCGACGTCGTGGAAATCCACAACACCGGCGGCGCTCCGCTGCCAATCTGGCAAAACGGCGACTGGACGGTCCCCTGGGACCAGTGGCGCAAAGGCAGCGCGCTGGACTGAGCCGGGCTCGACCTCCCTCCTCGGGTTTCGGGCCGGCGGCAACGGGTAGGCGAATAACGACGGCCCAGAACCAGGGTTCAGCGAAACCGACGATGCGGGGAGGACGCGCCGTGACTGGCACCGCCAAGGACATCGATGTGGAACGTGGCGGCAACGAGCAGGCCACGCCGAATCGAGGGGGTGGCCATCCCCGCGCCCGACGATGGACGACCTGGCTGTTGGCGCTGCTCACGGTGCCGGTCGCGGTCGTGGTGGTCATCTTCGATCTCGGTGCGGTGATGAGCACCTCCGGCTGCACCAGCGATTCGTGTCAGGGCCCAAGTGGTTGGGTCTTCGGGATCCTGCTCTACGGCGCCCCCGTCGTCGCGGCCCTGGCGATCCTCATCTCGTTCTTCACCGCGAGGCGCCCGTGGGGCATCGTTGTGCCGCTCTGCGGGCTGGCGCTTCTCGTCGCCGACATCGCCGTCACGGATTTCTCATTCCGTACATAGACGCACAGCCAACACCCACGCCGGTAACCTGCCGCGGTCCCAGCATCACGTGCGACCATGGTGATGACGCTCATGGTTGGGAGAGTCTGTGTCACCTGCCCGTTGGCTTCGAGCGGTCGCCCTGGTCAGCCTGACGGCGACGCTCATGGCATCGGCGTGCTTATGGTCTCCGACCGTTCCCATACCGGAAGCCGTGCCGCCTGCGGGTGACGCGGTGCCCGCCATCGACACACATCTCCGCGGCCGGCCGGCTGATCAACTGCACAGCTGGGCCGCTGAACGTGCGCCCGGCCTCGGTATGCCCGTTCTGGCGCTCGAGGCGTACGGCTACGCCGCCAAGGTCGCCCAGGTCGAGAACGAGAAGTGTCACCTGAGTTGGACGACACTGGCCGGCATCGGCATGGTCGAGAGCCACAACGGCACCTACAAGGGTGCGACGATTGCGCCCAATGGTGATGTCCGCCCACGGATCCGGGGTGTGCGTCTGGACGGCTCGCGCGGCAACCTGCAGATCGTCGACGACACTCCCGGCGAGTCCGCCAATGAACCGGCGTATGCGCGCGCGATGGGGCCCATGCAGTTCATCCCCGAGACGTGGCGGCTCTATGGCGTCGACGCGCACAACGACGGCGTCGTCTCCCCGGACAACCTCGACGACGCCGCCCTGTCGGCGGCGGGCTACCTGTGCTATCGCGGCCACAATCTGGCGACACCTCGCGGCTGGATGGCGGCGGTGTTGGCCTACAACAACTCCCGGTTGTATGCCCGCACCGTCCGGCGGTGGGCCACGGCGTACGCGGGAGGCCATAGCCTTTGACGTCTCCGTCCCAGCGCGAGGGCCGAGACTTTCAGCAGGCCACCATTATTCGGGCTGCCGGGGGTCAATGCGCAGTTCAGTTGTCCGGTGCGAGCGCAGCTTTGCCAGTCGAATTTCGTTGTGGCGTGTGAACCAATGCGGGTAACATCTCGTTTTCGTGATTTTCGGAAGCCATATGGCAGAATACGGACGTGTCGTCGGCGACTAGGGGGCCGGGCCGACCCCCCGCAGCAAAGGCTGCCGAAACGCGCGAGCGCATCATCCGCGCTGCGAGACAGGTGTTTAGCGAACTGGGCTACGACGCGGCCACGTTCCAGGAAATCGCTGTTCGCGCCGACCTTACCCGTCCCGCGATCAACCATTATTTCAAGAGCAAACGAGTGCTCTATGAACAAGTAATCGAGACGACGAACGCGATGGTGGTAAGTGTCGGCGTTCAAAAAGCATTCGAATCCAACAGCCTCATCGGGCAGTTATCGGCCTTTATCTACGCGGCAACCCAGGCCGACGCCCACGACCGTTCCGCCGCCGCATTTCTGGTCACATCGGTACTGGAATCCCAGCGCCATCCCGAGTTGCGCCAGGCACCTGAACACGACGCACTTCGGAACACGCGCGAGTTCTTGTTGTGGGCGGTCAACGGCGCGATGGAGCGCGGGGAGTTGCACACCGACACCAAAGTGGGGCCGCTCGCCGAGATGCTGGTGTCGATGCTGTGGGGCATGGGGTTCTACGCCGGCTTCGTCGGCAGTCACGAGGAGCTCGAGGTCCTCACCGAGCAGTTCCGGCTGCTGCTGAAGGGCAGACTTTGGGATCTGAAGGAAGAATAGGGCACCACAGTGCGCGCGTGATTTGCCGCACACCAGCGTCTAGCACACCTAACTGGTTCGGTAGCATGGCTTCGAGATGAGCGAGCTAAACGAGATGCCCCACCAGTTCGGAAGCGTTCGCACCGACGGTGACAGCTGGGAGATCACCGAAAGCGTCGGCGCCACAGCGCTGGGCGTGGCGGCGTCGCGGGCGTCGGAGACAGCCCAGCCCGATCCGCTGATCCGCGACGACTTCGCGTACCTGCTCGTCTCTTCCGCCGGACCGGCCTGGGCCCGGCTGGCCGCCGCCGACCCGGATTGGTTCGACGACGACGAGGACGGCCGACGCGCGCACCTGATGGCACGGAACTACCAGGCGGTGCGGACCCACTTTTTCGACGAGTACTTCGCCAGGGCGGTGCGCGACGGCGTGCGCCAGGTCGTGATTCTGGCGTCCGGGCTCGATTCGCGGGCCTACCGGTTGGACTGGCCGCCGGACACCGACGTGTTCGAGATCGACCAGCCCAAGGTCCTCGCGTACAAAGCTGCGACGCTTCAGGCCCACGGTGCGGTCCCCAAAGCGCGGCGGCACGCAGTCCCGGTCGACCTGCGCGACGATTGGCCGGCCGCGCTGATCGACGCGGATTTCGATCCTGCCGGGGCGACCGCGTGGCTGGCCGAAGGGCTGCTGCCGTATCTGCCCGCCGACGCTCAAGATCGGTTGTTCGACCGGGTCAGCGCGTTGAGTGCCCCCGGCAGCGTCGTGGCGGTGGAGGCTTTCGGCTTGGACAGCGATGACACCGCGAAGCGTCGCGCCGCCTGGCGTGCCCGCACCGCCTCGATACGCAGCCGGCTGGGTCTGGACCTCAACGTTGAAACCCTCACCTATCAAGAGCCCGAGCGCTCGGACGCGGCGCAAAGCCTCCGCGATCACGGTTGGCAGGTTCACGCCGCCGAGAGCGCCGACGAAATGGCTCGGCTGGGCCGCGCGGTGCCCGCGGACCTCGCCGGAGAGGCCGTGAGTAGCCAACTGCTTCGCGCGCGACTGACCACATAGTCGGCGCACCACCCCAGCGAATCAGGAGCCCGATGAACACGATCCGCACCCACGACGACACCTGGGACATCGCGACGAGCGTCGGTACCACGGCCGTGATGGTCGCCGCAGCCCGCGCGGCCGAAACCGCTCGACCGGACGCCCTGATCAACGACCCGTACGCCGAGATGCTGGTGTCCGGCGCAGGCACCGATGTCGCGCGGTACATGCTCGATGACACCATTGTCACCAAGTTGCGCGAAATCGATCCCGACGGTGCCGCGATGTTCGAGCACATGCGCAGCTATCAGGCGGTCCGCACCCACTTCTTCGACCGGTTCTTCGCGGACGCTGCGGCGGCGGCTATCCGGCAGGTTGTGATCCTGGCGTCCGGATTGGATTCGCGCGCATACCGGATTCCGTGGCCGGCGGGAACCGTGGTCTACGAAATCGATCAGCCGAAGGTGCTGGAGTACAAGTCCGCAACGCTGGCCGCACACGGCGTGCAACCGTCCGCGCAGCGGCGGGAGGTGGCCATGGATCTGCGGTTCGACTGGCCTGCCGCGCTGCGCGGCGCGGGGTTTGATCCGTCACGGCCGACGGCGTGGCTGGCCGAGGGACTGCTGATGTATCTGCCCGCCGCCGCCCAGGACCGGCTCTTTGAACAGGTGACTGCCCTGAGCGCCGTGGGCAGTCGCATTGCCGTGGAGACGGTCGGCAGCCAGGCGCCGAAACGGCGCGAGGAGATGCGGGAACGGTTCGAGCGGATCTCAGCCCAACTCGGCATCCCGCAGACCGTCGACGTTCAGGACCTGATGTACGACGACCCCGAGCGCGCAGATGTCGGCAACTGGCTCACCGAGCATCAGTGGCACGCGACGGCCGAGCCGTCGCGGGAGGTGCAACGCCGACTGGGTCGCCATGTCGCCCTCCAGATCGACGACGACGATGCGTTCGCGATGTTCGTGACCGGCGAACGGAAAGGGCGGTAACGAGATGGCGCGCACCGACAATGACACGTGGGACATTGCCACCAGCGTGGGTTCGACCGCAGTGATGGTGGCCGCGGCCCGCGCGGCCGAGACAGCGAGCGAAACCCCGCTGATCCGCGACGAATTGGCCGCAATCCTCATCGGCACACCGGAACTGGCGGACCTGATGACGCGGATGACGTCGACGTTCGAAGGCGATCCGGAGTCAGAAGGCATCTATCAGCACATGGTCAACTACCAGGCCGCGCGCACGCACTTCTTCGACGCGTTCTTCACGTCCGCGGCGGACTCGGGGATTCGTCAGGTGGTGATCCTCGCTGCTGGGCTGGATTCGCGCGCGTACCGCCTCGCGTGGCCGGGCGGCACCGCGGTTTACGAGGTGGATCTGGCCAAGGTGCTCGAGTACAAGTCGGCGACGCTGGCCGCGCACGGCGTCCAGCCGAGCGCTTTGCGCCGCGAGGTGCCGGAGGATCTGCGTCAGGACTGGCCAAAAGCTCTACGCGAAAACGGCTTCGATCAGCAGCTGCCAACCGCCTGGCTCGCTGAGGGACTGCTGCTGTTCTTGCCCGGGGAGGCGCAGGACCGGATGTTCGACGACATCGTGTCGCTGAGCGCGCCCGGTAGCCGTATCGCGCTGGAGGTGTGGTCGATGGACGAGCCGGCCAGGAAGGCGATCGAGCGGCAGCGCCGGCGGGCCGAGGAGCTACGGGAGCGCCTCGGGGTCGACAACGTATTCGACCCCGGAGATCTGTGGTATCAGGACGACGAGCGGTCCGAACCCGCTGAGTGGTTCGCCGCGCGCGGGTGGAAAACCGACTCCGTGCCGGGCCGCGATTATCTGTCGAAGCTCGGTCGCCCCCTGCCCGAGAACCTCGACGAGGACCCCCTGGTCATCGGGACTTTCGTGACAGCGGAGTCGCCGAGATGACCCACGACAACGAGTCGGCCCGGCTGGGTCGTCCCATCCGGATTCCCGACGACGAGGACGGGTTCTTCAACACGTTCGTCACCGCTGCGTCGCCTATTTGACGGGCGTCTACTCGCGCGTCAACGGGTTGGTTAGGATCGCGTTCATCGGGGCCGCCGGTGAGGAAGGCCCCCAGGAAGGGCGCAACGATGACCACCGAATCCGTCTCCAATGGCGCGGCCGCACCGGCCCCCGAATCACTCCACCCGACACCGTCGCCCGCTGCGCAGACTGTCGCCCGCCTGCGCCGGACCTTCGCCACTGGCAGCACGCGGGGCGTGGAGTGGCGCAGGCGGCAGTTGCGCCAGTTGGAGAAGATGATGGCCGAGAACGAACCGGCCATGGCGACCGCGCTTGCCGAGGACCTCGGGCGTAAGCCGTTCGAGGCGTGGCTGGCCGACATCGCCACGACCGCCGGCGAGGCCCGGTACGCGGCCAGGAAGGTCCGCAAGTGGATGCGCCGCCAATACCGGCTTCTCGAGTTGTCTCAGCTGCCCGGTCGAGGCTGGGTCGAGTACGAGCCGTACGGCACGGTGCTCATCATCGGCGCATGGAACTACCCGTTCTATCTGACGCTCGGCCCGGCGGTCGGGGCGATCGCCGCGGGAAATGCCGTCGTGCTCAAACCCTCCGAAATCGCGCCCGCCTCTTCACGATTGATGGCCGAGATGGTGCCACAGTATCTGGACACCGACGCGATCGCGGTCGTCGAGGGTGATGGCGCCGTCAGCCAGGAGCTCATCGCCCAGGGCTTCGACCGTGTGCTGTTCACCGGTGGGACGGAGATCGGCCGCAAGGTGTACGAGGGTGCGGCGCCACACCTGACGCCGGTGACCTTGGAACTGGGCGGCAAGAGCCCCGTCATCGTGGCCGCGGACGCGGACGTGGATGTCGCGGCCAAGCGGATCGCATGGATCAAGCTACTCAACGCCGGCCAGACGTGCGTGGCACCCGACTATGTGGTGGCCGACGCGAAGATCCGCGACGAGCTGGTCACCAAGATCGGTGAGGCCATCGAGAAGTTCGAGTCCGACGACCCCGGCGGCATGCGGATCGTGAACCAACGTCAGTTCGACCGGCTGACCGGCTACCTGGCCAGCACCAAGGGCACGATCGCCCTCGGCGGCGACTCGAACGCGTCCGACCTGCGCATGCGGCCCACCGTGGTCGTCGATCCCGATCCCGACGAGCCGTTGATGAAGGACGAGATCTTCGGTCCGATCCTGCCAGTGATCTCAGTCCAATCCCTCGACGAGGCAATACGTTTCGTCAACGCCCGGCCTAAGCCACTGTCCGCGTACCTGTTCACCGGGACCCGCGCCGTTCGGGAGCGGGTGATCAAGGAGGTGCCGGCGGGCGGCATGGTGGTCAACCACCTGGCGGTCCAGGTGTCGACGGCCAGGCTGCCGTTCGGCGGGGTCGGCTCGTCGGGCATGGGGGCCTACCACGGTCGCTGGGGCTTCGAGGAGTTCAGCCACCGCAAGTCGGTGCTCACCAAGCCGACCCGACCCGACTTATCGAGCATGATCTACCCGCCGTATACAGAGAAGGCGTGGAAGCTCGCGCGCAGGCTGTTCTAGCGCACACGAACCCGAGAAAGGAACCTGATGCCAGGAGTGCAGGACCGCGTCATCGTCGTCACAGGAGCCGGCGGGGGCCTCGGCCGCCAGTATGCGCTGAGCCTGGCCAAGGAAGGTGCCAACGTCGTCGTCAACGACCTCGGTGGTGCGCGTGACGGCAGCGGAGCTGGCTCGGCGATGGCCGACCAGGTCGTCGCCGAGATCCGGGACGCCGGCGGGCACGCGGTGGCCAACTATGACAGCGTCGCCGACCCGGAAGGCGCCGCAAACATCATCACGACGGCACTCGACGAGTTCGGCGCGATCCACGGTGTCGTCAGCAACGCCGGCATCCTGCGCGACGGCACCTTCCACAAGATGCCGTTCGAGAACTGGGACGCGGTGCTCAAGGTGCACCTCTACGGTGGCTACAACGTCATCCGCGCCGCCTGGCCACATTTCCGTGAGCAGAGCTTCGGCCGCGTGGTCGTGGCCACCTCGACCAGTGGACTGTTCGGCAACTTCGGGCAAGCCAACTACGGCGCCGCCAAACTCGGCCTCGTCGGCCTCATCAACACGCTCGCGCAGGAAGGCGCCAAGTACAACATCCATGCCAACGCGGTGGCGCCCGTCGCCGCGACCCGCATGACCGAAGACATCCTGCCGCCCGAGGTGCTGGACAAGCTGAAGCCCGAGTTCGTCGCTCCGGTGGTCGTATACCTGTGCACCGAGGAGTGCGCGGACAACGGATCGGTGTTCGTGGTCGGCGGTGGTTCGGTGCAACGGGTGGCGCTGTTCCAGAACGAGGGCCCCAAGTTCGAGAACCCGCCGACCGTTGACGACATCGCCGCGCACTGGTCGGAGATCACCGATCTGTCCGGTGCGAAGCAAGCCAGCTTCAAAGCGGGCTGAGCGCTTGAAAGCAATTGTGGCCCGAGAGTTGTCGGGGCCTTCCGGGCTGGCATACGCGGACGTCGGTCGGATGCCGGCCAGGCGCTCGGGCGGCTGGCCGACGGGGGAGTGATGGGCAAGCTGGTGGTTGAGCCCCGATGAGCGCTTGCGCGAAGAGAATCCCGCCCCGATGAGCGCTTGCGCGAAGAGAATCCCGCCCTGAGCACGGCGGGCGCGCTCCTCGTCGCGCTGGTCATCGCCGTCGGGTTGATCGGCGTCGTCGTTCCGGTTCTGCCCGGCACGCTGCTGGTGTACGCCGCGATCATGGTGTGGGCGGTCGCCGTGCACACGGTGGTGTCGTGGGTGACGCTGGGTTTCGTAACTGTCGTGCTGGGCACCACCACAGCGATCAAATACATGTGGCCGGTACGGCGGCTGCGTCGTGCGGAGGTGCCGACGCGAAGTGTCGTCGCCGGTGGTGCGCTGGGCCTCGTCGGTTTCTTCGTGGTCCCCGTGCTGGGTCTGGTGCTCGGCTTCGTAGTTGGCGTCTACCTGGCCGAATTGCTGAGGTGCCGGGATCAACGCTCGGCGTGGACGTCAACCCTCCATGCCGTCAGGGGCGTGGCGCTGTCCGTTGGCGTCGAACTGGTCGGCGCGCTTGCTGCGGCCGCGATC
This sequence comes from Mycobacterium sp., assembly GCA_025965895.1. GTDB lineage: Bacteria > Actinomycetota > Actinomycetes > Mycobacteriales > Mycobacteriaceae > Mycobacterium. The sequence continues at coordinate 172,413 of JAOPWC010000114.1, forward strand.
TGGCTTGCCGCCGTGCTGCTCGCCTAGGAGGTCGCTGGCGAGCGGCCTTGGGAAACAACGCGTTCAGTGCAGGTCGACGATGTGAAGCTGGCCGTCGGCGTGTGCTCGGCGGAGACGCTTCTTGTCGAACTTCCCGACACTCGTCTTGGGCACCTCGTTGATGAACGTCCATCGTTCAGGCAGCTGCCATCGGGCGACTCGGTCGGCGAGGAATGCGCGTAACTGCTCGGCTGTCACCGCGGCGCCCTGACGGAGAACTACCGCAGCGAGGGGGCGTTCGTCCCAGCGCTTGTCGGGGACGCCGATCACGGCGGCTTCCAGCACCCCGGGGTGTTCCATCACGTGGTTCTCCAGTTCGACCGACGAGATCCATTCGCCGCCAGACTTGATGACATCCTTGGATCGATCGCTCAATTGCAGGAAGCCGGCCGACGTGATCGTGCCGACATCACCAGTGCGCAACCAGCCGTCGTGGAACTTATCTGCGGCATCGGCGCGGTAGTAGCTGCCGGTGACCCACGGTCCACGCACCTCGATTTCCCCGGGGCTCACTCCGTCCCATGGCTGTTCGGTGCCGTTGGAGTCGACCAGCCGGGCCTGCACGGCGGCCACGAAACGTCCCTGGCTGCAACGTAACTCCCACTCACGCTCGGGAGTCAGGCCGGCAGGGGGGCGGGCCAGGGTGCCCAATGGCGAGGATTCTGTCATCCCCCAGGCCTGGGTGATATGCACCCCGTGTTCCTCGAGGAAGGACCGCATCATTGCGGGTGGACACGACGAGCCTCCTACGACCACCTCACGCAGGCACGACAGGTCGAGCGGATCCTGGCTCAGATACCCCAGAAGGCCCTGCCAGATCGTCGGCACCGCCGCGGCGATTGTCGGCCGTGTTTCCTCGATCATCGCGGCCAGTGCCTCCGACTGCAGGAACCGGTCCGGCAGGATCAGGGATGCACCCACCATCAACGACGCGTACGGCAGCCCCCACGACATCGCGTGGAACATCGGGACGATCGCGAGCATGCGGTCGGCCTGCGCCAAGTTCATACCGTCGCTCATGCAGACCTGCATGGAGTGCAGCCAGATCGACCGGTGTGAGTACACGACGCCTTTCGGGTCGCCGGTTGTCCCCGAGGTGTAACACATCGCGGCGGCACACCGTTCGTCGAGATCGGGCCAATCGAAGGTCTCCGGGCGACCCGCCAACAATGCCTCGTACTCGTGCACCGTGATGGATTCCGGCGCCTGGACCGAGTCGGGCCCGGCGCCGACGATGATGAGATGCCGCACCGTTATCAGCTGCGGAAACAGCGGTACGAGCCGTGGCAGTAGGCTCGCGTCAGCGATCACCACCTGGTCCTCGGCGTGCTCGGCGATGTAGGCCAGTTGCTCAGGGAAGAGTCGAATGTTCAGCGTGTGGAGCACCGCCCCCATCGCCGGCACCGCCATATAGGCCTCCATGTGCGCCGAGTTGTTCCACATGAACGTCGCCACCCGCTGATCACCGTCGATCCCCAACGACCGCAGAGCGTGGGCCAATTGCGCTGCACGCTTACCTAACTCGCTAAACGTGACCGACCTGGGGCCGCGCGCCTCCCAGGTCACCACGTCGCTGTCCGCGTGTGTGGTCGTGCCGTAACGCACTAACTGTCCGATCGACATGGGTGTGTCCTGCATGGTGCTCAACATCGTTGACCCGCTCCTTCGCGCATGGATTTCCTGGCGACCTAACCGCGGCCCTTAGTCGTGGGCGAATCCCTTGTTTCTCACTTCGATGGTTTGCCTGACGGGGGCTCACCATTGGCCCTCATGTCGGCGGTCGACAGCCGGTGCCCTCAGTAGCACGCGGCGTCGACGACGTCACGGACGCGCTCGAGGTAGTCCGGGAACGGGTCGTGGCTGGCGCTGACGATGCGGAGCCGGCCGTTAAAGGTGCAAATGCCGGCATTCAGCTCGCCCTGGACCTGGATGAGTATCGCTGGCCCCCAGAGCGCCACCGGTCGCACCGACTGTGGCCGGCCCATGTCCAGGACACGCAGGTTGGACGCGAACGCCTCGAAACTGAGCCCTGCCCTCATGAAGGCTTCTGCGTCCTCGGTGGTCGCATCTGCGGGGATGAACTGTTGGATGGCGGCGGACCCGGCGAGCAGCGCGGGTAGCGAACATGCAGCGGCGAGCTGGTCGCTGACCGTGCGGGCCATGTGCCACAGGTCGGTGAGCTGATCGCGGGTGAACGCGGTGCGAGTTGCGGTGAAGTACAGGCACACGTCGTCGTCGACGCCAATGTGGTTGCGGAAGGCGACTGGGGTGTTCATCCGGACGAACTCGTCGCGGCCTGACTCGATAATCACCCGGCTCATGGCCGAGACCAGTGCCGAGTGGACGGTGGTGCGCTCGGCGCGGGCGCGGGTGACCAACCGCCGGGTCAGGTCCTCGTCGAAGGCGATGGCGCTGACGTGGGGCACCGTACCGTCGAAGGGCCGCATCGTGGACAGGGCGGCAAGGCATTGCGGCTGCGCGGGTTGCGGCTGAGTGTTGGCGGCCGGCGCAGCAGCCGCCTGCGCGTCGCGCAGGCGGCCGAGCAGTTCCTCCTGCGACGGCGGGACGGCCAGTGCGGCAAGTTTGCCCCCATTAAGGGCGGAGAACAAATCCCGCAGGATGTATGCGGCTGAAAGCCCATCGACGATGACGTGGGCGGCGGTCAGCACAATCGCCGCTGGGGTGCTTGGCCCGGAGCGCACCAGCACCAGCCGGACCATCGGCGCGCGAGAGGTGTCGAAGGGACGGGTCAACTCCTCGGCGACAACGTCACGCCAGCTGCGCCCGGTCTCGGTGTCGAGGACGGTGACCGGGATCGGCGGCACGGTAGGCGGGCGGCAGAACCCCAGCCGCGTCTGCGGGTGATCCTCGACGTAGACGTTCAAGAGTGGGTGGCGGTGCTGCACGGCGCGTAGGCCCGCAGCAAGGGCGGACGGATCCAGATCCTCAGCAAGCTCGGCCACCACGCAGAAGTGCATCGTGTTCTTCTGCTGGTTCCGGTGATACATCCGCTCGAACGCACCCAGCGGACGAACCAGAGCACCCGTCGCTTCGGCGGCCGACCCGCCCAATCTTATGCCCCCAGCGTCGGAGCCGGTTTCACGTCGCATTATCAGCTACCTCCACAAACCTGTTCACGTCCAGCGCTAAACCGCTGTGACTCAAGCCTATTCATGCCGTTCGCCAGGAGCTTGAACCTTCGCGACAGGTCGATGTACCGATGCGTCCCGAGCCGGCCGTTGACCCGATACGGGTTGCGAAGCGGATTCCAGCGGCGGCCGGTAAAGACACGCCGCGCAGCGGGATGGGCATGTTGTCTTTGGGTGGCGGCGGCTGGGCCGGATCGCGATGGTGGCGGTCTGCGGGTTGCTGGCGGTGATGGTCATGAGGCGCTCCATTGCCGTGTGATTGTGGTGCCGTGGGTGATGGCGGTGTGGCTGAAGGTGGGTCGGGTGCCCGGGCTGATCCAGTGCGCGGTGAGCTCACTGGAGGGAAAGAACTGCAGGAACCGGAAGTCGCTTTGGGCGCGGTCGACGATGCTTTTCTCCAGTACCAGCGAGTTGTATTGGTAGGCGGTGGTTTCGATGGTGTTGGCGTTGAGCACCACCTCGTGTTGCCAGGCCTTAGTGAAGTGTTTGACGCCGGGGATGGAGCTGTGTTCGGGGGTCAGGCATTCGGCGGCGATGGCGTTTTCGCTGCTGGCCCAGATGCCGGTGTCGGTGTTGAGGACCAGGGTTTGGTTGCCGAACACGTGGCCGGGCGTGGGCAGGATCGCCACGCCGGGCCCCAGCAGTATCGCGCCGGCGATCGGCAGGATCGCTTCGGGTCGCAGGTCGTGGAACCGGCCGGGTTGATACCAGGGTCGTTGCAGCGGGTGCAGGGTGCTCATGGCGGCGACTTCGTCGCGTTGCACGACGAGTTTGGCGTGGGGGAAGTAGGGCTCCACGGTGCCGCCGAGGTCGGTTTGGGGGGCGGTGGTGCCGACCCAGCGGCGGATGTCCTGGGTGTGCAGGTGGTCAAAGACGAGGTAGTCGACCTCCTCGGGGTACACGCCGAGCAGGCGCAGGCTTTCTTCGACGGTGTGGTGTCGGTGCAGCAGGATCCGCTGGGCCGGACCTGGGATGCGCCGCGCTAGGGCGGCGAAGTAGGGGGTGTTTTGGCCGAGGTCGACGTCGCTGGGTTCGAACAGCAGGGTGCGGCGCCACCCGCTGGTGTCGGTCCAGCGGATGACCAGCATCCGGTTGGTGATGGACAAAAACGGTGCCGGGGTGGCGGCGGCGGGGAACAGCCCGAACTTCGTCGGGTAGGGCAGGGTGACCAGGTCGCAGGTCGCCACACTGTCGGGCATGCCTGAGGAGCGGAACTCGGTGGTGAAATCAACTGCGCGGGTGCGGATCCAGTCAAGTTGTGCGCCCGGGCCGCCGTCGATGCCGGTGAGGGAGTCGAAGACGGTGATCGGGGTGCCGATATCGACGGGGTCGGTACTGACCGGCCATGTGGTGGCGGGGCTCATCGAGTTCCTCCGTGTGGTGAGGTTGAGGGACGACGCTGGCCGGTGATGGTGATGCGCACCGCATCGGCGAGCGGCGTTGGGGTCCAGCCCAACTCGGTGTGGGCGCGGGTGGGGTCAGGCTGATGGCGGCTGGTCATGAAGTGCAGTTGCCCGGCCGGCAGCAGCGGGGCTCGGTGGGTCGCTCGCGACCCCGTTTCGGTGAGGCGCGAGACAATCCGGGCCAGCCGGGGTGGCAGCTGCGGCGGCTGGTGGGATCCGGTCAGTCGGCTGATCAGTTCAGCGAGCTCGCCGAACGGCACGTAGCGGTCGCACAGGATGTAGCGGGAGCCGACCTCGGCGGTGACCGCGGCGAGTTGCCCGCGGGCGATGTCGGGTGCGAACACCAGCGGGACACCGCCGGGCGGCAACACCGGCAGGGCGTTTCTGGCCAGCTTGCTGATGATGTCGTTGAGCCCCGGAGTGGAGCTCGGTGACGGGCCGAAAACCGCTGCCGGGTGGATGAACCGGGCGGGCAGTCCGCGGGTGACGGCATCGGAGACGACCCGGTCGGCTAGCTGCTTGGAGCGTTCATGGGGCGTGGGAAGTGGTGCATCCGCGAGAACCGACTCGTCATAGGCGACGCCCGGGCGGGCGGCGAACACGTCGATGGTGCTGGTGTATACAAACGACATGACCCGTGCGGCCAGGGCCTGCTCGACGAGGGCGCGGGTGCCCTCCACATTGACACGGTGGAACTGGCCGGGGTCACGCAGCCACTGCTCCGGCATCCCGGCGGCATGAAACACCGTGTCGCAGCCGTTGACCGCGGACGCCAGTGACCCGGCGTCGGCCAGATCCCCGGTCAGGACCTCGACACCGGCGGGTAGGACCGCTGTGGCGGCGTCAGGTTTGCGGGCCAAAGCCCGCACCTGGTGGCCTTGTTCGCGCAACGCGGTGACGACGCTCCAGCCGACGATGCCGGTGGCACCGGTGACCAACACCGAGCCCATCTGGTCGATGCTCATGGCCGGGTGCCCAGCCGTTGTCGCAGGGACGCCGCCGGCAGGTCCAGCCCGAACTGCGGCCCATCCACGTGATCGCCGACCGCCGACTCGGCGACGGCATGCATGCCAGCGGCGAGCAGATCGGGCCCGCGGGTGGCGACTATCGACGCTGGACCGGGTTGGCCCAGCGGCGGCGACACCGCTTCCCGCAGCAGTGATCCGCGCAGGAAGGCGATGACGGTGCCGATGTCTCTCATATGCGTCCCTCCTGGACCTTTTCCTGTCTCTCACCGTAAGAACCTGGGTGGCTTAGGGCTTGACCGTTTCTGCGGAATCGGTTGCCAGTTCTGCGGAGCCGCTGCGGCAGCCGACCGCACAACGGGTGGGTCGAGCAGCTCGCGCAACTCGCTTTCACCCCGGGCGTCCACATCCGCTGCCGCGTCGAATCCGCCGATATCGTCGGACAATTCGCCGACGGGGTCGACCCAGCCCAAGGTGACGTTGTGACCACCGAATATAGCTGCCACGCCTGATTAACACACGGCCGGCTTTCGAGATCTTGATGGGAAGCGAAGCGTCAGCGCGGGCCCGTAAGCACATGATCGCGCGCGCGGCTGGGGGGAGATCCGTAGTGCTTGTGGAACACACGGCTGAAGTGCGCGGGGTTGATGAATCCCCACCGCGAGGCGATGTCGCCGACGTGGTCATCGGTGTTGGCCAGGTCGGCGTAGCAATGGGCCAGACGCCGAGCGCGAATGTGGGCGGCCAGCGTGGTGTTCAGGTCGTCGAAGGCCGCGTACAGCGTTCGGATCGAGACGAAGTGGGCGGCAGCGATCGTCGCCGGGCTTAGTGTCAAGTCACCGAGGTTGTCCTCGATGTATCCCAGGACCCGTTCGCGCAGCTCCCGCGCCGCGCGCGTGCCCAATCCCTGCTGGCAGGTACGCGCGTGCGGATCGAGATCGGCGAGCATTTGGGCCACCAGCGCGGCCGACCTTTTCGTGGCCTCGGGGCTCATCGTCGCAAGAGCGTCACTCAGCACCCCCAGAAGTTCAAAGAGCGACCGGACCGGCGCGATCTCGCGACCGGACATCGGTCGCACGGCCATTGGGGTGTGCATCGACGGGAGCAGCGACACCGCGACGGAACGCTCAAGGATGAGGGTGCGCTTATGAAGCGTCTCGACGACCTCGTAGCTGCACCTGACCCCGCTGTCCCAGAGCATCATGTCGCCCGGGCCGAGGACCAGCACGTCGTCACCCTGGCGGATGACCTCCTTACCGTCGGCGACGTACTGCAGCCCGACGACGTCCCGTGTGGTCGCACTGACCTGCCTGAGCGCGCGCCGAGCGCGGTGCGGCTGGGCCAACGTGTCCACAAGCCGCATCTGGCCGAGGCGCTGCTCGCGCACCACGGCCGTAAAGGCATCGGCGGAACGGTCAGGTACCTCCATGGAGAATGGGATATACGTTCGGCTCAGGACCTCGGTCCATGCGTCGAAACGGTCCCGCTCGGGGACGTCCGCCAGGTCCCACGTGTCATTGTCCGTCCGAGCCATGCTTACCCTCTTGAATAGTGCTGAATCGATAACGCTCGTTTGCCGCTGCCCGTAAACGGCTCGATCTGAACGTCTTTCACCGGCGAACGCTTTTTACGAGAGTGGCTCGGCCCGCTGATGCCTGGTCTAGAACCGCGTTGCAGCGCGCCTGTAAAGTGTTCCCCGAGCCGAAGCTGTATTCCGTGAGCCACCCAAACTCGGCGAATATGTTTGAGCGCGAAGGAATTTCCAATGCCGGAGTCAGTCTGACGCGCCGAGCGTCGGAGCCGGTTTCGCGTCGCACTATCAGCTGCCTGCATAAGCCTGTTTCGCGTCCAGCCCTAAACCGCTGTGACTCGAAGTCTGTTCATGCCGTCGCCCAGGGTTTGAACGCGTGCGACAAGTCGGTGTAGCGATGGTCCCGAGGCAGGCGTTGATGCGAATTGCCGTAGTGGGCGTTGAAGGTGCAGCTGAAGCGGCGCGTGCCGGAGAAACCCCAGCGGTGAGCAATGATCGAGATGGGCCGATCGTTATCGGGCCCGTCTTCTCGCGTGCATGCAAGCCTCCGCCCGCGCACGGTCTCTACCGTTTGAACGGTGGCCGTGAAAACGCGGTTGACAGTCTGTGCGGATCCACCCAATGAGCTCCGGCGCTGGCAGCCGGTGTGGCAATGGGGTCGCTTCGACCCCGTGCGGCGGGTTGTTGGGGTCGGTGCCCTTAGCATCAGCGAATGGCACTGCGTTTTGCGATCCTGACCGCACTGACCGAACGTGCATCGACCGGCTTTGAGCTTGCCAGGCGGTTCGATCGAGCTTTCGGGTACTTCTGGTCGGCATCGCACCAGCAGATCTATCGTGAACTGGAACGGCTCCATACCAACGGACTTGTCACCGAGGCGCCCCGGCCGGCGGTTTCCGGCCGCGGCCAGCCGAAGGAATTCTCCATCACTTCGGCGGGGACTGCTGCGCTGCGCGCCTGGGTGAGCCAGGTTGACGAGCCGACTCCGCCGCGGGAAGCCATCATCGTGAAGATCCGAGCCGCAGCCGCTGTTGGCGACCTTGAGGGCATACGCGCTGTGGTGGCTCACCATCTCGAGGTGCACGAAAAAACCTACGCCACGTACCGCGAGATCGAGGCGCGTGACTTCTCGGTCATCGACAACGAGGCTGACGCGCTGAAACACCTGGTCTTGAAGGGCGGTCTGAGGATCGAACGTGCCTGGGCCGACTGGTGTCTCGAAGCGATCGAGGCACTCGACGGCATGCAAGAGCCGACGGCACACCGAACGCCTCGGCGCAGGCGCATGGCGACATCACCGAAGATGAGCGGCCGGTAGGCGGCGGGTTGACGGGAGGCTGCGCGGCGTTGCCGGCGCGTCGGCGCGTACACCCAGCGGCCCGCCAGGTCTGGCTTCCGCTTGGCGCGGAACGCCTCGACGCCAACTCGGTGGTCGTGCGACGCCCCGGTGATCGTCATCTCTGTGGCTTCACAACTCAAGGGCATCGTCGAGCGTCGATGCGGAGGCAAAGTGAGCAGCCACCTTGCGACTCGATCTGCTCCTCCCTGCTGACGGGGAGCCCTCTGGCGATGATGTCGGCGATGTCCGCGGGCACCTCGCTGTGACGAGCGTCCGCGGGCGCCGACGGAATTCGGCGTCCTGGCGGGAAGGGCGCGGTCTCATGGCTTCTTGACGGCGGGTGTGTCGCACGCTCAGGCCGACCGGGCGATCACATTCGGTGTCGGCGTCGTGGCATCGATGGTGAGCAGCGCCTCATCGTATTGGGCCTTGAATACGGCGAGGAGCTGGGCGACCGTCAGGCTTTCCTTGATCACGCCGATGCCCTGCCCGGAACCCCAAATGTCTTTCCACGCCTTGGCCTTCATGTTGCCGCCGGACCCGAAGTCCATCGCGGACGGATCGGACTCGGGCAGGTCGTCGGGGTTGAGTCCGGCGGCGGCGATGCTGCCGCGTAGGTAGTTGCCGTGGACGCCGGTGAACAGGTTGCTGTAGACGATGTCCTTGGCGGTGCTGTCGATGACCATTTGCTTGTAGGCCGGGTCGGTGTTTGCCTCGGTAGTCGACAGGAATGCCGATCCGATGTAGGCGAAGTCGGCGCCGGCGGCCTTGGCGGCGAGTATCGAGCGGCCGTGTGCGATCGAGCCGGACAGCAGCACCGGCCCGTCAAACCACTCCCGGACCTCCTGGACCAGCGCGAAGGGTGATTGCGTGCCGGCGTGGCCGCCGGCGCCGGCGGCCACGGCGACGATACCGTCGGCGCCCTTTTCGATGGCCTTGTGGGCGAACTCGTTGGTGATCACGTCGTGCAGCACGATGCCGCCGTAGGAGTGGACGGCTTCGTTGATCTCCCGCCGCGCTCCCAGCGACGTGATCACAATCGGCACTTGGTGTTCCACGACCACGCCCATGTCATGCTCGAGGCGGTCGACGGAGCGGTGCACGATCTGGTTGACCGCGAACGGCGCCACGATCGCATCCGGGTTCGCCGCCGCGTATGACCTGTTCTCTTCGGTGATGCGGTCCAGCCAGTCGGTGAGCAGCGACGCGGGGCGGGCATTCAAGGCTGGGAACGAGCCGATCACCCCGGCCTGGCACTGAGCAATTACCAGCTCCGGACCGGACGCGATGAACAGCGGCGCGCCCACAACCGGGAGCGTGAGTCGACGGGAGAGGACGGCAGGCAGGGCCATGGTGGTTCCTTGGGCGGTTCGCGGGTCTTCCACTGGCGGACGTCGCCACCGGAAGTTGTGCTCCGTCACAAAGCTATTGCCATCCAACCAATTATGCAACAAGTTGCATTAAGCCTGTGTTGCGACTCACACCCGGATGCCCAGCGCTGGCCCGACGAGACCCCCGTCGCGACCGGACCTATGCCCGACTTCTTCATAGACGCCGAACGCGCCACGCCCACCAGGCCGCAACTGCCCGCTTCGAGCAGCATTGCGCGAACGTCAACCTCGCGGGCCCGGCAGCAGAAAGGGGACTAGGCCCTAAGCAGTTCCCTCAGGTAAGCAATGCGCTGCGCAAAGCGTCGATGTCTTCACCGGAGACGTCTGCCGCGCGCAGGTAACCCTCGAGTGAGCCGTAGTTGTCGTCGATGGCTTGCCGTGCCGCGCTGAGGTACTCTCCGCGCACGCCGAGCACGTCGTCGGACAGCCGCGCTTCGGCGAACGTCACCGCCTCAGGCGCTAACGTCGAGCCGGCCCGCTGACCCATCATGTCGACAATTCGGCTGCGGAGCTCGGGCACCGCCTCGTTGCTGCGCAGGTAGTCCGCGAGGATCGCGTCGCGATCGACGCCGAGCGACTCGAGCACGACCGCGACGGTGAAACCCGTGCGGTCCTTGCCGGCGAAACAGTGCGTGATCACCGGGCGCCCCCCGGCCAGCAGTGAAACCACTTGCCGCACCGCACGTTGCGCACCCGCCAGGCTGGGGAAGCGCTGATACTCCTCGGTCATGTACTGGGCGGCCTCATCGCCGACCGATTCGTCGCCTGGCCGTTCGGTCATCATCCGGGTGAACGCGTGCTCGTGCGGTGACTCGCCATCTGTCCCGGCGGCCAGGTCGGGGAACGGGAGGAGATGCACGGCGACACCGTTGGGAACACGGCCTGGTCCGCGACGCTGAACCTCGCGGGGGGAACGCAAGTCGGCGACGTCGGCGATGCCGAGTCGGCGCAATTCCGCGCGGCCGTCGTCCTCCAGGCGGCTCAATTCACTGGACCGGAAGAACCGCCCGGGCCGCACACCCGTGGCGTCGGCGACGTCGCGAAAGTTCCAGGCGCCGTGCAACGCTGGCACGCCTACGTCACCGCCGCGGCAAAAGCGCTTTTCTCCCGGCCAATTTCGGCCCGGGCGATGGACCGCATGTGAACTTCGTCAGGTCCGTCGAAAATGCGCATAGCGCGGTGCCAGGCGTACATCCGGGCGAGCGGAGTGTCTTCGCTGACCCCGGCCGCGCCGAACACCTGGATGGCCCGGTCCATGACGTCGCAGGCAACGCGCGGCGCGACCGCCTTGATTTGGGCGACCAGGTGCCGGGCTTCCTTGTTGCCGTGCTTGTCGATGGTCCACGCAGCCTGGTGGCACAACAGCCGAGCCTGGTCGATCTCGTTGCGGGACCGCGCAATGGACTCGCGTACCACGCCCTGCTCGGCAAGCGGCTTACCGAAAGCCACCCGATTGCGGGCACGGTCGACCATCAACGCCAGCGCACGTTCGGCGGCACCGAGTGCCCTCATGCAGTGGTGGATGCGGCCCGGCCCGAGGCGGGCCTGCGCGATCGCGAAGCCGGAGCCTTCCTCGCCGAGCAGGTTGGCGGCGGGGACGCGCACGTCCTCGTAGATGACCTCGCAGTGCCCGTGCTGGTCCTGGTAGCCGAACACCGGCGTCGAGCGCACGAGGGTCACGCCGGGGGTTTCGGTGGGCACCAGGATCATCGACTGCTGGCGATGGGCAGCGGCGTCCGGATTGGTGCGGCCCATCACGATCAGGACCCTGCAGCGAGGGTCGGCCGCGCCGGACGACCACCACTTACGGCCGTTGACCACGTAGTCGTCGCCGTCGCGGGTGATCGTCGTGGCGATGTTGGAGGCGTCACTGCTGGCCACGGCCGGCTCGGTCATCGAGAACGCGCTGCGGATCTCGCCGTTCAGCAGCGGCTCGAGCCAGTCCTTGCGCTGGTGCTCGGTGCCGAACATGTGCAGGATTTCCATGTTGCCGGTGTCGGGGGCCGCGCAGTTGACGGCTTCCGGGGCGATCTCGCCGCTCCAACCGGTCAGCTCGGCCAGCGGCGCGTAATCGGTGTTTGTCAGCCCTGATACCGAGGGCAAAAACAGATTCCACAGCCCGCGCTCTTTGGCCAGGGTCTTCAGCTCTTCGACGATCGGTGGCAGCGTGTGATCGTCAGGTCCCTTCTCGATGCGGTACCGCTCGTATTCGGCTTCGGCGGGAAACACGAATTCGGTCATGAACGCACTGAGCCGCTTCTGATAGTCCGCCGCCTTGGCCGACATCGTGAAATCCATGCCAGTCACGATAGGCCACCTGAAACGACGACGGATTTCGCGTGCCGGAGGGTGAGGATAGGACGATGACCGAGAGCCGTCCTCCCTTTCCGCCATTTACATTCGACACCGCGATCCAGAAGGTCCAGGCCGCCGAGAATGCCTGGAACACCCGCAACCCACAGCACGTCAGCCTGGCCTACACTCCCGACTCGCAGTGGCGAAACCGCGATGAGCACGTTGTCGGCCGGGACGAGATCGTCGCCTTCCTCACCCGCAAGTGGCAGCGCGAACTCGACTACGTGCTCCGCAAGTCCCTGTGGGACTTCCACGACAACCGAATCGCGGTGCGATTCCAGTACGAGTGTCACGACGCCAACGGCCAGTGGTTCCGCAGCTACGGCAACGAGTTGTGGGAGTTCACCACATCCGGGTTGATGTCTAGGCGAGAAGCCAGCATCAATGACGTGCCGATCGACGAATCGGACCGGCGGTATCTCGGTCCCCGCACCACGTCGGAATACGGCAACGACATCCCGCTGTGGTGACGACACCGCCCGCTGTCCTGCATCCTTGGCGGCATGACAAGAGAAGAGATCACCGCCCAAATCGTCGCGGCCCGCGTCGCTAAACGGCTGAGCTGGCAACAGCTCGCCGACGCTATCGACAAGCCCGTCGTGTGGACCGCGGCGGCCCTCCTCGGCCAGCATCCGATCCCTGACGAGCTTGGCAAAGTGCTCGTCGAGATGCTCGGCCTCGACGGATCCGCGGTACCCGTGCTGGCCGCGGTGCCGATGCGCGGTGGGCTGCCGACCGCGGTGCCCACCGATCCGACCATCTACCGCTTCTATGAGGTGCTCCAGGTGTACGGCGGCGCGATCAAGGAGCTGATCCACGAGCAGTTCGGCGACGGCATCATGAGCGCGATCAACTTCAGCGTCGACATTCAAAAGAAGCCCCACCCCTCCGGCGACCGTGTGGTCGTCACGCTCGACGGCAAGTTCCTGCCCTACGACTGGACATCGGCCTGACCCGCTGCGGCGACCACGCGGCGCACGGCCGCAGATCGCCCGGCCACCGGCATGCGAACACCTTCCTGTTAGTTAATGTTCTGGGCACGATGCATACCGCGGGGTGGATCCGGCGGGGAAAGAAGAGACGTTCAGGTGGCTGATACGCAGACGACGATCGGGGTGGTCCGGGAGTCGGCGGAGGGCGAGCGCAGGGTCGCGCTGGTGCCCAAGGCCGTTGCCGGTCTGGCCGCCCGAGGCCTGGCCGTGGTGGTGGAAGCGGGTGCGGGCGAGGGGGCACTGCTGCCCGACGAGCTGTACACCGAGGCCGGCGCGACCATCGGCGATGCCTGGTCGGCCGACGTGGTGGTCAAGGTCGCCCCGCCGACCGACGAGGAAGTGGGCCGGCTGCGCAGCGGGCAGACGTTGATCGGCTTCCTGGCCCCGCGCAACGCCGACACCCGGATTCCGGCGCTGAACGAGGCTGGCGTGCAGGCCTTCGCACTGGAGGCGATTCCGCGGATCTCGCGGGCACAAGCGATGGACGCGCTGTCGTCGCAAGCCAACGTCGCCGGATACAAGGCGGTGCTGCTCGCGGCATCCGAATCGACGCGATTCTTTCCGATGCTCACGACGGCCGCAGGCACGGTGAAGCCGGCTGCTGCGCTGGTGCTCGGCGTCGGGGTGGCCGGCCTGCAGGCGCTCGCGACGGCCAAAAGGCTCGGTGCCCGGACCACCGGCTACGACGTGCGCCCCGAGGTCGCCGACCAGGTGCGGTCCGTCGGCGCCCAGTGGCTGGACCTCGGTATCGATGCGGCGGGCGAGGGCGGTTACGCCCGGGAACTCACCGACGAGGAACGCGCCCAGCAACAGAAGGCGCTGGAGAAAGCGATCACCGGCTTCGACGTGGTGATCACCACGGCGCTGGTGCCGGGACACCCGGCGCCACGCCTGGTGACTGCCGAGGCGGTCCAGGGCATGTCCGCGGGCAGCGTGGTGGTCGACCTGGCCGGCGAGACGGGCGGCAACTGCGAGCTGACCGAGCCGGGCCAAACGGTGGTCAAGCACGACGTGACGATCACCGCGCCACTGAACCTGCCGGCCACGATGCCCGAGCACGCCAGCGAGCTGTACAGCAAGAACGTCACCGCACTGCTGGAGCTGCTCATCACCGATGGCAAGCTGGCTCCCGACTTCGACGACGAGGTGGTCGCCGCCGCGTGCGTGACGCGCGCGGCCAGCGATGAGCGCTTGCGCGAAGAGCCAACGGCCAGCGATGAGCGCTTGCGCGAAGAGCCAACGGCAGGGAAGGACTCCTAGATGTACGACCAACTGCTGGCGAACCTGGCGATCCTCGTGCTGGCTGGGTTCGTCGGGTTCGCGGTGATCTCCAAAGTGCCGAACACTCTGCACACGCCGCTGATGTCGGGCACCAACGCCATCCACGGCATCGTCGTGCTCGGCGCGCTTGTGGTGCTGGGCTCCCTTGACCACCCGACGATCGCCGAGCAGATCATTCTGTTCGTCGCGTAGGTGTTAGGCACGCTCAACGTCGTCGGCGGGTTCGTGGTCACCGACCGGATGCTCGGCATGTTCAAGGGCAAGAAACCGGCGAAACCTTCGCCCGAAACCGCTGACACCGCTGAAACCGCGGCGACCAACGGACAACCGCGATGAACAACCTCGTCGCCGTCCTCTACATCATCGCGTTCGCACTCTTTATTTACGGCCTGATGGGCCTGACCGGGCCCAAGACCGCGGTGCGGGGCAACTGGATCGCCGCGACGGGCATGGCCATCGCGGTGATCGCCACGCTGATCGCCATCAGGCACACCCACAACTGGCCGTTGATCATCGCCGGCCTGCTGGTGGGTGTGGTCCTGGGTGTGCCGCCGGCGCGGCTGACCAAGATGACCGCGATGCCGCAGCTGGTCGCCTTGTTCAACGGTGTCGGCGGTGGCACGGTGGCCCTGATAGCGCTTTCGGAATTCCTTGATACGAACGGGTTTTCCGCATTCCACCACGGTGAGTCACCCACCGCCCACATCGTGGTGGCGTCCCTGTTCGCGGCGATCATCGGCTCAATATCATTTTGGGGATCGCTCATCGCGTTCGGCAAGCTGCAGGAGATCCTGCCGGGACGGCCGATCGGTCTGGGTAAGGCCCAGCAGGTGCTCAACGTGCTGCTGCTGGCCGTCGCGGTTGCGTCCGCGGTCATCATCGGGCTGGCCGCGCACCCGGGTGGCGGGGCGTCGCTGTGGTGGATGATCGCGCTGTTGGCCGCTGCCGCTGTGCTCGGATTGATGGTGGTGCTACCGATTGGCGGCGCCGACATGCCGGTGGTGATCTCGCTCCTCAACGCGATGACCGGGCTCTCGGCCGCCGCCGCGGGTCTGGCGCTGGACAACACCGCGATGATCGTCGCGGGCATGATCGTCGGCGCATCCGGTTCGATCCTGACCAACCTGATGGCCAAGGCGATGAACCGCTCCATCCCGGCCATCGTCGCGGGCGGCTTCGGCGGAGGTGGCGTGGTCGCCGCAGCCAGCGACGGCGTCGATCGCACCGTTAAATCCACGTCGGCCGCCGACGCGGCGATCCAGATGGCCTACGCCAACCAGGTGATCGTCGTCCCGGGCTACGGCATGGCGGTGGCGCAGGCCCAGCATGCGGTCAAGGACATGGCGAACCTGCTCGAGGAGCGCGGCGTCCCGGTGAAATACGCCATCCACCCGGTGGCCGGCCGCATGCCCGGTCACATGAACGTCTTGCTGGCCGAGGCCGACGTCGAATACGACGCGATGAAGGAAATGGACGACATCAACGACGAGTTCGGGCGCACCGACGTCGCCCTGGTCATCGGGGCCAATGACGTCACCAATCCCGCAGCGCGGAACGAGCCGAACTCGCCCATCTATGGCATGCCGATCCTCAACGTCGACAAGTCCAAGTCGGTGATCGTGCTGAAGCGCTCGATGAACTCCGGCTTCGCCGGCATCGACAACCCGCTGTTCTACGCCGAGGGCACCACGCTGCTGTTCGGCGACGCGAAGAAGTCCGTCAGCCGGGTCACCGAGGAACTCAAGGCGCTCTAGGAAGTAGCGGGCGTCCTCACACACTCGACTCGGCCTAGCCTCAAGGTTGCTGACACCAAGGAGGCGATCGCACGCCCGCTGATCGACACCCGGGCGTTCGACCGGCCGGCGGCGGGACGGTCGTTCGCTCGGGCGCCACGTGGCCGTCCTGTTCATTAAGGTCTACGGTCGCGTCCTGCCCCTGGCCCCTGGCCCCTGGCCCCGCTCGACTCTCGGCTACCGACCGATCTCGCCGAACGCAGCCAGCTGACCCTTGCATGGCGACAACGGGACCGCCGACCGGACCAATTCACCAACCAGGGACTCGCCGCTGCATGAACCCCGAAGTTGAGCTGCCGTGAACTCCGCGCTGACCAAGAGAACCTAGACGAACTCGATCGCTTCGGCGACCGACTGGAGGATGCGGCTGGGCCGGAACGGATACTTCTCGACCTCCTCGAGGGTGGTCGACCCGGTGAGCACCAGGATGGTTTCGAGGCCCGCCTCGATACCGGCGACGACATCAGTGTCCATCCGGTCGCCGATCATCACGGTGTTCTCCGAGTGCGCCTCGATCCGGTTAAGCGCGCTGCGGAACATCATCGGGTTCGGCTTGCCGACAAAGTATGGTTCACGGCCGGTGGCCTTGGTGATCATCGCGGCCACCGAGCCGGTGGCGGGCAGTGGGCCTTCGGCCGACGGGCCGGTGGCATCGGGATTGGTGGCGATGAACCGCGCACCGGTGCCGATCAACCGGATCGCCTTGGTGATCGCCGAGAACGAGTACGTCCTGGTCTCACCGAGCACGACGAAATCCGGATCGATGTCCGTCAGCGTGTAGCCGATTTCATGCAGCGCCGTGGTGAGGCCCGCCTCGCCGATCACGTATGCGGAGCCGCCCTTGATCTGGTCGTCCAAGAACGTGGCGGTCGCCAACGCTGAGGTCCACATCGCCTCCTCCGGCACCTTCAGCCCCGTGCGGGCCAGCCGCGCCGACAGGTCGCGCGGTGTGAAGATCGAGTTGTTCGTCAGGACCAGGAAGCGGCGTTCCCGGTCGACGAGCCGCTGCAGGAACTCCGCGGCACCGGGCAGCGCGTGCTCCTCGCGCACCAGCACGCCATCCATGTCAGTGAGCCAGCACTGGGCATGTGAACGCACCAGCCCAGTCTCTCAAGAGTGCCGGGGCGAACGCGAGGCCCTACCATCAGTGCCCGTGGCTGACGGTGACCGCTGGTACGAACGCCGGGGTGCAGTACTCGCCGCCGGTGTCGGCGGCCTGGCGGTGATGGCGTTGATTGTGGTCGCGGTGGTGCAGACGTCTCGGCACTCGACCACTCCCTCCGGTACCACCACGGCAGTGACGACCACCACGACCACCACGACCACCACCCACCGCACCACTTCGTCCACCACGACCTGGTCGAGCACGACGACAACGTCGGAAACACCGACCATGGAGCCGCCACCCCCGCCACCGACAACGGAGACCAGCGAGCCCGGGAGCGAAACCGGCACCACCACGATCGGCACCACGACCATGTCAGTCCCGTACACGACGACCACACCGAAAGTCGCCGGAGCCTTCTAAAGCCTGTCGAGCAACCTTGGTTGTTTGGCATCGCCCTCTCGGGCGTCGTCGGTTCAGGCTGCGGGTGCGGCGTGAACGTCGGTTCCCGTGTCTTTCGGGCTGGTTTCACCGGCACACGTGGGGTGTCTGTCAGCGCCGTCCCGTCGGCGGGCGTTGGTGGCCCCGCCTCCGCGCTTGGGGGTCCGGGGTTCGGGGGGAGCGTGATGTGTTTGGCCCCATTGGGCGAGGTTGGCGGCGGCGTTTCGGTCGGGGTCGGCCGAATGCCCGCACGGGCAGGTGAATACCCGATCGGCCAGCGTCAGTTCGGCATTGCGGGCACTGCAGTACGAGCGATACCAGGGGTCGGCAGTTGCGACGATGCCGCCTCGCCATGCTTGCTTGTAGCGCAGTAGCCGGGCGAATTCGGTCCAGGCGGCGTCGCTGATCGAACGGGCGAGGCGGCGGTTACGCAGCACAGCGGCCGCGTTGAGGTTCTTAAGCACGAGCCGGTCGTGGGTCTTGACCAGTTCGTTGGAGACCGCGTGCAGGAAAATGCCGTCGAGTGTTGGCCACCCGCTGGTGATGGCGCCCAAGCCGGCCGGCCGCGGCCCCGCGGTTGTGTGATCCCTTCTGTCTGTTTGCGGGACAACTTCTTTGCGAGGTGTTGCTGCTGGCGCGTCGCCGCGGCGAGCGCTTTGGGGCATCCTGCGGCGCACAGGACTTTGCGGCCTGCACATTCAGGCTGACCCACCACCGTGCAGCGTGATGAGACACCGTGGCGAACAGCACCTTGGCCCGGCCCTTGACCAGCATGCGCCGCAACCGGCGAGTGTCGTCATGCACCCGAACCGCTCCGATACCGGCCACGGTGGCCGACCGCGGCCGGTTGTTGTCACCGACCCGGATCGCCGGCTTGCCCTTCTGGGGTGCTTGTTGCGCAGCCGAAACGACGGCGTGGCCAACCACTGCCGTCGCCTCGACCACCACCGCGAACCATCCTGCAGGCCCACGAAGGCCTGCTCGCGCTCAGCCTAATGGCCCTACCACTACGCAGACTCGACCCGATCCCAGTTGTTCGACACGCTTTGGCGAGGCGACCGCTCTGGCAACAAGAGCGCGCTGTCACCGAATTCATGCCACAGGTAGCCGTGGTCCACGGCGTCCCGGTACGCGGCAGCCACTAGCCCTGGTCCCGCGACAGCCTCGAGCAGCAGCAGATGCGACCCGCCGGCTTCGTGCCAGCCCGTGATGAGCCCGTCGACCACCCGGACCGGACGCTGGGGCCCGAGCACGAGGTTCGTCCAGCCTTCCGCGGCCCGAACGACGCCCTCGACGGATGCTGCGGACTCGAGCGCGCGCGTCACCGTGGTGCCGGCCGCGATCACCCTGCCGCCGGCGGACTTCGTCGTGTTCACCAGCCGGGCAGTGGTGGCCGGGACGGTGAACGGCTCAGGGACGGGCGGCTCACCAAACTCGGCTGACGAGACGCCTGCGTGCAGCGTGACGGGGGCGATCATGACGCCCGACGCGACCAGCGACGTCACCAGTTCTGTGCTGAATGGCCTGGCCGCGCTCGGCATTTCAGCACTGCCGGGTTGCTGCGCGAAGACCGTCTGGTAGGCAATGAGCGGCCACTCCCGGGGGACATATGAGTAGCGGATGGGACGCCCGTACCGGGCGAGATACGAACTCATGTCGCCCGCGACCGCCAAGCGCGAGGTCCACAACCGGCTGCCCGCCACATTTGGCGTCGGGTACGAGGAGGTCACCACCAGCGCGGCGCCGTTCGGCAGCTCGATACGTTCCCCCGGCCGGATGTCGGGTAGGTGTGCCGTCGCATCCAGGTGGGGCCGCAGTTCTGTCACCCACACGTATTCGGCTATCCCCGTGGCGAAATGAACCATGACGGGGCCGTCGTCGCGGCTTCCGGGGACGGCCGCCGGCAGCGTCGCCGAATTGTTCACCACCAGCAGGTCTCCTGGGCGAAGGTGGCGACCGAGGTCGGTGAACCTGTCGTGGACGATGCCGTCCGGCCCGGCGACGAGGAGCTTCACGCCGTCGCGGGACAACCCGCGCGCCTCCGGCGGTTCTGTCGCGTCGGACGCTGGGGCACGGTCGAAGCGGGTGTGCGGGATCGCGATCGTCACGCGTTCGTTCCCGTCAGCAGATCGCTCGCCCGGTAGCGCCCGCTGGGCGGCCTGGAGTCGAGCAGCCGTAAGAACGCGGGCACCACGGTCTGCGGCTCGGGCCGGTCCGATATGTCCTCGTTCGGGAATGCGGCCTGATGCATTTCGGTGCGCATATCGCCGGGGTCGAATGCGTACACACCGACAACGTCGCTTTCGGCCGCCAGCACTGCCGAGATCTGATCGAGCGCGGCTTTCGACGACCCATAACCACCCCAGCCCGGATACGCTTCGACGGCCGCGTCCGAGGTGACGTTGACGATCACGCCGCCGCGCTGGGCGAGCTCGGGCAACGCCGCCGTTGTCAAGGCAAGCGGCGCAAAGACATTCACCTCGTACACGGTGCGCAGCTCGTGGGGCGGATAGTCGGCGAGCGTCGGCTGCGGGCTCGGTCCGAGCCGGCTGGCGTTGTTCACCAACAAGCGCAGCGGCCCGGCATCCTGCGCAGCGGTCACCAGCGCGGCGCGATGCGATGCATCGATGACATCCCCGGGTATCGCGATGAGCCGGGCCGAGTTGAGTACCGACGCGGTGGCCTGAAGTTCGGCGGAACGCCGGGCGTCGATGACAACGGTCCAGCCGCGGCCGAGTAGAGCGGCGGTCACTGCACGTCCGAACCCGCGGGAACCCCCGGTGACGATCGCGACGACAGAACTGGGCGTGAATTCGTTCATACCGGCATACTGATAGTTGAAGTTAACTTTAAGTCAAGTGGATGGGGGAATTTCATGGACCGCAGCGATCTGCTGACCGTCAGTGAGCTCGCCAACCGCAGCGGATTCGCGCCGTCGGCGATCAGGTTCTACGACAACGAGGGCTTGATCTCGGCATCCAGGACTGGCGGCGGTCAGCGTCGGTTCGAGCGAACCACGTTGCGGCGCCTTGCGTTCATCCGCGCGGCCCGTAACGTCGGGTTGACTCTTGACGAGGTGGCCGAAGCGCTGGAGAAGCTGCCCGAGAGCCGAACTCCCAACCGGACAGACTGGGCGAAGCTCTCCAAACAGTGGCGGGGTCGGCTGGACGATCAGATCGCCGGATTGGTCGCACTGCGTGACAGCTAGGATTCCTGCATCGGCTGTGGCTGCCTGTCGTTGAAGCGGTGCGCGATGTCCAACCCGGCTGACGTGGCGGCGGCCGGCGGCGCGGGGGCGGTGTATCTGCCGAAGTCGCTGCGCCGGCCGACCGCCCAGCACAAGCGGTGAGCTCTCAGCGGCGGCGCACCCAGACGACCAGCCCGACGATCATCACCACTCCCACCAGAGCCGCCACCACCGGCGTCCGCTGATCGCGCGTGGCCGCGGTGATCCGGGTCCGGGTCTCGACGGCTTTTTGGCGTGCTCGTTCCTTGACGTCAAGCTTGGCCGACAGGGCCGCCACGGTTTGACCGAGTTCTCTTCGGGTTTGTTCGATATCCGACTGCAAATCGTCGATCCCGGCGTCCGGCTGCGGTTCTGGGCGTGCTGGATCAATGCCGGTCATGACGCACGTCCTTCACGACTTCCCGGATGTCCTCTTTCACGCTCGCCACCGTCTGTGGCGCGGCGGGGGTGACGTGTTGCATCTCCTGCTTGCTCACCAAAGCGGCGATGCCGGCGGCGATCAGCAGCACGGCGCCGACGATGAGCGCGGCGGCCCACACCGGCAGTACCAACGACAACGCGGCGACTGCGGCGGCAACGAAACTCGCCAGCCCGAGGACGGCAAGCAACCCGGCACCGCTGAACAGACCGGCGCCGATCCCGGCACGCTTCGCCGATTCCTGAAACTCTTTTTGCGCCAGCCGCATCTCGTCGCGGACAAGCCGCGACGTCTGCGACGACAACTGGGTCATCAGCTCGCCGATCGACGCGTCGGCGGCCGGTTTGGACTCCACGCTCATGACCTGACATTCCCTCCTGGCCTACTCGGAGACAGACGCGGATGACACTTCGCTGTACCAACCGCTGATTGCCCGAGGCGCCGCCGCCCGAAACATCGGTGTCAACGGATGGTGCTGGCTCCGCCGTCGACGGGAATCACCGCCCCGGTGATGTACCCGCTGGCCCTGCTGGCCAGGAACACGGAGATGCCGGCGATGTCGTCAGGCCTGCCGATGCGCCCCAGCGGCAGCTGCGCGCCGACCGCCTCGGCGCCGTCCGTCAACAGCACCTTGGTCATCTTGGACTCGAACAATCCCGGCGCGATCGCGTTGACCAAAACGTCGGGCACGAGCTCACCCGCCAGGTGGCGGGTCAGCATGTGGACTGCCGCCTTGCTGGTGCTGTAGGAGAAGTTGTTCATTCCGGGCAACGGTGGGCGCAGGCCGTCGATGCTGCCGGTGTTGATCACCCGCGACGGATCATCGGGCCTGGAGCCTGCTTTCAACAGCGGGAGCAGGGCTCGAGTCAGCAGGAAGACGCCCTTGACATTCACCGCGAAGACCCTGTCGAAGGCCGAGTCGGGGAACTCGTCGAACGGGGCACCCCACGCCGTACCGGCGTTGTTGAACAACGCGTGGATCGCGTCCTCACGCTCACCCAGTGCCGTGGCGAGGGTTTCTACGCCCGCGGCGGTGCCGAGATCTGCGGGAACCGACTCGACGGAACCGAGCGCCGACAGCCTCTCAACGGCAGCGTCGAGATCAGCGGCCTTGCGGCTGGACAGGTAGACCTTCGCGCCGGCCCGAAGCAGCCCTTCGGCCATCATCAAGCCGATGCCACGGCCGCCGCCGGTGACAACGGCGATTTTGCCGCTCAAGTCGAACAATTCCGGCCCCAACGCCGCCCCCTCACTCGTCGAGGGCGATGATCTGGCGCACGGCGGCGCCGTCGGCAAGCCGATCCAGCGCCTCGTTGATCTGCTCGAGGGCGATCGTCGACGAGACCAACGACTCCACGGGTAACCGGCCCGATCGCCACAACTCCACGAACCGGGGAATGTCCCTCGCGGGCACCGCTGAGCCGAGGTAGCTGCCGATCAGCGATCGTCCCTCGGCGACGAATCCGAGCGGCGAGACAGTGATTCGGGCATCCGGGCCCGGCAGCCCCACGGTGATCGTGCGTCCGCCAGGCGCGGTCAGGTCGACCGAGGTCTGCAGTGCGACCGGATGACCGGCCGCCTCGATGACCACCGCGGCTTTCAGTCCCTGCTCGGTGGCCTGCTGCGGGGTGTACGCCTCGTGTGCACCGGCACGCCGGGCCATGTCGAGCTTCTCCGGCAGCTGGTCAACGGCAATCACCCGGACGTCATCGTGAGCGAGGGCGGTGAGCACCGCCGCCATGCCCACACCGCCTAGTCCGACGACGACGACAGTCTGGCCGGGTTGTGGCTTCGCCACGTTGATCACCGCGCCGCCGCCGGTGAGCACGGCACAACCGAGCAGGGCCGCGACATTGGGCGGCACGTCCGAATTCACCGGCACCACGGATTTGCGGTCGACCACGGTCTTGTTGGCAAAGCCGGACACCCCCAGATGGTGGTTCACCGGTTGGCCGTTCCGCGTCAGTCGCCTCTCGCCGCCCAGCAGCGTGCCTGCGTTGTTCGACGCGCTGCCACGTTCGCAGGGCGTGAGCCCATTGGTGGCGCACGCCGGGCACTGCCCGCACCGGGGCAGAAACGTCATCACGACTCGTTGCCCGATTGCGAGATCCGACTCCCGGCTGCCGATGCGTTCCACCACGCCGGCGGCCTCGTGCCCGAGCAGCATGGGCACCGGGCGTACCCGATTGCCGTCGACGACCGACAGGTCGGAGTGGCAGAGCCCGGCGGCCTCGATGCGGACCAGGAGTTCCCCGTCGCCCGGCGGCGCCAGGTCCAGGTCGCCGACGGTGATCGGTCGGGATTGGGCATACGGGCGGGGCCGGCCGATCTCCTCGAGCACCGCTCCCTGAATTTTCATCGCCCAGCCTCGTCGCCGGTGAGCTCGATCTGACCCCGCATGCCGCGGACGGTACCACTGGAAGAATGACCGCTATGAGCATCGGGTCCGGCGACGAGCGATCGCTTACCAGCCGGGATTTCCCCGTTCACTGGCCCGTACTCACCCGTTGGACGGACAACGATATGTTCGGGCATCTGAACAACGCGGTGTACTACGAATTCTTCGACACAGCGATCAATGCGTGGATCGAGACCACCACCGGCATCGACCCGCTGACCATGCCCACGCTGGGCGTCGTCGCAGAGTCGGGGTGTCGCTACTTCGCCGAATTGCGTTTTCCTGAACCACTTGCCGTCGGGCTTGCCGTTGGTCGCCTTGGACGCAGCAGCGTCACCTACCGGTTGGGCGTATTCCAGGCGGGGGCGGATCGACTGGGCGAGGAGCTGGCGCACCCTGTCGCGGCTGTTGGCCACTGGGTGCATGTTTACGTGGACCGGACTAGCCGCAAGCCGGTTCCGATCCCCGAGCCGATACGTGCGCTTCTCAGCACTGCCTGTGTTGACGACGCCTGAATCGCGCGACAGTGCGCTCAGCTACGCGACACGAACAGACAGATAAGAGGAATAGCGGGCTACACCGGCGGGTAGGCGGGAGGTGGATAGTCGCCCCTCAGACCCCAGCCCAACGCGTTGAAGAAGTACTCGATCTCGTCGCTGGCGTCATAGTCCGGACTCGGATCCATCCGACCACTCCTTCGGATCTTGGCGGTGCAGCGAGTCTAGCCCCATCGAACATTCGAAACGCGGGCTTGAGAAAATCGGACTACCCAACCGGTTGATTGGTCGGCGGTAGCATCGGCGGCCTACATATAGTGAGGCGCCATGTCATCTGATGCTCTTCGCGAGAGCGGCCGGTCGGGGCGGGAAAACGGGACCGCCAACGAACTCTCCCGTCGCGAGGAGCTACTGGCCGTCGCTACCAAGCTGTTCGCTGCCCGGGGCTATCACGGCACCCGGATCAACGACGTCGCCGACGTCGTCGGGCTGAACAAGGCCACGGTCTACCACTACTACGCCAGCAAGTCGCTGATCTTGTTCGACATCTATCGACGTGCGGCCGACTCCACGGTGGCCGCGGTGCACGACGACCCGTCGTGGTCGGCACGCGAAGCGATCTTCCACTTCACCCGTCGGCTACTGGCCAACATCGCCAACAACGTCGAGGGCGCCGCGGTGTACTTCCAGGAAAGCCCGTACATCACGGAATGGTTCACCGAGGAACAGGTCGCCTACATCCGGGCTGCCGAGGCCGCGGTGTACGAGCACGTGCGCGACGTCATCGACCGCGGCATCGCCAGCGGCGAGTTCTACGAATGCGATTCGCATGTGCTTGCGCTTGGCTACATCGGGATGACGCTGGGCTCCTACCGCTGGCTGCGGCCGCAGGGCCGGCGCACCGCGCAGGAAATCGCCGAGGAGTTCAGCACCGCGCTGCTGCGCGGCCTGATCCGCGACGAAACCGTGCGGGCCGAGTCACCGCTCGGCATCGACCCGAAAAACACATCTCGGTCGACCTAGAACGCGAACCGGTTCAACACATCGTAATTCCGCACCGGCGTCGCGTACGTCAGCCGGTACGCCAGGCGCTGCGGCGTGAACGGAATCGACTCGTAGCCCGCCAGTGTGGACACCCGCTCGACCAATCGGAGCCCAAGACTCCATTCCTCGATCTCGTGGGCATCGCGGATTCCCCCCTTCACGATTCCGTTGGTGAAGATCTTCGACAGCCGCGGGCCGGCGGGCGACAGCGTGTCGAAATGAAGTTCGCCAATGCCGAATCGGTCGGTCAGGCGTCGAAGCAGCTCCCAGACCTCTCGCTGGGTCAGATACATCAGAAGTCCTTCGGCGACGACAAGGGTTGGCGCCCCGGTCGGTATCTGGTCCAGCCACCGGGGTCGGTCACCGACGAGCCGATCATGCGGTATATGTCGGTCTCGTCGAACAACTTGCGCCTGAGTTCGATGACGCCGGGCTGATCCAGGTCGAACCACCGCACGGTGGAGGGCGGGTTGATGGCGAACGGCTTTCGCAGGCTCGCAGGTACAGGGTGACCAGGTTCGTCCACTCCACCGAACCCCAGCCAACGGAGCTGAAATCAACCTTGGCAGCCGTCATCGCTTTCTTCTTTCTGCGCGGTAGTCGCTCCACCGCTGCAGCAACTCGTCGCGGTAGTCCCTTGCGGAGAACTCGCAGAAGTCCCGGAAGTCCTCGAGCCGCTCGCGCTGCTCGGTGCGCGTCTTGTCCAGCAGCGATAGCCCGAAGTCCGCGGCGTCGATACCGAACTTCATCCGCGACAGCTGCGCGCTGAGCACACTGCTGAAGCCGCCTGGGGTGACCCTGTACAGATGTTGGCGGGTCGAGCCCGGCAACCGCTCGATCAGCCCGCCTTCCTGGAGCTGTCTGGCGACGGTACTGACCGAGGCCTTGCTGACCGACAGTGTCTGCGCCAACTCGGTCAGCGACTGCTGAGGCGGGTCGCTGATCAGCAGCCAGCCGTATACCCGCCCCATGGTGCGTGACCCGCCGAGCATGTCCATGAACAACCCGAGCCGGTCGACGAACGCGGCCTCTTCTGGCGACATGCAACCCTTCCGCACGGTACGTTCAGTACAAACTAAACAAACTAAACGCCGCCGCCACGGCTCAAAACCAGGGACAGATCGCGGCGATCTTCGCGATCTGCCCGCAGTGTCGGCGAAGATGGTGGGGTGAAATCCACCCTGCTGTCGCGGCGCGATCTCGACTTTCTGCTCTACGAATGGCTGCGCATCGACGAGCTGACGAAACGTGAGCGGTTCGCCGAACACTCACGAGAAACCTTCGACGGGGTCCTTGATCTGTGCGAGCAGTTGGCCACCCGATACTTCGCGCCGCACAACAAGAAGAGCGACGCGAACGAACCGAGCTTCGACGGGGAAAGGGTCACCGTCATCGGTGAGGTCAAGGAGGCATGGGACGCGTTCGTCCATGCCGACCTGATGGGCATGGCGATGGAGGCGGGCCTCGGTGGCGCCCAGTTGCCTACCACCGTCGCGGAAGCGGCCTTCGCCTGGTTCTCCGCGGCCAACGTCAGCACCACGGGTTACCTCATGTTGACGATGGCCAACGCCAACCTGCTGGCCAAGTTCGGCACGGAGGAGCAGGTCGACGCGTACCTCAAGCCGATGCTGACCGGCCGGTTCTCCGGGACGATGGCCCTGTCGGAAACCCAGGCGGGCTCGTCGCTTGCTGACATCCTCACCCGCGCCGAGCCACAGGACGACGGCACCTATCGGCTCTTCGGATCCAAGATGTGGATCTCGGGGGCGGAGCACGAACTGACCGACAACATCGTCAATCTCGTGCTCGCCAAGATCCCCGGTGGACCGCCGGGCACGAAGGGCATCTCGCTGTTGATCGTGCCGAAGTTCCTCGTCAACACCGACGGCTCGGTGGGTGAGCGCAACGACGTTGTGCTGGCCGGGCTGAACCACAAGATGGGCCAGCGGGGCATCACCAACACGGTGCTCAACTTCGGCGAGGGAAAGTTCTCGCCCGGCGGAAAGCCCGGCGCGGTGGGCTATCTGGTCGGCGGGCCGCACCGGGGGCTGGCCTACATGTTCACCATGATGAACGAGGCGCGCCTCGGCGTCGGGATGGGCGCGGTGTCGCTGGGCTACACCGGCTACCTCAAGTCGCTCGAGTACGCGCGGGAACGACCGCAGGGCCGTCCGGTTCTGGCCAAGGATCCGTCGGCGCCGCAGGTACCGATCATCGAACACCCCGACGTCAAGCGGATGCTGTTGGCGCAGAAGGCCTATGTCGAGGGCGGGATGGCGTTGCTGCTCTACTGTGCGAAGCTCGTCGACCTCCAGCACAGCGCCGAGTCCGACGAGGAACGGGATTCGATCGGCCTGCTGCTTGACATCCTGACGCCGGTCGGCAAGAGCTGGCCGTCGCAATGGTGCCTCGAAGCCAACAACCTGGCCATCCAGGTGCACGGCGGATACGGCTACACCCGCGAGTACGACGTCGAGCAGCACTACCGTGACAATCGGCTCAACCCCATCCACGAGGGCACCCATGGCATCCAGAGCCTTGACCTGTTGGGCCGCAAGGTGACCCAGCGCAACGGCGCCAGCCTGGCCGCGCTCGGTACGGCTGTGGCCCAGACGATCGCGACGGCCAATGCCGCCGGCGGGGAGACGGCCGAGCTGGCCGCACAGCTCGATTCGACGTGGCAGCGCCTCGTCGGCGTGACCACCGCGATGTTCGGCTCTGGCGATGTCGAGGCCGCGCTCGCCAACAGTGCGATCTACCTCGAAGCCTTCGGGCACATCGTCGTCGCCTGGATGTGGCTGGAACAGCTGGTGGCCGGCAACGGCCGGGCCGGCGACTTCTACGACGGTAAGCGACAGGCCGCGCGCTTCTTCTTCCGCTACGAATTGCCCAAGACCGCACCGCAACTCGACCTGTTGGCAAGCCTGGACCGCACCACGCTCGAGATGCGAGACCCCTGGTTCTAGTGCCGTTTCAACGCGCGTTGGCGTGGTTCACGTGGACACCGGCGGCCGTTCTCGGCTGAGCGCGGCGAGTAGCGGCCCAAGGTCGACAACAACACGCGCATATCGCTGGCCCCCTTTCCGCAGGTTGTGGCGTCGGCCAGGTTGAAGGAAAGGGGTGGATGCTGCCCCTAAGCGAAGGTGATGAGCTGCCGGACCGCGTGCCCGTCCGCCAATTGATCCATGCCGCTGTTGATCTCGTCGAGGGTGATCGTCGACGACACCAGCGACTCGACGGGCAACCGGCCTGCCCGCCACAGCCCGACGAAGTGCGGGATGTCGTGTGACGGCACGGCCGATCCGAGATAGCTGCCGATCAACGATCGGCCTTCGGCAACAAAGCCCAACGGCGACAAACTGATTCGCGCATCGGGTGACGGGAGACCGACGGTCACGGTCCGGCCGCCGGGTGCGGTGAGGTCGATCGCGGTCTGCACGGCGAGCGGGTGGCCGACGGCCTCGATCACCACGGCGGCCTTGAGTCCGCGTTCGCGCGCCTCGTCGGGCGTGTACGCCTCGTGCACGCCCATGGACCGCGCCAGGTCGAGTTTGTCGGCGAGCTGGTCGACGCCGATGACCGCGACGTCGTGGTGCGCAAGCGCGGTGATCACCGCGGCCATGCCGACGCCCCCGAGCCCCACGACCACGACGGTTTGGCCGGGTTGCGGCCGTCCGGCGTTGATTACGGCCCCGCCACCGGTGAGTACCGCGCAGCCGAGCAGCGACGCGACAACGGGCGGCACGTCTGCGGGCACCGGTACGACCGAGCGTCGGTCGACGACGGCGTACGTCGCGAAGCCGGAGACCCCGAGGTGGTGGTTGACGGGTTGGCCGTTGCGCGACAGCCGCCGTTCGCCTGCCATCAGCGTGCCTGCGCCGTTGGCGGCGCTGCCGGGTTCGCACGGCGTGAGGCCGTTGGTTGCGCAGGCGGGGCAGTGGCCGCACCTTGGCAGAAACGTCATGACGATGCGCTGTCCGGCTGGCATGTCCGGCACGGCGGAGCCGGCCTGTTCGACGATCCCCGCTGCCTCGTGCCCGAGCAGCATCGGCACCGGGCGTACCCGGCTGCCGTCGACCACCGACAGATCGGAGTGGCAGAGGCCGGCGGTCTCGATGCGGACCAGAAGTTCTGAGTCGCCGGGCGGCGCCAGGTCGAGATCGCCGACGGAAAGCGGTCGCGATTCGGCGTAGGGCCGGGGCCGACCGATCTGTTCGAGCACGGCGCCGCGGATCCTCATGATGACCAGCCTGCCGTGACTGGGACACTGCTGCCATGACAAGCGAGCAATCGCTCACCGGCCGCGACTTCCCGGTGCACTGGCCGGTGCACACCCGATGGACCGACAACGACATGTTCGGCCACCTCAACAACGCGGTGTACTACGCGCTGTTCGACACCGCGATCAATGCATGGATCAACACCAGCTGCGGAATCGACCCGCTGACTGTGTCGTGGCTTGGGGTGGTCGCCGAGTCGGGATGCAAGTACCTGTCGGAGTTGAAGTTTCCCGACCCACTTGTCGTCGGATTGGCGGTGACCCGGCTGGGCAACAGCAGCGTCACGTACCGGCTGGCGATTTTCAAGGAGCCCGCCGAGGCCGTCGCCGCGGTCGGCCACTGGGTGCATGTCTACGTCGACCGCACCAGCCGACGGCCCGTGCCCATGCCCGACGCCATCCGCGCGCTGCTGGAAACGGCACGCGTGGAGTAGTCGATATGCTCGGCCGATGCCGCTCGTGAGCAAGACCGTCGAGGTTGCGGCCTCCGCCGAATCGATCATGGGGATCGTCGCCGACTTCGAGTCGTATCCGTTGTGGAACGACGAGATCAAGGGCTGCTGGGTGCTGGCCCGATACGAGGACGGCCGGCCCAGCCAGCTGCGCCTCGACGTCGTGGTCCAGGGCCAGGCGGGCACGTTCATCACCGCGGTCTACTACCCCGGCGAGAGCCAGATCTACACCGTGCTGCAGCAGGGTGATCACTTCGAGAAGCAGGAACAGAAGTTCTCGGTGGTGTCCATCGGGGCGACCTCTTTGCTGACGGTCGATCTGGACGTCGAGACCAAGCTGCCCTTTCCCAAACCGATGGTGAAGAAGGCGATCGGCGACACCCTGGATTATCTGGCCGGCAATCTCAAGACCCGCGCCGAGCAGCTGGCAGCCAGCCCGTAGCTCTCACGCGCCGAGGTACTCGTCGTGGCGACCCGCCGCAGCTTCTGCGCGCAGCGCCATTACGCGGTTATGGATGTGTTGCTCAGTCGAGCGCGGCATCGAGCCGGGACCGTAGAGACCGCGGCGAAGTCGACGGGCTCGGCCGCACCGGATTTCCCAGCGCAATGCGTCTGACACTGCCTTCGAGGCCCGGTCGGCGAACCCGAAACCCTGGTATTCCAACGTTTCGATCAGCGACGGGATGGTCGCCTGGCCATGCAGGGCCAGGTTGATGGTGAGCACATAGCGGAGTTCGATCCCTCGTAGGATCCGCGGGTTGGTCATTGGGTGACCGTGGCAGGGACCGACGACATGAATCCGGTCGTCGCGGGTCGACGGCGGCCCGCCTGTGGATTGTTTCTTCTGCCAACCTCGGAGCGACAAAATGTCGCTCCGAGGTTGGCAGAAGGCGCCACGTGGTTGGCCGCGGCGCAACTCGCAGCGTCAGGTCCACAGCCCGATCTCGTCGAGCCGGCCGACCAATCGCTGCGCGGCATCGCTGAACTCGCCATTGGTGAGCCGGACGACGGTGTCGACATCGTGGCGGCGCAACGCCGCGATCAGCTCCCGGTGGCCGGCCACCGCGGCGGCACCCCACGCCGCGTCGCTCGCATAGATCTGTCCCGGCAGATACCGCACGACGTGCAGCAGGAACCAGGCGAGCTTGATCCGGCCCGTTGCACGGTTGAACGTCCGATGGAACGCGAACTCCGCCGTCACGACCTCCTCGGGATCGCCGCGATCAACGGCCGCGGCAAGGCCATCGTTGAGCCGTTCCAGCTCCTCGATTTCCGTGTCGGTGATCCGCTCGGCGGCCGTCGTGGCGAGCTCCTTGGCGATCGTGGCCTGCAGCCAGAAGATGTCCTCGATGTCGCCGCGCGTCAGCGGCACCACCACATGCCCGCGATGCGGCTCGAGCTGCACCATGCCCTCGCCCCGCAGGGTGCGCAGCGCCTCACGCACCGGCGTGATGCTGACCCCAAGCGCCCCGGCCGTCTCGTCGAGCCGGATGAATGTCCCCGGCCGCAGCGTGCCCGTCATGATGTCGGTGCGCAGACGGGCGGCGACCTCGTCGGAGAGCTGCTCGCGACGTACCGCCTGGCGCCGGTGGGGGCGGGGTCTGGCGGGTGCGTTCATGATTCTCTCCGGCCTGTCTGGCGTGGGGTTGTCCCCGAGCCGCCGAGGCCATAGTGTGACCGGGGCAACACAATGTTTGATCAAATATCAGCGCCGCGCAACCCAGCCGATGGAGCACTAGCCGTTGACCGAGCCGTCACCCACCGAGCAGCCGCATCTCGCGCGCAGGCAGAACTGGACCAACCAGCTCGCACGGCACGCATTGATGCAGCCCAACGCCACGGCGCTGCGGTTCCTTGGTCACACGACGACATGGGCTGAGCTCGAAGTGCGGGTGACCGCACTGGCAGGCGCGCTGAGCCGGCGCGGTGTCGGCTCCGGCGACCGCGTGCTGATCCTCATGCTCAACCGCACAGAGTTCCTCGAATCGTTCCTCGCGGCCAACAAGCTCGGCGCCATCGCCGTGCCTGTCAACTTCAGGATGACCCCGCCCGAGATCGCGTTCCTGGTGAGCGACTGCCAGGCCCATGTAGTGGTCACCGAAGCCGTGCTGGCCAAGGTGGCCACCGCCGTGCGTGGCATCGACCCGACCCTTCAGACCGTCATCGTCGCCGGCGGCGGCACCGACGACGAGGCCATCGGCTACGACGACCTGATCGCGGAGCCAGGCGACGCGCCGCAGTCGGTGGACATCCCCAACGACTCGCCTGCGCTGATCATGTACACCTCCGGTACCACCGGCAGGCCCAAGGGCGCTGTGCTCACCCACACCAACCTCGCCGGCCAGGCGATGACCAACCTGTTCACGATCGGCGCCGACATCAACCGAGACGTTGGGTTCATCGGGGTCCCGCTGTTCCACATCGCCGGCGTGGCCAACACGATCACCCCGCTACAGCTCGGCCTGCCGACCGTCATCTATCCCCTTGGGGCATTCGACCCCGGTGAGCTGCTCGACGTGCTCGAGGCCGAGCAGGTGACCTCTATGTTCCTGGTGCCCGCGCAATGGCAGGCGGTATGCGCCGAGCAACGTGTCAATCCCCGGAAACTGCAGCTGCGGGTGCTGTCGTGGGGTGCCGCGCCCGCGTCGGACACACTGCTGCGCGACATGTTCGAGACCTTCCCCGGCACCCAGATCTACGCCGCGTTCGGACAGACCGAAATGTCGCCAGTCACCTGTATGTTGTTGGCGCAGGACGCAATTCGTAAGCTCGGGTCGGTCGGCAAGGTGATCCCGACGGTAGCCGCCAGGGTCGTCGACGAGGGTATGAACGATGTCCCCGTCGGCCAGGTCGGCGAGATCGTCTATCGGGCCCCTACGCTGATGGCCGGCTATTGGAACAACCCGAAGGCCACCGCAGAGGCGTTCGCAGGCGGTTGGTTTCACTCAGGCGACCTGGTGCGTCAGGACGAGGAGGGCTACGTCTGGGTCGTCGACCGCAAGAAGGACATGATCATCTCCGGTGGCGAGAACATCTACTGCGCCGAGGTCGAGAACGCCCTGGCCGGCCACCCCGCCATCGTCGAGGTGGCGGTGATCGGGCGCCCTGACGAGAAGTGGGGCGAGGTTGCGGTTGCGGTCGCTGCCGTGCACGCCGATCTTGACCTCGATGACCTCGACCAATTCCTCACCGAACGGCTCGCACGGTACAAACATCCGAAGGCGCTGGAGATCGTCGACGCACTGCCGCGCAATCCGGCTGGCAAAGTACTGAAAACGGAACTGCGTGCGCGATTTGGCGTCGCGAAGTCGATTGACGCTGGCGAAAGATCCACTCCGCCAACGGTTTCTGCTGTGGCACAAGGTAATTAACGGCTGGGGGTGGGTTTGCTAACGGTTACAGAATCAATCCTGCCGATGCAGTGCACGGCGGGGATTTCATCGGGTACAGTCCTGTGGTCTGTCTTACTACCCGCAAGTAGGGAGACGGTGGTCACACACACCGGGTTGGGGCAAGGAGGGCGCGTGCGACAGGGGCTGCCGCTGCGCCACGACAGTCGCCGTTTCGTCGTGGGAGTCCACCGATGACCGCGTCGACCGGTGTGATCGGCTACGTCCGCGAACAGACCAGGCCGGCCCTCACGGCGGCCGGCGGCTTTGTCCGTTTGTGCGTGCTCACCGGCAAGGCCCTGTTCCGGCCGCCGTTCCAATGGCGCGAGTTCGTCCTGCAAAGCTGGTTCCTGATGCGGGTGGCGTTCCTGCCCACCCTGGCGGTCTCGATCCCGCTGACCGTGCTCCTGATCTTCACGCTGAACATCCTGCTTACCCAGTTCGGCGCCGCCGATATCTCGGGGTCGGGCGCCGCGATCGGTGCCGTCACCCAGCTGGGACCCCTGGTGACCGTGCTCGTGGTGGCCGGTGCCGGGTCGACGGCCATCTGCGCCGACCTCGGTGCACGCACCATCCGTGAGGAGATCGACGCGCTGGAGGTGCTCGGCATCGATCCGATCCACCGGCTTGTGGTGCCCCGCGTGGTCGCCTCGACGTTCGTGGCGGTGCTGCTCAACGGTGCGGTGATCACCATCGGCCTGGTGGGCGGCTTCATCTTCGGTGTGTATCTGCAGAACGTCTCGGCGGGCGCGTACGTCTCGACGCTGACGCTGATCACCGGGCTGCCCGAGGTGGTGATCTCGATCATCAAGGCCGGAACGTTCGGCCTGATCGCCGGCCTGGTGGGCTGTTATCGCGGACTGACCGTGTCCGGCGGCGCCAAGGGCGTTGGCACCGCGGTCAACGAGACGCTGGTGCTCTGCGTGATCGCGCTGTTCGCGGTCAACGTGGTACTGACCACGATCGGTGTCCGGTTCGGAACGGGGATCTGACGTGTCGACGACCTCCGTCCTGCGCTCTCGGTTCCCGCGGGGAATCGCCAGTGCCGAGAAGTTCGCCGGCGCTCCCACCCGGTTCCTCGACAGCGTCGGGCACGTTGCCTGGTTCATCGTCACCGCGGTCGGATCGATCGGGCACACCTTGCGGTATTACCGCAAGGAGATGCTGCGGCTGATCGCCGAGATCGGCATGGGCACCGGCGCGATGGCGGTGATCGGTGGCACTGTCGCGATCGTCGGCTTCGTGACGCTGTCCGGCTCGTCGCTGGTGGCGATTCAGGGTTTTGCGTCGCTGGGCAATATCGGCGTCGAGGCGTTCACCGGGTTCTTCGCCGCACTGATCAACGTGCGCATCGCTGCGCCCGTGGTGGCGGGTGTTGCCCTGGCGGCCACGGTCGGTGCCGGCGCCACCGCCGAGCTGGGCGCCATGCGCATCAGCGAGGAAATCGACGCGCTCGAGGTGATGGGCATCAAGTCCATCTCCTATTTGGTGTCGACTCGAATCATGGCCGGTTTCGTGGTGATCATCCCGCTCTACGCGATGGCGATCATCATGTCGTTCTTCTCCGCACAGGTGACCACCACCTTCTTCTACGGCCAGTCTTTCGGCACCTACGACCACTACTTCCGCACATTCCTGCGGCCCGAGGACGTGTTCTGGTCGTTCGTGCAGGCGGTCATCATCTCGGTCATCGTGATGATCAACCACTGCTATTTCGGCTACTTCGCCAGCGGCGGTCCTGTCGGCGTCGGCGAGGCCGTCGGCCGGTCGATGCGCACCTCGCTGGTGGCGATCGTCTGCGTGGTCCTGTTCGCCTCGTTGGCGCTCTACGGCGTCGACCCGAACTTCAACCTCACGGTGTAGCGCATGACGTCACCGTTGAACACGAAACGTCAGCCCCCGTACAAGCTCGCCGGTCTGATCTTGACGTTGCTTACCATCGCCGCGGTCGTGCTGGTGTACTTCCAGTTCCGCGGCGACTTCCTGGATCGCGCAAAGCTGACCATGATCTCGGCGCGCGCGGGCTTGTCGATGGATCCCGGTGCCAAGGTCACCTACAACGGCGTGGAGATCGGCCGGGTCGGCAAGGTCGATGAGGTCAAGGTCGGCGATGAGCAACGGGCGAAGATCACCCTTGAGGTGGATCGCAAGTACGTCAACCTGATTCCGAAGAACGTCGAGGCCGACATCACTGCGACCACGGTGTTCGGCAACAAGTACATCTCGTTCAAGTCGCCGAAAGATCCGACCCCGCAACGCATCACGACTTCCGATGTGATCGACGTGACGGCGGTGACCACCGAATTCAACACATTGTTCGAGACGGTGGTGGATGTGGCTCAGCAGGTCGACCCGATCAAGCTGAACCAGACCCTGTCGGCCACCGCAGAGGCGCTCGGCGGGCTCGGCGATCGGTTCGGCCAGGCGATCGTGCACGGCAACGAGATCCTGGCCGACATCAACCCGCAGTTGCCTCAGCTTCGCAAGGACAACCAGTTGTTGGCCGGGCTCGGTGACGTATACGCCAATGCCGCGCCGGACCTTTTCGACGGCCTGGAGCACGCCGTGACGACCGCGCGGACGCTCAACGAGCAGCAGGGCAACGTCGATCAGGCGCTGATGGCCGCGGTCGGGTTCGGCAACACCGGCGGCGACATCTTCGAACGCGGGGGGCCGTATCTGGTCCGCGGCACCGCAGACCTGGTGCCCACCTCACAGCTGCTCGACACCTACAGCCCCGCGCTGGCGTGCACGATCCGCAACTTCCACGACGTCGAACCGAAGGTCGCGGCATCGCTTGGCGGCAACGGCTATTCGCTGCGAACCCTCTCGGAACTCATGGGAGCCGGTAACCCCTACGTATATCCCGACAACCTGCCGCGGGTGAACGCACGGGGTGGCCCCGAGGGCAGGCCGGGCTGTTGGCAGCCCATCACGCGTGATCTGTGGCCTGCGCCCTACTTGGTGATGGACAGCGGTGCCTCCATCGCGCCGTACAACCATTTCGGACTCGGCCAGCCGATCCTGATCGAGTACGTGTGGGGGCGCCAGGTCGGGGAGAACACGATCAACCCATGAAAATCACCGGAACAGCCATCAAGCTCGGCATCGTCACACTGGTGCTGCTGCTGTTCACCGCCCTCATCATCGTGGTGTTCGGCCAGATGCGGTTCGACCGCACCACGGGGTATTCGGCGATCTTCTCCAACGCCAGCGGGTTGCGGTCCGGACAGTTCGTTCGCGCTTCCGGTGTGGAGGTCGGCAAGGTCTCCAACGTCGAACTGATCAACGGCGGATCGCAGGTGAAGATCGACTTCAACGTCGACCGCTCGCTGCAGCTGTTCGACGGGACGACCGCTTCCATCCGGTACCTGAACCTGATCGGCGACCGGTACATGGAGCTCAAGCGCGGCGACAGCGACAAGCGGTTGCCCGGCGGTGGCACCATTCCGGTCGAACACACCCAACCCGCGCTCGACCTCGACGCGTTGATCGGCGGGTTCCGCCCGGTGTTCCGCGCCCTCGACCCCGACAAGGTCAACAACATCGCTCAGTCGATCATCACGGTCTTCCAGGGCCAGGGCGGCACCATCAACGACATCCTTGACCAGACCGCGTCGCTGACGTCGGCGCTGGCCGATCGTGACAAGGCCATCGGCGAGGTGATCCGCAACCTCAACACCGTGCTCGACACCACGGTCAAGCATCAGCAGCAGTTCGACGCGACCGTGCAGGACTTCGAGAAGCTCATCACCGGACTGAAGAACCGCGAAGATCCGATTGCCAGCTCGGTCGCCAACATCAGCGACGCGGCAGGCACGATCGCCGACCTGCTTGCCGACAATCGGCCGCTGCTGCAGAGCACCGTCACCAATCTCGAGGGGGTCCAGCAGCCGCTCGTGGACCAGAAGGCTCAGCTCAACGACATCCTGACCCGGCTGCCAACGGCGTTCAACATCATCGGCAGGGCCGGTGGCATCTACGGCGACTTCTTCAACTTCTACGCCTGCGATATCTCGTTGAAGCTCAACGGCTTGCAGCCGGGGGGTCCGGTGCGAACCGTCAAGATCACGTCGCAGCCGTCGGGTAGGTGCACGCCGCAATGAGGACGCTGGAGGGTTCGAACCGCATCCGAAACGGGATGATGGGCATCATCATGCTGGTGATCGTCATCGGCGTGGGGCAGAGCATCGCCAGTGTGCCGATGCTGTTCGCGACGCCGACGTACTACGCCCAGTTCGCGGACACCGGCGGCATCAACAAGGGCGACAAAGTGCGCATCGCCGGCGTTGACATCGGCAAGGTGCGGTCGATGGATATCGACGGCGACAAGGTCAAGATCGGCTACTCGCTCGACGGCACGCAGATCGGCACCGAGAGCCGTGCGTCCATCCGTACTGACACCATCCTGGGCAAGCGCGACATCGAGATTGAGCCGCGCGGAACAAAACCGTTGCGCGCCAGTGGCATTCTGCCGCTGGGCCAGACCACCACGCCATACCAGATCTACGATGCGTTCTTCGACGTGACGAAGGCGGCGTCGGGCTGGGACACCCAGACGGTGAAGCGATCGCTTAACGTGTTGTCGGAAACCATCGACCAGACCTACCCGCACCTTTCTGCCGCGCTCGACGGCGTGGCCCGGTTCTCGGACACCATCGGTAAGCGCGACGACCAGATCAAACAATTGCTCGCCAACGCCAACAAGATCGCGGGCATCCTCGGCAACCGCAGCGAGCAGATCAACCGACTGCTCGTCAACGCTCAGTCACTGCTTTCGGCGATCAACGAACGCAACTACGCGGTCAGCATGCTGCTGGAGCGGGTGGGGTCCTTCTCTGAACAGGTAAGGGGCTTCATCAACGACAACCCGAACCTCAACCGAGTATTGGAGCAGCTGCGCACAATCAGCGACGTCCTGCGCAACCGCAGGACCGATCTGATGCAAACGCTGACCACGGTGGCCAAATTCGTTGCGTCGCTTGGTGAGGCGGTGGCGTCCGGCCCGTACTTCAAAGTGATGTTGGCGAACCTGTTGCCGTACCAGATACTTCAGCCGTTCGTCGACGCCGCATTCAAGAAGCGCGGCATCGATCCCGAGGAGTTCTGGCGCAACGCCGGCCTGCCCGCCTTCCGGTTCCCCGACCCGAACGGGCAGCGGTTCGATAACGGCGCTCCTGCGCCTGCGCCAACGGTGCTGGAGGGCACACCGGAACATCCCGGACCCGGGGTGCTGAAGGGCTCGCCGTGCTCCTACACGCCGCCTGCCGACGGCCTGCCGAGGCCCGGCAATCCGTTGCCGTGCGCGCAGCTGGACCAGGGCCCCTACGGCTCGGTGCCCGGTGGGTTCGGACCGCCCGACGTGGCCACGTCGGCGCCCAACCCGAACGGACCCGGATTCACTCCTGGTGTCCCCGCCGCGGCCATCCCCGGTCAGATGCCGCCGGACATGCCCGGCGCTCCGGTCCCGCTGCCGCCTGCGCCTCCTGGTGCGCGCACTGTGCCGCTCGGCCCGCTGCCCGCGCCGCCCGACTTCACGCCGGGCATCGCGCCGCTGCCGCC
>JAOPWC010000115.1 GCA_025965895.1 Mycobacterium sp.
CCATGCGAAAGCAGCTCGTAGATTATCGATTTCGGTGTCAGCCTGTTCGATCCGAAGCTGGTGGCTGTCGCCTGTCGGAGCGTCGAGGCGGGCGGCCATCGCTGTGTAGTGGTCGCGGTGACGAATCCGTACGTCGTCGCCTTCGCGGGCCTCGTGCAGTTTCTCCTGTGCGTATTGGCGAACGGTTTCCAGCAGCCGATAACGGGTGCCATGTCGAGTGTCCTCCGCGACCACCAGCGACTTGTCGACAAGCAGCGTGAGCTGATCGAGCACCTGATAGCGCTCCATACCGGCATCACCCGCGACAGCCTGCGCGGAGTCGACATCGAATCCGCCGAAAAACACCGCCAGCCTTCGGAACAACACCTGTTCCGGCTCGCTCAACAACGCGTGCGACCAGTCCACCGATGCACGCAACGTTTGCTGACGGCGCACAGCGGTACGCGCTCCACCCGTCAGCAGGCGGAACTGGTCGTGCAAACTGCCCACGATCTCGTCCGGTGACAGCGCACGGACTCGGGCGGCGGCCAGTTCGATGGCCAGCGGAAGGCCGTCGAGCCTGCGACAGATCTCGGTTACGGCTTCGCTGTTTTCTGCAGTGACCCGAAATTCGGGCTTGGTCCTGCGTGCGCGGTCGCTGAACAACTCGATCGCCTCGTCGGCCAGCGACAACGATGGCATCCGCCAGCTCACCTCGCCCGTCACGCCGATCGGCTCGCGACTCGTGGCCAGTAGAGTCAACGCCGGGCAGGCGCCCAACAGGGCGATGACCAGTGCCGCGCTGGAGTCGAGCAGGTGTTCGCAGTTGTCGAGCAGTATGAGCATGCGGCGATCGCGGATGAACCGCAGCAGTACGTCCATCGTCTGTTGACCGGGTTGGTCGGTCAGGCCCAGCGCGCGCGCCGCCGTCACGGGCACCACGTCGGGATCGGTGATCGGCGCGAGGTCGACGTACCAAACCCCGTCGACGAACTCGCTGGCCGTCTCGGCGGCAACCTGAACTGCCAGGCGCGTCTTGCCCGCGCCGCCCGCGCCGGTCAGAGTGACGAGCCGGTTGTTGGCGAGTGCCTCGCGGATGTCGCGGATTTCCGCCGTGCGTCCGATGAAGCTCGACAGCTGTACCGGAAGATTCTCGGTCGCAACGATATTCGCGGTGCGCAGCGGCGGGAACACATTGTGGAGATCGGGGTGGCAGAGTTGCACCACCCGTTCGGGGCGAGGCAGATCACGCAGCGGATGGGTGCCGAGGTCCATCAAGGTGACGTCGGGCGGGAGTTGGTCGAGGATCAGCGGTTCCGTAGCGCCCGAGAGCACTGTCTGGCCGCCATGCGCGAGGTCTCGTAGCCGGGCGGTGCGGTTGATCGTCGGGCCGATGTAGTTTCCTTCGTCGCGTAGGTGTACGTCGCCGGTGTGCACGCCGACGCGCAACTTGATCGGTGCCAATGGCGCTCGCTGCAATTCAAGGGCACAGGCCACAGCGTCGGCAGCGCGCGCGAACGCGATCACGAAGCTGTCGCCCTCGCCCTGCTCAACCGGACGCACCCCGTGGTGTGTGGCGACGGCGTCGGACAGTGTCTGGTCGAGGCGTGCGACGGCGGACTTCATCTGCTCGGGCTGGGTCTCCCACAACCGG
Organism: Mycobacterium sp.; assembly: GCA_025965895.1. Lineage (GTDB taxonomy): Bacteria > Actinomycetota > Actinomycetes > Mycobacteriales > Mycobacteriaceae > Mycobacterium. Next base: position 1,634 of record JAOPWC010000115.1, read on the forward strand.
GTCGAGCCCTCGACGTCGGCCAGCAGCAACGTGACCGTGCCGGTCGGAAGCTCGCTCATGTCTACGTCGCCCCAGCTAGTTTCGCTCATGCTAGCCAGCATGCGGTGACCTGCAGCACAGAACATCAGCGAAATCGCCAATAGTTGCGATGTAGGCATGCGTACGTACGCGTCCTGGCGTCGTGGATTTAGGCGTATTGGCCGATGGCCACTCGTCGGTGTTGCCGGATCGTCGACGCCATGACCAGTGACATCACAAATATCGGACTACCCTCCCTCCTCTACAAGAACGATCGAAACCCTGATGAGCTCCATGCAGAATTCGCTGACGCCTTGCGCCAAGGTCCGATCGCACTCGGCCCCTATGGACCCGAGTTGCTCACCTACGACCTGGTGCGCACGGTGTTCAGGGACTCCCGGTTCGTCATACCGAAGGGCATCGGCCTTTCAATGCAGGGCATCACGTCCGGACCGGTCTGGGACCGGGTCACCAAACACCTGCTCAACCTCGACGGCGCCGAGCATCAACGGCTTCGCCGGCTGGTCGCGAAGGCGTTCACCCCACGCGCCGCCGAACGGATGCGCAGCGCATGCGTCGACGTCATAACCGAGCTGGTGGACAAGCACGTGGCGACGGGGCACTGCGACGTCGTCGCCGATATCGCCAGGCCGTATCCGGTTCCGATCATCTGTGCGCTGCTTGGCGCACCGCGTGTGGACTGGAAGCTCTTCTCGCAGTGGACCGATGACATCACCAAGGGGTTCGGTATGGACGTCGCCGCACAGACACCAGCCATCGTTCGAGGTTGGGAGCGACTCGAGGCCTATATCGACCAAATGATCGTGATCCGGCGCACGTCACCCGGCGACGATCTGATCTCAGAGCTCATCCGGGCAGAGGACGACTGCGACCGACTCACCCACGACGAGATGGTCAGCCTGGCGGCGATCCTGCTCCACGCCGGCACCGATACCACCCGCAACCAGTTGGCCGCAGCGGTGCAGGTGCTGGCCGACCACCCGGACCAGTGGGAGCAGTTAGCGCGCCAACCCGGGTTGGCGCCGCAGGCGGTCGAGGAACTATTGCGCCACTCGCCGATCAACTTCAGGTCGCTGCGTATCGCCACTGAAGACCTTGAACTCGGCGGGGTGCCGTTTCCGGCCGGTTCATTCGTCATCGCCAATATGGCTGCGGCCAACCGCGACCCGGCCGTCTACGACGACCCCGGCCGTCTCGATATCACACGCCAAGCCCAGCCCGCCATGGTGGCGTTCGGTAGCGGTGTGCACCACTGCCTCGGCGCGCATCTCGCCCGCATCGAACTGACCGAAGCGCTGCGTGTGATCACGAGCCGGATGCGGAATCCCCGTATCACTGGACCGGTGCCGTGGAAACCGGTCACCCAATTGTCAGGCCCGAAAACACTTCCCATCGAATTCGACGCTCGACCGGCCAGGCAAGACATTGGCACCGAATAGCACTGTGTCACAATGCAACTTGCAATGGTTAACTGGTAACGGTGCGTGCTCAGCAGGTGCGAGTCGCGGAGGTTTCCTGCTGCTGGCGCGATGCGTAGATTGTCGTCCCAACGGCGCGGGAGCGCCGGATACGGACTGATTGTTCGATAATGTAGCCGTGTTTGCGGCGGAGATTTGGGGCACGGTCGCGCAGTGGGTCAGCGCAATCGGGACGAGTGGGGCTGCAATGGCCGCAGCAGGCTACTATATATTCGATAAAAGCCTTGCCGCGAAAGCTCAAGCCCGCCAGATACGAGTCAAAATTACAGCGCTGCGGCCGGAAATTGGTTTTGACGTTCATAATCACTCAGAACATCCAATATTTGCGCTGGCTGTAATGGTGTCAATTCGAAGATTCAAGGACGCCCTCTCTGTGCCGCATACTTGGTGGATCGAGGATGAGACAGTCAAGGATGGTTTGGTGCACATTCACAATGCAATCGGAAACCTTAACAAGGAAGACTTCTATCCTCCGCCAAATGTCGATGACCACACCTTTCTTCTAGGGACGGGCCCGCTCGGAGGTTTCGTTGATCTAGATCTGCCGGCTGGTGAGACCGCGAAGGACCTCCGCACGCACACACACAATCTAATGACGCTAGATTTCGATTTCAAATTTACCGACATTAATGGTCGTATCTGGGCATACAATCTACGAACCGGACGACTGTCACGCCTTTGGACATTCCACGACTTCAATTTCATTGACCGAATCCTTCATCCCATCTCCACGTGGCGGAGGCCGCCAATGAGTAAAGAAATTGAGGAATGGTATGACAGGCATTCCTCGCTGAAAGCGAGATTGAGTGCCGCTATGCGCAGGCTCAGAAAACCATGAACGGAGCTCCCGTTCGTGCAGTATCGCATCCCATTCGCGCGATTCGCTTGGGCACTTACGGTGCCGTTCCACGTTTTCACATTTTCGGCCGTGCCGCTCGACAGTGTTGAAACGGTCTCCGGACATTCCGGGGCGATTCGCGACGTGGGACAACGACCGGTTCGTTGACCTCTGGACGTTCAGGCCTCCGCCGCCGCGCGGTACTGGTCGTCGGTGACGTGCTCGCCCCATTCGGTCTCGGGCTGCCCCGAGTCCGGGGCGGGACCCTCCCACGGCTGACCGCCGCGGGACTGGACCAGCCCGACGCCCTCGGTGACGTGGAGCGTCTCTGTCCGACGGCGTGGGCGTGCGAGGCGGTTCGTGCGCACGGCGCGAAGCGCACGGTGTTAACCCGCATGCGCGACGGTTCCTCACCCTTGGCGATGACATCGAAATAGACGTCGCCGCTAAACATTCCGGCAGGCCCCTTGGTGGACAGCTGCTTGGATTGCAGCTCCATGCTCAGCGGTCAATCATCTGCATTGTTTCTTCGTTGCGGGGCTCGCCGGCGGCCGGGGCGAGGTTCTCGAGTTTCTCGAGCTGCTGATCGGTCAGTTCGACCGCGTCGGCACCGACGTTCTCCTCAAGCCGCGCAACGCGTTTGGTGCCGGGGATCGGTGCGATGTCATCGCCCTTGGTCAGCAGCCACGCGATGGCGACCTGCGCTGGTGGGGCGCCGACCTCTGTTGCGATAGCTGCGACCTCGTCGGCGAGGCGCAGGTTCTGCTCGAAGTTCTCGCCCTTGAAGCGAGGGTTGGTGGCGCGGGCGTCGTCGCTGTCGAACTGCTCGGTGGAGCGGATGGTGCCGGTCAGGAAGCCCCTGCCCAGCGGCGAGTACGGCACGAACCCGATGCCCAGTTCCCGCAGCAGCGGCAGGATGGCCGCCTCAGGGTCGCGCGTCCACAACGAGTATTCCGACTGCAATGCCGTGATCGGATGCACGGCATTGGCACGACGGATGGTGTCCACGCTGGCCTCGGACAAACCGATGTGGCGGACCTTGCCTTCAATGACGAGTTCGGCCAACGCGCCGACGGTGTCTTCGATCGGGGTGTTCGGATCAACGCGGTGCTGGTAGTACAAGTCGATGTAGTCGGTGTCCAGGCGCTTCAGCGAACCCTCTACCGCGGTGCGGATATTCGCGGGCGTGCTGTCCAAATTCCACGGGCCAGCACCGGCATGGGAGACGAGACCGAACTTCGTCGCGATGACGGCTTCGTCGCGGCGGCCCTTCAGGGCGCGCCCGACGAGTTCCTCGTTGATAAAGGGCCCGTAGATCTCGGCGGTGTCGATGAGCGTGACGCCGAGTTCCAGTGCCCGGTGAATGGTGCGGATCGACTCCGCGTCGTCGCTGCCGGCACCGGTGTAAGCATGTGACATGCCCATGGCACCCAGACCGATCCGCGAGACTTCCAGATCCCTCAGTTTGACGTGCTTCATCATGCATTCCCTTCTTGAAGTTGTTGGCGTGCAATCACTTTGAGAGTCGCCAGCTGGTCACGGTTGGATCAGCACTTTCAGTGATTCGCGGTCGGCCATCGCGCGGTAGCCGTCGGGCACCTTGTCCAGACCGATCGTGTGGTCGAAAACTCGCCCTGGCTCGATCTTCCCGTCGAGGATGTCGGGCATCAGTTCCTCGATGTAGGCCCGTGCGGGTGCGGCGCCACCAGTCAGGGTGATGTTGCGCATCATCGTGTCGAAACCCATCGGCACCTGCGTGTACTGGGAGACGCCCAGCCTGCTGACGATGCCGCCGTCGCGGACGACCCCGAACGCCGTGGCCAGCGACTGTTCGGTGCCAACACACTCGATCACGGCATGGGTGCCGTCACCTCGGGTCAACTCGCGGACCTTGTCCACGCCTTCGTCGCCCCGCTCGGCAACGACATCGGTGGCGCCGAACTCGCGGCCGAGGTCGGTGCGGTCGGAGTGGCGGCCCATCAGGACGATCCGCTCGGCGCCGAGTCGCTTGGCGGCCAGGACCGCGCAGAGTCCCACTGCGCCGTCTCCTACGACGGTCACTGAGTGGCCGGGCTGCACGCGTGCGGTTACCGCCCCGTGGTGGCCGGTGCAGAACACATCCGACAGCGTCAGCAGCGACGGCATCAGCGCTGAATCCTCGGCGACGGGCACCTTGACCAGCGTGCCCTGTGCCTGTGGAACGCGAACCGCCTCACCCTGGCCTGCGTCCACACCCGGCGCGCCCCACCTTCCACCGTGGCGGCAGGAGCTTTGCAGACCTTCGGTGCAGAAATCGCAGGTGTTGTCGGCCCACACTAATGGAGCGACGACGAGGTCGCCGCGCTTGAGGGTCGACACCTCGGCGCCGGTGTCCTCGACCACGCCGATGAATTCGTGGCCCATGCGGCGGCCACCGTCCGTGGCAGGCATCGACTGATACGGCCACAGGTCGCTGCCGCAGATACAGGATCGGGTGACCCGCACAATCGCGTCGGTGCGCTGCCGGATCACTGGGTCGGGCACGTCCTCCACCCGAACATCGCCGGCTTCATACATCACGGTTGCTCGCATGGAACCCAGTCAACGCACGTGGGATGGAACCAACCAGTGGCTGTTGTTCCAGGTAATGACAGAACCCCCCAACCATGGAGGGATGTGCTTAGCGTGGATGGAATGGATCAGCGCACCGAGGTCCGCGACTTCCTGACCTCGCGTCGGGCCAGGATCACCCCCCAGCAGGCCGGCCTGCCGATCTACGGCGCCAACCGCCGCGTAACCGGTCTGCGCCGAGAGGAGGTTGCGATGCTGGCGGGCGTCAGCGTCGACTACTACACCCGCCTCGAGCGCGGCAACCTCCAAGGCGTGTCCGAGAGTGTGCTCGACGCGTTGGCGCAGGCGCTGCAGCTCGACGAGGCGGAACGCGGTCACCTCTTCGACCTGGCCCGAGCCGCTGCCGCGACTCCGCGCAACCGCGGACGGCGCTCCCCGGCACGAGTCCGACCGAGCATGCAGCGGGTCTTAGATGCGATCACCAGTGCGCCGGCGTGGGTGCATAACGACCGGTTGGACTTCCTCGCCGCCAACCGGCTGGGGTACGCGTTGTACTCGGGGATGTTCAGCGAACCGGTTCGGCCGGTCAACGGCGCCCGATTCATGTTCCTCAACCCGCGGTCGCACGACTTCTACGTCGATTGGGACCGCCACGCCGAAAACACGGTCGCGGTCCTGCGGGGCGCGGCTGGGCGAAATCCTTACGACAAGACGTTGTCCAATCTCGTCGGCGAATTATCTACGCGCAGCGACGATTTCCGCACACGCTGGGCAGCTCACGATGTGCGGTTGCACCGCACGGGCGTCAAGAAGTTGCACCATCCAGTAGTTGGCGATCTAGAGCTCACTTACGAAGGCATGGAGCTGCCAGCCGATCCGGGGCTGATGATGTTCGTCTACATAGCAGAACCGGCATCGCCGTCAGAAGACGGCCTCAAGCTGTTGGCCAGCTGGGCGGCAACCGAGACGCTCGTCGAGTCGGAGGTTGAAGCGCATGCGGCTGACTCCGGCCCGTCAGAGGCCGGCCATCGATAACCGCCGAAAGCCGCGTGAGCTGCTTGGTGGCCAGGGCCGGGATCGACCCGACGACCTCCCGCTTTTAATTCGACAATTCTCGATACGCCTTGACTCTGCCCACATGCCTGAATAGCCTCCGGGCAAAGACCACCATCACAGAGCAAACCCCACCCCCTAGACGGCAGGTGCACACCGAACGGGCTACGAAGACATAGCATTGTTCTGCATCGACAACGACCACGATTCGACGAGAATTGCCGAGTTCCCATCGAAGTCGGCGCGACGCGAAATCCGTTGTCACCCAAGAAAATGAATCGCCCCGGCATGTCCGGAGAC
>JAOPWC010000151.1 GCA_025965895.1 Mycobacterium sp.
GGCTGCGCGCCCGGAATCGGCTGTTTCGAGTGGGGGCAGTAACAACTCGCTCGCGAGATAACGCGAAGCCCCCACACGCCTGGGGGGCCTTCGCGTCTTGCGGACCTACGAGACTTCGGTCGGGGAACCCTAGTCGTGTCGCTTGGCGGGCGTATCCGAGGTGTCGGATGATCCGGTCATGCGTGGATCTACCTCCAGTTTTGCCCCGGCGGCAGGTAGGCGTCTGACCGGAGCATAAGGCGGCTCGTCGAATCTTCTCCAGCCAGCGGCTTGGTCGATTGTTCCGACGACAGAGTCGCGGCCGATGTCACCACTACGCGGAGCATTTCTCAATAGCGTGCATGCGGCGATGCGGACCGCCCTCGTGAAGGAGAGGACGGGCCGGGGGCCAGGTTTGTGAACCTCGACGGCACGGCCGGTTGGGCCTCGTACAACACCGACGGCGGGTGCATCGACAGCTGGTGCGGTGACTTCGGCCCCGATTCCCACTTCGTTTCGCTCGTCGGCAAGAAGCGCGCAGGCCGTGAACTCGATGGGCGGACGTGGGACGAGTTTCCGAAGGCGGACGGCAGTCGGGTTAGTGCATGACCGCGCCGTGCAGCCTTATCGGTAATGGTTGTCGCTGTGCGGTACACATGTGTACGGCGCTGATTGCTCTGGCTGCTGGAAAGTAAGCGTTGCCGTCGTCGAGTTTGAGAGCGACGGAGCGGCGGCGCAAGTCTCGTCCGCGACGCCACCAAAGGCTGGCCGGGTATCAAGCGGCGCCGCGTGAGGATTTTCTCTACTGAGATCAAGGCGACGAGGTGCAGAAGCAGGTCGCTGAAGTGGCGAAAGCGTTCTACCAGCGCGCCGATGAACTGGCGGTTCTGCTTGCCCGCGCGGTCACCGGTCGTTCGTGGTCGTCGCCGCTGATGTTCGGCTGTCGGCTGTCGGCGCCGATCGCGTGAACGCTGAGCAGCGTCGACGTGTATTCCGCGTGGATGGCGGGTGCCTACAATGGCTGCACTGCAGTGGCAGGCCAGCAAACGGTAGACAGGACACCCCGTGGGGTCTTCAACCGGCCTTTTTGACGTCGGCGGCCAGCTCGTAACTCCGCCGATTCGCGGGCGGGTGGGCGAGTTGAAGGTGATTGGCGCGTTGGTGTCGGCGCTGGTGGGCGGGCATGGGGGCGTCCTGGTCATCGAGGGCCCGGCGGGCATCGGGAAGAGCCGGCTGCTGACCGAGGTGATGGCGCTGGCCGACAAGTCCGGGGTGCGCACCTTGTTCGGTGAGGCGTTCGAGTATCAGCAGACGGTAGGTTTTTCTCGCTGTTCATGGCCACACTGCGCGCCGATCCCCCGGTTGGAGACGCGGAGGCGTTGCGCCGGCTGGGCAGTTCGGCCGATCTGCGCTATTGGGTGGTGCAGGATCTGCAGGACGCGATTCATGCGGCGGCGGCACAGACCCCGCTCGCGATTGTGCTGGAGGACATCCACTGGGCCGATAACAGCACATTGATGGCGCTGCGGTCGCTGGCACCGCGCGGCTGGATGTGGCGGTGCTGTGGGTGCTGACCGCCCGCACCGGGGCCGGCGGTCCGGCGCTCCAGCAGACCTTGTCGGTGCTGCAACGCGCGGATGCCACAGTTCTGCGGGTGGCCGCGATGTCGCCGAGCGCGGTCGCCGACACGGTCTCCGACGCCGTGCGGGCGAACGTCGACGCGTCGCTGCTGAATCTGGCGCCAAGGCGCACGGAAATCCATTCCTCGTCAGAGAGCTGGTCGGGGGTTTGGACGAGGAGGGCCGGCTCAATATCAGCGGCGGCCGTGCGGTGGCCACCGGACACGCGCTGCCGCGACGCCTGGGCGCAAATATGCGGCAGCGACTAGACCTGCTCTCCAGCGGTGCTGGCGAGGTGGTGCGGGTGGCCGCGGTGCTGCCGGACCGGTTCTCGGCCGGTCTGCTGGCCGCGATGCTGGAACGCCAGCCGGCCTCGTTGATGTCGGCTGTCGACGAGGCGGTGCGCGCGGATCTGCTCGTCGAAGACGATGAGCAGCTGAGGTTCCGGCACGACTTGTTGCGCGAGGCCACCCGACAGTCCTTACCGCAGTCGCTGCGCCGCGCCATGGAGCGCCAATCGGCGTCGATCATGCTGAGTCTGGGCGCGGCGCCGGCCGAGGTGGCCACGCAACTGGCGCGCAGCGCCGAGCCCGGAGACAGGGAGGCGACCAACGCGCTGCGGCAGGCCGCGCAAACAGTTGGCCACAGTGATGCGAGTGCGGCCGCCGACTTGAGCAAGCGCGCGTTGGAGCTGTTGGCCGCCGATGACGCTGACCACGGGTCACTGGTCGCCGAAACGGTGGGGTTGCTCAACCGCGCCAGCCGCTATGAGGAAGCCGAAGGACTAGCGGTTGCGGAGCTATCGGAGGTGGCGTCGCCCCAAGAGGAGGCCGAGATTCGCCTGCGCCTCGCGACGAAGAATAAGCACAGTACACAGCGGCGCGTTGAGGAGAATCGCCGAGCGCTGCAGTTGGGCGACATCAGCGAGGTCACCCGGGCACGGCATCTGGCGTGGCTGGCCTACAACCTGATATTTCAGACGCAAGGTGGGCAACAGCGCGCGGCGGCCAACGAGGCCGCCGCTGCCGCGGCATCGACCGGTGATCTCGAGTCGAAAATCGTGGCCAACCTCACCCTCGCTTTGCTCGACTCTGGCGCGGGGTACGCGGGCCGCGCCCTACGCCGCCTCGAGGAGCTTAGCGCGCTCACCCGCACGAGTGATGCGACCGCAGCCCATGACTTGGCCGCAATGCACTACGTGCACCTACTGGCGGCGGTCGGCCGGTTGGACGACGCTGCGGCCCAGGTCGCCGACGGAATAGAGCAAGCCCGCCGGGAAGGCAACGCGATGGCCCTTGATATGTGGGCCCCGGTGGACGGGGTTGTCCACTTAACTGCGGGCCGGTTGTCTGCTGCGCGCGCCGCGACCGAATCCCTGCCGCCCCCACAGCGGACAGGCGTGACCGAGCTGGACATGATCCGCATGGTGATTCTGACCGAGGTGGCGGCGCGTACGGATGACCGAACGTTGTTGCAGCAGATGGTCAATGACGCGCGCGACGCCTACTCCACCGGCTCATCTGTGGTACGTCGGGGAGCGGCGCACGTGCTCGCGCTGGCGGCATGGCAGCGCGACGACGTCCATGACGCGATGCGCTGGCTGGGCGGCGACATCATCCTGTTCGGCTCACCAATCTGGCCCCAGGTCTTAGATCGGGTGATCTTGGGTGCGCGGGTGGCGTCGGCCGCCGGCGATGCCGGCTTGCGCGCGCGTGTCCTGCAGGCCACCGACCTGCTCGAGCGTGAGCACCCGGCGATCCCGTTGTTCGCGGGGGTGGCCGGGTATGCCCGCGGGATACTCGAACGTGATGCCCAAGCACTGGTGGCTGCCGCGGACGTGCTTCACCTGTCGTCGCGGCCGCTTCTTTACGCCGCAGCGGCCGAGGACGCCGGCGGTGAACTCGCAGACGCCGACCGTGGTGACCCGGATATTTCCGCAACGCCACAGCAAGGATCGTGGTCAGCGCGAGCAGAAGTGGAAAGGTGGCGACGAAGGCGAAGTACGTCAAACAAAGCCACCTGGTTGCCGGCTTGACCGTCGCCGAACTTCTTCATCAACGGCGAACGCCATTAGTGGATGTCGCTGCTGCCAGCTATCGAACCGGCGCACCAGGCGCTCAACACGATTCACCGGAGCACCGGTGACGCTTGATCGCCGATGCGGCCCATGGTTGCCGAGAATAGAACGACGGTATCGAATCGATTATCGCCGTGACCAATCTGCGGTCACCGATCGTGTCACGTCGAACAATGACCTCTCGACGCTTACCACCGACGATGCACGGTAGGGGCGGACAGCCCGCCTTGGCTAGACAAAGGAGCTTTCATGTCAGACGCCGATCTCAAAGCACAGTTCGAGAAGATCGCCGACACAGCAAGAACCGCGACGGACAAGGTAGAAGCGGCCGGTCAGCGGACACGGGATCAGCTCGAAGCTGACGTCGCAACCGCGCAGGAAAGGGCCACCGCAGCCGCTGATCGCATGAAAGACAAGTCGGATGCCGCCCGTGATACCGCGTCATCCGACTGGCAGGAGATGCGCGAGAAGTGGAACGCCCATGTCGCCAAGGTTCGGGCACACGCGCACTAGAAAAAGGGCCAGATCGACGCACACAACGCCTCGGTGGACGCCGATATGACCGAGGCGTACGCATATGATGCGATGGATTTCGCCCTGGACTCGATCGAGGAAGCCGAATACGCGGTGCTCGATGCCCTATATGCGCGAGCCAACGCAGAGGCGCTCAAAGCCTGAGCGGAGGAATCCCTTTCGTGCGGGGCCGCCATCAAAGGCCGGCCCCGCACCTGGGATCGGTTATTCAGCGCCCTCGAGCTTCGTCAGCTCGTCATCGAACCAGGCGCTGACATAGCGGATCTCGTTGCGGACGTTCTCTCGCTGCAGGCCCAGTTGGGCGACGGTCTCTTCAGCCACATGACGGGCATGATCGGATACGCGCGTTGCCCCGCAAATGCACCCAACGCTGGCATCGTCGACTCGGTGGTCTTCAAGCACTTTGCGAATACGTTCGACGGGATCGGCCATGTCACTCAAACATCGCCAGTACGCGGATGGATCTCATAGCTCGGGACGATGTGTCGAGTTGGTCGGGCATCGTGATCTGCGGCGTCGCTGAGGTGGGCCACGGGTTTGAACAGCGACATATTCTCGAAGTCGTGCCAGAGCGAGAATGAGAAGCTGCTTGGATGCGATCGAGGAGGCGGAGTATGCCGTACCGGATGCATTGTAGGCACGAGCCAACGCAGCGGCGCTCAGCACCGGACCGCGGGGCCATCGGCCCCGGGCGGTGACTCGCGCGTGGACGCATCGGTAGCGCAACGGCGCGACTTCGGTCACGCTCGCCGCTCGGTGATGCCGAGGTCCGCGCTGGCAGAGTTCATTGCTCCGCAGAACCGTCCGGACCCGATCGACTTACTGGAGTCGCAGGCCGCGTCGCGGATCGCGGACCTGCTACCGGTGCGATATGGCCGAATGCTGCAATCGAGATTCGCATTCTTCCGCGGCGCGGCTCTGCTGATGGCCTCCGACTTGGCGTCCGCCCCGCACACCGGGCTTACCGCGCAGTTGTGCGGCGACGCACATGTGTCGAACTTCGGCCTTTTCGCATCGCCCGAGAGAAGCCTGGTTTTCGACGTCAACGACTTCGACGAGACACTGCCGGGTCCCTGGGAGTGGGATGTCAAGCGGCTAGTGGCGAGCGTCGCGATCGTCGCACAGGAGAACGGCTTTGGTCACGAAGAGCGCGAGCGCGTCGTGCGAGCCTGCGCGCGGGCTTACCGCGACCGGATGCGCACGCTCGCGACGATGCGAGAGCTCGACGTGTGGTATGCGCGCACAGTCGTCGACGATGCAGGCGAGGCCGGTGTCGATCACACATACGCACAAACGATCCGGCGCACGGCGGCCAAGGCCCACATACGCGACAACATCCAGGCGCTGTCGAAGCTGACCCGGGTTGTCGACGGGCGGCGCCGGCTGGCCAGTGATCCGCCGCTGCTCATTCCGATCGACGAGCTCGTCGGCGAGGCGCAGGCCCGACGGAACGAACAACATATGCGTGTCCTCATCGACGAGTATCGGCAGAGCCTGGATCCCAGCCGTCGCGGGCTTATCGGCCGATTCCGCTACGTCGGAGCGGCCCGGAAGGTGGTCGGAGTGGGCAGCGTCGGCACCCGGGCGTGGGTGGTACTGCTGTTGGGGCGCGATGACAGCGATCCCTTGCTGATGCAGGTCAAGGAAGCCGAGCTATCGGTGATGGAGCATTATCTTGGCGCGTGCAGCTACGCCAACGCCGCCGAGCGAGTGGTGCAGGGTGAGAGGTTGATGCAGGCCAGCAGCGACATCCTGCTGGGCTGGCTGCGGTGCGCCGGCCCCGATGGCCACGAGGGCGACTATTATGTACGCCAACTCCGCGATTGGAAGACCTCGGTCACCCCGGAGTCGATGACTCCGCAACTGCTCGCCGACTATGGGCAATCATGCGCGCACGCCCTGGCCCGTGCGCACGCCCGCTCCGGTGACCGCGTCGCGATCGCGGGCTATCTCGGTAGCGGTGACATCGCCGACATCGCGTTCGCCCGGTTCGCCGAGACGTACGCACGACAGAACGCGCGTGACTTCGCGGCCCTACGTGAGGCCGTAGCGAGTAGTCGGGTCACCGCCGAGACCGACCTGTGAGACGGACGTTATTCGGCGCCTTCGAGATTCGTCAGCTCACCGTCGACCCATGCACTGACATAACGCATCTTTTTCTCGACGTTCTCCCGGCGCAGTCCCAGCTGCGCGACGATGTCCTCGGCTACATGACGGGCATGGTCGGACTGCCCGTAGGGATGGTGGCGTTCGAGGATGCCGGATCCGATCGGTGGGGTCAGTCATTTCCATGTCGCCGTACCAGTCACACGAACGCACTGAGGCCGGTGATGGCGCGACCGACGATCAGGGTATTCATCTCGCGGGTGCCTTCGTATGAGTAGATGGCTTCGGCGTCGGCGACGAAGCGTCCGACGTTGTGCTCCAACAGAATTCCGTTGCCGCCCAGCAGTTCCCGTGCATATCCAACTGTTTCACGCATCCTGACTGTGCACCAAGCCTTGGCCAGCGACGAATGCCGATCCTCGGCGCGGCCCTCGTCTTGCAACTGGGACAGTCGGGCGCATAGTGCCCAGGACGACGTGATGTTGCCCAGCATCCGCACCAGCAGGTCCTGCACCAGTTGGAAACCCGCGATGGGCCGGCCGAACTGCTCACGAGACAGCGCGTAGGCCAAGGCATTCTCGTAGGCTCCGCGCGCGCATCCGACCGCCATCCACGCCACCCCTGCCCGTGTCATCCGCAGCACTTCGGCGGTATCGCGGAACGAGTTGGCGTTCTGCAGACGATCCACCTCGGAAACCCGGACATCATCGAGGGTGATGACGGCGTTCTGCACTATACGCAGCGCAATCTTGTCTTCCAGTTTCGTGGTCGAAAACCCCGGGGTGTCGTTGGAGACAACGAAGCCCTTGACCTGGCTGTCGGCGACATCTTTGGCCCAAATCACCGTGAGGTCGCCGAAGGTAGCGTTGCCTATCCACTTCTTCTGCCCGTTGAGGATCCACAAATCCCCGTCGCGGCGCGCGGTCGTCGTCAGCCCACGCGATGCGCCCGACCCGACGTCGGGCTCGGTTAATCCGAATGCCCCTATTTTCTCGCAACGGGCCATGGCAGGCAGATAGTGTTGTTTCTGCTCGTTGCTGCCGCACAGATAGATCGAGCCCATCGACAAGCCGCCATGCACCCCCGCGAACGTGGCGATCGACGGGTCTGTGCGGGCGAGTTCCATCGCCACCATGCCGTCGAGAAGGAACGACCTTCCGGGACAACCGAATCCCTGATACGGCAACCCCGCCAGCCCGAGTTGCCGAAAGCCCGGCACGATCTCGAACGGAAAGCTCCCTCGCTGCCAATGCTGATTGACGCTCGGCTCGACCTCCGATTTCATGAAGACCCGTACGCTGTGCAGGAAATCTTGCTCGTCGTCGTCGAGCAGCGACTCCAGTGCGTAGAAATCGGCGCTGTCGGTAGTGGTCGCGGTGCTCATTGGCGCTCGCTCAGTCCGGTTGATCTCTGAAACTCTCGATCACCGGTGCCAATTCGGCGGCGTTGGTGATCAGGTCGACGTGGCCGCCGGCATGCGTGTACACCGTCGCATGCGGCAGCAACCGCGCCATGATCTTGGCGTTGGCGACGGGAATGATCGGATCGTCCAGCCCGGCGAGCATCAGTGTCCGCTGGCGGACCAAGGGCAGCGCGAACAGGCTGGTCCACACCGCTCCCGCAAGCAGTTGATGCAGGTAACCCACCCGGGAACCGGCCATCAGCTGACGGTCGAAGAGTCGCGTGACTGTCGACGGATCGTCTCGGACTGTGCCACCGTAGATGTCACCCGCGATCGACGCAGCGTAATCGTGATCGAGGAACCGGCGAGGCGTCACCATCTTCGCCAGAACGGCCGGCCGTCCAGGAACCATGATTGCACCCGTGCCGGTGGACACCAGGATCAACCGCCGGCAGCGACGCGGGTTCTGAAACGCGAACTGCTGGGCCAGCGCGCCGCCCCACGACAAACCGAGGACATCCACCTTGCCGTTGAATCCAAGCTTCTTGAGCAGCTGGCCGAGCACGGCCGCCAAGTACGGAAACCCGTACGGCAGCGGCGAATCCGGCGAGCCGCCTGTGCCTGGCACGTCGAAACGCACCACGGTCGTATCGGGATCCAGATGTTCCACGAGCGGATAGAGCACTTCGAGGCTGGCTCCGATGCCATTGCACAGCACCAGCGGCACACCGGCCCCCTCGCGGACGTTCACCCGGATCTGCTGGCCAAGCACCGGGATCAGGCCTTCCGCGGTCAACCTCGCCGAAGCGGCGGCCGTCATGGGTACAACACGATGACATCGGCGACGCAGGCGGGGCGGTCTTCGCCGTCGATCTCGTACGTCAGGGTGAACACCGACTCGACGCCCGAGGTCTTCTGCTGTGCACTCATCACGGTGACCGCAGCGCGGATCTGGGTGCCGACTCGCACTGGAGACGGAAAGCGCACCTTGTTGACCCCGTAGTTCAACGCCGCTGTCAGCTCGCGGATCTCCAACACCTGCGAGATCACCACGGGGGCAAGCGAGAGCGTCAGATAGCCGTGCGCGATGGTGCCCCTGAATGGGCCATTCGCCGCGCGCCGCGGATCGGTGTGGATCCACTGGTGATCGCCGGTGGCTTCGGCGAACCGGTCAACCTGCTGCTGGGTCACCTTCATCCAGTCCGTGGTGCCAAGTCGCTGTCCGACCAGCTTCAGCAGATCGGCGGGCTCTTCGAGAACTGTTGTCATACAGACCTCCGCATGGTCAGTGGTCCAGCACATAGGTGCCGGGGGCAGGTTCCAACGCCGCCATGCCAGCGCCACCGAGCGACACCGGTGCGTCCTTCTTCTCCCCGCTGCGCTCGCCAAGCCATGCCACGAAGTCCGGCCACCACGAATCCGTCTGCTGCTCGGCCGACTCCACCCAAAACTCGGGATCTGGCTCATCCACGCTGCCCAGCCGATAGCTCGCCCGCGGGTTGCCCAGCGGGTTCACCAGGGAGGCGATGTGCCCGCTGGAGGACAGTACAAAGCGCAGGTTCTTGATACCGAGCAGGCGGGCGCTGCGATAGCAGGCCTGCCACGGCGATATGTGGTCGGCGATCCCCGCGACAACGTAGGCGTCCGTGGTCAATTGGTTGAGGTTCACGGGCGTGCCCAGCATGGTTACGGCGCCCGGTGTGGCAAGCGAATTGTGCAGACCCATCGTCACCATGTCCCGGTGCAGCGCCGCGGCCATCCGCGTGGTGTCAGCGTTCCAGTACAGGACGTCGAAGGCCGCCGGCGACTTGCCCTCGACGTAGTTGTTCACCCAGTAGCGCCAAACCAAGTCCGTCGGCCGCAGCCAGGCGAACACCTCCGCCAGCGATCGGCCGTCCAGATAGCCCTTGCGCGCGGACAACGCGACTGCGATGTTGGCGGCTTCCTCGTCGATGGCCGCGGCAGCGAAACCGGCCTTCCTCTGGTCGAGCACCGTGACCATGAGCGTCAACCCGGCGAGACGGTGGCCCTCCCCCGTCGCGTTGAGATGCGCGGCCGTCATCGCCGCGAGAATGCCTCCGGAGCAGGAGGCCTGCAGATGCGTGCGATCGGACTGGGTGATTTTCTCGACGGCGTCCAGTGCGTTCAGGATCGCCTGGCCGTAGGTGTCGAACCCCCAATCTTTTCGTTCCGCAGTGGGATTGCGCCACGAGATCGCGAAGACCTGGATGCCCTGCCGCAGGAAGTACTCGATCATGCTGCGGCCTGGCGAGATGTCCATGATGTAGAACTTGTTGATCACCGGTGGCACCATCAGCAGCGGCGCCGCGAAGACCTTGTCGGTCTGCGGGGCGTAGTGGATCAGCTCGAATTCCTCGCATCGGAAGACCACCGAACCTGCGGTGGCGGCGATGTCCTTGCCCAACGTGAAAGCGTCGGGCTCCACCATCGACGGAACCCGTGGCGCCGACATCATGTCGTCGACGAAGTGGCGCAACCCTCGTACCGCGCTGAGTCCACCGGTGTCGATGAGCGCCTTCCACCCCAGTGGGTTCAGCACCGGGTTGTTGCTCGGTGCGAGCCCTTCGGTGAGGAAATCCAACACGAATCGAATCCGCTCGGCGTCACGCCAGTCGAGGCTCGCGTCCGAAAAGAGTTGATCTACCGTGCTGTTCGTCGCCAGATAGGCCTGCATCGTGCGGTGGAGCAGCGGATTGCCCCGCCATGCCGGATCCGCGAATCTTTTGTCGCCCTTGGCAGGGGCCAGCTCCGAACGGCCTTCGGCAATCGCGTACAGTTCCCGACCGAGCGACGCTGCGCGCGATGCCACTGTGCGGGGTTGCTTGGCGAGGTTGAGCGCGAATCTGCTCCACGCCATGTTGGGCAGCATCCGGTCCGCCATGCCGACAGCCGAACTCGTCAACAGCAGATCCAGCGGCGTCGCAAGTTCATCGGCGCTTGCTCTGGTGGTGGCTACCACGTGTTATTCCTCCTCGGCTGGCGGTTTCACTTCACGGCGCAAAAGCTTGCCCGTCGGGCCTGTCGGGAGGGTGTCGACGAACCAGATCCGGCGTGGGTACTTGTACGCGGCGACACGGCCCTTGACGAATTGCCGCAATTCGTCCAGTTCGGCCGTTGCGCCGGCCTTCAGAACCACCGCTGCGCCGACTTCCTCGCCCAGTGACTCGTGGGGAATGCCGATGACCGCAACCGCGGCCACCGCGGCATGCTCGTACAGCGCCTCTTCGACCTCGCGGGGGTAGACGTTGTATCCGCCGCGGATGATCAGGTCCTTCTTGCGGTCGACGACGTAGTAGTATCCGTCGGAGTCGACGACGGCGATATCGCCCGTGGAGAACCAGCCATCCTTGAACGCCTCGTCGGTGGCGTCGGGCAGATTCCAATACCCCTTCATCACATTCGGGCCCTTGACCTGAATCTCCCCCGGCGTTCCCGTCGGCACCCGGTTCCCGTCCTCATCGACGAGGCGTACCTGAACGCCCTCGATCGGGGTCCCGATCGATCCCGGGCGGCGCTCCGCGTCAGGGTGATTGAACGTCACGGCCGGCGACGTTTCGGAGAGGCCGTATCCCTCCAGGATCATCGCGTCGAAGGTCTTCTCGAGATCGTTGAGTACCGCGACGGGCAGGGCCGCGCCGCCCGAAACGCAGGTGCGCAGTGAGGCGGTCGCCTCAGCCGGGAACTGATCGGCAACCGACATCAGCGCGCTGTACATGGTGGGCACGGCCTCCAGCACGGTGACCCGGTCACGACGGATCCGCTCGATCGCCTTGGCCGGCTCGAAGCGCGCCATCAGCGAAAGTCCGGCACCGGCGGCGATCGCGGCGTTCATTGCGCATGTCATGCCGAACACATGGAAGAGGGGCAAGCACGCGAGCACGACGTCGTCATCTGTCAGTATCAACAGGCGTGTCACGATGACATCCCGGTTGCTCCCGAGGCTTCCGTGGGTCAGCTCGGCGCCCTTCGGCGTGCCGGTCGTTCCTGACGTGTGAAGGACGACGGCGGTGTCGGAGTCAGCACGCTCAACGGGGCCGCCGAACTCGGGTAAGGCGGCGGTCAACCGCGACAGTTCAGCGTCGTCGACGAGCCACAGCTTCACGCCGGCGCTCTCCGCGCCGTCGGTCGCCGCGCCGGCAAATTCCGGGGGTCCGATTAGCGCCTTGGCGCCGGTGTTCGATAAATAGAACTGCACCTCACGGCCCTGCATCAACGGGTTCATCGGCACCACGATGGCGCCCATCCGCCAGATGCCGTAATACGCGATCGGTGCGGCCGCGATGTTCGGCAGCATCACGCCGACCCGATCTCCGACGCCGATACCCTCGCGCTCGAGCAGCGTGGCCAGCCGGGCCGACGCGATATCCAATTCCGCGTATGTCATCGCGTGCTCGTCGGTGATAGCCGCGATCCGACCGGGGATACGCGCGGCGCTAGCAACAAGATTGAGCGCGAGATTCGACATGGCCGCTCCATCTGCTCCGTTTCGCTGGCCATTCAATCGTCTCGGCTGCGGACCGGCCTGTCGTTGTTGCGCAGAACACCGCGGACCCGGCGATGTTGTACCCACAGACAATCGCGCAGTGTCGAGGTGGCGCGACAATGAATTGCCCCCGGCTCGCGCCGCTGTCTCGCGCGACCGTTGACACCGGAATCACTTGGAGTGGAAATGACCGAGACTCGTCAAGCCCCGAAGACACCATCGGGCATGTTTCATCCCATCGTCGACAACGTCGTCTCCACGACGAAGAACTGGTGGTTGCTGCTGGTCGCCGGCGTGGCGTGGATCGTGATCGCGGTGGTGATCCTGCGGTTCGACTACGCGACGGTGGCCGCAATCGCCACGCTCTTCGGATTCTTCAGCTTCCTGGCGGCAGCGAATGAGGTGATGGTCGGCACCGTCTCATCGAAGGGTTGGCGCGTTCTGCACTGGCTGCTGGCGGCGCTGTTCGTTGTCGTCGGCGTGTTCGCGTTCATTCGGCCCGACGACACGTTCGTCGGCCTGGCGGCCGTCATGAGCTTCTATTTCATTTTCCGTGGATCATTCGACATCGCAATGGCATTCGCGGCCAGCCGAGCACCCGGATGGTGGGTATTGCTGATCGTCGGTCTCGCGGAATTGGCGATCGGGTTCTGGGCCGCCGGCTCGTGGAACGTGTCCGTCACCGTGCTGGTGTCATGGGTCGCCGCCGGGGCGCTCATCCACGGCGTGGGCCAGATCGCATCCGCCTTTGCCGTGCGCAAGGTTGGTCACGGCGTCGCGGCACTCGACGGACAGCACGCGTCGTGAAATCGCCTAGTGGGATGAGTCCACTACGTGCCGAAGTCAGCCGGCTCGTACCGCGTCGGCTCCTCAAGGGCACCGAGATACACCACCCGGCGGTGATCGACGAGGCGATCGAACGCAACGCGAGTTTCCAGCTGCGAGTGGCCGACCAGATCACCGCATTCGCCGGGTCGATGAGCTTTGTCTTCATCCATGCGGCGTTGTTCGCGGTGTGGATGTTGTTCCTGGAGCGCAGTCCGTGGCCGACATTGACCCTGGTGGTCTCGCTCGAGGCGATCTTCTTGTCGACCTTCGTAATGATCGGCCAGAACCGGCAGTCGGCTTTCCAACAGACGAAGGCCGATCACGACTTCCAGGCACAGGAACTGGAGCTAAAGACCAACACAGAGCTGACTCGGGAAATCCACAGGCTCACAGCGGAATTACACAGGCGTCTCATGGGACCGGCGTCTGCTGATCACGGTCCTGCGTCTGCCACATGAGACGGCGATGGACTTCAAATGCCAGGCAGAGCTCGGCTACATCGCGCGGATGCGACAGTGAGCGACCAGTACGCTGCTCGATCCGATGTAACCGATACCGCACGGTGTTGGGATGACAGAACAGCAATTCGCCCACCACGCGCAGTGATCCGTCGTTCTCCACCCAGACCCTGAACGTGTCGAAGAGAATGTCACGCTCATGATCAGCGAGTTCGGCGAAGCACTCGATCGTTGGCGTCACGAGTTTGACCATCACCTCCGGAGCGCTGACCGCGGCAGTGGCGAGCATCGAGCCGTCAAACTGTGTAACACGCAGTCCCGGGTCCGGCCTGCCGCGCAGCGTGATCCTGGCGTATCGAAGCGCTTGGGCGGTCTCGCGCAGGTCGTTGAAGCGTGCGCTCACCCCGATCCGCGTCGTCGCTATGCGGGACACGAGCGCCAACACACTAGCGAGATGTTTATCAGTCTTGACGTGCACGATCCCGACCTGCAGATCCGGAAGGATCCGCCACGCGGAGAACACATCCAAGCTCCGCAGCTTCGATTCGACTTCCGGCAGAGCCTCCACGCCGATCTCGGCGATTTCGGCGGCGATGACGACATACGGTCCATCGGTGGGCAGCCGGAGATAATCGGCGGCTTCCCAAACGCTCCGCTGTTCGAAGAGCCGTCCGCGCAGGACCGAGTCGATGAGAACCGAGCGCTCGGACTCATCGCCGAGTACCCGGCGCGACTTCTCCTTCCGATATGCGGTGGCCATTGCGTCTGTGTAAATATCCTGGGCAGCAGACACTTTCGCGGTCAGTACGCGCATTGCGTCGCCGTTGAGGTGGTTGTGAATCGCGGATTCCGTCATCACCGCGTCCCACACGCAACGGAATCCGACGCGGTATGCCTCCATCAACGACGTGAGCGGCACGCCATCCCCCGCGCGATGAATTCCGAGCTCCGCCGCGGCGGTTGGGTCGAACGCCGAATCGTCAGCAATCGCGCTGAAGATCGGCCGGATGTTCCCGGCGCACCCACCGACGATGACCTCGAAGGGCACCGGTGTCGTCGTCTGGTACAGCCGCACTTCGCGAGTGATCGCACGGGCAAGCACCGGTGCAAGGTCATCGGTTCGCCGGTAGAGCGCTTCTGCGATCTCCACGACCTGTTGCTGCACCACGTCGCCATGCATGCACGGAAGACTAGGCACAACCGCCACCCGGGGATTGTCCTCGGAGGACGAAGTTCGCTATCCACTTTGTCTCCGGCGATCGTGCTAGGCGGAGTCCCGCCGGTGAACCGCGGCGCCGTACCAGTGGCACATCAGCAACGCGAGCTCGACAGCGAGCCGATCCTCTGCAAGAGGCCGACCGCGCCGGGCCTCCGCGCGCCCGACGCGGTATTTCACCGTGTTGAAGTGCATGGCGAGTTCTTCGGCCGCCATCTTGTAACTGCTGCCGCAGCTCAGGAATACCCGCAGCGTCTCACGCAACCGCTCGTCGTTCTCGGTATCGGCCGCCAGATCGCCGAGTACCTGGTTGACCCATTCGCGGGCGTAGGTGACATCGCCGCCGAGGAGCGCCGCGATGGACAGGCCGGGGTCGCTGGCCGAAATCACCATGCGTTCGTGGCGGCCGCTCGCCATCGCGACGGCGCGTGCTCCCAGGGCTTCGCGGTGCGAGCGGCGGAAGCCCTCGACGCCGGGTGCCATCGTTCCGATCGCCAGACTCGGGCCATCCCCCTGCTTCTGGGCGTGGGCGCACACCGCGGCCACGGCGTCCGACGGTTCCGCGCGGAACGGCAGCCAACCGTATCCGCACAGCCCGTCGGCCGCGACGAACAATGGGTTGGCCGCTGCCCCTGCGGCTTGCCCGAGTTCGCGCAGAAACCGTTGCAGCGAGGCGAGTTCGTCGCGCTCGGTCCCTTCGTCAGGGCACCACATGATCACCCCCAGGTGGTGCCATCGCAGCGGGTAGCGGATCGATGTGCTCGACGCATCCGCGTCGACGGCCTTGTTCGCGGCCAGTACTTCTCGAACCCGCACGGCTCGAAGGCTGTTCTGATTCTCCAGCCAGCGTTCTCGCTCGTCTTCATACACCGCGACGACCTGCTGCGAGATCCAGTCGATGTATTCGAACAGGGTGCGGGTGATCGCCTCGATGACGGTGTACCTGACCGATTCGGGGATATCGATCGCGCGCACCTCGGCGAAAACGATCTCGTTCATCTGGCGCTGACCGAGACGATAGGCGCGGACGAGCGCATTCACCGGGACGCCGTGTTGGGCGAGCCGGCGCGCATACTCCAGCGCCGCCGTGGGCGGCTCCACCCGCTCCACGGGGATCTCGTAGCGCAGTGCGTGCAGAAGGAGTTCCACGTTTCCCTCGACGCTCGCGCCGAGGAGCTCCATGACCCGTGTATCGCCCCGCAGTTCGGGGATGTGGTCCTCCAACGAACCCTGAATGCCAGACGACACCGTCGCCAGCCGGTCATGCAGCCGGTCGGCAGTCTCGGCGACGTAGCGGCTCACGTCGACGTCACCGTCGAGACGCCGGGTCGTCACCTCATGACAGTAGATCCTCGCGCGCCCGATAACCGGCGATTTGCAGGGCTCACAGGTTGTACCCGGGCAACAAAACCCGCGTCGGTTCTTATCGGTGCGCGACTGTGCCGCCCATCGCCCGATTCCTACCGTTATCGCCACTGGACCACGAACGAGGAGCGCACATGAACCTATCCGCACTTCCCGATCAACGCGCCGCGGAAAATCCCCTCGGCCCCGCCGTCGCCGACGACAAAACCGATCTGGACAACGCCCAGTTCCTCGCCGCCGTGCAGCGTGCCGCGGCGTCGCTGCGCGGCCATGGGGTATCGGCGGGCGATGTCGTCGCCATCATGTTGCCCAACAGCGTGGGTTTCGTGGTGTCGTTGTTCGCGGCGTGGCGCTTGGGCGCGGCGGTCACGCCGATCAACCCGTCGCTGCGTCCTGCGGAGGTCACCTACCAGGTCTCCGACGCCGGCGCCAAGGTGCTGATTGTCGAGAGGACGCCCGAGTTCGAGGCGGGGGTGGCGGCAGTCGAGGCTGACCGGCTCGACGACGGAGAATCAACGCCGCGCCCCGATGGGCCGCACGAGGGCGACGACGCGCTGGCCCTGCTGATCTACACCAGCGGAACGACGGGTCGGCCCAAGGGCGTGATGCTCGATCACGCCAACCTCGATGCGATGTGCGACGGGGTGATCAACGCGTTCAAGCTGACCGGCGCCGATCACAGCCTGTTGATACTGCCGCTGTTCCACGTCAACGGAATCGTCGTCGGGGCCCTCTCACCGCTGCTGGCCGGGGGCAGAGCGACCGTGGCGGGCCGGTTCAACACGGAATCGTTCTTCGACCGGGTCGAGCAGAGCCGCCCCACGTACTTCTCCGCCGTACCAACCATTTACACCATGCTGTGCGGGCTCCCGGCCAGCGTCAGACCGGACACGTCGTCGGTGCGCTTCGCGATCTGCGGCGCGGCGCCGGCCAGCGTGGAACTGCTGGAGACGTTCGAATCCCGCTACGGCATCCCGATCATTGAGGGGTACGGGCTGTCCGAAGGCTCGTGTGCGAGCACCGTCAATCCACTCGACGGGAAGCGCAAGCCCGGCACGGTAGGACTTCCGGTGCCGGGCCAGACGATCCGCATTGTCGACACGGCAGGGCGTCGGGTGCCCGACGGCCAGCCCGGTGAGGTTGTGATCAAAGGCCCCAACGTGATGCGCGGATACCTGGCTCGGCCCGAGGAGACGGCCAAGACGGTAGTCGACGGCTGGTTGCACACCGGGGACGTCGGCCGGTTGGACGAGGACGGTTATCTGGTTCTGGTCGACCGGGCGAAGGACATGATCATCCGCGGCGGCGAGAATATCTACCCCCGCGAGATTGAGGCGATCGTTCACCAGTTGCCCCAGGTCGCCGAGGCCGCGGTCGTCGGCAGGGCCAACGCGGTCTACGGCGAAGAGCCCGTGCTGTTTGTATCGCTGCATCCACGGCAGATACTCGACACCGACGCGATCCGCGAGCACCTCAGCGAGTCGTTGTCGAAATACAAACTGCCCGTGGAGATCACGATTCTCGCAGACGTTCCGAAGAACGCGGTCGGCAAGATCGACAAACCAAGCCTGCGGCGATTGTTCGTGTCCGCGCTCGCCGAAACACAGACGCCCTGACGCTGCATCGCAAAGGAGCACAGATCATGGGATTCACCAAACCGGACTTCCCCGATGTCGATCCGGCAACGTTCATGCAGAAGCCGCTCATGGAGCGCATGCGTATTCTCGCCACCGACTGGGTGGACAACGGCTTCGGTTCACCGCGGATGGTGCACACTATCTACATCGCGAAGCTGGTCTTCTTTTACGCGCTCGGCAGCATCCTGGTAGCGACTCTGACGTCCGGGCTTCCGTTCCTTCATGTTTCGCAGTGGTGGAACCAGCCCATCGTCTACGAGAAGGCGGTTCTGTGGACCGTGCTGCTGGAACTGATCGGCGTTGCCGGATCGTGGGGCCCGCTGGCAGGCAAGATTAAGCCGATGACAGGTGGCATCTTGTTCTGGGCCCGGCCGGGCACCATCCGGCTACGGCCGTGGAGGTGGGTGCCGTTGACCGGCGGCGACCGACGGACCTGGTTTGACGTCGGCCTGTACATTGTGCTGATGGTCAGCGTCGCTGTACCTCTGTGTTCGCCTGGGGTGCACAGTGATTCACTATCGGCGGCAGTGCCAAGCAACACGTCGGGTCTGGTCAATCCGGCGCTGCTGATCGCACCGATCGCATTGCTGGTGATCATGGGACTGCGAGACAAGATCGTCTTCCTCGCGGCGCGCGGCGAGCAGTACCTTCCCGCGCTGATCATATTCGCCGCATTCTCGTTCGTCGACATGATCGTTGCGCTGAAGCTGTTGATCGTGGTGGTCTGGGTCGGCGCGGGGGCGTCGAAGCTTGGGCAGCACTTCACCAACGTCATTCCGCCGATGGTCAGCAACAGCCCGTTGATTCCGTTCAAGTGGCTGAAGCGGGCGCACTATCGCAGCTATCCCGAGGATCTGCGGCCTTCGCACCTCGCGAGCTTCATGGCGCACGGCCCGGGCAGTGTTGTGGAAATCGTTGCCCCGCTGATTTTGTTGTTCTCGACCAACAAATGGGTCACCGTCGCGGCGGTCGTGATCATGGTGGGGTTTCACCTGTTCATCATCTCGACGTTCCCGCTTGCGGTGCCGCTGGAATGGAATGTTCTGTTCGCCTACGCAACGATCTTCCTGTTCCTCGGCTACCCGGGCTGGAACGGGTACGCGATCACCGACATGTCCTCGCCGTGGCTGACGGTCACGGTGGTGGCGGTGCTGCTGTTCTACCCGATTCTGGGCAATTTCCGGCCCGACAAGGTGTCATTCCTGCCGTCGATGCGGCAGTACGCCGGCAACTGGGCCTCCGCGGTGTGGGCGTTCGCGCCGGGTGCCGAGGCGAAGCTGAACGACGTCACCCGGACGGCGAAGAACCAGGTCGACCAGTTCGTCGACTTCGGCTACGAGCCGCAGTGGGCCGACGTCACTATGCAGCGCGTGATTTCGTGGCGAACCATGCACAGCCAGGGCCGCGGGCTGTTCTCGGTGCTGCTCAAGACGCTGCCGGACATCGACACCCGCTCGGTTCGGGAGGGCGAGTTCGTCTGCAACTCGTTGATCGGCTTCAACTTCGGTGACGGGCACCTGCACAACGAGGACATGATCGCGGCGGTCCAGCGCGAGGCGGCGTTCGAGCCGGGCGAGCTGGTGGCCGTCTGGGTGGAATCGCAGGCATGGGGCAGTCGCGTCCAGCACTACAAGGTCATCGACGCAGCGCTCGGCGTGATCGAGCGCGGCACCTGGAAGGTGGCCGACGCCGTGAGCGAGCAGCCGTGGCTGCCCAATGGCCCGATCCCGACGGCGGTCACCTGGTCGCTGGTTGAACCGAGGAGAAGTGTTAAGCCCGCGGTCGCCCACGACGAGGAGGACCACGATCACGGGGCGCTGGCGTGAGCACCGCGATCGTCGTGGGGGCCGGGCCGAACGGCCTGGCCGCTGCGGTCGCCCTCGCCAAGGCCGGTCTTCAAGTCACGGTGCTGGAAGCGGCCGACGAAATCGGCGGCGGTACCCGCACCAGCGAGGCGATCATCTCCGGCCTGCTCCACGACCACTGCTCGGCGATCCACCCGATGGCGGTCGGCTCACAGTTCCTGAACGGCCTCGGCCTGGACCGCTACGGGTTGTCGTGGCGCCTGCCGGAAGTCGACTGCGTCCACCCGCTCGACGGGGGTAGCGCGGGCGTGTTGTACCGCTCCGTCGATACCACCGCCGACGGGTTGGGCGCCGATGGTACCCGGTGGCGCTGGCTGTTCGACAAGACGTCGGCCAGTTTCGATGCGCTGGCCGAGAACATCATGGGTCCGCTGTTGCGGGTGCCGCACCATCCGTTGACGCTGGCTCGGTTTGGTGCGCCGACCCTAGTGCCTGCATCCACCCTTGCCCGGTGGTTTCGTGGCGCGGAGGCGCGCGCATTGTTCGGAGGTGTTGCGGCGCACGCTTTTCGGCCGCTGCACTATCCGATGACATCGGCGATCGGCTTAGGCATTCTCACCGCGGGACACCGCCACGGATGGCCAGTGGCGGCCGGCGGGTCACAGTCGATCACCAACGCGCTGGCGGCGCTGCTATCCGACCTCGGCGGCAAGATCGAAACGGGCACGCGCATCGAGACTGCCTCGCAGTTGCCGCCCGCCGATGTGACGATGTTCGATCTGGCGCCCGAAGCCGTCGCCGGAATCCTCGGCGACCGGTTGCCGTCGCACGTCGCCCGGGCCTACCGGCGATTCCGCCACGGGCCGGGAGCATTCAAGGTGGACTTCGCGGTCGAGGGCGGTGTGCCGTGGACCAACCCGGCTGCTCACCGCGCCGGGACCGTTCATCTTGCAGGCACATTCGCCGAACTGGCCGCTACCGAGCGCGACATTCACACCGGACGCATGCCGGAGCGCCCGTTCGTCTTGGTCGGCCAGCAGTACCTGGCCGACCCGCAACGGTCCGTCGGCAGTATCCACCCGCTCTGGACGTACGCACATGTGCCGAACGGATTCTCGGGTGACGCCACGGAGGCGATCAACGCCCAGATCGACCGGTTCGCACCGGGCTTCCGGGACCGGATCGTGGGGATGACGATCCGCACGACCTCCCAAATGTCCAACTACAACCCGAATTACGTCGGCGGGGATATCATGACCGGCTCCAAGGACATCCTTCAGTTGACCTTCGGACCTCGGATCACGTTGTCGCCCTACAAGGTCGGTATTCCGGGCATGTATATCTGCTCGGCGGCCACACCGCCAGGGCCTGGTGCGCATGGCATGTGCGGCGCCAATGCCGCAGACGTCGCACTTTCGGAACTCACCTAACAGACCTAGAAAGAACGGAGCATCGATCATGACAAGCGTATTGGAGTCCGAACTTTGCCCGCCGAACCCGCCGGCCACGGACAAGCTGGCCGGACTGCCAGTCCTCGATGATTCGGCTCTCGGCGCCGACGTGCTGGATGTCGATGGCGTTGAAGTTGATGGGCTGTCCGTGGCCCTTGATGCCGCTGTCGGTGCCGGTGAAATGCCCCTGGAAAACGAGTCGGGCGGTGAACGTGTCACCGGACGTACGGGTCGGCAAGTTGGCAGGTGAGGTCAGCTACAGCGGTGCGGAACGCCGCGGAGGCCGCGATGGGCCCAGCCGGGCCCTGGGGCGTCCGGTGGACAGGGTGTTGCCCGGGAGTCCGGGCTGACGGCTTGATCGAGGAACGTGGTGTCCCCGGTGTTCCAGAACATGTAGATCAGCTGCGCGGTAGGCACCACCGCACGGGCCTGGGCGAGGCCGGCACCGGTTGCGGTGTGCACCGACGCGGGCACCATGAGGCCGGCGCTCTGGTCGACCAAGTCAGAGGTGGCGGCCGCTCCGCTGGCCGAGGTACTCGTCGGTCCGGTGCGCGACGCACTTGAAGCCCCCCTCAGGCCGCAAGTGCGAAAGCCAAAGCAGCCGTTACTACCGCGGTCAATGTCGCCGTACCTCGGCGCCTGGCGTGCCTGCAGAGTGGGGTGTCGGAGGTGTGGGACGCGGACGGGCTGCTCACGGGAGACGTCCCAGCCACTTTTTAGCCTCCCGGGGGGAGGCTTGAGAAAAGCCCTTCGCCGTCGGCGTGACGCAGAACAGGTCGCCGGTGCCCTGAGATGTCGTCTCATCAATGCTCCGTCTCCGACGGCGACTCCTGCTCAAGGGCATGGACGTCGACACGGAGCGGACGCAGCATCGCCCACGTGAAGAACACGGCGGCGACCGCGACCAGAACCAGTCCCACCCACCAGTTCGCGCTGGTGCCGGCATAGAGGTCCACCCGGTCGCTGGCCGCGGCCTTGTTGTCGTGGGTTCGCAGCACTCCTGGCACCAATCCGGCGATGATCAGCAGCACGCCGTAGATGCCGAGCAGCGCGCCGACGATGTTGCGGATGTCGAACAGTCGGAGGTGCACCTCGTTGCGGTGTGTGTCAGCCATGGCAATTCCTCGGGCAACTCAGCGGAAGACGACGTTGAGGATGATGACCAGCACCAGCATCACCCCGGCGAGCGGAACCGGCTTCAGATACCACGGCTTCCCCGCATCCTCAGGGTCGGAGAAGATCGGCACCTGCGTCTCGCCGTAGACGAACCCGACCAACTCCCCACGCGATTTCGGCGTGGTCACCAGACTGACTCCCACGCTGACGACAATGTCGACGATGAACGCCGCCGTCGCGGCAACGAACGGCATGCCCTGGCCGGGCAGGTTGATCACACCCACTCTGGAGAGGATGAAAATGATGACGGCAGAGAGTGTTCCGGCGACGAGGCCGACCCAGCCGGCGGTGGCGGTCATCCGCTTCCAGAACATGCCGAGAATGAATGTCGCGAACAACGGGGCGTTGAAGAAGCCGAACAGCGTCTGCAGATAATCCATCAGGTTGGAGTAGCCCGACGCGATGAGCGCGGTGAAAATCGCGAGCACGGTGGCTGCGACGGTCGCGTAGCGGCCCACCCGGATGTAGTAGTTGTCGGAGCGGTCCTTGACCACGTACTGCTGCCAGATGTCGTAGCTGAACACGGTGTTGAACGCCGACACATTGGCGGCCACCCCGGCCATGAACGATGCGATCAGGCCCGCGACGGCGACACCCAGGAGGCCGTTGGGCAGGATGTCGCGGATCATCAAAAGTATTGCGTCGTTGTAGGTGATGTTGCCCTTGCCCGTGGATTTCAGGTGGATCAGATCACCGATCGCGGCCGCGGCGATCATCCCGGGCACCACCACCACGAACGGGATCAGCATTTTCGGAAACGAGCCGATGATCGGCGCGCGACGCGCCGCCGACATCGAGTGCGACGCCATCGCACGCTGGACCTCGACGAAGTTCGTCGTCCAATAGCCAAAGGACAGCACGAATCCGAGGCCGAACACGATCCCGATCACCGACCAGACCGGGCTGGAAAAGCCACTGAGCGCTTGACCCGGCCAGGTGGTTAGCTGCTCGTGGACCGTCGCGGTCACCGAACCGTCAGCCTTGTGTGTGTCGATCACCTTGTCCCGCAACCCGCTCCAGCCGCCGACCTTGATGAGTCCGAAGATGGTGAGCGGAACCAGCGCCGCGAGGATCACGAAGAACTGCAGCACCTCGTTGTAGATCGCCGCCGAGAGCCCACCGAGCGCGGTGTAGGTGAGCACGATCGCCGCCGCAACGATCAGCGACACCCACTTGCTCCAGCCGAGCAGCGCGTTGACCACCGTGGCCAGCAGGAACAGATTCACACCAGCGATCAACACCTGCGCAACGGCGAAGCTGATGGCGTTCACCAGATGTGCGCCGGTGCCGAAGCGGCGGCGCATGAACTCCGGAACGCTGCGTACCTTCGAGCCGTAGTAGAAAGGCATCATCACCACGCCGAGGAACAGCATCGCCGGAACGGCGCCGATCCAGTAGTAATGCATTGTGGCAAGACCGATCTGGGCACCGTTCGCCGACATGCCCATGATCTCGACGGCGCCGAGATTGGCCGACACGAACGCGATACCGGTGACCCACGCCGGCAGCCGCCGCCCGGAGAGGAAGAAGTCAAGGCTGGACGAGATCTGGCTGCGAGCGAGGTAACCGATGCCGAGGACGAAGACGAAGTAGATCGCGACCAAGATGTAGTCGAGCGCGCCGACGTGGAGTTGCAAGACGTTCTCGGCGGTCAGGCTGGTGGTCGTGTCGATCAACTCCTCTGAGCGCGTCCGCACGGTTACCACGCAGAAGGTAACAGCTTTGCCTCAGCTCAGAACCGCTGGTTGTTTACTTGTGTTCGGACCGACGTGGGGAGAGGACGATGACGGACATCGTGACAGCACCGACGCGGTGGCCGCTGGCCGACGGCCGCGACCTGCTGTTCTTTTCGCTGCCCGGGCACACGCCCGAACCGGTGCCCGACCGGCGGCCGCTGCCACCCCGGGCGGCGCGCGAATCGCAGTTGCGCTTCGACCGGCAGACCGGCCAGTGGGTCGTCATCGCCGCGTTGCGTCAAGACCGCACCTATAAGCCGGCCGCCGATCAGTGCCCGCTGTGTCCCGGGCCGTCCGGGCTGACCAGCGAGGTGCCCGCGCCCCACTACGATGTCGTCGTCTTCGAGAACCGCTTCCCGAGCCTGTCCGGGGCGGGAACATCGCCGTTCGAACTTCCGCACCCCGACGGCACCGGGTTCGTTTCCGCGCCCGGCCACGGGCGCTGCGAGGTTATCTGCTTCTCCGACAACCACACAGCGTCGTTCGCCGACCTCGAACTTCGGCACGCCCGTCTGGTGGTCGACGCATGGCGTCACCGAACCGCCGACCTGATGGCCCGGCCCGGGATCGAGCAGGTGTTCTGCTTTGAGAACAGAGGCGAGGAGATCGGTGTGACGCTCACCCATCCCCACGGTCAGATCTACGGCTATCCGTTCGTGACGCCACGTGCCGCGGAGATGCTGCGTCAGGCGCGGTCACATGCGGTGCGCAACCGCAGCAACCTGTTCGCCGACCTGCTCGCGCATGAGGTGGCCGACGGAAGGCGCATCATCGCACGCACAGACCTGTTCACCGTGTTCGTGCCCTTCGCCGCGCGCTGGCCGGTGGAAGTACACATCTATCCGAACAGGTTCGTGCACAGTCTCGTTGATCTGGACGACGCGGAGCTGGGCGGGTTCGCCGGGATCTACCTCGATGTGCTCAGACGCTTCGATCGCATGTACAACGCGCCGCTGCCGTACATGTCGGCGCTGCATCAGTACGCCGACAACGAAGAGCAGCGGGAGGGCTACTTTCACGTCGAGCTGATGTCGATTCGGCGCAGCGCCACCAAGCTGAAATACCTGGCCGCCTCCGAGTCGGCGATGGACGCGTTCATCAGCGACGTCACACCGGAGACCGTCGCGCAACGACTGCGGGAGCTCTAGATGACGATCAGATACTCAGCGCCGGGCCGGATCAATCTGATCGGCGAGCACACCGACTACAACCTGGGCTTCGCGCTTGCGATCGCGCTTCCCGAACGCACCGTGGCGACCTTCGATCCCGATGAGAGCGACGCGATCACCGTGGGCAGCGACAATGTCGACGGCACGGTAGCGATCCCACGCGACACGATGCCGGGCGATGTCACAGGTTGGGCCGCCTACGTGGCGGGCGTGATGTGGGCGCTACGCCGTGCGGGCCACCCGGTGGTCGGGGGGACGATGTCCGTGCAGGGCGGTGTCGAGATGGGATCGGGTCTGGCGTCGTCGGCGGCGCTGGAGTGCGCCGCGCTCGGCGCGATCGCCTCCGCCGCCGGTGTCTTCATCGACCGGGTAGAGCAGGCCTGGATCACACAGCGCGCCGAGAATGAATACGTTGGTGCCCCAACGGGTTTGCTGGACCAGCTGGCATCGCTTTACGGGGAGCCGTCGAAGGCGCTGTTGATCGACTTTCGCGAGGTCAGCATTCAGCCGGTCAACTTCGATCCCGAGGCGTCGGGTGCCGGCTTGCTGCTCATTGACTCTCGGGCGCGACATGGTCATGCGGGCGGAGAATACGCAGCGCGGCGCGAGTCGTGTGAGCGGGCAGCCGCGGACCTGGGGGTGGCGTCGCTGCGTGAGGTGCAAGACCGTGGGACGTCGGTGCTCAACGCACTGACCGACGCGGTGGATGCGCGACGCGCCCGCCACATCCTCACCGACAACCAGCGCGTGCTGGATTTCGTTGCTGCGCTTGGCGATTCCGACTTCATCGAAGCCGGTCGAATCCTGACGGCATCGCACGCATCGATGCGAGACGACTTCGAGATCACCACAGAACACATCGATCTCATCGCCGACACCGCCGTGCGGGCTGGCGCACTGGGAGCGCGGATGACCGGTGGCGGCTTCGGTGGATGTGTGATCGCCCTGGTTCCCGCCGACGGGGCCGAAGCTATCGGTGATGCGGTACGGCACACGGTGAGCGAGTTCGGGTACGTGGAACCGAAGATCAGCCGCACCTACGCCTCGGCCGGCGCTATGTCCGCTGATCGTTGCCCAGGTTGACTCCGGCAGTCCGGGTCGTGCCCGTACGCTCGACGAACGTCAGGGTCACCTTGTCACCGGGCGCCTTCGTCCGGACCGCGGCCACCAGCGCGTCCGCGTTGGTGACGACTTGATCGTCGACCTTGGTCACCACCATCCCGCTCGAAAGGCCGGCGGACGCGGCGGGGCCGCCGGGTGCCACCTCGGTGATCTTGGCGCCGTGGACGGTGGGGTCGCTGCTGACCTGCACGCCCAAGGAGGCGTGAGATGCCTTGCCCGAGGAGATGAGTTCATCGGCCACTCGCTTGGCCTGGTCGACAGGAATCGCGAAACCGAGTCCGATAGAGCCGCTCTGCACACCGAGTGAGTCACCCAGCGACGCGATGGCGGAAGTGATCCCGACGAGATGGCCGCTCATGTCGACGAGCGCGCCACCGGAGCTTCCGGGATTCATCGCGGCGTCGGTCTGAATCGCGTCGAGCACAGTGCTCTGGTCGGTGGTGCCGCCCAGAGCGGACACCGGCCGGTGCAGCGCGCTGACCACGCCCGTCGTGACCGTGCCGGCCAGACCGAGGGGCGCCCCGATCGCGACAACGTCTTCCCCGACGTGGAGGCTGGTCGCCGAGCCGAGCGTAATCGGGATCAGGCCCGAAATTCCTTGTGCGCGAACAACCGCGATGTCGGTGACAGGGTCGGCGCTCACGACGCTGAACGGGGCTGTGCGGCCGTCGCCGAAGGTGACGACCCTCTGTGCGGAGCTCCGATCACCGCCGGTGTCCGGCGCCGACACGACGTGCGCATTGGTCATGATCAAGCCGTTGGAGCTCAGAATGATGCCAGAGCCTTCGTCGTATTGGAGTCCCACACGTGTCTCCAGTTGCACCACGCTGGGCGCCACTTCGGCAGCAACCTGCTCGACCGAACCGGACGGGAGATTGGCCACCGGCTCTTTGGAAGCACCGGCCGCCGCCGTCACGAGCGTGCTTGGAGCGGAATGGGTGTGATCGACGCTTACCGCGACGGCTCCGCCGATCCCCGCGGAGATCCCGGCCAGAACGACCGCTGCGGAGATCAGTGCGCCGACGCGCGCCGGGCTGCGCTGGTGCACGTCAGCGGTAGCCGGCGGGTGCCACCCTGAAGGAGGCTGGACCGCGAAGGGTGGATGTCGATGCCCATCGCCATGCGGGCGCGACAGGTGTCGTGGTTGAAAAAATGGGGAATGCCGCCGGTGAGTGGTCATTTTGAGAAGAAGTCCTATAGCGATCAGCGAATTAGTGATACTGGCGCCTGCAGCTGCGAAGGCCGGCCGACTCGATCCGGGCAGGGTGAGCAGTCCGTTCACGGCCTACCCATATTCGCCGGAAACCAATCCGGCTGAGCTAGCGTGATTCGGGCAAGGCTGCACCACACAACCCGGAGACAGCACCGGGGAGACAGCACCGGGGAGACACAGTGAGTGGCGGGAGGAAGTACGTGATGGGCTGGGTCGTCCTATTGGCGGCGCTGAGCGCTGCCTGTCAGTTCCCGGCGGTATTCGCCATGCTGCGACCCGGCGCGAGGACTCGCGGCGCGAGCGGATATGTCCCTGGATACGGCCCCGGATCCGGCGAGGTCATGTCGGAGTCTTTCGGTGACCGCTTTGCTGATGCCGACGGCTTCACCAAGGTGGCGGTCGTGATCTCGATCATCGGGGCACTCAGTGGTGCGGGCGCGGCCGTACTGGCCGCCTCCATGGGCACCTGATCTATGTCACGTGGCGGTCCGTCCACCGGCGGTTCCAGCCGGTGTCACCTCGCAGCGGCCCAGGCGGCGCACGCCGGCCGGGCCGTCGTTCCTGCCGGTGGCTGGTTGCCCGGGTTCGGACCCTGACTCGGACCGGTCGGGCCGCCCGGAGCGGGCTGGCAATTCGGCTGGTTACACGGTGGGTCGGCGTGTGCCAACCCCACGCCGAGGTTCAGCGCTGACATACCGACCCCGGCGGCGATCGCCGCAGCACCGGCTAAATGTTTGACGGAGATACCTGTTTTGTTCCCTCCCAGGTCTTCACTTTCGTGATCGGCCCCCGACGGTCGCGACGTAGGTAGCCGACCTGCCTGTTCTCTGCCGCACTGCTGACAGAGGTCCGACAGGTCTTATCGACTTGGCGGCCAGGCACGTAGCTTCCCGGTGACCGCACGTCCGAAACCACTTGTGCTGCGTTGCGGCACCGCCGATCCCGCATCGGAACTGGTGGACAGGAGTTTTCGCATCGGAGCCGTCAGCGTTTCGCTCAGGCGAGGGCTCGCACACAGCTTCAGCCGCCGCAAAGCTTGTCTGTTGTCGACTGCGGCGGGAAAACCCCAGGTGATTCACAGTCGGGCTTGCTCGGAACGTTACGGTGGCATGTCTACCATTACGCCTCGAGTGGGGTTGCACTAAAGATTCCCTACACGGGGGGCCGCTTACGCGCCGAAGCGGTCGCCCCCGCAACCCCGCTCACTTAACCTTCGAGTTCGCGCGGGGATCCGCAGTCGAGTCAGCGTCGCTACTGGCTGGGGTTATCGGGTGGCAGCGGAAGGCCCGGACAGACTTCGGTGTAGGCGATGTCGGGTGATACCCAGTCCCGCCACTGCTGATGGCTGATGTTCTGAGACAGTTTGGCGCACAACAGTCTTGGCCACGTATCCAAAGCGGGCTTCGGCCACAACCGCCGGGTGGGGTCGGCATCGATGGACGTGATGCCCTGGCCGTCGGGGGTGAACGTCACTGCGATCGGGAGCGCACCCGGCGGGTGGCCGTTCATGGGGCCGCCCAGAGGCCGAATGCTGATCGCGTCCCACAGGCGCATCGTGGTGTCGGCGCTCCCCGAGACGACGCGTTACCCGTCGTCGCTCAAGTCCATCACGTCTTCACTGCCTCGCACCGGGCGCTGGCCTGGCGCAACGCGTCTTTCCACCGCACACCGGACCGGATACCGGTGTCGCGGGTCAGGTCGAGGAAGATTTCTCCGGCCAGCTGGGGGTCCTGCTCTATTAGCCACTGCCGCAGAGCAGTCGCCCGCCGGTTATCCCGGCTGGGATGACTCAGGAAGATGCGTGGCATCCGATTGAACCCTCCCGAACAGCCTCGATCGGCCAAGCGTAGTTGTGTTAGCCAGCAGTGGTGATGAATGCGGCAAGGCGCGATCGCGCCGATCATGTCCGGAACGATCCGACAGCTCGTTGCCGGCGACGAATGATGACGAACGATGACGAATGACTGAGCCATCCCGATGCCCGGTTCGGTTTGAGTGATGCCCGCATTCGAGCGGTCCATCAACCGGTGCCAACACCTACAGCAACGAGGTATGACGCCCGCGTCAAATCGCCTGGCGCGGCACGCGGGCTTGGCTGGCGCCGATTCGTGCCGGGCATGGTTGGCCGGCCCGCCACGACAGCGCCGGGCGGTCGTCGAGGCGAGCGGGGGGCGAACTAGGCGGTGCGGGCCGCCTAGTTCGCAGTGCTGGGCACGCCCGAGTGATGGATGCGGTCGGCCCCTCACCTGCCGCCAGATGACGGGCCGACGCTCGGAGCAGGTCTCGACACCTAAGCATACGAACTGGCGCGCCGTCCGGTTCGATTGCTCGCGTTAGCCTTTCATGGCGTGCTCTAGTGCCCCCACTGGTTGAACCCCGGCGGCTGCGGCCAGCCACACCCCCAGCCCCAAACCGGCCGGCCCGAGCCCCCCGAAACCAACGCTGCCGTTGCTATTCCCGCCGTTCGTGTTGTTCGTCGTTTCGTACCCACAGAGATTGCCAAACGCACGTGGGGCTAACCATGGCAACTGCGCACCAGGTGCTGAGAGAGACTTGCGTGTGTGACGGCTACCTCAACCACGTTGCTACCTCAACCACGTTGCGCGCCACGCATGCCGGGCATCTCCCGTGGGATCTCTATGTTGGTGCCGACCGGGCCCGGGCCCGCTGGTCGGCCGCCTCCAGTTCTGCGCTGGTGAGGACGATCGCATCAGGGCCCGGATACACCGTCGCGACGTGGTCGCCGGCCCAGCGCACCACATAGGGCGGTGAGCCGTCCGCGGAGCGCACCTCGACGATCATCCCGCGCTGATCATGCCGCTCGACCGTCGTCCCCTTGACCACCAACCAGTCGCCAACGTTCGCCTTCATCGCCCACTCCTTCCGGGGGATCCCGCTCTTGATTGTGCGCGCTTGTCGGCGCTCTTCGGCAGGGGTGAAGGGCAGAAATCTCGACCGCGGCGCGGCGGGGTGGACCACGGCCGAAATGGGTATCCGTGGCGGATGGCGTCCGAGAGCATGGTCGAGGTTCGGATCGGAGCACCTGGCAACGTTTTGGAGATCGAGATCGGCTCCGTGGAGATCGACGTACCGCGGTCGGTCGGCTATTTCGGTGGTCTGGCTGCAGCTGTGGGACTCGGCGTGTTGGAGCCGCCTGTGGCCCTGTTCATCGCCGCGGTCCCGGTGTTCAAGGTGTTGACCAACAGCGCCCTGCCGATGGCTGTGCGCTTGGTCGGCGAGATCCTGGAAGGCGCGGCCAAACCGGTGGGCAGCGACGCCGAAGGCGTCATTCAGCTGAAGGATCAGGGCCTGACCCCGACGAAGGTCATCGATCTTCCGCTGACGAGCCGTAGCAATTCCTAGACAGGCTGCTCATGGTGGCGCCCCTCGTCGTCAGAGTCGGGCTGCAGGTCCGGGTCGGGTTTGGGGGCGACCTGAAGCCGGGGCAGGTGCACGTCGGTCGGGGCCTCCAGCTGCTTGACGCGCAACCGGTCCCTGGCTTCCTCGGTAGCGCGGTTGATCCGGTCGATCTCGCTGCGATAGACCTCCGCACGGTTCTCCTGGCTGGCGTAATGGAAGTAGCCCAGCAGGCTGCGCAGCAACTCCAGCTTCTGCTTTTCGCGTTTGGCGAGATCGTGCGTCGTCATCAGCTCGACGCGCTGGACCGGTTGCAGGTCGTCCCAGTCCAACACGACGTTCGTCTTGTAGGACCGCCGCCGGCCCGCGCCGAATTTGCGCCACCTTGTTTTCTGATCGGGACGGTCGTGGTAGGTCGCCGTTCCCACGAACCGCCATTCGATCGAGCCGCCGAGTTCGTGGCGATCCAGCGCTGAGTCCCACACCGTCCGCCATTCCTGACCGGGCGCGAGCACGGGCAATTCGCCGGGAAGCCGCAACTCGGCGATGTCGACCATGCCGTCATGCGCGTTCTCGTACTGCGCGACGGTCGGCGGGTTCAGGAAGGAGAACTCGACGTCGTGCGCCGCGCTTTGCCCGTAGTTCCTGACCACAAGTTCCACCACGTGCCAGTCGGCGGCATGCGGCTCCATGAACATCGCGACGTGGGGCCGGATCTGCTCGATCTTGAGCTCCCGGTTCCGCTTGAGCTGGCGGCTGGCGTAGAGCAGCGCGATCACGCCGAGGGCCACCGCCGCCCAGACGGCGATCGCCAACCAGCTGCCGGAACTGACATCGGTCAGGTCGTGCCAACGGTCTTTGAGCCATCCCACGGTGTTTCACCTTTCCTGATTCGCTGACCCGCGGCCACCAATCGAAGCGTGACACAACTCTCAGCGACGATCGGAAGCAATCGTCGTCGCAGGTCGTTGACCTTAGCATGACTACCACAGCAACTACTGAGACGGCAAACCGCCGTGGCGAGAGCGAGGTCCGTAACTTTCAGGCCTCACCGCGACTCGCCGCCAACCTGCAGCGCGTCCTGGTCGACCTCATCGAGCTGCACATTCAGGGCAAGCAGGCCCACTGGAACGTCGTGGGAAGCAACTTCCGCGACCTGCATCTGCAGCTCGACGAGGTCGTCGACGCCGCCCGTGAGTCCAGCGACACGATCGCCGAGCGGATGCGGGCTCTCGACGCGGTACCCGACGGCCGTTCCGACACCGTCGCGGCGTCCACGACCCTGCCGCAGTTCCCGGCGCACGAACAGAACACCGTCGAGGTGGTCGACCTGATCACGACGCGTGTCTACGCGACGGTCGACACACTGCGCGAGGTCCACGACGCCGTCGACGCCGAGGATCCGAGCACCGCAGATCTGCTGCACCAGATCATCGATTCCCTCGAGAAACTGGCCTGGATGATCAAGTCGGAGAACCGCAAGATCTAGCGCCCTCACCCGCCTCGACCCGCCGCGGCTTCACCCTCCCTTTCCGGGACCTTCTCTTCCCGCGGCGGGTCGATTCATCTCAGGGGCGAAATCCCCGCAGTAGCGTCTGCACGCCCAGCGTCCAGCGCCGATTCACCGACGACCGCGAGTTCCCCAACCACCGACCGCCTTCCTGGACGGCCAGGCCCTGCACCAATGCCAGCAACACATGCGCGATGTCTGTGGGGTCTCCCACCAGAAGCCCCGCGTCGACGCAGCGTTCGATGCGCCCGGTGAACACCCCGCGCACCGACGCCGCTGCGGCCTCCTCCTCCGGGCCGGGGTCGAAGTCGGCGAACGGTCGCGAGAACATCACCTGCGCCAGCGCCGGGCTCCGCAGGCAGAACCGACGGAACACCGGTGCGAGCGCTTCCACGTCCGCCAACCGATCATCGGTCGCCGGCACCATGGCCAGCTCGCGTCCCAGCAGCCGGAACCCCTCGAAGAACACCTGCCGCACCAGCCCGGCTTTGTCGTCGAAGAGCTCGTAGACGGCCGGCACCGATGTGCCCGCCAGCTCGGCCACCCGGCGTGTGGTGAATCCCGCGATCCCGTGTTCGTTGAGCGCCGTGACGGCGACGCCGAGCACCCGGTCCCGAAGCTCGGGCGTGCGTTGTTTGGCCCGCGGCACCCCGAAACCTACTGTGCTTGGCCGAATTCCGAGTCGATCGCGGTGCGGATGCCGTCGAGCACTTCGGCGCGGGCGAGCAGCTTGCTCTGCGCGTGCGCCGTGGGATCGAGTGCGGTCAAATTCCGCGCGACTTCCTCCGCACGTACCCGAACCCGATCCGCCTGCACCAGCTCGTCGAGATAGCCCGCCGCAACGGCTTCTGCCCCGACGAACGGTACGGCCAGCCCGGCCGCTCGCTGATAGGCCGCAGGAGTGAGCCGATGGCGCATGATCGCCAGCGCGGCGCGCGGCATGGTCAAGCCGATCGCGACCTCGTTGGCCATCACCCGATGATCAGGTGAGCCGATCAGGTGGTCGCCGCTGAGCAGTAGGAACGACCCCATCGCGATCGCATGGCCGGTGCACGCCATTACCACCGGCTTGGGGAACGCGAGCATCCGCGCGGCAAGCTCGAAGCCGCCTGCGAGCATGCCGATCGCCGCGTTGCCTCCTCCCTTCAGCACGGCGAGGTCAAATCCGCCGCTGAACACACGACTGGTGCCGGCGATCACCACCGCGCCGATGCCCTCGAGTTCGGCGTGGTCGAGCGCCTCGTTGATCTCCCGCTGCATCTCCGGCGACAGCGCGTTGACCTTGCCGTCGTCCATCTGAATTGTCGCCACCGACGACTCGACGCTGTAGTGAACCCGATCGCCCATGAGAAAAGACGTTACGTAACGAAGTTTCGAAACGCAAGAGCCCGGACTGATCAGAGCCGGATCTCATCCAGCCGGCCGAGTTCTTGTGGCCGGCCCGCTATGCCCGGGCGTTCCAACGGATCGGCAGAGATGTACGCGGACAGGTCCAGGCCGGTCGCCTCGCCGATACTGCGCACCGGCACTTGATACGTGGCGTACTCGGCGTGCGAGCTCTTCTGGCGCAGGAGATAGCCTGTGGCACAAAGGGTTCCATTCTGACGAACCATGGTGACCAGCTTCCAGTACTGCAGCGGCAGCACCACCTCGAGGCTGCCGGGATCGCCGTCATCGAGGACGGGACCGCTGACGACACTGACTTTGCGGTCGGCGGTTACAGGGCGGTTGATCACGTACTCCTCGAGGCCCAGCCAGGTGTCGATCAGAACGCGGGGAGCCAGTATCCAGGCGTGGCGCTCGGAGCCGCCCTGCTCGGGCCGGCGGCCGTCGATGTTGACCGCGGCGAACAACGGGAGTCGTCGGCGGCGTCGCATCACGAAGGTGAACTGCCGGTACGGAATCGGCGGCGACACCAGCTCGCCGCCCCGGCTCAATGTCGGCAGCGGGAGCGCAATCGATAGGAAGTCCGAATCGTAACCGCGTCGTACCGTCGGCGCCATGCGCGCGAGCGGCATAACTTGCTTGCGCGGCAACACCTCTGCGGTCATGGCAGAAGTGTCGCCGCGACCGGTTGCTCACCGCACGAGTAGAGCGCTACTCCAGTCAGGCGCCACCCATCAGCATGCGCCACTGCTCGAGGCTCGTCGGGCGGAACACGTAGTTGGTGCGGCGGACCTCTGAGAGCGGCGCGCTCGGTTCTGCCGAGTACCAGTGCCCGGGGAACACCCTCGGGTCGCCCGGCAGGTCGGCCAGCCGGTGCAGGCTCCGGTACATCTCGTCGACGCTGCCGCCCGGGAAGTCGGTGCGTCCGCAGCCCTCCAGGAATAACGTGTCCCCGGCGACGAGGCATCCATCGAGCAGGAAACACTGGCTGCCCGGCGTGTGGCCGGGGGTGTGCAGGAGTTCGATCTCGATGTCGCCGATGTCGACCTTGTCGCCGTGCTCGTGGCTGGTCAGATCGGTTTCGGGGATCCCGGTGACGCGCGCCACCCACATCGCCTCGTTGGTGTTGACGTGGACCGGCACGTTGACACGCTCGAGCAGTTCGGCAAGTCCCTTGAGCGCAAAGCCCATCATCGAGCCGCCGACATGGTCGGGGTGGTGGTGCGTGACGAGCACACCTGAAAGGCGCATGCCGTCGGCTTCGAGGGTGTCGACGAGCTCGCCGGCGGCGTAGGCGGGGTCGACGACCACGGCATCTCGTGTCTCGCGGTCTCCGATCAGGTAGGCGAAGTTGCGCATCTGCCGCGCGACCACGTCGTTAGCCGCGAAGTCGCGGCCCGAGAGCAGCTGGCGGAAGTAAAGGCGGTCGTCGGTTGTTGCCATGATTAAAGGGTAGGTTCGACACGAAGCTGCTGTTTGGCGGCCCAACCGAGCAGGCTGTACCCTCTACAGGGCCCATGTGCGGGTCAGGCCCCCTTAGCTCAGTCGGCAGAGCGTTTCCATGGTAAGGAAAAGGTCAACGGTTCGATTCCGTTAGGGGGCTCGGCGGACGCCGGGCTGACTGGCGGTGAGTCATCACGAGGCGATGTAGCTCAGTCGGTTAGAGCGAACGACTCATAATCGTTAGGTCGCCGGTTCGAGTCCGGCCATCGCTACAAGACAACAACGAGAAGATGAAAGAAGGCAGCTCACGTGGCCTCCAGCACTGACGTCCGGCCGAAGATCACTTTGGCCTGTGAGGTGTGCAAGCACCGCAATTACATCACCAAGAAGAACCGCCGTAACGACCCCGACCGCCTGGAGCTGAAGAAGTTCTGCCCGAACTGCGGCAAGCACCAGCCCCATCGTGAGACCCGCTAGCGCAACTCCGGTTCGCGGTTGCTGAGCTTGACTAGGTAGGTTCTTGACCCGTGTCAGTTTCCGAAAATATCGTCGGGATGCATTACCGGCATCCCGATCACTACGTGGTCGGGCGCGAGAAGATCCGCGAGTACGCGTCAGCCGTCAAGAACACCGACCCCGCATTCTTCGAGGAGAAAGCCGCCGCGGAGCTGGGCTACTGCGGGCTTCTGGCGCCGCTGACCTTCATCTCCGTCTTCGGCTATCAGGCCCAGAGCGCGTTCTTCGCCCATGCCAACATCGGCATCGAGGACGCCCAGATCGTGCAGGTTGACCAGGTGCTGAAGTATCTGAAGCCGATCAAGGCCGGGGATCGTCTCTACTGCGACGTGTACGTCCACTCGATACGCAAGTCGTTCGGCACGGACATGATCGTGACGAAGAACATCGTCACCAACGAAGAAGGCGAGATGATCCAGGAGACCTACACCACGCTTGTGGGTCGTAGCGATGACGAGGGAGTCGAGGGCTTTAGCGATGCCACTGCGTGAGTTCAACTCGGTGAAGGTCGGCGATCAGCTTCCTGAGCAGGTCATCTCGCTGACCCGTCAGGACCTGGTGAACTATGCCGGCGTCTCGGGAGACCTGAACCCGATCCACTGGGACGACGAGATCGCCCAGCAGGTGGGGCTGGACAGCGCGATCGCCCACGGCATGTTGACCATGGGCCTGGGTGGTGGCTACGTCACGTCGTGGGTCGGCGATCCGGGCGCGGTCAAGGAGTACAACGTCAGGTTCACCGCGGTGGTGCCGGTGCCCAACGACGGCAGGGGCGCCGACATTGTGTTCAGCGGCCGGGTCAAGTCGGTTGATCCCGAAGAGAAGCTGGTGACCATCGCGCTCTCGGCCATGACCGGGGGCAAGAAGATCTTCGGCCGTGCCGTCGCCACCGCGAAGCTGGCGTAGCCGGTGGCGATCAAGACCGACATCCGCGGGATGGTCTGGAAGTACCCCGACTACTTCGAAGTGGGCCGCGAACAGATCAGGCAATATGCCAGCGCGATCAAGGTGACCGACCCCGCGAGTTACGACGAGGATGAGGCCGCCGAACTCGGATACGGCTCGATCCTCGCACCGCTGACCTTTGTCTCCATTTTGGCGCTGTTGATCCAGCAGCACTTCTTCCGCAACGTCGACGTGGGCATGGAGACGATGCAGATCGTCCAGGTCGACCAGAAGTTCCTGTACCACAAGCCCATCCAGGCCGGTGACAAGCTATATGGGACCATGTACGTCCACTCGGTCGATGAGCGGTTCGGGGCCGACATCGTCGTCACCAGAAACGTCTGCACCAACGAAAAGGGCGAAGTGGTCTTGGAGGCCTACACCACGCTGATGGGCCAGGAGGGCGACAACTCCACCCAGATCAAATGGGATCCCGCCAGCGGTCAGGTGATGCGGAAAGCCGCCGGCGAGTAGCCGGGATTGGCTTCCCGCACCTGAGCCGATGTAGACTCGGACCTCGGGGTTTTCCCGCTACAGCGCGCTGTCCATCGGTTTTCCTCGGTTTTCCAGGGGCCGAACGGAGAGCGCGCGCATTGTGTCAGCCCCGACGCGCGGGGTTGGCCTGCCAACCTCAAGGGGCGTAGCTCAACTGGCAGAGCAGCGGTCTCCAAAACCGCAGGTTGCAGGTTCAAGTCCTGTCGCCCCTGCCCGAACTGAATATTGAACAATCGTGGACACTGGATGGTGGACACCCGAAAACACTGACGGAAAGGCATGCGGTGAGCGACGAGCGCGAAGGTGCCGGCGCCGCAGGCGACGGCGACGAGACGACGCCCGGAGGCGGTCAGACCGCTGTGGCGACCCGGCCGCTGCGCCCCACCGGGAAGCGGTCGCGAGCGGCCACCACCGCCGACGAGGACACTGAGCAGACCACCGAGACCAAGGGCGGGGTCACCAAGAACGGCGCCGGGACCAAGGTCAGGACGGCCAAAAAACGCTCGGGCCCGTCCCCGAACCCGTTCGTGTACCTGTGGACCTACCTGGGCCAGGTGGTCGCCGAGTTGCGCAAGGTGATCTGGCCGAACCGCAAGCAGATGATCAGCTACACCACCGTGGTGCTGTTCTTCCTGGCCTTCATGGTCACGCTGATCGGTCTGGTGGAC
Source organism: Mycobacterium sp. (assembly GCA_025965895.1). Lineage (GTDB taxonomy): Bacteria > Actinomycetota > Actinomycetes > Mycobacteriales > Mycobacteriaceae > Mycobacterium. The sequence goes on from JAOPWC010000151.1 coordinate 37,718, forward strand.
CTCGGGCTGGCGAAGCTGGTGCTGCTGGTATTCGGCTGACGGCGGTTAGCGCCGGCACGACGAGCAGAGAAATAAGCTACGGAAGGATTCAGAAGTGAGTACCCCTGACGGCGACACGCCAACGGGCGAGGCCGTCGACGTGATCGACGAAGCCGCAGAGCCGCAGACATCAGGCACCGAGGCCGACAGTGAGGAAGCCGAGGTCGATCCGGCCGCCGCTCTGAAGGCGGAGCTACGCACCAAGCCCGGCGACTGGTACGTCATCCACTCCTACGCGGGCTACGAGAACAAGGTGAAGGCCAACCTCGAGACCCGCGTGCAGAACCTCGACGTGGGCGATTACATCTTCCAGGTCGAGGTGCCCACCGAAGAGGTCACCGAGATCAAGAACGGCCAGCGCAAGCAGGTCAACCGCAAGGTGCTGCCTGGCTACATCCTGGTACGGATGGACCTCACCGACGACTCCTGGTCCGCGGTCCGCAACACGCCCGGCGTCACGGGGTTCGTCGGAGCCACCTCGCGGCCGTCGGCGCTTTCGCTCGACGACGTCGTGAAGTTCCTGCTGCCGCAGGGCGCGGGCAAGAAGACCGCCAAGGCTGCCACCGGCGCTGCCGCCAGCGAGGCGGGCGGAATTGAACGCGCCCCTGTCGAGGTTGATTTCGAGGTCGGTGAATCGGTGACCGTGATGGACGGCCCGTTCGCGACGCTCCCGGCGACGATCAACGAGGTCAACGCCGAGCAACAGAAGCTCAAGGTGCTGGTGTCGATCTTCGGCCGCGAAACACCTGTCGAGCTGACCTTTAACCAGGTCTCCAAAATTTGATGCTCTTCGCGCAAGCGGCTCATCGCTGATCTAGAAAGGAACACCAACACCCCATGGCCCCGAGAAAGAAGGTTGTCGGGCAGATCAAGCTCCAGATCCAGGCCGGTCAGGCCAACCCCGCGCCGCCGGTCGGCCCGGCGCTCGGCCAGCACGGCGTCAACATCATGGAGTTCTGCAAGGCCTACAACGCCGCGACGGAGAACCAGCGCGGCAACGTGGTGCCCGTGGAGATCACCGTCTACGAGGACCGCAGCTTCACGTTCCAGCTGAAGACCCCGCCCGCGGCCAAGCTGCTGCTGAAAGCGGCAGGGGTCGGCAAGGGCTCGCCCGAGCCGCACCGCGAAAAGGTCGCGAAGGTCACCTGGGACCAGGTCCGGGAGATCGCCGAGACCAAGAAGGAAGACCTCAACGCCAACGACATCGACGCCGCGGCCAAGATCATCGCCGGCACCGCACGGTCGATGGGTATCACGGTCGAATAGTCGGCAGTACCCCCGTGGGAGGACCAGCTTCGGCCCGAACCACAACCAATGAAAGCGATTGGAAACACATGAGCAAGAAGAGCAAGGCATATCGCGAGGCGGCCGAGAAGGTGGACCGCACGCGGCTGTACACACCTCTGGCCGCCACGCGACTGGCCAAGGAGACGTCATCGAAGCACCAGGACGCGACCGTCGAGGTGGCGATCCGGCTGGGCGTCGACCCGCGCAAGGCCGACCAGATGGTGCGCGGCACCGTCTACCTGCCCAACGGCACCGGCAAGACCGTCCGCGTCGCGGTGTTCGCGGTTGGTGACAAGGCGGAGCAGGCATTGGCCGCCGGCGCCGACGTGGTGGGCAGCGACGACCTGATCGAGCGGATCCAGGGCGGTTTGCTGGACTTCGACGCGGCGATCGCGACGCCGGACCAGATGGCCAAGGTTGGCCGGATCGCCCGCATCCTGGGTCCGCGCGGCCTGATGCCGAACCCGAAGACCGGCACCGTGACCCCCGACGTGGCCAAGGCCGTCACCGACATCAAGGGCGGCAAGATCAACTTCCGCGTCGACAAGCAGGCCAACCTGCACCTGGTGATCGGTAAGGCGTCCTTCGACGAGAAGAAGCTGGTCGAGAACTACGGCGCGGCGCTGGACGAGATCCTGCGGGCCAAGCCGTCGTCGTCGAAGGGCCGGTACCTGAAGAAGGTCACTGTGTCGACGACGACGGGCCCGGGCATCCCGGTCGATCCGTCGGTGACGCGCAACTTCGCCGAGGCGTAGCGGCTTAAGCGGCGCATTCGGCCAGGCGACGGCGCAGGAATGCCTTCGCCGGCTCGGAGCCGCTGAGCGCCAGCGCCTGCTGATACCAGGGCAGCGCCTCGGCGATGCGGCCATCGCGACGCAGCAGGTCGGCGCGGATAGACCGTACCAGGCCCGACCGCGCTAGTCGCGGATCATCACAGACGGCGTCGAGCGCCACCAGTCCCGCCGCATACCCGTCGCGAAAGCCAACGGCCACAGCGCGATTCGCCCGCACCACCGGCGAATCGGCGATCCCGAGCAGCCGGTCGTACGCGGCGCAAATCGCGGCCCAGTCCGTCTGCTCCCACGTAGGCGCCGTCGCGTGCAAAGCGGCGATCACCGCCTGCGGCAGGTACGGGCCCGTCGACCCCGCCGCCCGCCGCAGCCGTCGCAGGCCGCGATCGATGGCGACTGCATTCCAGCGGCTGCGGTCCTGCTCGTCGAGGGGCACCAGCGCGCCGCCCGCGTCCACACGGGTGTGACGGCGGGCGTCGTGCAGTGTCACCAGCGCGCTGAGCGCGTGCGCCTCACGCTCGTCGGGCATCAGTGACGTGAGTTCGCCGGCCAGCCGCACTCCCTCCGAGCACAGCTCGTCTCGGATTGCCGACGGGCCGGCGGTCGACCAATAGCCCTCGGTGAAAACCGAATAGACACACCCCAACACGTGCGGTGTCCGTTCGGGCAGCTGTTTGGCCGACGGCACCCGCAGCGGGATCCTGGCGTGGCGAATCTTGTTCTTGGCCCTGGTAATTCGTTGTCCTATTGCGGACTCGGTCTGCAGCAGCGCACGCGCGATCTCGGGGACCGTCAGACCCGACACCAGCCGCAGCGTCAGCGCCAGCTGCGACGGGCGGTCCAGCGCTGGGTGGGCGCAGGTGAACATCATCCGCAGCTCGTCGTCACGCACGGGATGCGGGTCTGCGGCGTCGGTCCGCGCCCTGATCTCGTCGACCACGGCAGCCAATTCCTTTCCGGGCCGGACGGATTCTCGGCGCAGCCGGTCGCGCGCGCGGTTGCGCGCGACTGTCACCACCCACGCGCCGGGGTTCTGCGGCACGCCGTCGCGGTCCCATCCGCGAAGCGCCTCGGCGAACGCTTCCTGGACGGCGTCTTCGGCGACAGTCAGGTCGCCCGACCAACGGGCCAGCGCCGCGACAGCCGGGCCCCACTCGCGCCTGAAGACGCCGTCCAGGTCTGCCATAGATGGGAAGTTACAGCGCCGCCAGACCCATGAACTGCCGGAGTTCGACGGTCGCCGCCGGGATCATCGACGCCAGCTTGACCGCTTCGTCGCGGTCCTCGGCGGCGATCACGTAGAACCCGTTGGCAACCTCGGCGCCTTCGACGAACGGGCCGTCGGTGAGCAGCGTCTCGCCGTCACGCACGCGCACCGTCGTCGCGGTGGAGGGCGGATGCAACGCCGCGCCACCGAGAAGGTGATCGCCTGCGGCGCCCGCGAACTCGCCGTGGCGGGCGATGCCGGCCTCCCACTCCGGGCTTCCCGGTGCCACCACGTTGCCGGGCGGTTCGAGCAGCAGCGCAATCCAGTCGTTGCCGGTCAATGTCCGCGCAGGTTGGAACTCGTGGATCATCGGCCACACCTCCACAGCACCCTTCGCGGTGTGCGGGATCTGCCGGGCCAGCGCCAGTGCCGCATCGAGGTCGTCGGCCTCGAATACGTAGTAGCCGCCGGCCACCTCCGCGCTTTCCGGGAACGGTCCGTCGGTGACGACGGGGGCATCCGGGCCGCCGGAGATCCGCACGCCCGCCTCGGCGGTCTTCAGCGCGTCGCCGGCGCGGATTGACGACGCCTCTTTGACGTGGAACGCGTTGTACGCCGCCATCTCTTTCTCCAGGGCGGCCGGATCGGTCCGCTCCTCAGAAGAATCGGACGGCGACAGCAGCAGGGCGAAGTAATGCATCGTCAGACCTCTCGGTAGTGAGCAGAACCATGTGTTCCACTCTCTACCTGTCCGACGAACAACGCTGCCGCAATCCGACAGTGCGCATGATCGCGGGGTCAGGCGACCGCGCCCGGCTTCAAATACGTCACCAGGTTGACGTCGATGCTCTCGTCGATGAAGTAATGCTGACACCCGCGCAGGTACCGCATGTAGCGGTTGTAGTTCTCCTCCGACGTGACCTCGATGGCCCTGTCTTTGTTGGCCTCCAGCGCGTCGCCCCAGATCCCCAGTGTCCTGACGTAGTGCGGCCGCAATGACAGGCACTCGGGGACGACGAACCCGGCCTTCTCGCCGTGTTCCACCATCATCTGCGCAGTGGGAATCCGCCCGCCGGGGAAGATCTCGGTGATCATGAACTTGATGAAGCGGGCCAATTCGAACGTCAGCTTCTTGCCACGGGCGGCCAGATCGAACGGGTGATAGCCGGTGCTGCTCTGGATCGTCATCCGCCCGTCGCCGGGAAGAATGTCGAAGCAGTTCTTGAAGAAGTCGTCATAGCGCTCGAAGCCGAAGTGCTCGAACGCCTCGATGGACACGATCCGGTCGACGGGGTCGTGGAACTGCTCCCACCCGGCCAGAAGCACCCGATGCGAGCGGGGCGATTCAACGTTGTCGAGCAGTTGGGTGCAGTAGGCCTGCTGGTTCTTCGACAGCGTCAGGCCGATGACGTTGACGTCGTACTTCTCCTTCGCCCGCTTCATCGGGGCGCCCCAGCCGCATCCGATGTCCAGCAGCGTCATGCCCGGCTTGAGATCCAGCTTGTCGAGGTTGAGGTCGATCTTGGCGATCTGCGCTTCCTCAAGAGTCATGTCGTCACGCTCGTAATAGGCACAGCTGTAGGTTCGCGTCGCGTCCTGGAAGAGGCCGAAGAAGTCGTCGGACAGATCGTAATGGGCCTGGATGTCCTCGAAGTGCGGCCGCATTTCGGTCGATCTGGTGTCAGACATAGTTAGCCCTCCCAGTGGTATTGCGCAGCGGTTGTGGCATGAGGCCCGCGCCGACCGCTGACTGGTTTCCACGGCACCATACATGGCGCCACCGCTGCCGATGCCGGATTGTCCCCCCGACGGTCTGTGTGTCCGGGCGACCCGTTAACTGCCTTGCTGCTTCTCCAGCGTGAACTGGTTGACGTCGATGTAGCCCTCCCGGAAGCCCCTCGCGCATCCGGTCAGGTAGTGCATGTATCGGTCGTAGACCTCTTCGGACTGGACCGCGATGGCCTGGTCCCGATGCGATTCGAGCGCCTCGGCCCAGCAATCGAGCGTCCTTGCGTAGTGCGGCTGCAGCGATTGCCTGCGGCTCAGCGTGAAGCCGGCCTTGCCCGAGTGGTCTTCGACTTTTTCGATCGACGGGAGCCGCCCGCCGGGGAAGATCTCGGTCAGCATGAACTTCACGAAGCGGGCCACTTCGAACGACAACGGCAGACCACGCTCGGCCATCTGTGGAAGCGTCAGCGCCGTGATCGTGTGCAGCAGCATCGCGCCGTCGTCGGGCAGCGCCTCGTACGCCATGGCGAAGAAATCGTCGTAGCGTTCGTGCCCGAAGTGCTCGAATGCGCCGATGCTGACGATCCGGTCCACGGGTTCGCTGAATTGCTCCCAGCCCTGCAGAAGCACTCGTTTCGAGCGCTTGCTGTCCGACTCCGCGAACACTGTCTCGACGTGGGCGTACTGGTTCTTGCTCAGCGTCAGGCCGATGACATTGACGTCGTACTTCTCCACGGCCCGCGTCATCGTGGCACCCCAGCCGCAGCCGACGTCGAGCAGCGTCATGCCGGGCTGAAGGTCCAGCTTGCCGAGCGCGAGGTCGGTTTTGGCGATCTGGGCCTCTTCCAGGCTCATATCGTGACGTTCGAAGTACGCGCAGCTATAGGTCTGGGTGGGGTCCAGGAACAGGCGGAAGAAGTCGTCCGACAGGTCATAGTGGGCTTGGACGTCTTCGAAGTGCGGCTTCAGGCGGGCCGGTTTGGCCATAGTTACTGCCTTTCGAGCTGGCCGAGGCTTTCCCGGGCCGTGTCATCGTCGTCGATGGCGCGCCCAAATACCCCGATGCAGTGCGTAGCGATGGTATCCGATCGTGGCCAGACAGACGAATCAAGCGAGCCGTACCAGCTCAGGTGTCGGCCTCACGCGACTCGGCGAAGTTGGTCTTCAGTTCACCGATGACCTGGTCCCACACCTGCTCGGGCAGTTCGTGGCTCATACCGTCGATCAGCACCAGCCGGGCACCGGGGATCGCCCGTGCGATCGCCCGCCCTCCCGTGGGCCGCATCAGCTTGTCGGCTTTCCCGTGCATGACGAGCGTCGGCGCGATGATCTGGCGGTCGTAGTGCAGGAGGCTGCCGCTTCCCAGTACCGCACCGAAGTGTCGGCCGATGCCACTGGGGTAGTACGCCCGGTCGTAGGCCTCGGCCGCCTCGGCGCGAATCTGCTCTCCGGGGGTTGGGAAGCCGGGGCTTGCGTTGAGCTTGCTTATCCGGACGCTGTTTTCGATGATCACGTCCCGCGGCGAGTCCGGCGGCGGACCCTTGATGAGGCTCATCAGCTGGCGCATTCCCGGCGGCGGCAAGCCGGGCTGGTTGTTACTCGAGAAGATCACCGCCAGCGTCTTCGTGCGGTCCTGGTACCGCGCCGCGAAGATCTGGGCGATCATGCCGCCCATCGACGCACCCACGATGTGCGCACGGTCGGTGCCGAGGTGGTCGAGCAGTGCCGCCGCGTCGTCGGCCATGTCCTCGACCGTGTAGACCGCAGGACTGCGCAGCCCGAGGAATGACCGCACCATCCGGGGATACAGCGGCGTGTCGACACGCTGCCCGCGCAGCTTCGTCGAGAGCCCGACGTCGCGGTTGTCGTAGCGGATGACGCGCAGGCCCTGGTCGACCAGCTTCTGGCAGAAGCCGTTGCGCCACAGGATCAGCTGCGCGCCCAGCCCCATGATGAGCAGCACCGCCGGGTCGTTCGGGTCTCCGAGGTCCTCGTAGTAGATTTCGAGCTCGCCGGAACGCGCCGTGCCGGTACGGATCTTCACCGCTACGCCTCCACTTCTTCGGAGTGCTCGCGGCTGACCTCGACCATGAAGTTGGCGAAGTACCCGGTCAGCTGTGGATCGGACATCATCTGCCAGTTGGGCGCCAGCAGCTTCATGTAGCGCTCGACGTAGAGGAACTGCTTGCCGATCAGCACGAGTTCGCGGGGCAGCTTGACGTCGTACACGTCGGCCAGCGCGGACAGCTGCCTGCCGATGTCGGCGTAGGACATGTCGCCGAGCGACTTCATCGTCAGCGGAGTCGCGAACGCCTCGAGGTCTTTGGCGGCCTGCGCCTCGGGCTTGGTGGTGCCCACCGCGCCCATCAGCACGACGATCCTGCCCGCCGCCGCGTGGTCTTTCTTGACCAGCAGCGCGTAGACCAGCTCGCGCAGCAGCCAACGGGTACGCGGGTCGATATGGCCCATGATGCCGAAGTCGAGGAACACGATGCGCCCGTCGGCGTCGACGTACAAATTTCCGGCGTGCAGGTCGCCGTGGAACAGGCCGTGCCGCAAGCCGCCCTCGAATACCGAGAACAGCAATGCCTTGACCAGCCCGACACCGTCGAACCCGGCCTTGCGGAGGGCGGCCGCATCGTCAATGCGGATGCCGTCGATCCGCTCCATCGTCAGCACCTTGCTGGTCGTGTACTCCCAGTGCACCTTCGGCACCCGGATGTTCTTGCCGAGCGGGGAGGCGTTCATGTGCTCGACCCAGGTCTGCATCGACTCGCCTTCGATCAGGAAGTCCAGCTCTTCGGCCAGGTTCCCGGCGAAGTCTGCGACGATGTCCTGCGCCGACAAGCGGCGGCCGAGCTTCGCCAGCTCGATGACCTGCGCGCCTCGCTTGAGGATCTGCAGATCGGCGGCCACCCGGCGGCGGATGCCCGGTCGCTGGATCTTGACAACGACCTCCTCACCGCTGTGCAGTGTCGCGAAATGCACCTGCGCGATCGACGCCGACGCGAATGGCTGGTCGTCGAACTTGGCGTACAGCGTCGCCGGGTCCTCGCCGAGTTCGTCGACGAACAGTTTGTGCACTTCGTCCGGATCGGCGGGCGGCACGCGGTCGAGCAGGCTGCGGAATTCGCGGGACAGCGGCTCGCCGAACGCGCCGGGGCTGGAGGCGATGATCTGGCCGAATTTGACGTAGGTCGGCCCCAGGTCGGCGAAGACGTGGGGCATCTCGGTGATGGCTTTCTGTTGCCAGCGGCCGGGACCGAGCAGCTTGGTCGCCACCCTGCCGGCGGCTCTGGTTATGTGCCATCCGGCCGCGCCGACTCGCGCAGCCTCGGTGTGCAACGGCACTCGGTCCAGCTTGGCAACCTCACGGTGCGCTGTGGAACTCATCCATGCAGTGTGCCAAAAGGTGGCATCAACCTCATAAAACGCGGCGGCGCGCGCGCTTGGGCGCTGGCCGCGCCGTCACCGCCCGGCTCCGCCTGTTCAGTCCAGGTGAGACCGCGGATAGCCGTTGCACCTGTTGGCGTCGGTACCCGCCCGCTGCAGGTGACGATTGTCATACTCCGGTGTCATGCTCCGGTGTCATGCTCCGGCCGTCCGATCAGCGTCTTGAGCCTTTCCTACCGGTCCTACGGCCGCCTTGTCTACCGGCCGCCTTGTCTACCGGCCGCGCGGCGCGGCTACCTCGCCGCGGCGGGGCTTGAAGGGCTTGATCCACTCGGTCTCCGACCAGCCCTCCACCCCGGCCATCAGCTCATACATCGTGGCTCCGTCGATCGATTCGCGGATGATGTCGGCATGTCCGGCGTGCCGCGACATCTCCTCGATCAGGTGCATCCCGACCCAGCGCACCGACCAGTGGTCGACGTCCTTGGGAAACCACGGGACATTGCGCGGCACCGGCACCAACGCGTCGAGGTCGGCCTCGGCGAAGACCCGCAGTGCCTGCTCGTTCTGCGTCCTCAGCCGATCCAGCAGCCCCTCGAGGCTTTCGTCGTCGCGCATCGTCTGATCATCGGCGTATGAGGCCACCTGCTCCTCGAACGGGTGCGGGTCCGGTGGCGGGAATCCGGGTGCCGACGCGACGCGCTCGACCCAGCTGTGCTGCATGCTGGTGACGTGTTTGATGAGTCCGCCGATCGACAGCGCGCTGACCGTCGGCGTGGATCGCGCGTCCTCGTCGGTCAGGCCATAGGCGACCGCGAAGAACGCGTTCTGTTGGAAGGCGACGAAGTTGAGCAGCGTCTGGCGTTCGTCAACGCCGGGCGGTGGCAGTCCGGGCATCTCTAACTCTCCTTGCTGTGAGTGGTGTGAACGTAAAGATCTCGAAGGCAAGCGATTTCGGCGCCGTGGTGAATGACCTCGCGGTTGATGTGCAGGACAAGCTCCGACATCGGGTGTGACGCCCATTGTGCTTCGCCGGGCCCGCATTCGCTGCCGAGGTCCTGGGCGGTCAGGGCGCGCACGCCGCTGATCCACCGGCGGTACGCGTCGTCGAGCTGGGCCAGGGCGGTGTCGGCGTCGGTGGCGTAGGGCCAGCTCTGGTAGTCGGCGGGCGGCCCCCCGAAGTGGGCGTGGTTGCGCATGGCCAGCACGCCGACGATCACATGCGCCAATCGCCAGCCGATCGTGGTGAACGGCTCCGGCCGCGGGGGCGGGTAGGTGAAGTCGATCGAACCGTCCCGGTGTACGGCCCAGCAGCCGTCGACCGGCTGCCAGAAGTATTCGTCATCGGTCAGGCCCGCCAAGCGTGGACGCAGTTGTTGTCGCCAGTGCAGATCCAGCTGGTCCGCAAGCGCAGCCGGGAAGTCGATGGTCTCGGTGGTCATGGGTTCAAAGCTCTCAGCCATAGCGGACAGTTTTCGTCCTAAGACTCTGGCAAGCTGACGGCGTGTCCGAAACTACCGGCCGGGTGCTGCAACTGCTCGGCTTGCTGCAGTCGCGGCGGGTGTGGAGCGGCGACGAGCTGGCCGACCGGCTCGGCGTGACGACGCGCAGCGTGCGGCGCGACGTCGAGCGCCTGCGGGAGCTGGGCTATCCCGTCCATGCCAGCAAGGGACACGGCGGTGGCTATCAACTCGGCGCCGGCGCGGCGCTGCCACCACTGCTGCTCGATCCCGACGAAGCGGTCGCCGTCGCGGTGTGCCTGCGGCTGGCGGCGGGCGGCAGCATCGCCGGGGTCGCGGAGTCGGCGCTGCGGGCCCTGACCAAGCTGGACCAGGTGCTGCCCGCGCGGCTGCGCTCCCAGGTGAGCGCTGTTCACGACACGACGGTCACGCTGACGGCTGACTCGGTGGATTCGCCGGTCGAGCCCGACGTCCTGATGACGCTGGCCCGAGCCTGCCGCGACCGCGAGCACGTCACGGCCGGTTACGTCGACCGGGGCGGCGCCGTCACCCACCGCCGCTTGGAGCCCTATCACCTGGTGACGACGGGCCGGCGCTGGTATCTGCTGGCCTTCGACCGCGACCGGGAGGATTGGCGCAGCCTGCGGCTGGACCGGATGGATGAGGTGCGGGCCCTCGGCACCACGTTCCGGCCGCGGCCCACTCCCGATCCGGCGGCCTATGTGCGCCGCTCGATCAGCGTGTCGCCCTACCGCCACGTTGCCCGGGTCCGTTACTTCGCGCCGTATGAGGTTGTCGCGCAGACCTTTTCGCCGAATTCCGTGACAATAGAGCGGGACGGCCCGAACGCCTGCGTTGTCACGGCGGGCGCCGACGACCCCGAGCGGATGGCACTGTATCTGGCGATGCCGGGTTGCGATTTCGAAGTCCTCGAGCCGGCCGGGGTCGCCGAGGCGGCGCGCGCCGTCGCGGCACGGCTCGGACGCGCAGGGCAACCCCGGGCCCGCCTCAGGCGGTGATCTCCAGGCGGTCGGTGAGAACGAGGAACGCCACCGCGAAGGCGTTGTCCGCGGTGTCCTTGCGGACCCGGTCCCAGTCGACCTGTTCGCGGACCGCCCGCACGCCCGGCAGCAACGCCGCGAAGTCGCAGTGGTGCTCGGTCAGCGAGCACAGCTTCTCCGTCACGACCTGCGTCGGGGACAACACCGGCATCCGGATGGCCAGAACGTCACGGACCCCGGCCGAACAGAGGGTGTCCGCGTCGACCGGCACGCCGTTGAGCCGGTGCAGCACATCGACCACGGCCCGGTCGGTGCAGGCCTTGAACAGCCAGTCCTCGGGCGTGCGGTCGATGCTGAAGCCCGCGTGCTCGAGCGTCGCCGCCGCCGCGTCGGCGTCGGGCTCGGCAACGACGAAGTCGACGTCGTGGACGGGCTCGGGCCCACCGTAGGCCCACAGCGCGTAACTTCCCGCCAGCGCGAACCGCGGTCCGTGCGCCTTGAGCGCCGACGCGGCGCGTTTCAGGGCGTCGCGCAACTCGTCGTTTGCAGCGAGCACGTGTCTCCGTAACTGATCGTCGGACGGTCAGGGCGGGTAAGTAGTACCCATGCGGATGGCTACCTTCAACATCCTGCATGGCCGCACGATCCACGGCGGCGGCCACGACGGGGTGGTCGACCTCGACAGGCTGGCCGCTTCGGTACGCGAACTCGACGCCGACGTGCTGGCACTGCAGGAGGTCGACTGCGACCAACCGCGCTCGGGGATGGCGGATCTGACGGCTGTCGCGGCCGAGGCGATGGGCGCGGTAGCCCACCGATTCGTCGCAGCGATCTCCGGCACACCGGGAGCGACGTGGATGGCGGCGACGGGCGACGAACAGCCGGGCACCGCCGCGTACGGGATCGCGCTGCTGTCGCGGTTCCCGGCCGAAACCTGGCAAGTGCTGCATCTGCCGCGCATCCCGGCGAAGTTCCCGATGTACCTGCCGGGTCCCCATCGTGTGCAGATCGTCGACGAGGAACCCCGTGCGGCGATGATCGCGCGCTTTGACACCCCGCTGGGACCGCTCACAGTCGCCAACACCCACCTGTCGTTCGTCCCGGGGTGGAACCGCGTACAGCTGCGACGGCTCGTCCGTGACCTGCGTGGTTTCCCGGCGCCGCGCGTGCTGATGGGTGACCTGAACATGACGCCGCCCACCCCCGCCCGTTGGTCCGGGCTTCGCCCGCTCTGCGCCGCAGCGACCTTTCCCGCCGAGGCGCCTCATTCTCAGCTGGACCACATTCTCACCGACGACCGGAGCCTGCAGGCGGGCCGGTGCGTCGCACCTCTGCTGTCGGTCTCTGATCATCGCGCACTTGTCGCCGACATTTCCCGGTCCTGACGCCGTAGGGTTTTTGGCGTGCACGTCATCTCGGCGGAGTCCACGGAGTTGTTCGTCGGGCCCCCGGATGCGCCGCTGCAGGTGGTCCGGGTCACCGACCAGCGCGCTGACCGAACGCCGCTCGCGGTGGAGGGCGACGGCCTCGCCACGCCCGTGCCGGTGCCGGCAGATCCGGCGGCGCGGGTCGTTGAGGTACCGGTGGCGGTCGATGGTGCCGTGGCCGGCCAGCGCCGCGCCGCCCGCGTCGTCGGGGACGACGTCAGCATGCCGTTCACGTTCACCGTCGCGGAGCCCGGCTGGACAATGTTCATGATCAACCATTTCCACTACGACCCGGTGTGGTGGAACACGCAGGGCGCCTACACCAGCGTGTGGACCGAAGACCCGCCGGGCAGGTGCAGGCAGACGCACGGCTTCGAGCTCGTGCGCACGCACTTGGAGATGGCCCGTCGCGACCCCGACTACAAATTCGTGCTCGCCGAGGTCGACTACCTCAAGCCGTACTGGGACATCCATCCCGAGGACCGGGCCGGCCTGCGGCGCTTCGTCGAGCAGGGCCGGGTGGAAGTGATGGGCGGCGCCTACAACGAGCCCAACACCAACCTGACCAGTCCCGAGAACACCATTCGAAACCTGGTGTCCGGCCACGGGTTCCAGCGTGCCGTCCTTGGCGCGGACCCGGCCACGGCGTGGCAGCTCGATGTGTTCGGCCACGACCCGCAGTTTCCCGGCATGGCCGCAGATGCCGGGCTGACGTCGAGCTCGTGGGCGCGCGGGCCGCATCACCAGTGGGGCCCGATGCACGGCGGCGAGGCCGGGCGCATGCAATTCAGCAGCGAGTTCGAGTGGATCGCGCCGTCGGGCCGCGGGCTGCTCACCCACTACATGCCGGCGCATTACTCCGCGGGCTGGTGGATGGACGAGTCGACCACGCTGGCGGACGCCGAGGTCGCCACCTATCGGCTGTTCGAGGCGCTGAAGAAGGTCGCGGCGACGCGCAACGTGCTGCTGCCGGTCGGCACGGACTACACGCCGCCGAACAAGTGGGTCACCGACATCCACCGCGACTGGAATTCGCGCTACACCTGGCCGAGGTTCGTCTGCGCACTTCCGCGGGAGTTCTTCGCCGCGGTCCGCGAAGAGCTTTCGGCACGGGGCCTGCAGCCGTCGCCGCAGACCCGTGACATGAACCCGATCTATACCGGCAAGGACGTGTCGTACATCGACACCAAGCAGGCCAACCGCGACGCAGAGAACGCCGTGCTCGACGCCGAGCGGTTCGCGGTGTTCGCCGGGCTGCTCACCGGTGCCGAGTACCCGCATGCCGCGCTCGCCAAGGCGTGGGTTCAGTTGGCCTACGGCGCGCATCACGACGCGATCACCGGGTCGGAGTCCGACCAGGTGTACCTGGACCTGCTGACGGGCTGGCGCGACGCGTGGGAGTTGGGGCGCGCGGCGCGCGACACCTCGCTCGCCTTGCTGTCGAGCACGGTCGGGGGCTCGGTCGTGGTGTGGAATACGTTGAGCCACAGACGCACTGACATCGTCACGACCTACCAGGAGACACCGATGGGCGCCGGGGTGCGGGTGCTCGACGCCGACGGGGCCGAGGTGCCCGCACTCGTCGAACACGGCGGACGCTGCATCACCTGGCTGGCCCGCGACGTGCCGTCGCTGGGCTGGCGGGGATACCGCCTCGTCGCCGGGGAACAGGTCGCCGGGGAACAGGAGGCGGGCTGGCAGCCGGCGCCCGGACATGAGATCGGCAACGAGCACTATCGATTGCGCGTCGACCCGGCGCGTGGCGGCGGCGTGTCGTCGCTCGGGGATTGGGCCAGCGGGTGCGAGCTGATCGCCGAAGGCCGGGTGGGCAACGAACTTGCCGTCTACGACGAGTATTCGGCGCACCCGACCGGCGGAGAGGGGCCGTGGCACCTGCTGCCGTCGGGACCCGTCGTCGGCTCGTCGGCCGTCGCGGCCGACGTGCAGGCGTATCGCAGCCCGTTGGGCTCGCGCCTGGTGGTCCGGGGCAGGATCGGAAAGCTCTTGCGCTACCGCCAGACCCTCACGCTGTGGCACGGAGTGGCCCGCGTGGACTGCCGGACGGTGATCGACGAATTCAGCGGCGCCGACCACCTGGTGCGGCTGCGCTGGCCGTGTCCGGTGCCCGGGGCGATGCCGGTGAGCGAGGTGGGCGACGCGGTGGTCGGCCGAGGCTTCGGCCTGCTTCACGACAGCCCGCGGCGGTCCGTCGACACGGCAAAGCACCCATGGACATTGGAAAACCCGGCGTATACCTGGTTCGGGTTGTCGTCCGCGGCCAGGATCCGCTGCGCGGACGACGTGCGGGCGGTGTCGGTGGCCGAGGTGGTGGCGCCGTCGGAGGCAGCGTGCGGGCCGGCTCGCGATCTGATGGTTGCGTTGGTTCGGGCCGGCGTGACGGCCACGTGCAGCACCGCCGGCAAACCGCGCTACGGCCACCTGGACGTCGATTCGAACCTGCCGGATGCCCGCATCGCCCTGGGCGGACCCGACGAGAACGCTTTTGCAGCAGCCGTGCTGGCCCAGGCTGACCCGGTGTACGGGGACGAGGTGAAGCGCCAACTGCACGCCGATGGCCGGGCCAGGGTGTGGGTGCCGGCCGCGGCGCCGCTGTCCCGGCAGTGGAGGCCGGGCGCAGATCTTCGCGACGCGCGAGCGCTACCCGTGCTGATCGTCGCAGGAGATGACGCGATCGCTGCGCTGGTCGACGACCTGGCCGATGCCGAAATCGCAGTGTCGCAGCAGGTTCCGGCGGACATGGAAGCCTTCGAGCCGCGCACGGTGGCGCTGCTCAATCGCGGGGTGCCGAGCTTCGCTGTCGATGCCGAGGGCACGTTGCACACCTCGCTGATGCGGTCATGCACGGGTTGGCCGTCGGGGATCTGGATCGACCGGCCGCGCCGCACCGCGCCCGACGGCTCCAATTTCCAACTTCAGCACTGGACCCACACCTTCGACTACGCGATCGTCTCCGGCCAGGGTGACTGGCGGGGTGCCGATGTCCCGGCCCGCAGCGCTGAGTTCTCGCATCCGCTGCGGGCGGTCCTGACTGCAGACCGCACCGAGCGGTCGCTGGCCACTGTCGGCTCGTTGCTGGAGGTCGAGCCGGGCCGGGCGGTGCAGGTCACTGCCGTGAAGGCGGCCGGCAACCCGCTGGCCGGCGGCAGCGCGCGGGCGCTGGCGCCCGCGGATGGTGTCGCTCTGCGCCTCGTCGAAACGGTCGGACGCAGCACCGAAGTCACGATCCGTTCTGCGCTGGGCCCGGTGTCACGGGTGACGCCGGCTGATCTGCTGGAGCGCCCACGCCCCCGAGAGGAATCACGTGACGGGCTGACTCTGAGCGGCTGCGAAATCGCCACCACGCTCGCCCGGTTCGGCGTTGCCAGGGTGCTCGACGCCGACGCCGTGCGGTTGGCTCCCGATGCCGAGGCTGCCCAACCGCTATATGCCCGGTACTGGTTGCACAACCGCGGACCCGCACCGATGGGCGGCCTGCCCGCGGTCGCACACCTGCATCCGCACCATGTCGTCGCCGAGCCGAATGATCACGTTTCGCTTCGACTTACCGCGGCCAGCGACTGCAGCGACGCGTCGTTGGACGGCGTCGTCCGGATCCTGTGTCCGGGCGGGTGGACCGCCAGCCACCCTGAGCTGCCGTTCGAGCTGGCGCCCGGAAGTTACCTCGACACCGAGATCGGGCTGACCATGCCGGCGGGCACCGCGCCGGGGCTCTATCCCGTGAGGGCCCAGCTTCAGCTGAGCGGCCCGGGTTTACCCGCAGCATGGCGACAGGTCGTCGAAGACGTGTGCGTCGTGTCGGTGGGCGGGCGATCACACGGCGAGCTGCTCCGCTTGATCCGCGGCCCCGACCACATCGACGTGGCGCCCGGCGGCACGGCGTCGGTCGGCGTGACCGTCGGCACCGACGCGTTCGCCGACATGGCGGTGGAGGCGCATCTGGTCAGCCCATGGGGGACCTGGGAGTGGTTCAACCCGGCCGCGCTCGGCGTGGTGCTGCCCGCCGGCGGAAAGACCGACCTCCGCTTCCAGGTGTGCCCACCGCCGTGGCTGGAACCCGGGCAGTGGTGGGCCCTGGTCCGGGTCGGCTGCGCCGGCCGCCTCATCTATTCGCCCGCGGTGACGGTGCGTGTGCGGTGAGTGTGGTCGCCACCGTGGGTGGCTTGCCGGTCACGCTGGACGAACTCGATGCGCGGGAGGCGGAATTGCGCGCCGGGCCGCTCGCGGCCTCGCTTCCGGCCGCCGGTACGAGTGAGGGACGGCAGCTGCGGCGGTGGCTGACCCAGCTTCTGGTGACCGAGCGTGTCGTGGCGAGCGAAGCGGCCGCGCTGGGGCTCAGCGATGAGGAGCTTCGCCGGGCTCCGGGCGAGGACGAACTCCTGCCGGACGCGGCGGCCCGGCTGGAGATCGGCAGCGTGGCCGCCGCGGCGCTGAGCGCCCCGCAGGCCCGGGCGTTGTTCGCTCACGTCACGTCGCGCATCGACGTCACTGAGGCCGACGTCGCCGACTACCACGCCCGCAACCCGCTTCGGTTCGCCCGACGCCGCACCGGCCACCACGGCTGGAACTTCCCCGCCCGCACCGTCCCGCCGCTGGACGAGGTGGGCCCCGCGATCGCCGACCAGCTGCGCAATGCCGCCCGCCGCCGCGCGTTTCGGATCTGGCTCGACGAAAGACGGGCGGCGTTGGTGGAACTCGCCCCGGGCTACGAGCATCCCGGCGATCCTCGTCAGCCGGACAACACCCACAGGCACTGATGCCGTTGACACTCGCGCTCGACATCGGCGGCACCAAGATCGCCGCCGGCCTCGTCGACGCCGAGGGCAATCTGGTCCACACCGCCACGCTGGCGACTCCGCACGGCGACGCCGTCGCGATCTGGGCGGTCGTCGAGGCGCTGATCGCCCAGTCGGTCGGTGCGGCGGATAGCGTCATGCGAGGTGTGGGCATCTCGTCACCAGGACCCATCGAGCGCCCGGCGGGCGCCGTCAGCCCGATCAACATCCCGGCCTGGCAGCACTTCCCGATCGTCGACCAGGTCGCCGCGGCGCTGCCCGGTGTGCCGGTGCGGCTGGCCGGCGACGGGTTGTGCATGGCGTTGGGCGAGCGGTGGCGCGGGGCTGCGAAGGGAGCGGATTGTGTGCTGGGAATCGTCGTGTCCACCGGCATCGGCGGCGGGTTGGTGCTCGACGGCGCGCCTTACTACGGCCGTACCGGCAACGCCGGGCACGTCGGCCACGTAGTCGTGGAGCAGGACGGCGAGCCGTGCTCGTGCGGTGGCCGAGGCTGCATCGAGACTATGGCAAGCGGACCTCATATGACCCGGTGGGCGCGCAGCAACGGGTGGGTGGCGCCTTCTGATGCCGGTGCCGCAGAACTGGCCGACGCGGCCAACGCCGGAAATCACCTGGCGCTGGAAGCGTTTCAGCGCGGCGGTAGAGCGATCGGGCGGATGATCGCCTCTGTGGCGGCGGTGTGCGACCTCGACCTCGTGGTCGTCGGCGGAGGGGTGGCGAAATCCGGCCCGCTGCTGTTCGAGCCGTTGCGCGACGCGCTGGCCAGCCACGCCCGGCTCGAATTCATCCGCGGCGTGCGGGTGGTGCCCGCCGCGCTCGGTGGCGACGCCGGGCTCGTGGGCGCGGCCGCGCTCGTCGACACCGCGATCCGCACCTGACGTCGTCGCGTCACCGCACGGGGCGCGTTTTGGCTGATCGGCGGCGCCTGCGCTAGCCTGGAAGGGCTCCACCGAAGACCGTCGGTCACCGAGCAATCGGTTGAAGGTCCCGGGTTGACCCGGGCGGCCCACGCAGGAGGACGAGGCCAGCGCCGCGCGTACTGATCGCGCCCGCATGCACGCCCCGACCCCTGCGTCGGGGCGTTCGTCATTTCCGGCCTCCGTTCGCTGGCGCACCCGGATACCCCACCCGGATAACCCAGAAGGAGGCATGCATGGCCAGGGCTGACAAGGCCGCCGCCGTTGCCGAGATAGCCGAGCAGTTCAAGGCGTCCAGCGCCACCGTCATCACCGAGTACCGCGGGCTGACGGTGTCGAACATGGCCGAACTGCGCCGCTCACTCGGCGGCTCCGCCACCTACTCCGTCGCGAAGAACACGCTGGCCAAGAGGGCCGCGTCGGACGCGGGCGTGGCCGGTCTGGACGAACTGTTCGTCGGCCCGACCGCGATCGCGTTCGTCAAGGGCGAGCCCGTCGACGCCGCCAAGGCCCTCAAGACGTTCGCCAGGGATCACAAGGCGCTGGTGATCAAGGGCGGCTACATGGACGGCCGGCCGCTGTCCGTCGCAGAGATCGAGCGCATCGCCGACCTGGAGTCGCGTGAGGCGCTGCTCGCCAGGATGGCCGGCGCGATGAAGGGCAACCTGTCCAAGGCCGCCGGGCTGTTCAATGCCCCGGCGTCGCAGGTGGCTCGGCTGGTCGCCGCGCTGCAGGAGAAGCGGCAGGGCGCAGAAGGCAGTCAAAAAGACACCGCAGACGCTCCGGCGCCTGCCGAACAGCAAGCAGACGCTCCGGCGCCTGCCGAACAGCAAGCAGACGCTTCGGCGCCTGCCGAACAGCAAGCAGACGCTTCGGCGCCTGCCGAACAGCAACCCGAATAGAACCCAAACCCAGAAATCAGGAAGGACCCACCATGGCAAAGATGTCCACCGACGAGCTACTCGACGCGTTCAAGGAAATGACGCTGCTGGAGCTGTCCGACTTCGTGAAGGCGTTCGAGGACACCTTCGAGGTCACCGCGGCCGCCCCGGTCGCCGTCGCGGCCGTCCCCGGCGGCGCTGCGGCCCCGGTCGAGGCCCCCGAGGAGCAGAGCGAGTTCGACGTCGTTCTGGAGGCCGCAGGCGACAAGAAGATCGGCGTGATCAAGGTCGTCCGCGAGCTCGTCTCCGGTCTGGGCCTCAAGGAGGCCAAGGACCTCGTCGACTCCGCGCCGAAGCCGCTGCTCGAGCGCGTTCCGAAGGAGACCGCCAACGAGGCGCGGGGCAAGCTGGAGGCCGCGGGCGCGAGCGTCACGGTCAAATAGGTCGCCGAGTCACACAGCGGGGCCGCTCCACGCCTTTCCAGGGCTGGAGCGCCCCGTGGCCATGTGAGACAGTTGTCAGCGAGTGCCACCCAGTTCACGCGTAGGCTAGAGTGACTCAAGCCACAAGCGGGAGGCGGGTGGCGAGCAACGTTCCTGGCGGAAGGATCCACGCGTGGGCATCGGTATTCAAGTTGAAGGGCTGACCAAGTCTTTCGGCCCCCAGCGAATCTGGGAAGACGTCACGCTGTCCGTGCCGCCCGGTGAGGTGAGCGTGCTCCTGGGCCCGTCGGGCACCGGTAAGTCCGTGTTCTTGAAGTCGCTGATCGGCCTGCTTCGCCCGGAGCGGGGCTCGATCGTCGTCCATGGCACCAACATCATCGAGTGCTCGGCCAAAGAGCTGTACGAGATCCGCACGCTGTTCGGCGTGATGTTCCAGGACGGCGCGCTGTTCGGCTCGATGAACATCTTCGACAACACCGCGTTCCCATTGCGCGAGCACACCAAGAAGAAGGAAGGCGAGATCCGTGACATCGTCATGGAGAAGCTGTCCCTGGTTGGTCTGGAAGGCGACGAGAACAAGTTCCCGGGCGAGATATCCGGCGGTATGCGCAAGCGCGCCGGCCTGGCCCGTTCGCTGGTGATGGACCCCCAGATCATCCTCTGCGACGAGCCCGACTCGGGCCTGGACCCCGTCCGCACCGCATACCTGAGCCAGCTGCTCATCGACATCAACGCCCAGATCGACACGACGATCCTGATCGTCACGCACAACATCAACATCGCCCGCACCGTGCCGGACAACATCGGCATGCTGTTCCGCCGCAAACTGGTCATGTTCGGTCCGCGCGAGGTTCTCCTGACCAGCGACGAGCCGGTCGTCCGGCAGTTCCTCAACGGGCGGCGCATCGGCCCGATCGGCATGTCCGAGGAGAAGGACGAGGCCACGATGGCCGAGGAGCAGGCGATGGTGGACGCCGGTCACCACGATGGTGGTGTCGAGGAGATCGAAGGCGTGCCGGAGCAGATCAGCGCGACTCCCGGTATGCCGGAGCGCAGGGCCGTCGGCCGCAGGCAGGCTCGCGTGCGCGACATCATGCACACCCTGCCGCCCCAGGCTCAGGAAGCCATTCGCGACGACCTCGAGGGCACCCACCAATACAAGTCCCACGAGTTCGGCGACCAGGACTCCGGTGGCCGCCACTACAGCGACGGGGGAGACGAGGCGCCGACCGCCTCGATTCCGGTCTCCGAGCAGAGCTGAGTTGACCGGGCCTCGCGGACCGGGCCTCGTTGCCCGGGCAGAGGGCGACGTTCTGCCGCATCTGCGAGCCTTTGTGCGGAATGCTCGCGACCGTCGAAGACGGCGGGCTGGTGTCAGTTCGGCCTGACCGCGATCACCCGTTGTCGTCGGGCTTCGCGTACCCGAAGGGCATCGCGTTCGCCGAGGTGCAGAACGGCCCCGACCGCGTCACCACGCCGTTGCGGCGCACTCCCTACGTCAATGAGACCACCGCCCACTGCGACTACGTGCTGCCCGCCACCACGGCGACATCATGGCCGGCGTCGTCGCGATCCCGCACGGCTGGGGGCACCGCGGCACCGGGGATGGCAACTGGCGAACCAAGCCGGCGGCGTGAACGTAAATCAGTTGATGTCGAGCGATCCCGGCGACCGGGAAACCCTGACCGGTATGGCGCGCCTCACAGGCTTGCCGATAAGGGTCCAACCGGTGCCCGGCGACGGGCGCTTACGCGAAGAGCAGACGAAACAGCCCTCTCGGAACGGCGGCGACACAGAATTGGAGGCATCAAACCGCGTGTGAACCCTTGACGAGCGGGCCTGGACGCGTCAGTCTGTTGGGCAGAATGCGCATAGGTAGCAGAACAGGACGCCAGCCAGCGCCGTTAGTCGTGCGTGCGCGCGGTTGAGGAATAACAGTTCCTGCGCTATTGTTGGACGTTGCGCTGGCTGCCTCCTGCCCACCTCTCCTGTACCCGACGCTGTGGTCCACGCCTGAAGCCCCTCCGGGGCTTGTATGCGTGCCCGAGATCCGGACAGGTTGTTAGCCGGCCGAACCGACGCAGAATCGCGCCGATGAGTCCGGCCCCCCGGCACTCAGAGGTCGCATGAGGTGCTGGAAGGATGCATCTTGGCAGTCTCCCGCCAAAGCAAAACAGCAGTAGCTACCACGAACGGCTCCGTTCCCGGAGCTCCCAATCGAATTTCATTTGCAAAGTTGCGCGAACCCCTGGAGGTTCCCGGGCTGCTTGACGTGCAGACCGAGTCCTTCGAGTGGCTGATCGGCTCGGACCGCTGGCGTGGAATCGCCTCGGCCCGCGGTGACGTGAACCCGGTCGGCGGCCTCGAAGAGGTGCTCGCCGAGCTGTCCCCGATCGAGGACTTCTCCGGGTCGATGTCGCTGTCGTTCTCCGACCCTCGCTTCGACGAGGTCAAGGCCCCGGTCGACGAGTGCAAAGACAAGGACATGACGTACGCGGCCCCGCTGTTCGTCACTGCCGAGTTCATCAACAACAACACCGGCGAGATCAAGAGCCAGACGGTTTTCATGGGCGACTTCCCGATGATGACCGACAAGGGCACGTTCATCATCAACGGCACCGAGCGTGTCGTGGTGTCCCAGCTGGTCCGGTCCCCGGGCGTGTACTTCGACGAGACCATCGACAAGTCGACGGAAAAGACGCTGCACAGCGTCAAGGTCATCCCCGGCCGCGGCGCGTGGCTGGAATTCGACGTCGACAAGCGCGACACCGTCGGCGTGCGCATCGACCGCAAGCGCCGCCAGCCCGTCACAGTGCTGCTCAAGGCACTCGGCTGGACCAACGAGCGGATCGGCGAGCGGTTCGGCTTCAGCGAGATCATGATGTCCACGCTGGAGAAGGACAACACCGCCGGCACCGACGAGGCGTTGCTCGACATCTACCGCAAGCTGCGCCCGGGCGAACCGCCCACCAAGGAGTCGGCGCAGATGCTTCTGGAGAACCTGTTCTTCAAGGAGAAGCGCTACGACCTGGCCCGGGTGGGCCGCTACAAGGTCAACAAGAAGCTCGGCCTGCACGCCGGTGAGCCGATCACCACGTCGACGCTGACCGAAGAGGACATCGTCGCGACCATCGAGTACCTGGTGCGCCTGCACGAGGGCCAGACCACCATGACGGTCCCCGGCGGCGTGGAGGTCCCGGTGGAGATCGACGACATCGACCACTTCGGCAACCGGCGTCTGCGCACGGTCGGCGAGTTGATCCAGAACCAGATCCGGGTCGGTCTGTCCCGGATGGAGCGCGTGGTGCGCGAGCGGATGACCACCCAGGATGTCGAGGCGATCACGCCGCAGACCCTGATCAACATCCGCCCGGTCGTCGCGGCGATCAAGGAGTTCTTCGGCACCAGCCAGCTCTCGCAGTTCATGGACCAGAACAACCCGCTGTCGGGTCTGACCCACAAGCGCCGCCTGTCGGCGCTGGGACCCGGCGGTCTGTCCCGTGAGCGTGCCGGGCTCGAGGTGCGTGACGTGCACTCGTCGCACTACGGCCGCATGTGCCCGATCGAGACCCCGGAAGGCCCGAACATCGGCCTGATCGGATCGCTGTCGGTGTACGCGCGGGTGAACCCGTTCGGCTTCATCGAGACGACGTACCGCAGGGTCGTCGACGGTGTGGTCACCGATGAGATCCACTACCTGACGGCCGACGAGGAGGACCGCCACGTCGTGGCGCAGGCCAACTCGCCGATCGACGAGGACGGCCGCTTCACCGAGGACCGCGTGCTGGTGCGCCGCAAGGGCGGCGAGGTCGAGTACGTGTCCTCATCCGAGGTGGACTACATGGACGTCTCGCCGCGCCAGATGGTGTCGGTGGCCACGGCCATGATCCCGTTCCTCGAGCACGACGACGCCAACCGGGCCCTGATGGGTGCCAACATGCAGCGCCAGGCGGTTCCGCTGGTGCGCAGCGAGGCCCCGCTGGTCGGCACCGGCATGGAGCTGCGCGCCGCGATCGACGCGGGCGACGTCGTCGTCGCCGACAAGGGCGGCGTGATCGAGGAGGTCTCGGCCGACTACGTCACGGTGATGGCCGACGACGGCACCCGCCAGACGTACCGGATGCGCAAGTTCGCCCGGTCCAACCACGGCACCTGCGCCAACCAGCGTCCGATCGTGGACGCCGGGGATCGCGTGGAGGTCGGCCAGGTGATCGCCGACGGTCCGTGCACCGAGAACGGTGAGATGGCGCTCGGCAAGAACCTGCTCGTCGCAATCATGCCGTGGGAAGGCCACAACTACGAGGACGCCATCATCCTCTCCAACCGGCTGGTCGAAGAGGACGTGCTGACCTCGATCCACATCGAGGAGCACGAGATCGATGCGCGCGACACCAAGCTGGGCGCCGAGGAGATCACCCGGGACATCCCGAACGTCTCCGATGAGGTGCTGGCCGACCTCGACGAGCGCGGCATCGTCCGCATCGGCGCCGAGGTCCGCGACGGCGACATCC
>JAOPWC010000158.1 GCA_025965895.1 Mycobacterium sp.
CGTTCTGAACCACCCAGTCACCGGGCTGCAGGGGGGTGCATTCACTGAGCATCAACCCTGCCGTCGGGGGGTTGCTGCCCAGCATCGAGTACTGCTCGATGTTGCCGCCGGCGGGGAGTGCGAACAGACTGTCGGCGGGCACGACGAGCCGCTCACGCCACGCACCGGCATACAGGGGTAGCACGACCAGATCGCCGACTTGAAGTCCATCGACCTCGGCGCCAGCGGCAAGCACGCGGGCGACCCCCTCTGCGCCTGGTATGTGGGGCAGGGGTGGTCGCGCCAGCATGCCGGTGACAACCAGTAGGTCGTGTTTGTTCAACGGCGAGACCTCAACGCTCACCAGAACCTCATGCGGACCCGGTGGCGGCGGCTCCTCGATGTCGACGACGCGGAGCACCTGCGCGGGGTCGCCGAACTGTTCAATCTGAATGGCGCGCATATCAATTCCTCTCCGTAGAAGGTTAGGCCGCTGTGTGAGTCTGCCCAACGGATACGCTCTATTACCCAGCGAAGTGCGGCCCCGCTACTGCGGCTCCTTACCGAGTCTGCGACGTTGGCATCATTTGATGATTCAAATTTGACAATTATTTTGGCGAAGCGCGGCCGGCATCGCACTTGCTGAGGCTCCCCGCCGTAAGCGCAAGGCCATCCGCCGCGACCTCCAAACCGCAATCCACCTGATCATGCTCGGCCTGCGGCGCAGCGCCCCGCCCCACCCCACAACCCAACTCCCAGCTCGCGATTGATCGCCAGCTATAGCTAAGCTAGCGCAGCGTTTCAATCCGGTTGGCGAGCATGGCCGTCCACTCGGCGATGTATTGCTCGTCGGGTATGTCTGCTCCCGATGCTTGGAACAGTGTGCTGGTTGCCGGCTTGCCGAGGAGTGCGTTGACTCCGACGGCGCCGATGGTTGCGGCGTCCTGCTTGCTGATTCCGGGGACCCAGCCCTTCACCCAGTCGGCCAGTTCGGCGTAAAGCCCCTCGAAAAGTGCGGCGTAGGTGCTGTTGAGTCGAGCCGATCGGTCGGACGGTGTGCGGGCCGCCATCTTGAGCAGCTGTGTTTCCTCGTCGAGGACGGTGAGGATGTATCGGCCGAGCAGGGTGAGTTCGCTGCGCAGGTCGCCGAGCCACGGCGAATAGTGCGCGGATATCGCGCATGGCGCTCCAGTTGCCGGTCGCCGCCCGCAGCGCCCGACTGCTCGCCTCGCCCAGGACGCACTCAAAGGCCTGGCCCCAGTTCTCCGTCGCCGTAAGGCCTGCGGCACAGGACAGTTTACTATATTGGATCGAACCGGCGGCATCAGTTCCCGACTCGACATTTCATTAGACCATGTTGTCTGATCGTGGGGATTGCCCGCGGGTCGGGGGACCCAGCACGCGGGGACGTTGCCGCGACGGTCGCGGTCCAGATCGGAATATTCGACGACGGGCTTTCGTTTGTGCGTTCTGATCAGACCGATTGGTATAACGACTTGAGGAGTGGTCATGGCGAGCGCCACCGTGGTTCGGGATCTGGAAGGCAAGGTCGCGCTCGTCACCGGCGCGACGTCGGGAATCGGCAGGGCCGCCGCGGTGCAGCTAGCCGTGCAGGGGGCTACCGTGATCGTGCACGGCCACGACGTCACCCGCGGCGGTGCGGTGGTCGCCGAAATCGAAAACCGTGGCGGCTCAGCCCGTTTCGTGGGCGCAGAGCTGAGCGAACCCGCAAAAGCTCTACGGCTCGCAGAGGAGGTCGGCGACGTCGACATCCTGGTCAACAACGCCGGATTCCCCTGGTTCGGCCGGTCGGAAGAGCTGCCCGTCGACACGCTGGATCAGCTGTTCGCCGCCAACGTGCAAGCCCCCTACCTGCTGGTGTCGGTGCTGGCCCCGAAAATGGTGGCCCGTGGCGACGGCGTGATCATCAACGTGGCCAGCAGGGCCGGCACCCGCGGTCGGCCCGACACCGCCGCCTACGGCGCCACCAAGGCCGCACTGACCTCCTTCGCCCGCTCCTGGGCCGCCGAATACGGACCCGCCGGCATCCGCGTCAACGCCATCTCACCAGGACCCGTCTACACCAACGCAGCCAAACGCGAACTGTTCGATGTCTGGGGCAAGACCACACCGCTCGGTCGGGCTGGCGAGCCGCAGGAGATCGCCGAGGCCATCGGATTTCTGGCTTCTCCCCGCGCGTCGTACATCACCGGCACCAACATCGCCGTCGACGGCGGCAGCACCGCCGCCTAACACCATCACAGACTGAACTACGACAGGAGAACACCATGCCATTGCCGACGGACGAGAAACTGCTGGACCTCAGTGGCAAGCTACTGGCGACGTTCGCCCAGATCTTCGGCGAGCATCCCGGGATTCGCCCGGCCCACGGCAAGGGCACCATGCTGAACGGGACCTTCACACCGTCCGCCGCCGCGGGCGAACTGTCGATTGCCCAGCATTTCCAGCAGGCCTCGACGCCCGCCTTCGTGCGTTTCTCGAACTCGACCGGACTGCCGAACATTCCGGACACCGATCCGAACGCCAATCCCAAGGGAATGGCCGTCCGGTTCATGCTGGGCGAGCGAGTGCACACCGACATCGTCAGCCAGTCGACCGACGGCTTCCCGGCGCGCACCGGCGAAGAATTCCTCGAATTCCTGGGAGCGCTGGCAACCAGTGACCCGGCCAACCTGGCGGGCTCGCCGCTGGAGGCCTTCCTCGGTTCGCACCCGGCGGCGTTGCGTTTCGTGCAGACACCCAAACCCTTCCCGGCCAGCTTCGCGCAGGAATCCTATTTCGGCGTGACGGCGATGAAGTTCACCAATACGGCGGGCGAGAGCAGGTTCGGGCGATATCACATCACCCCGGAAGCGGGGAACGAGTACCTCGACGACTCCGCACTGCAATCCAAGGATGCCAATTACCTGTTCACTGAGCTTTCCGAACGCATTGCGGCCGAACCGGTGCGCTTCACCCTGGCCGTGCAGCTCGCCGAGGATGCGGATGTGGTCGACGACGCCACCATTCACTGGCCGTCGGACCGAGAGGTCAGGGATCTGGGCACGCTCGAGCTGACCACCCCGGTCACGGACGACGCTGCGGAGCAGAAGCACCTCATCTTCGACCCGATCCCGCGGCTGGCGGGAATCGAGCCATCCGACGACCCCCTGCTGGAGCTGCGCGCTGCGATCTACCTGATCAGCGGGCGCGGGCGGCGGGCGGCGTAGCGCCTCGTCTCGAGCCCTACTCACCGCCCACTGTCGCTCCCGACGGGTGCGGTCAGGTCAGGTCATGGGGGAACGCCCCGTCCACCGGAAGCGTCGGCAACAGCTTCGACAATGCTCTCGCCGAGAACCTGTGGTCGACCCTCAAAATCGAGCTGATCTACTGGCCCGCAACTACTTTCGTGCACGATGACGATATCGATCGTCGCCAGCCCGGACCGTGGCCATCAGAGCCCAGGCAAGTCCTCGACCGTGGCCGTTGGCACAGCGAGTTGAATGGGTGTCGTGGAGTTCAGAAACAGACCGACACACATGGTGGTTCCCGCTTGCAAACGAGACCCCTGGCGTCGTCGAGGATATGACGCGCAAAGATTAGCCGCTGGAGATAACCGATGGCGCGTGTCGTCGAGACTCAGCCTGGATCGCACCCACCGGCCCATCTGCTCGATGGCCTCGTCCGCCTCAGGCACGCGGCCAGCGCACATGATGCAGCGGCTGGGTGAAGCTGGGGGCAGCCTGGCAAGCGCCCCGAAACTGTGTTCGCGGCCTTCGGCGACCGGATAAGCCAACCCAGAGTTCAGCTGCCGGACGAGCGGCCAAACGGGCTGCGGCGCAACGTTGTGGCCGGCGCCTCTTGATAGCGGGCTGAGTACACCGCTGCGAACCGGCCGAGGTTGTTGAAACCCCAGTTGTGAGCGATGGAAGCGACCGTGGCCGCCGAGGGGTCCGACTGCAGCAATGTCTCATGTGCCCTGCGCAGCCGTACTTCACGCACGTAGGCCATCGGCGACATCCCTACGTGGCGACGGAACCCTTCCTGGAGAGATCGCACACTGATGTTGCTGCGTGACGCGAGATAAGACACCGTGAGCGGAGAGTCGGGTTCGGCCTCGATGATGTCGATCGCGTCGCCAACAACGCGCGACGGCAGCTCCCAACCTTCGCTCAAGAGTGCCTCCCGATGTGGATGATCCGCGGCGAGCAACAGTCCGCGGATCAGGCTGTCCACAAACGGGGCGCCGATCATCGGCCGGTTCAGCAGACCCTCCCGGTCAAACAGCTGTGAGCGAAACAGCAGGAGCATGTCCATCCAGCTGCTCCCTGGTCCCGTCACCGTCGGCAGGGTCGGCTGGAAATCGATCGACGATGTCATCTCCCTGCCGAGCGCTTGGCGCAACGCTTCGTCGACGGCACTGCGGTCGATCTTCAGAAACACCGTCCGCCCGCCGGCCTCCCAACGTGGCACCGCGGTCTCACCTTGCGGCTGATAGACGGCGGCTAGGCCCGAGTGCGCGGTCATGCGTTCGCCTCGGTGTACTGACTCCAGATGCCCAGACAAGGGCACGTTGACGTGATAGGTGGTCCGCTGATCACCGCAATCCATCCAGACAGGGCTGCCGAAAGCGATCTCGCCGAGGGTAACCGGGCCGATGTGGCCGATGCGTTGGGTGAGCGAAAACTGTCTGGGATCACCGAGCACGGCAATGTCCTGCTGTGGATACAGGGCCGAGCCACACAGTTCGACGGCTTCGTCAAACGTTGTCGCCGTCTCCCACGCGTGCTCGTGGGCAACGTGGTTCAACTCGTAATGTGTCATTGGCCCTCTCGCGATGCGACACTTGTTTAGAACAAATGCGAGGCCTCGCGTAATCCGGCACCAGCGGCTCGCCGCGCGGCTACCCAGTGTCCGGATGCCGCCATAGCGTCAAGACCATGAACAACTATGACTTTGTCGTCGTCGGCGGCGGCACTGCCGGTTGCGTCATCAGCGCACGTCTAAGCGAGAACAAAGACCTGCGAGTCCTTCTCCTGGAGGCCGGCAGCGAGGCGGGACCCGAATCGACGAGGGTACCCGCGATGTGGCCAATGCTCTTCGGAACGGACGTCGACTGGGGTCTGCAAACCGTCCCCCAGCGCGGCCTGGGCGACGTGGTCCTGAACTACCCCCGGGGCAAGGTGCTCGGCGGTTCGAGCAGCATCAA
>JAOPWC010000162.1 GCA_025965895.1 Mycobacterium sp.
ACGATCGATGTCGCCGTGGGCTACAACAGAACCAACACCTCGCCGATTCTGAAGCTGTTCCTATCGCGGCTCGACGAACTGACGGGGCACGCTCAAACTTGACAGACTCAATGAGTCTCACCCATCACAAGATCGCGGCCACGTTCTGTGACAGGAAACGATCACTCCCAAATCTCTACAAACGAGACGGACCACCAAGCCGGGCAGCACACTGACCGCAGAGGTCGAACCGACGTACTGAGGCGCGACGTCCGGCCACCGCAGCCGATGTCCTCGAACCTGTTGCCGCATAGTCGGATCGATACGGGCCAACGCGGGTGCTCGCGGTTAACGGTGGGCCAGTCGCCCAAACGAGGGGAATAGCGCACGTTTCGAATAGGTGCCCTCTGCCAGCCAACTGAGCGGTGCCGGTCAAGGGGTCCCGCAGTCGAGCCGCGCGCCAGTCAGCGATTCTGATAGCTGCCACAGCAGTTGTCCAAGTTCTGTGTTGTTGCCGTTCTTGGACGACTTGACGATGCCGGGGAATCCGCGTAGTTGCCGAAAGCCGCTGGGGCCGACGAATGTTCCTCCGGGGATGTCCTGGGTGGCGGCGAACAAAGTGGGCAGGATGCCCTGACCTACGGCGTGGCCCACGATGCGCGAACCGATGTCGAGTAAGAGTCCTGATGCGCCGTCGACGTGGCCGAAGAGTCCGGTGCGCACCACTCCCGGGTGCGCGGCGACCGACAAGATTTGGCTACCGCAGGCCGACAGCTGACGCTGCAGTTCGCGAGCGAACAGCAGGTTCGCCAACTTGGAGTCTTTATAGGCCTGGCTGCTGTTGTAGCGGCGTCGCCGCCAGTTGGGGTCGTCGAGGCTCAGTTTGGCGCCACGGTGGAAGTCGGAGCTCAGGGTGACGATGCGGCCGCGGATCTGGGGCAGCAGCAGATTGGTCAGTGCGAAGTGACCGAGGTGGTTGGTGCCAAATTGCAGTTCGAAGCCGTCGGCGGTGCGGGCTTCGGGGACCTGCATGATGCCGGCATTGTTGATCAGGACATCGACGGGTCCCTGCCATGACGATGCGAAGGCACGCACCGACGACAGGGAACTCAGGTCAAGGTCACGGACCTCGGTGTCTCCCGCGATGCCGTCCGCTACGGCCTGTCCTTTGGCGTGGTTGCGCACGGCCATCACGACGTGGGCGCCTGCGCGGGCCAGCGCGTCGGCGGTGGCTTTGCCCAGCCCGCTTGTGGCACCGGTGACAATGAACGTTCTGCCCGTCAAGTCGGGAAGAAGTGCAGCGGTCCAGTTCGTGACGGTCATGCGGGACTCCTTGAGAAGCCTAGATGTTCGGTTGTGCGGTGATTGACGGAGAGTGGACGGCGGTGGACATCAGCGCGGTCGTGAATGGCGAGAATCCACACGGTGCCTCGCTCGTCCGGCGCAGATCGTGCTGTTCACCAGGTTTGGACTCCGCGCACCGAATTGTTGTCGGCTGCCTTGACCCGCCACCGCGCTGGACGGCACGACGCCTCAGGCAGCTGGGGCGACCCGAAACACTGGATACTCGTCGACGATCCGCTCGAAGTCGCCCAGTGGCGCCCGGCGGTCGATCGGAAAGAATGGGCGGGCGCCGGGTGAGATCTCGAGATATCGGCGCAGAATCGCGGCGCGATTACCGGAGAAGTCCTGCACCACGGAAACGTTCTCGCGCCTGCCACGCTGCAAAACTGCATGATTGTCGGCGCGCAGGTTGCGCACCCAGTTCGTCTTGTCGCCCATCATGGCCACCAGGTAGCGGTCACCCTCGTAGGCGACGATAACTATGGGAAACGAGATCTTCCGCCCGGTCTTGCGGCCTCGAACCTCGATTGTGGCAGCTTGGTTTGGTCCGATGCCCGCCGCAAAGGCGATGCCGAGCAAGCCGCTTAAGACGCGAGCCGACCAATTTGGACGCCCGTCACGGAACTGCCACCTCTGAAACGTGCTCACAGCGCCGCGCCGCATCACACGAGCCTTCCGTTACCGGGTACGACGGGTTTCGCGTTGGCGTTCTTGACGGTCATCGACCTGTCTGTCCGGGCGGACGTGAGCAGGGCCGACATGGTGCTGGCATGCCTGGTCACACGGGTGGGCATGAGTCTCCTCTCGAGAGCAAGTCAGTTAGATAACTAACTAGCTCAACCGTAACAGCATGTCCCGCAAAAGGCTAGACTGTATTAGTGAGATGACTGACTCACGAGTCGCGCCAGCCGGTAAGCGTGAACGGCTTGTCGCCGGCGCGCGCACGCTGCTGCATCACAACGGCGTGGCAGCAACCTCACTCGCCGAGATCGCGCAGGCCGCCGATGTGCCGCTGGGCAACGTCTACTACTACTTCAAATCGAAAGACGACCTGATCAGAGCGGTGGTCGCCGAGCACATCGAGGAAGTCGACTCCATGCTGAACACCCTCGATGCCATTCCCGCACCGGCTGACCGGCTCAAGGCGCTGGTGCGGCGATGGGACCAGATGCGCGAGGTCGTCGCCCGCTACGGCTGCGCGTTCGGAACCCTGGCCTGTGAGCTCGACCGGCGCAGCGACGGTCTGGATGTCGAGGCCGCCGCACCGATCCGGCGCATTCTGGACTGGTCGGCGGCCCAGATCCAACACCTCAGTTCGGCCGACCCCCACGAACAGGCGATCACTCTGTTGGCCGGGGTGCAAGGCGGCGCACTGCTCGCCAACGCCCTACGCGACCCAGACCTCATGTCGGGCCAAGTACAGCGCCTGGAGCGGTGGATCGACACCCTCGCCGCGCAGGGCCCACGCGCTACGGTGCCGCCGGCGATCT
>JAOPWC010000191.1 GCA_025965895.1 Mycobacterium sp.
CCTGCCCACTTTGTTCGCCGCCACCCAGGACATCCCCGGAGGAACATTCGTCGGCCCCAGCGGCTTTCGGCAACTACGCGGATTCCCCGGCATCGTCAAGTCGTCGAAGAACGGCACCAACGAAGAATTTGGACGACGGCTGTGGGAGCTATCAGAATCGCTGACTGGCGCGCTGCTCGACCGCGGGACCCCTTGACCGGCACTGTGAACCATGCCGAATCGGCCACGGTATGCGGCAGCGCGATCGATCGCGCCCCACCGTCGGCGCAATCCGGAAGATGCCCGCGGGTTGCCCTGGCCTATGCCCGGAGGTCATCTCAGCCGGAAGGCAAGCGGGTTTCGGCAGTAGAGGAAACCTGACCTGCCCGCGAGAGGAGACTCATGCCCGCCTGTTTGACCAGGTATGCCAGCACCATGTCGGCCCTGCTCACGTCCGCTCGGACAGACAGTCTGAGGACCGTCAAGGACGCCAACGCAAACCCCGACGTATCTCGTAGCGGTTCACGGGAGGGGCGGTGACAGCCGTGGCCGATCTGTCCGGCTACGGGCCGTGGGCCGTCATCACCGGCGTCTCATCGGGCATCGGTCGTGCCTTCGCCGAACGTTGTGCCTCCGACGGACTAAACGTCGTTTTGTCCGCCCGGTCCTCGGAGCGGCTCGAAGAGCTTGGCCGCACCCTGAGCGCTACCCACGACATCGCGCACCGCGTCGTGAGCGTCGATCTCATTCACCCCGGCGGCGCAGCAGACCTCATTGCCGGAACAGCCGATCTTGATGTGGGTCTGCTGATCTCCAACGCCGCCGCCGGTCGACCGGGCCGCGTCGTGGATCAGGAACTTGCAGACCTGCATCGCCGTCTCACCCTGAACACCACAACCCATCTTGAACTTGCATTCGGCCGGCGGTTCGTCGAGCGCGGTGGGCTGATTAGGTAAGGCCGACACGTCCACGGCGATGGGCCGGATGTTCTTCCAGATCCTCGGCGCCATTCCCGCGTTCGAGCGCGCCCTGATGAGTGAGCGCACCCTCGACGGCCTGGCTGCCGCCGAGCGCCGCTCCCGGGAACGCGTCCTAGCCGCGGAGTCAAACTCGACGCCGTTACGGTTCGCGCTAATTGATGATCTTGCGGGCGAAGCTGCGTTGCTCTGTCCGGGTTTAGATTTCGTAGATCGCGTCGTATTCGAGCGTCGCGAGGTTCTCGATGACAAAGGGTAGGGTCGTGTCGATTTGTTCTCGGACGGCGTCGATGCTGGGTCCCTCGAGGATGAAATAGAACCCTGGCCCGGCGGCACGCCGGTATGCAGATTTGATTACACCCTCGGCCTTGAGATCGCGCATGACCCGTATCTCGTCGTCGAGGTGTGGTGCCAGCGCGTCTAAACCAGCTATGGAACCTTTGGCAATCACGATCATGTGCTCTTCTCCTATCAGGTGTGCACTTCGGTCCGAAATTTGGGCAGCGCACCGTCAGGTCACCCGGTGGTGTTATGTGGGGGCGCGGCGAACAGCGAGAGGTGCTCGTGCACCCAGTCGTTGACCGAACGTGGGGCGCGGCCGGTCAGATCGAAGACGGTGGGCGATGGCATCGCGTACACGTTGTCGCGGGTGATGTCGTCGACCCCGAGAAGCACATCGACGAGAAGTCCGGGTAGCCCGGCAGATTCCAGCAGGGCGCGGTGCTGGGCTTCGGTTCGGGCGTGATACTCGACGCGGGTCCCCAGCGCCGCGGAGATGTATCCGGCGACCTCGTCCATCGTCACGGCCGTGGGTCCGGAGATGTCATAGATCTTGCCGACGTGACGCTGGGGGCCTTCGGTGAGGATGACAGTGAAGACCGCCGCCACGTCGCGGCTGTCGATCAGGGCCACCCGGCCCGTACCCCCAAGACCACCCCACGCGCCCGAACGCACAAAGTTGGCGGCGAGTTTCAGCATGGTGTCGGTGAAGGTCGTGGGACGCACCACCGTTGACTCGACACCCGTGCTGGCGAGGTAGGCGTCGATCTCGGTGTGCCACTGCACGACGTTGGCGGGCTGGGTGCCCCCCGCGCCGCCGACCGACAGATTCACCAGATACGGCACCTCCGCGCCGATAGCGGAGTCGATGAGCGCGATCTCGTCACGGACCTGACGGTCGCTCGTCCCATAGCTCATAAACGCCTTATCGGAGCCGGTGAACGCCGACCGCAACGTGGCAGCGTCATCGAAGTCGACACCCACGATCTCGAGTTTGGCATCACCGAAAGCGGCCGCAGCTGCCTTGGGGTCGCGGGTAAGGACCCGCACCTGCTCGCCTTCACCCACCAGCGCCAAAGTCAATGACTTACCGACAAGTCCGGTTCCGCCGGCCAGCGTGATCATGTTGAACCTTTCTTTCGTCGAGTGCATCAACTGCGACAGTAGTGTCATCATTATACCAACGTCAATCTAGCTGCCTCGGAACTCGCGCCGGCCCCATCCGGTCGGGGTGCGCGATACGTCGCCCCGCTGAATCTGCCGGTCGCCGCGATGATCCGGTGAGCTGCGAGTTCGGAATGCTCCGTCGGCAGCTCGTGCCGTCACTCGAAGACGGGCTGCGCGGAGGTGGTGGCCGCCGGCAACGGCCGATATCGACGTATCCAGCGCGCAAACGATCCTGTCGCGGCATGGATTGATCTGGCTATTATGGGGGCATGGGTTGGCCCGCCACTGACAGACACGGACTGTCACCTGCGCCCGCCGGGCTGGGTTTTGTCCAAGATTTTCTCAACACCCATCCCACCCATCCCGCCCAGTCCGCCAAGCCTCAGCCCGCGGCTGACGTGCTCGCTGAGCTTGACAGCGCACAACGTTGGCTCGACGGGGCGCTGGAGAACTGGTCGCGAGAAACCGGCGTGCCGCCGGGTCGTGTGCTACTCACCGAAGCCGACCTGGACAAGCTCTGTGGCCTGCGGGCCGATCTGACGAGCTTGGTGCGCTCCACCGATCCACTTCACGACGCGACATTGCTGCCGTCGGCATCTGTTTCGGCGCGGGTGGGACCCGATGGTACGGCGTTGCTGGAGCCGCGCGGAGACGGAAGCCGCCGGGTCGGTGCGATCGTGCTGATTGAGACCTTCACCGCCCAACGCGTGGACACCTGGCGCAGACTGAAAATCTGCCGAAACGATCGGTGTGCCGTGTCGTTCTATGATCGCTCGCGCAACAACAGTGCGGTGTACCACGACTCCCGTGTATGCGGCAACGCCATCTACCTGCGCGCGTCACGAGCGCGCAAACGCCAGGGCGCACTCAACACCGAACAACACCCGAAGGGCACCGAAAAGCCCTGATACTCAACCACTTATCAGCAACATTCAGGCGGTCCTGGGTGTCTCGTCCAGTCGAGGATTGCGAGTCATAGCTCAGCAGGCTGGGGTTCGCGATCTAAGTCTGTACGATCTGCGCCCAAGTCGTTCATATCTACCTTGCAATTTCGGCGGCTGGACCGCGGATCCGAACGGGTGATTCGTGCTGAGGTCGTCGCTGATGGATTGGCCGAGCCGGTATGCGGGTTCAGCGCCTGGACCGAAGAGGTGCCGCGTGCCATACCTGGTGAGCGGACTTCGGGCACCGTCGTAAACGGTCACTCGTGGGTGGGACGGCTGACAGGTTGTCCCCGTTTCAGCCTCGTTAATCCTCGTTGCGGAGGATGGTGTAGGCCACCATCATCGAGTCCACGTGGGCGCGCACTTCGACGATGATGTCCCCCTCAAAGCGGCACACCCAGCAATAGTCGTTGGCGAAGTCGGCTCCCTCCTTGGTCTTTGAGGTGGAGTGCATCTCGGCGATCGTCGTGTCACCGTCGACGTAGAGGTGCGTGACCTCCAGCTTCACGCCGCCCGGGACAGCCTGTCCGGCCAAGCGAGTGAACGTCGCTTCAATGAACTGAGCCGATTGTGGTAGCGCCCAGCGAAGGGGTGGGTTCCCTCAACGGTCCAGTCAACGTCATCAACGACCCGGTCCCAGAACTGCGGCTGGCTAGCGGGATCCTGGAGCTTGGCGACAAGGCGGTCCGGTCATCTCGGATCGTGGACATGATTCGTTTGCCTCTGGTCGTGAGCTATCTCGCTGACTGCCAACGCTATTCGGCGAAGGTTAGGTGGTGGCCGCGGCCGGCCGCGTCTCGCCGGCCTGGGCGAGCGCGTCCCAGTCGGTCATGCGCAGGATGCGTCCGGTCGCGCCCCAGAAGCCCTCAGACTGCTCCCTGATCATGCACCAGACGCGCTGGCTGTGCGCCTCGATGTCGGTCACGCCCTCGGCGGCGAGCACCAGCTCGGTCACCTCACGGACCAATGCGTTGCGGCGCCGTTCGTTGAGTGGGCCGGTTATGCCCGGCAAGCCCTGCGGCACGGTCAGAAAGACCCGGTAGACGGGGAGCTCGGCGGCCTTACCGCCGACGTTGACCGCCCCGGTGGGCAGCTCGTGCACGAAGACCCACGCCATCGCGCGGGTGGCCGGGTTGTCGGCAACCCGCTCCCAATGCAGCGCCGTGGTCGTCAGGTCCTCGACCAGGGTGGTCAGGACCGAGCGTTGTAGGGCGCCGGCGGGCAAGGTGAGGTCGATCATCGGCATGGTGGCTCCTTATTAATTGAGTAGCTTCAGTTCGGTCACACTTCCAAATTAGGGCATATGCCCCTTGTTATAAAGGGGCATATGCCCTAACATTACGGTATCCATCTGAACAGGGGAAGGGTGGCCACGATCATGCCCGATCGCGTTGAGGCAGCCGAGGAAAGTCCATGCAGCGCAACGGCCATGCGTAAGGCCACCCGTCGTA
>JAOPWC010000006.1 GCA_025965895.1 Mycobacterium sp.
TCGTCGTCGTTCGACCTGCTGGCGGGCGGCGCCGGGCCGGCCCTTGCGCGGTATGACGACGGTGCGGACACCGAGGTCGGTCAACGCGGTGTCGATGGCGGCCTCGCCGTACCCGCGGTCGGCGGTCGCGGTCCGTGGTGCACGACCGGTCCGGGCTTTGACCCGTTGGATCGCCGGCGCCAGTTGTGGTGCATCGGCTGGGTCTCCGGCATGCATCTGGTGATCCACGACGATGCCGTCGTCGTTGTCGACGATCTGGGCCTTGCAGCCGAACTCGACAGGTTTGCCCAGCCGGCCCTTGGCGATCGGCCGGGCATCGCGGTCGTGCAGGCTGACCACCCGGCTGGCTCCGTGTGGGGTCATCCCGGCGATCCGTTGCCGGGCCTGTTCGGTGATCTTGGCGGTGGCGTCCAGGAGGCCCGACAGGTCGTTGATGGCGCGGCCAGCCGTCGCGGCGCCGAGGCCGTTCAGCGCTCCATCGACACCGCGCTCGCCCCACACACCTGAACCAGTCACCGGTGGCGCGCGCACAAGTGGCGACAGCAACCACGGTGCCGGACAACGACGACGCAGAGACGTTCTCCCACCGGGCAGACCGGTGCGCCCGGAGCGGCCCAACCGGGCGGGCGTTTCGACGTAGAACTGCTCACCGCGTGCCCAGAAATGTGCACGGTGTGCACGAGTCGTCTGTTACTGGACCGACTGTGCCCGAACTGATCTACCGTCGTTGTGAAGCCCTTCCCCATCCAACGAGGCCGGGTCATATCGACAACGGGACCGCTCATGCCACAGCGCGACGCAGCTCCGGCGATCGCACTCGTCGCCTCGATGATCGGAATGAAAGATGGCACTTCCGCGTTGTTGCACAGACCAGTCTAAATACGGTCTGGGTGGACGGACGGCGCCGGGTGGACGGACGGCGCGCCACCGGAAGGCGAGAGATGACGCTGACAACTGAGAGCGGTCTTGACGGCGAGTACGTGCCGAGCCCGGTGGAACGGGTGCGCAAGCAGGTGGCCGATTATGAGGCCGGCGGCGGGGTGGAGGGCAGAACGGTGGAGGGCCGGCCGGTGGTGATCCTGACCTCGGTGGGCGCCAAATCGGGCAAGCTCCGCAAAAACCAGGTGATGCGGATCGTCGACGGCGACCGGTACGTGACCGTGGCTTCGGCGGGCGGGTCGCCGACCAACCCGTCCTGGTACACCAATGTCGTTGCCCATCCGAGGGTGCGCCTTCACGACGGTGCCAGTGTCAAGGAGTTCGACGCCCGCGAGGTCACCGGCGACGAGAAGCGCTACTACTGGGCGGTCGCCGAGGGTTTCTGGCCGCATTTTCCCGAATATCGACGGCTGGCAGGCGGCCGCGACATACCGATCATGGTGTTGGAGCCCATCGGGGCGTACCGAGGAGGCAGGGCTATGGGGACAGCAGCAGAGGAGCGCAATAAGGCGTTCGTGCTGGATGCGTTCGACACGTTGGCCAACCGGCGTGACTACGCCGCGGCGGAACTGTTCTGGTCGCGTGACTATATCCAGCACAGTGCGCACATCCCGCCGGGCCGAGACGGCCTGTTCAACCTTGTCAAGGCCGCACCGCCGGACAGGCGCTACGAGAACGCGCTGACCATCGCCGACGGTGACTATGTGATGCTGCACGGCCGGATGTCCACCAGTGGGCCGCGGGCCAACAGGATCGCCGTGGACATCGTGCGCCTGGAAGACGGGCTGATCGCCGAACACTGGGACGTGGTGCAGGACGAGGCCACCGCCGAGGAGTCCAAGAGCGGGCTGCCCATGTTCGGCGGCACCTTCCCGACGCGGCCCTGAGACGGTGCCCGCCATGATGAAGATCGTCGCCCAGTTCGCGACCTCGTTGCACTCCCCAGTGAGCGCATGGCGGCCGCCCGGGCGCGGAATGTTTTCGCACCACCACGATTCCCGCGCAACGCAGCGTTGTCGGAGCAACGGACGCGCCATAAGCACATCCACCACGCAACACAAAATTGGAGGGTCAACTGATGTCGAGACTGGATGGCAAGGTCGCCGTGGTCACCGGCGGCACCTCAGCGGAGGAGCGCAATAAGGCGTTGGTCCTGGAGGCGTTCGACACGTTGTTCAATCGGCGTGACTACGCCGCGGCGCAGCGGTTCTGGTCGCCTGATTACCTCCAGCACAGCGCGCACATCGAGCCGGGACGTGAGGGCCTGTTCGAGCTCGTGAAGGCCTCACCGCCAGAGATGCGCTACGAGAACGGGCTGATCGTCGCCAACGGCGACTATGTGATGCTGCACGGCCGATTCACCGACATCGGGCAACCCGCCAACTGGATAGCGGCGGACATCGTGAGGCTCGAAAACGGTCTGCTCGCCGAGCATTGGGATGTCATCCAAGATGAAGCGACACGGGAAGAGTCCATCAGTGGGCTACCCATGTTCGGCGCCGACTTCCCGACACGGGACTGACATGGTGCGCCACCCGCCCGAACGCGGAATGCCTTCGCACCACCACGATTCGCGCGCAACGGCAGCGTTGTCGGAGTCGCTGCGGTGGTGACCGAGATCGAAAACGGCAGGGGCTCGGCTTACATCCGCCGCTGGCGCGACTAAGACAACCGTCTTCGCTTTAACTGATCAGAGGGCCAGTTTTGACGACATTCCGTTCCGCGCAGGTCGCCGCCCCCGGAGGCGAGTTCGCCCTGGTAGACCGCACGCTTGAGGACCCGGACGCGGGCCAGGTCCGAGTTGCGGTAGAGGCGTGCGGTGTGTGCCGCACCGACTCAGAGTTTGTGGCCGGCCATCAGCCGGGCTTGCAGTTCCCGCTGACCCCGGGCCACGAGATCGCCGGTCGTATCGATGCGCTGGGCGATGGTGTGCAGGGCTGGCAGGTCGGTGACCGGGTCGCGATCGGCTGGTCGGGCGGCTACTGCGGGTATTGCTCGCGTTGCCGGCGCGGCGAATTCGTCCATTGTGCGGTGGGCATGGTCACCGGGGCGGCGTTTCCCGGCGGTTACGCCGAGTTCGTCACCGTTCCGCCGACCGCGCTCGCCCGCATCCCGGGTGGGCTTTCTGCCGTTGATGCTGCGCCGTTGGCGTGTGCCGGGGTGACGATGTTCAACTCGTTGCGCCGCAGCGGCGCCGGGCCCGGTGATCTGGTCGCGGTACTGGGTTTGGGCGGCCTGGGCCACCTCGGTGTGCAGTTCGCCGCGAAGATGGGGTTTCGCACCGTGGCGATCGCGCGCGGTAGCGAGAAGTCAGCGTTGGCCTTCAAACTGGGCGCCCATCACTACATCGACTCCTCGGCCAACGACGTCGCCGCCGAGCTGCAGGCCCTGGGCGGGGCGCTTGTCGTTCAGGCCACCGCGGCTAACGCCGATGCCATCAGCGCGACGATTGACGGCCTGGCACCGCATGGCGAGCTGTTAGCGCTGGCGGTCCTCACCGACTCGCTGCGC
This sequence comes from Mycobacterium sp., assembly GCA_025965895.1. GTDB lineage: Bacteria > Actinomycetota > Actinomycetes > Mycobacteriales > Mycobacteriaceae > Mycobacterium. Next base: position 3,451 of record JAOPWC010000006.1, read on the forward strand.
GTGACACCGTTACAGTTGATCCCGGAGTCGAAGACGGTGCACGGCCATCCTGGCGGCGTCGCCCAAGACGTCGAGGACACCATGAATTTCGCGGCGCTGCAGGGGATTAAACCGATGGTCGAAGTGATGCGACTCGACGATGTCAGCGCCGGCTACGCGCGCATGATGAACGGCCAGGCACGGTTCCGGGTGGTGTTGACGACCGGGAAATGAGGGCTTAGCCCTACGGTGGTTTCGCACTGCACGCTTCCACCGCAGGTCGGCTCGGTATTAGGCGCAGATGGCACGGCGGTGACTGCGACGATTCCGCGGAGATGGGCACGGTGAACGAAGACGAGAGCGCTTAACCAGCGGTTGGTGATCGAGGCGTTCGACACCTTGTTCCACAAGCGGGACTATTCGACCGCTGCGGTCACGAGTCGGTCCGCAACGGATCGGCCCGACGTCATCAGGCGGACCAGCAAATAGGAGGGCGGCTCAATACTCACGACATCGACGCTAGCCGCCACGGCGGACGCACCACGGCGCAGTAACTCGGGTCTGGCTGCCCGCCGCTCCACCTACGCTCCGCCCGACCGACCAATACCGGCAAACAGATATCGGGGGTTACCAGTGAACTACTGCATTTTCATCGGGTGAATCAGTCGCTCCTATGCTGGCTGGCTAGAAGCGGAACGTTGTCTGGCTGTGCGGTGACTTTGCGAACGCGATGACCTTTGTCGGCGCCACGCGGAACACGTGTGCGCGATTGCCGTCAGGATCGAACACCTCGCCGTCGTTAGCGAAATTCCATTCGCCGCTGTACTTCTCGCGGTATCCGTCGGCAAGTTGCTTCAGCGTTGCCTCGCCCGTGGCCCGACTGGCTGAGCCCTCGACCACCACGTCGAGGCCGTCCTTCCAAGTAGGTGTACCCGTCGTGACAGCGACGCCAGGGTTGTGCACGAGGTTGCAGGCCTTCTGCTCGGCGGATCCGGTGCAGAATGCGAAGCTGTCTTCCACCCATAATCCGACCAGCGGAGTCACGTGAGGCCGACCGTCCTTGCACACTGTCGTCAGCCAGTGCAGCTCGGCGCCCGCAAGCGTGTTGCCCACCGTCTTCCAGTCCAATGGCGTATCGGTCTCCCCGAACCGCGCGTCATGCTTTCCTGTGATCGTCATACCGGTACCGACCGGCTTGGGGCCGACGACTCATCGCCGAAATGGACGTTTTGCAGAGAACAGGCTCCAGGGCGCGATGCCGGAACAGGCTTACCCGACACACTGATAAGACTATTGCGCCTCAGAACCACCACGGCGACCATGCCCAACCCCGACGAATACGGCGGACACGAATGTTGAGCGTTACCAGTACGTCGTATTGGATCAGATGAATCAAAGACCTTGCGTTGGTGGTGACCTCCCCCCTGTCGGTTTGCGTCGCCTGAGGGCTCTGACCAGTGCTGTTGGCCCCGCGTACGACAGCGCGAACCGGGACGCAGGTCCAGCGCTGTCAGGGCGCCGTGAAAAGCAGAGTCGCAGCCGGGCCTTGACTGTGAAGTGGCTCACAGTAATATGACCAGTGGTCATCGGCGCTAAGGAGGATCCGATGCCGACGGTGACTTGGGCTCGCGTCGATTCGATTCGTCGCGCAGCCGTGGTGGAAGCCGCAGAGGCCGAGTTCGGAGCGCACGGTTTCTCACAAGGCAGCCTGAATGTCATCGCTCGGCGCGCGGGAGTTGCCAAGGGAAGCCTGTTCCAATACTTCGCGGACAAGCGCGACCTCTACGCGTTCATCGCCGACGTCGCCAGCCAGCGCGTGCGTTCCTACATGGAGGTCCGCATCCGCGAGCTCGACGTGAGCAGACCGTTCTTCGAATTCCTCACGGACCTTCTCGACGCTTGGGTCGCGTACTTCGCCGATCATCCGCGGGAACGTTCGCTTCATGCCGCGGCGAGTATGGAGGTCGACACCGATGCCCGCATCAGTGTGCGAAGCGTCATTCACCGCCATTACCTGGAAGTTTTGAGGCCGCTCGTGCGCGACGCGCACGCGCGTGGTGACCTCCGCGCGGATGCCGATACCGACGCGTTGCTGTCGCTGTTGCTGATGATCTTTCCGCATCTGGCGCTGGCGCCCTACGTGCGCGGTATGGATCCGATCCTCGGGCTTGACGAGCCCACACCGGAACAACCGGCACTGGCCGTGCGCAGGCTCGTCGCAGTGCTCGAGGCCGCATTCTCCTCGTTCCCATACACAACCATCGAACCTGCGGCCCATGGGCCCGGCAATCCCGCAGTCCCCCGCCGCCGCCTCGGCGGCGACTCGGCCACCGACATGATCTGAGGAGGTCAATCACATGACAAGGACGCGTTTCGGTTCGCTCGGCGCGGGCGGCCTCAACTGGGACAGCCTGCCGTTGAAGCTGTTCGCCGGGGGGAACGAAAAGTTCTGGGACCCAGCCGATATCGACTTCTCCGGGGACAGGGCGGACTGGGAGTCGCTCTCGGACCGTGAACGCGAGTACGCCACCAGGCTGTGCGCGGAGTTCATTGCCGGCGAGGAGGCGGTCACGAACGACATCCAGCCGTTCATGAGCGCGATGCGGGCCGAAGGCCGGCTGGGGGACGAGATGTACTTGACGCAGTTCGCTTTCGAGGAGGCCAAACACACGCAGGTGTTCCGCTTGTGGCTCGACGCCGTTGGAATCACCGACGACCTGCACGGCTACCTTGATGAACTTCCCGCATACCGGCAAGTTTTCTGCGAGGAGCTTCCCGACTCGCTCAACGCTTTAACGGCGGATCCCTCGCCGGCCGCCCAGGTTCGGGCGTCCGTGGTGTATAACCACGTCGTCGAAGGGATGCTGGCCCTGACGGGATACCATGCCTGGCACAAGATTTGCGTGGACCGCGGCATTCTTCCCGGCATGCAGGAGCTGGTCCGGCGGATCGGTGACGACGAGCGACGCCACATGGCGTGGGGCACCTTCACATGTCGACGCCACGTCGCCGCCGACGATGCCAACTGGACGGTGTTCGAAACACGAATGAACGAGCTCATCCCGCTGGCGCTACGCGTCACCGAAGAGGGCTTTGCTCTGTACGGTGACGAGATCCCCTTCGACCTGTCAGTCGACGAGTTCATGCAGTACTCCAGCGACAAGGGGATGCGACGATTCGGCACGATCAGCAGCGCCCGGGGGCGTCCGGTCGAGGACATCGACCTCGACTACGCGCCGCTGCGGCTGGAGGAGACGTTCGCCGACGAGGACCAGCAGACCCTGGCAGCCTCGGCATAACACACAGCATGTTCGGGCAGGGCGGCTGGCGAGTTAACGAGGAGCACCACTGCGGGCGCAGCAAGTAGCCGCTGAGCTATCCAACGCTCGGAGTCGCCCGGCCTGATCCTGTCCAATCGGACGGAGCCGGCCTCGCTGCGCCGGTGTCGCTCAAGTTGTGCGTTCGAACGACGAATACGGCGGAATCGAATACGACCGGTTACCGGTAGAGGGACGCCGTTTCCACCTGATGAATCAGCCTGGCCGAGCAATGATCAGAACCTGTGGATGGGCCTCGGTGAAGCGGCGTTCAAGTGGGCGCAATCAACGAAAACGGAAGTCGCCTAAACCAAACCCTCCACAGGGTGTCGATGGGCATGTAGAAGTCGCCGCCGGCGGGTACTCATGGCTGGCCACCCCTGGAGACTTTCTCATGCCCACGGACCAACAGGTCCTGACAATGTCGCCGTGCGCAATCGGCCGATCAGCGCTCTGCTGATTGACCGATTGCCTCACTAGGTTGTGGTGCGCGTTGCTCCGGGCCGTCGCTGGTGGACGCCGCGCGGCGGGAAGGACTCGACGTGTGATGCCGGGATCCGGGCCAACGACGGACATGAACGTCACCGACCCCGCGGTTCGGACCATCCGGACCGCGCCGAGGATGCCGTCCGAAACCGCTCGTCGTCGAACACGATCTCGACCAGCGGGCTGCGCGCGAGCCAGTCGTCGAGGTCCTGGCGCCGGCTGACGCGCGCCGCGATGTCGGGTCGGTTTTGCAGGTCGAGGATCGTGGTGATCACCCGCCGCCGTGTCGGCTCGTCGACCGGCGCCGCGGTCGCGGGCAGGTCGGCCGTGACCCCGTGCTTGAGATGCACGGTGAACCGCGGATGAGCGCGCAGGTTCGCGTACCAGCTGCGGGGTCGGGGCATGCCGGTCAGGTACCGGCGACCATCGACGCAGTGGAACCAGACCTCGATGCGGCGCGGGGTGCCGCTGCGTGCGCCCAGTGTCGTGATGTCGATCGTGTGCTCGGCCGCGGTGGAGTCCGGTCCGATGTCGAGGGCCTGGGCGACGGCGTCGTAGTCGTACTCGGCGGAGGCCGTGTCGGCCGGGCCGGCGAGGGAGTCCTCCTCCGCGACGGTATCGCGCTCCTGCTCCTGCTGGAACACGTACTCAGTCGCACTGGGATCACGATCAGATGTGGTCATCGGTTCCTCGTCACTCGTGTCCTCCACAGTGTCCGCCCGGTCTGCCGCGAGAGCTCGCCAGATGTGGCACGTTCTGGAATGCGTCACCTGAGTCGGCATCCCGGCGGCGGCGCAGCGTTTTGTTTTGGATTGGAGGTGTCGGATCGACGTAGAGGTCGCCGGTGTGCACGTCAATTCCGGGCGGCACGATCTCGTCTACGCGGTCGAGCACGTCGCCGTCCAGGTGCACGTCGGCCCCGGCCAGCAGGTCGTTCAACTGATCGGGGCGCCGCGGGCCGATCAGCACCGAGGTGACCGCGGGGTGCGCACGGACGAACGCGGTAGCCAGGTGCGCCAGTGGCAGCCCGGCCTCGTCTGCGAGCTTTGTCAGCTGCTCGACCGCAGTGGCCTTGGCTCGCACACCCTGTTGCTCGAGGTCAAACATTCTCGCGCCCAGCCCGGCGTTGCGAGGGGTTGCTGTGGGATCGGCGCGGCCGGCGAGCCAGCCGGAGTTGAGCGGCGCGAACGTGAGCACGCCCATGCCGTAGCGCTGGGCCGTCGGTAGCACGCGGTTCTCGATGCCACGTACGAGAATTGAGTAGGGCGGCTGCTCGGTTCGGAACCGGTGATGGCCGCGGCGCTCGGCGGTCCACTGTGCCTCGACGATTTCCTCCGGCGCGAAGGACGAGGTGCCGATCGCCCGCACTTTACCCTCGCGCACGAGGTCGGACAGCGCGGCGAGTGTCTCGTCGATGTCGGTGGCAGGGTCGGGCCGGTGCAATTGGTAGAGGTCGATGTGGTCGGTATTGAGTCGGTCGAGGCTGCCCTCCACAGCGCGCCGGATCCACCGCGGGGAGGCTCCGCGCTGGTCTGGCCCCTCGTTCATCGGTAGCCCGAACTTCGTCGCGAGCACCACGTCGTCGCGCCGGCCGCGCAGCGCCTTGCCGACGATGACCTCCGATTCGCCGGCCGAGTAGACGTCGGCGGTGTCGACCAGGTTGATGCCCGCGTCGAGGGCGGTGTGGATCATGCGCACCGATTCGTCGTGGTCCGTATTGCCCATGGCACCGAAGTTCATCGCGCCCAGCGCGAAATCACTCACGGAGATGCCGGTACCGCCGAGATTCCCGCGTTGCATAGGGTGATGGTCCTTTCCGTCGAAAACAAGCTCAGCATGGATCGGCCCTTGCGCGGGAGGACCGCCCGCACCGGGGGTCCAGCGGAACCCCTTTCACTGCTGCAAGTGGATGTGGCGCGGCTCTAGGCTGGTCGGATGAGCGGGCAGCCGAACGTCGAGCTACGCAATCCGCAGCCCACACAACCCTTGCTGCTCTGAAAGCGACTAACTTTCAGTAGGCCAAGCAGTGCTCCCCCGGAACCAATCCCAGCTTTCATCGGCGATTCCGGCCCGGCGTGTTGCCCTGACGCCACCGGACACCCCATTGCACTACCGCCGGAGGTCGGCGCCGGGCAATCTCGGGGTTAGTACTGCTCTCGCTAAGCGCTAAGTGCGAACGGATCAGTGGCCCCCAACCCGAGATATTGTCAAGACCTGTGGATCAGCGAGTTTCAGGCGACCTCCGATCCAGCGTTTGACGGCTCTATGTCTGATGTGTCGGGTGTGATGTCGATGGGTCGTTCGAGTAGCTTGCCCTTGTGGAA
>JAOPWC010000053.1 GCA_025965895.1 Mycobacterium sp.
CGCCACCGTGTATTCCCAAGCCCGCTCCACGACCCCACGCTAACGCTGGATCGGCCCGATACGAGGTCGAGCACCACGCGGGCACGTCGGCGGGGCGGAGCAGATCGACGTTGCGGCCGCAGGCCAGCTCGACGAAATCGGCGATCTGGGCTGGCGGCGACGGTTTCGCTCGCTCGCGGTGCTCGGCGTGGAGGGCCGCCGGACGCCCAACACCAGCACCAGCGGTCGGGTCACCCGCCCGTAGATTTCACGCTTGGGTAGGTGTCGGCGGCACCGCGGGGTTGCCGCCCGGTGTCGATCGCTCCGCTCCGGTGACCCAACCAGCCACCTGATGACAGTCGCGGCGCCTAACTCTTGAGACAAGAACTGGGCTACATGCAACTCGACCGCCGTGGCGCCGAGATGCTGTTCCAGGTTCTCACCGAGCGGGAGGAAACCGCCAGCGTCGCGATCGCGAGCAACGAAAGCTTCTCCGGCTGGACCAAGACGTTCACCGATCCGCGGCTATGCGCTGCGATCGTCGATCGTTTGACGTTCGCCGGGAACATCATTGAGACCGGCACCGAGTCCTACCTCCTGGCCCATGCCCGCGCGGCTCGCGCCACCACCTGATCCACCAATCCCCGAAAGGGATCCGTATGCACCTCGAGTTCCAGCCCGCCGACGCACCCGATCCCGCCGATCCCGACGTCCAGTTCGGCGTTGCGCCCGAACAGATCACCACCGAGCTGCTCGAACTCTGCGAGGAGTTCCTCCGCCAGGGCAGCCCACTCGTTCACACCGAGCTGCGCCAGTTCCTCACCGAACACGGTCACCACGGCGGTCCTCGACGCCATCGGCTTCACCACCCTCGCGCGCGCCGCCCTGGACAAAAACCCCGGTGCCGCGTCACGGTGAGCGGCGAACAGCCTTGACCTGGAGATAGCACCCTTGAGCGATTCATTAGACCCCCGCTGTGACCGATGATTCCTGTGCTCGCGTGGAGTCCTTACTGGTATTCATCCAAACCACTACAGGAGATTTCATGATCAAACCCACCACACGAGATGGTCTTTGGTCGGCCGCTCACAGTGAGCGCGCCGCCCTCGCCGAGGATCTCGCCGATCTCAACAATGGGCGTTGGGCGCAGCCGTCGCTCTGCGGGCGGTGGGTGATCGAGGAGGTCGTTGCCCACCTCACTGCGGCGGCGAGCATCGGCCCGCTGCGCTGGTTTGCCAGCGTCCTGGGCGCACGGTTCGACTTCGACCTGCACAACGATCGGCGTCTAGCAGAGTATCGCGGCGCAACGCCCGCCGAGACGCTCGAGCGATTCCGCCGCATCGTCACCAGCACCACGTCCGCCCCCGGGCCCACCGCCGCATGGCTAGGTGAGGTCGTCGTACACGCTCAGGACATCCGCCGTCCCCTCGGGCTGCTGCGCACCCCCCCGGTGGGCGCCGTCACCGAGGTCGCCCGTTTCTACGCCAGCCGCAACTTCACAGTGGCCGGCCGGAGCATCATCGAGGGCCTGCGTGTCGAGGCGACCGACGGTCCCTTCGCGACCGGCGCCGGCCCCCTTGTCAGCGGCACGACTCTTGCGTTGACGATGGCCATGGCGGGCCGCCGCGCCTACTGCGACGATCTCACCGGCCCAGGCGTCCCCACAGTGCGCGCCCGTAGCCTCGCCTGACCCAGGGTGACCGTCGCGCGTGCGGCCTACAAACAAGTGGTGTCGTCGACATCCCCACCCAAAGCCACCGGGTCCTCACTCGCGTCCTCACGCCGGGGCCAAATATCCCTGTCACAGTGGGGCCGATTTACCTTGACACAACCAGGACTGCCTGCACCGTGACCGAGTGTGATGCGGGGCGGGTATTCGCCTTCGCCGTGCGGTCACGACCGTTGGGGCTTCCCATCGCGCCGAGTAACACGGTACAGGTCACGTGGCGCTTCAGCCTGAGCCCGACCAGCGGTGGAGGTACCGAGGTGACCGAGTCGTTTGAGTTGAGAGACATTCCGGCGATGCGGCTCTACTGGCGGGCCCTCGGCCGGGTGCGCGGCCCGCGGTTGAAGCAGGACATGAAGCGGACGCAGCGCGCGATCAAAGCCGCGGTGGAACGGTAGCCGCACCGCTCGGCACCGGAACAGCAAACCTCACTCCCCTGCCACACGCAGAACTCAAACCCCGCTCCCGCATCGACCATCATCCAGCCAGAATGGCCTCGCCGAGCCAGCGGCATCTTCAGAAGCCGTCCTTCAGGCAGACCGCAATCCACCAGTTCATGGCCGGCCTACGCCAGCCGACGAAGTGATTCACACGGCTCCGCGGCCTGATTCGTTTTGTCTCTGGGCCACGCGCGCGCTGATCGCAGCGGCCAGGGAGCGTTCGGCGCGCCGGCGTGTGTCGCCCAGACCCACCATCAAGTTGATCGCCAATGGGGCCATCACGTGTTGCAGTCCTTGGGAGTCGATGAATCCGCTCATCGCCAGCAGCACGAATCCGTGGGTGGCACTCAAGATCTGGGTGGCCGCAGGGGTCGGCTTCTGCGGTCGGATCCGCCCGGCCTCGATGACCCGCTCGACCGCAGTAACCAACACCGACAATGCGTCGAGTCCTTCGGTGAGATCCCACTGCGCGGCCGCACCGGCTGAGAGCTTATGGACCGCGCCAAGGTCGGTGAGACCGAACAGCAACTTGTACAGCTGTGGGTTTTGGATCGCGAACTCGCCGTAGGCCAAGCCGCCGGCGATGAGATCAGCCACCGGGTCGTCGGTGTGTTGCACCCCGCGAGTGTGCTCGGCGAAGCGCGCAAGCCCTTCACGCATCACCGCTTCGACCAGCTTGGGCATGCCCCCGAAGTGCGTGTACACCGCCATGGTGGACGCGCCGATCTCGCCCGCCAGGGTTCGCGCTTGAATCGCCGCCGGTCCGTCTCTTTCGAGCACGGCCAAGGCGGCGGCCACCAGGCGGTCCCGGGTGCTCAAGGTGTCGGCCGAAGTCATCATTGACATGATGCCATAACAGTCGTTATGTTCGTGACCAGGAATAACAATTGTTATAGCAACATAGGCGGCCTATCCGCCGCAATCACCCGGAGGGACGGACATGGCTGCGAAAACCCCCGTATGCCGACGGCTGATCGCCGGCGTCGGCGGCGCACTATTGATCGCGTCGCTTTTCCTACCGTGGGCAGACGTTGAGGGCGTCCACCAAACCGGCTGGGAGTTCAACCCAGTGGCCGCGGTGCTGTTCCTGGTCGCTGGCGTGTTCGGGATCGCCACGGCGATCACCGGCGGGCAATACGGCGTGGGCCGCCCTGATCTATCGCTTATCGCCGCTACCGACTTACTCAACACCACCTCAATGCTGCTGCTCGCCTGGCTGATTCCGTTTGACTTTCCCGAACACGCCACCCGTCAGCCCGGCGTCTTCGGCGCGCTGATCTCAGCAGCCATAACCGCCTTCTCCGTCGCCGACTACCGACCTCTGCGGGGAGCGCCCTGGTTTCCACCCATCAAAACCAGCGAGCCAGCCCGCGCAGGGTCTCGCGCCGACTCACGCTGATCGTCGAGAAGTACGCGGTGAAGCTGCTGGGTGACCGTGCGGTGGTGCTGGGGTGCTTGGATCGCAGTCCACCTCGAACCTGGATAGGCGTTACCGGCCGCAGCAGCCAGCTCTAGTGGTCGGAAATCAATAGTCGATAGCCGAGGTCCAGTTCCTGCCTGTCGCGGAGGTCTTGGTGTTGGCGCTCCCATGCACCGCTGGCAAGGTCAGCACGGAGCCGTGATAACCCTTCCCGCAGTTGGGGTTCGGGCGTCAACGCGAATAGCGACATCCCCGATTGGACAGTCGGATCGAGGTAGCCGTGGGGCCGAATCCGTCCACGCAGTCAAGAGGGACCGGGATGGGAACGATCGTCGACTCAGGCAGCAGACTCGTCACTGAGAAATTCCTGCGGAAACATCAGCTAACGGGCTTGGGCGGCAGCATGCCATTTAGGCTCAGGTGCAACCAATTGCCAGGGAGTGTGGGCACGATGGAGCTGCCGATCCGGGAGTGGACGCATTGGGCGGCGGGATATGGACTCCCACGTGCGTCGCTGAAACTGCTAGCTCGGCGGGGTGATCCGTTGTCGCAGCTCCTGACGATCGACTCCAACCCGGTCAGCGATCTTTATCCGCTCCTCGAGCAAGTTCGCGCGCGCGGACGGATGTCCCCGGTGGAAAGGGTGGGCTGGGTCAGCGCTGACGCGCAGATTGTTCGTGAGGTACTGCGCGACGGCCGGTTCCGGACCATCAAGCAACGGGACCGGTCACCTTTTCGGTTCGTACAGTGGATCCTGGCCAAGACCGCTCCCGGTGTGCTGAATCCCCTTGAACCGCCCTCTATGTTGGTCACCGATCCGCCTGAGCACACGCGGTTGCGTCGTCTGGTTTCACGGTCGTTCACGCCGCGGGCGCTAGAAGGGCTTCGCGTCCGTGTTCACGAAATCGCCGATGGCGTGCTTCGCGGTCTGGAGGGCAGGGCAGAGTGGGATTTGATCGCCGAGTAAACCTCCCGGATCCCCATCGCGGTCATTGCCGAGATGCTGGCAATCCCACGCGATGACATTCGCTATCTTCGTGAAGTCGCCGAGTCGACGACGGGACTGATTGGCAGCACTGCCGCATCCTGGCGTGATTTTCGCGCGGCGATGAACGCTCTGCACGGGTTCGACCAGTACCTCGGGGAGCATATCGAGCGGCTACGCCAAGATGACGACGCCAACAGCATCCTGGCGGATGTTGTACACAACGGCGATCTCACCGAACCTGAGATCAGGATGCTGGCGGGGCTGCTCCTCGGCGCGGGTTTCGTCACCACGACTCACGTTTTGGGCAAGGCCGTCGTGGCCCTCGTCCGTCACCCCGACCAATTGGCCACGCTGCGCACGAACCCCGAGGGCTGGCCCAACGCGATCGAGGAGATCTTGCGCTATGACACCACCGGCCAACTGGCGGGGCGGGTCGCCACCGAACAAGTTGAGATCCAGGGATACCCCGTACGGGCAGGCGAAAGCATATTTCTTCTGGTGGGCGGCGCCAACCGTGACCCGGCAGTCTTCAACACCCCGATACCTTTGACACAACCCGCGCCAACGCCCGCGAGCACATCAGCTTCGGTACCGGTGTGCACGCCTGCCTAGGTGCGGCGCTGGCTCGCATGGAACTACATATCGGGCTGCAATCGCTGTTCGAACACTTCCCCCAGCTAACTCTGGCCGGTGAACCGACCTTCAACGACAGTATTGGACTGCACGGACTCAAACATCTACCGGTGTCACTGCGAGCAGCGACTGCAATCGTTCCCTAGCTGCCGCAGGCGACCTCT
>JAOPWC010000098.1 GCA_025965895.1 Mycobacterium sp.
TGGTGGACCAGGCTGGCGCCTCCCGCCACCACTACGAAAAGCATTGCGCACCATCGACACTCACATCGCAGAACCCATCGACAAGGCCAGACTGCCGCTCAACGCTGCCTGAAAACTCACAACGTACTAGCGACCAAGGGTCGCTAGTACGTTGTTCGCAACGTGGGTCTGGACACGTCGGGGCAGGGCGCCCATCAGAGGCGGTTTAGATCAGCGATTCGCCGGAGTGGTCCTCGGCAGGTGCTTCGCCGCCTGGGCAGACCCCGAGCCGGCCGAACTGGTCAGTTTGTTCGATGTCGACGCTGTGGGTCGACGGTCCGCAATGAGTGGCGGCGCGGACGCCGTCACGGCCGAGCTCGTGGCCCAGGTTGCGATGGCCGCAGGCGTGACGATAGACGTCAAGTCTCTGGTCGCCGAAAGCGGAACAATCATGGTGGACAGCCGCGGCCGACACGGCCGGTGCGCTCCGAGTTTGACAACGCGAACCCCGCATACTTGATGGTTATGAGCCGCGGAGGGTCGCCCGAAGTCGGGCCGCCCACCAATGCGGCGGTTGGCACTATCAAAGCGCTGCGACCCCGTCAATGGATCAAGAACATCCTGGTGGTTGCCGCACCCCTGGCCACTCTCGGCGGCAACGTCCACTATGAGTACCGCGATGTTTTCTACAAGGTGGGCATCGCGTTCGTAGTGTTCTGCCTGGCCGCATCCTCGATCTACCTGGTCAACGATGCCCGCGATGTGCACGCCGACCGGCAACACCCCACCAAACGCTTCCGGCCCATCGCCGCCGGGGTGGTCGCGCCCTCTCTGGCCTACACATTGGCCATCGTGCTCGCTGCCGCCTCGCTGGGTATCTCAATCGTGACTGTCCCAGCGCTGGGACTGGTCATCGCTGTCTATCTCGCAATCCAGCTGGGCTACTGCTTCGGCCTCAAACACCAAGCCGTGCTCGACATTTGCATCGTCTCCTCGGCCTACCTGATCCGCGCGATCGCCGGCGGCGTGGCCACCGGCATTCCGCTGTCACAGTGGTTCCTGCTGGTGATGGCGTTCGTGTCGCTGTTCATGGTGGCTGGCAAGCGCTACGCAGAACTGCAGCTCGCCGAACGCACCGGCGCCAAGATCCGCAAGTCGCTGGAGAGCTACACCGGCACCTACCTCCGATTTGTGTGGACCATGTCAGCCACCGCCGTCGTTGTTTTCTACGGGCTGTGGGCATTCGAGCGAGACGGGCATTCCGGCTCTTGGTACGCGGTCTCGATGATCCCGATCACAATCGCGATCCTGCGCTACGCCGTCGACGTCGACAGCGGCATGGCCGGTGAACCTGAAGACATAGTTCTCCGCGACCGCGTAATACAATTACTGGGCGTCGCCTGGATCGCTACGATGTGCGCCGCCGTCGCGTTCACCTGAGCCAAGAGTTCGAACAAGCCCGCCACCGCGCACGGCGAACGGCCCGGCGGCCGGACGGTCAAGACGATTCTCAATCCAGCCTATTGGGACCTCCACTGTCACGTGTCGGGCCTTTTCCCAAATCAGCTACACCGCTGAGTGGTTCCGCATGCGCGATTACCTGGCCTGGCGAAGCCGACAGCATCTACCGAAGTTCGGTCGCCTCACGGCCGTCGCCGCGCGATGAAATACGCAGTCGGGCAACGCTCGCGCGACACCCAGTCGCCTCGGGCGGTCCTGACGCCACGGCGTCGCTCCCCGCGCCTTCCGACCTCGTTGGGCCCGCGGCTTTCTCGCATGTAGACCGCATGTTTCGGCGGCATCTGCGCACGCGGACTCGCTAGGAACGCACGGTTGGTGGCACCCTGGTTGGCTTCGCGCCTGGATCGTCTACTGGATTCTGGTTGGCAATGTGCCGTTTCGCACCGCGGTTCTCGTCGCGCTGGCCCTTGCGGTGCTGTCGTTGGTTCTCGGCCGGGTCCGCCACGCGCCCCTGGGGCTTGTCGCGGTCGCCTCGCGCTTCCTGCCTGACCGCATGCGTGAGCCTGCACTGACCAAAGATCCACAAGGGGGGAGCCGCCGGCTGACGCTGGCCGCGCCCAGCCTGGCGCGGTGGCAGCGCGACGGATCAGTATCAGTTCAGCGTCGGATTACGAGCCGGCCGTCGGCTATTCGCGCGCAGTGCGCGTGGGGCCGCTTGTGGTGGTGGCCGGCACTACCGGCGAAGGCGACGACGTCGCCTCCCAAACACGAGATGCCTTGGGGCGCATTGATATCGTATTATACGAGGCGGGCGCAGCGCTGACCGACGTGGTGCGCATCAGGATATATGTCACCGACATCTCGATATGGCGCGAGGTGGGTGCCGTGCACCGGGAGGTGTTCAGCCACGTCCGGCCCGTCGCGACCATGGTCGAAGTGTCTGCGCTTATTTCCCCCGAGCTGTTGGTCGAGGTGGAAGCCGACGCCTACGTCGCCGGAGAGTCCCGTGACTGAACGGGATGAAACAGCCCGTCCGGCCCCGGGCGATATTCACTGACCGCGACGACGGCCGCGACCGGCAACGGGCCGTACAGGTGCGGGAACATCATCGATGCCGGATCCGTTACGACTCCGGGTTCCCAACGCACAGGCGCCTGGAGCAGCGCGGGGTCGATGTGTAACAGGAGCAGATCGGTGCGCCCGGCGTAGAGCCGATTGGCAGGCAGGTGCACCTGCTCCGGTGTCGACAGATGCACGAAGCCGACTTCGGCCAACGATCCGGGGCGGTGCTGGCCGACTGACTGTGCTGCCGCCCAGGCCGCGCCAGGGCAGAGGTGTAGCAACACCGGATAGGTGGTACTCATCGGCACCAGCTTGCCTGACGTACGAAGGGAAACGTGAAAAAAGACACACCCGTGGACGGCCCGGGAACAAGGCCGGACCCGGATGCGTCTGTCAGGGTAGATATTGCGAGAAGGAGAAGCCACATGAACGCGACGCTGACCAGTCCGGAACTTACGAGGGCTGATCGCTGCGACCGTTGTGGTGCCGCCGCTCGCGTGCGGGCCAAGCTGCCGTCTGGCGCCGAACTGCTGTTCTGCCAGCACCATGCGAACGAGCACGAGGCAAAGCTGGTCGAGTTGGCGGCGGTGCTCGAGGTGAGCGAGTCGTCGCTGCAGGACTAGCCGGCCGCTCCCCGGCGCGGTTGCCGGGCATCTGCGGCCGGTGTCAGGAATCCTGTACTGGTCATGACGGACCAGGACCCGGTGAAGAAGACGAAGCACACCCTGTGGGGTGTCGTCGTGCGCACATTGTCGAAGGCGTGGGACGACTCGATCTTTGCTGAGTCGGCGCAAGCGGCATTCTGGCAGGTGCTGTCCTTGCCGCCGTTGCTGCTGGGGCTACTCGGCAGCCTGGCCTACATCGCGCCGTGGTTCGGGCCCGACACGCTCGCCACCATCGAGCACCGGCTGATCAGCGCGGCCAACAGCTTCTTCTCCCCCAGCGTCGTCAACGAGATCATCGCCCCCACGATCACCGCCATCGTGCAGGGCGCGCGCGGCGAGGTGGTGTCGGTAGGCTTCGTCATCTCGCTGTGGGCAGGGTCGTCGGCGATCTCAGCGTTCGTCGATTCGGTGGTCGAGGCTCACGGCCAGACCCCGCTGCGGCACCCGGTGAGACAGCGCTTCTTCGCGCTCGGGATCTATGTGGTCATGCTCGTGGCCGCCATTGCTCTTCTGCCCGTGATCGCGCTGGGCCCGCAGAAGGTCTCACAATGGATCCCGGACAGCTGGGACAGCGTCCTGCAATACGGCTACTACCCGGTGCTCGGCATCGGGCTCGTCTTCGCCGTCACCGTTCTCTACCGGGTCTCGCTGCCGAGACCCCTGCCCACACACCGACTAGTGCTCGGTGCCGTGCTGGCGACCGTCGTGTTCCTGATCGCGAGCTTCGGGCTGCGTTTCTATCTCCAGTGGATCACCAGCACCGGCTACACGTACGGAGCACTGGCCACGCCGATCGCGTTCCTGCTGTTCGCGTTCTTCATGGGTTTCGCCGTGGTGATCGGCGCGGAACTCAACAACGCCATTCAGGAGCAGTGGCCCGCGCCCCACACGCACGCCCGTCGGCTGCGCTGGTGGCTGAAGGCCCGCACCGAGGAGCTGACCAGCACAAGCGAGGCCGCCGATAACGCCGCTTCAGCCGGCGGGCCCGTCAGCCCTTCTTGAGGTTCTCGTAGATGCGCTTGCAGTCGGGGCAAACAGGGGACCCGGGCTTGGCTGAGCGCGTCACCGGGAACACCTCACCGCACAGAGCCACGACGTGCGTGCCGATCACGGCGCTCTCGGCGATCTTGTTCTTCTTGACGTAGTGGAAGTACTTCGGAACGTCGCTGCCGGTCCCGTCGTCGACGCGTTCGTCGGTCTCGGTGCGTTCGATCGTCTGGGTTTCCATACCGCCATTGTGCCCGGTAAAAATCCCGTAAGAAACTGATCTGCCCAGAGGCCGTCGGGTGTGAAACAGTGGAGGTATGAAACACGGCCCCGAGCTGAGTTTCGACGACAACGGACGACCCGTCCTTATCACCCGTGCCGCTCCCTCCCACGAGGTGGAGCAGCGCGCGCGGGTCCGTAAATACCTGACCTTGATGTCGTTTCGCATTCCGGCGTTGATATTGGCAGCCGTTGCTTACGGGCTCTGGCAGAACGGCTTGATCTCGTTGCTGATCATTCTGGTGTCGGTGCCGTTGCCGTGGATGGCGGTACTGATCGCGAACGACCGGCCGCCGCGCCGCGCCGAGGAGCCGCGCCGCTTCGACCGCGGCGCCCGCCGTACACCGTTGTTCCCCACGGCTAATCGACCCGCGCTGGGCCCCGCCCTCCATGCCGACCCGCAACCGGAGCGACCGAATCCGTCGGGAACCGCGCAAGATTAGGCCAATCTAGCCTTATTCTCAGGACATTCTCAGGTCGTCGCCGCATACGCGCAGATCAGAGGGGTTACTCCGGTACATGCGCGGGAACTTTGAGCGCCTTCGCGGCGTTGGACTTCATGACAGTTTGAGGCGATCAGGAGGCCGCAATGGCAAATGCCACCGTTAGCCGGTTTGAGAGCGATCTGGACGCGCAGAGTCCAGCCGCCGATCTCGTCCGGGTGTATCTGAATGGCATCGGCAAGACGGCGTTGCTCAACGCGGCGGACGAGGTAGAGCTGGCCAAGCGTATCGAGGTCGGTCTTTACGCCCAGCACTTACTGGAGACGCGCAAGCGGCTGGGCGAGAACCGCAAGCGTGAATTGGCGATGGTTGTCCGCGACGGGCAGGCGGCGCGCAGCCACCTGCTCGAGGCGAACCTTCGTCTGGTGGTGTCGCTGGCCAAGCGCTACACGGGGCGCGGCATGCCGCTGCTGGACTTGATTCAGGAAGGCAACCTGGGTCTGATCCGAGCGATGGAGAAGTTCGACTACAGCAAGGGTTTCAAGTTCTCCACGTACGCCACGTGGTGGATCCGCCAGGCGATCACCCGCGGCATGGCTGACCAGAGCCGCACCATCCGGCTGCCCGTCCACTTGGTGGAGCAAGTGAACAAGCTGGCTCGCATCAAGCGGGAAATGCACCAGAACCTCGGTCGTGAGGCAACCGACGAAGAGCTGGCCGCCGAATCGGGCATCCCGGTGGACAAGATCACCGATCTGCTTGAGCACAGCCGCGATCCGGTGAGCTTGGATATGCCGGTCGGCAGCGATGAGGAAGCCCCGTTGGGCGACTTCATCGAGGACGCCGAGGCGATGTCTGCGGAAAACGCGGTAATCTCCGAGCTGCTGCACAGCGACATCCGTCACGTGCTCGCCACCCTCGATGAGCGCGAGCAGCAGGTGATCCGGCTGCGCTTCGGCCTCGATGACGGCCAGCCCCGAACGCTGGATCAGATCGGCAAGCTGTTCGGGCTTTCCCGCGAGCGGGTCCGCCAGATAGAGCGTGAAGTGATGGCCAAGCTCCGCAATGGTGAACGCGCCGAGCGGCTGCGCTCCTACGCCAGCTGACCTGACCTCCCTCCCCGTGTGCCCGCCGGATTCCACCCGGCGGGCACACGGCTATCTGATCCTCTTCGCGCAAGCGGCTCATCGCAATCTGATCCTCTTCGCGCAAGCGGCTCATCGGCGTGCCCTCGCGGCTTGTCTAAGCACCCTCCAGCGGGCTGACACCGGTAGACTCAGCTCGAACGAAGGATGCCCTAATGAACGATCTGGTCGATACCACCGAGATGTATCTGCGGACGATCTATGACCTCGAGGAAGAGGGCGTCGTTCCGCTGCGGGCACGTATCGCCGAGCGCCTCGAGCAGAGCGGTCCCACCGTAAGCCAGACCGTGTCGCGCATGGAACGCGACGGTTTGCTGCACGTGGCCGGGGATCGCCACCTGGAACTCACCGACAGGGGCCGCACACTCGCAGTCTCAGTGATGCGCAAGCACCGGCTCGCCGAGCGCCTCCTCGTGGACATCATCGGTCTGCCGTGGGAGGAAGTGCACGCCGAGGCCTGCCGGTGGGAGCACGTGATGAGCGAAGACGTCGAACGGCGCCTCGTTCGGGTGCTCAACCACCCGACGACGTCGCCGTTCGGCAACCCGATCCCGGGCCTGGCCGAGCTCGGCGTCAACGCACTCCCCAACCGGGACGACGCCGTCCTGGTGCGGCTGACGGAGCTGCCCGCAGGCTCGCCGGTGGCGGTCGTGGTACGCCAGCTGACCGAACACGTCCAGGGCGACGTGGATTTGATCACGCGGCTCAAAGAGGCGGGCGTGGTGCCCAACGCCCGCGTGACGGTGCAGACCAACCCCGCGGGCAGCGTAACGATCTTGATCCCGGGCCACGAACAGGTGGAATTGCCCCACCAGATGGCGCACGCCGTGAAGGTCGAGAAGGTCTAACCGGCCCATCTGCCGAATGTGCGCCGCGGAGGCAGCCGCACGCCCAGTTGGTCCGCCAACCGGTACCCGGTCTTGGCCAGTTCTCTGATCTGCTCAGGTCGCAGGCCCGATTGCAGCGCCGAGTCGAGCATCCCGGCCATCCGGTGTTCGCCGCTGCAACGCAGCGCCGCCTCGAGCGCGACCCCTGCCAGCGGTCCGTCACCCCTGGCGTAGGCGGAAAACGCCAGCAACACTAACGGCTCCACACGCCACGGCTCGGGCAACGTCCGCGACAACACGCCCCACAGCGCCTCCGCTTCGGCGGCATTCTCGGCGACCGCCAGTGCGTAGAGCGTGTCGCGGACGCGAATGTCGGTTAGCGCACATCCCAGTTCGGCCAGCTCCCCATCGGAGAGTTCCACGCCGCCGGCCACCCGCGCCGCGGCTGCGATCGCCGCCATCACGTCGCGACGGGCGCTGCCGTCCGCATCCTCGCGTCGCGCTGCGTCATCGCATTTCAGTCTGTCGGAGATCAGACCAGCCAGCCGCCGGCTGCGCGCAGGGCGGTCCGTGGCGATGACCTCCTGCAGTTCCTGCCTGCGCAGGTAGAGCCGGCGACCGTCGAGCACGGCCGCCATCGCCAGCGGCGATGCCCGGGGGTCGTCGACCACACCGCCCGCACCGCAGCAGTCGGCGCAATGCCAGCGGCCCCCGGCCGCGACCCTGTCCACCACGTGCGCGGCGATCAGTGAAACACCCTGGGCTGCAAGGATCTCTGTCAATTCATCGGCCAGATCGCGGAAGTCTTCAGCACACATCGGGCACTGTGCGCCGTCGGCGTCGACGATGACCGCGATGGCTGCGTCGGGTCTTGAGGCCGCGGCAACCTCACCGACGTGGGCGAGGGTCTCGGTGGTGCGGGCCGACAGATCGACTCGCATCACCGAGCCAAGCTCGCCGCGACTCAGAGTGACAAGCACCAGCGATTTCTCCGGCACGAAGCCGAGCACCGCGGGCAGGGCCGCGATCAGCGCACCGGGCCGGTTGAGCAGGAAGTCGGGCTGCCAAGTGGTCATGCGATGACAGTGGCGGGCGTCACCGTCGGGTACGGCCCGAAAACCCGCCGCGGCGCCGCCGGCTGTGGATGAAATCGCTGCTGGGGATGACGGCTGGCGCTGTCATGTGCGTTGTTCACACGCTATTGACGTCGTCGGCATGCGAGATTCCCGCAATCGGCGTACATGTCTATCTCATGGAGTACGACCTCGTCGTCATCGGTTCCGGCCCCGGTGGCCAGAAGGCCGCCATCGCCGCGGCCAAACTGGGCAAGTCGGTGGCGGTGGTCGAGCGCGGCCGCATGCTCGGCGGCGTGTGTGTAAACACCGGCACGATCCCCTCCAAGACGCTGCGTGAAGCCGTCGTCTACCTGACCGGCATGAACCAGCGTGAGCTCTACGGCGCCAGCTATCGGGTCAAGGACAAGATCACGCCTGCTGACCTGCTGGCCCGCACTCAGCACGTCATCGGCAAGGAAATCGATGTTGTGCGATCACAGCTGATGCGCAACCGCATCGAGCTGTACACCGGGCACGGCCGCTTCCTCGACGAACACACCGTGCTCGTGGAGGACCCGATCCGTGGCGAGCGCGTCACCATCGGTGGCCAATACGTGCTGATCGCCACCGGCACCAAGCCGGCGCGACCACCCGGAGTCGAGTTCGACGAGGAGCGGGTGCTGGACTCCGACGGCATCCTTGACCTGAAGTCGTTGCCGTCATCGATGGTGGTGGTCGGCGCCGGCGTCATCGGCATCGAATTCGCGTCGATGTTCGCCGCGCTCGGCACCAAGGTCACCGTCGTCGAGAAACGCGACTCGATGCTCGACTTCTGCGATCCCGAGATCGTCGAGGCACTGCGGTTCCACCTGCGCGACCTGGCCGTCACGTTCCGGTTCGGGGAAGAAGTGACCGCCGTCGACGTCGGCGCGGCGGGCACAGTCACCACGTTGGCGAGCGGAAAACAGATTCCCGCCGAAACCGTCATGTATTCAGCGGGACGGCAGGGCCAGACCGACCATCTCGATCTGGGCAACGCCGGCCTGGAAGCCGACAACCGCGGCCGCATCTTTGTCGACGACCAGTTCCAGACCAAGGTCGACCACATCTACGCCGTCGGCGACGTCATCGGCTTCCCGGCTCTCGCCTCCACCTCCATGGACCAGGGTCGTCTCGCCGCCTACCATGCCTTCGGCGAGCCTGCCTCGGGGATGCCGGAGCTGCAGCCGATCGGGATCTACTCCATTCCGGAGGTGTCGTATGTCGGCCGCTCCGAAGTTGACCTGACCAAGGACTCCATTCCGTACGAAGTGGGCGTGTCGCGGTACAGGGAGCTGGCGCGCGGCCAGATCGCCGGGGACTCGTACGGCATGCTCAAACTGCTGGTCTCCACCGAGGACCTCAAACTGCTGGGCGTCCACATCTTCGGCACCAACGCCACCGAGATGGTCCACATCGGCCAGGCCGTCATGGGCTGTGGCGGCACCATCGAGTACCTGGTCGACGCCGTGTTCAACTACCCGACGTTCTCAGAGGCCTACAAGGTCGCGGCGCTGGATGTGATGAACAAAATGCGCGCGCTCAACCAGTTCCGGCATTAGTCAACAATCGCCGTCGAACGCCGCCGGTGGGGTGTCGTCCGGCCCTGCGGCCTCGGCCCGTGTCAGCAACCCGGCGAGCGCTCCATCGAACGGTGGCGAGTACGAGACGTTGTCGTTGCAGCCACCACCGTGGAGACCGCCGATCAGGCCGACGACAGACGACCCGCTCAGCCACGGCGCGCCGCTGGTCCCGTCCGGCATCCCGTCGCACGACAGCGAAGGAAATCCGCGGGGCCCGGTGGCGGTTTTGCCGCGGCATCCGATCGGCGCCCCGCCGACGCTCGCCGGATAGGCCGTGATGGTCACAAGCGTGCCCTTGTGCGGAGCGGCGCCGAGCGACAGGCCGGGACCCACCACGGATTCCACCGATCCGGCGCCGTCACGGCTCACCCGGGCAATGGCGAAGTCAGCCACCGGATCCTGTTTGCCCATCCACCGCGAGTCGAGATACACCGCCGTGATCGTCCACGTGCCGGCAGGGCCGGAGTCGCCACTGAAGCCCGGCACGAAGGTCGCGGGGGCTCCTCCGGCCAGGCAGTGGGCAGCGGTCAGGATCAGGTCGCCAGAACCTGAATGCAGCACGGCGCCGGTGCAGGTGTGCAAGTCGCCGCCACCCAAAAAGACCGCCCCGACCAGCGGGTTTGTGTCGACCGGCGCGGCGGTGGGGGCCGGCGACCCAGGTGACGGATGGGGCGTCGGCGGTCCAGGGTGCCCGCAGCCGGCAAACGTCAGGGCCACCACGGCCGCCACTGCGACCGGACGCCGAGACCTCGCCGAACACATGATTGTCGATCATGCCGGAGCAAACCCGGTCCGGCGCGGCGGCGTGTCGTGCACGGGGAATGGATGCACGTGCGTGTTGTGTTTTGCCAATGGGGGTATCCGCGATCGCAGAATTGTCGCGTCCGATGGCGTCCGCCGAGATGTGAGGGACACTAGACGTCACGGCACTGCGGAAGGAGGCGAGATTCATGGCTGATGAGCACGATCACTACCGGCCAGAGCAGACCGGGATGTATGAGCTCGAGTTCCCGGCGCCCCAGTTGTCTTCACCCGATGGCCGCGGGCCGGTGATGATTCACGCCCTCGAGGGCTTCTCCGACGCCGGTCATTCGATCCGGCTGGCTGCCCGGTATCTCCGTGACGCGCTGGACACCGAGCTGGTGGCGTCGTTCGCGATCGACGAGCTGCTGGACTACCGGTCGCGGCGTCCGCTGATGACGTTCAAGACCGACCACTTCACTCACTACGAAGACCCCGAGCTGAGCCTGTACGCGCTGCACGACAGCGTCGGTACACCGTTTCTGCTGCTGGCAGGCATGGAGCCCGACCTGAAGTGGGAGCGGTTCATCACGGCGGTGCGGCTGCTGGCGGAGCGGCTCGGGGTGCGCCAGACGATCGGTCTCGGCACCATCCCGATGGCCGTGCCGCACACGCGCCCGGTAACGCTGACCGCGCACGCCAACAACAAGGAACTGATCGCCCACCACCAGCCGTGGGTTGGCGAGGTGCAGGTGCCCGGCAGCGCGTCGAACCTGCTGGAGTTCCGGATGGCTCAGCACGGCCATGAAGTCGTCGGCTTCACGGTCCACGTCCCGCACTACCTCGCCCAGACGGACTTTCCGGCCGCGGCTGAGGCACTGCTCGAGCAGGTCAGCAAGGCGGCCTCACTTCAGATCCCGCTTGCCGCTCTGACCGAAGCGGCGGCCGAGGTGCAGGCCAAGATCGACGAACAGGTCGACGCCAGCCCCGAGGTCGCCCAGGTCGTCGCGGCCTTGGAGCGGCAGTACGACGCGTTCGTCGAGGCGCAGGAGAACCGCTCGCTGCTGGCCCGGGACGAAGATCTCCCCAGCGGCGACGAACTCGGTGCCGAGTTCGAACGTTTCCTGGCCGAGCGCAACGGCGGCTTCTCCGACGGCTTCAGAGACGGCGACGACAAGAAGTAATCACGAGCGGCGCGGCCGCCCCGACCCGAAGTTGGCCATATGACCGGTCGCAAGCGGAACCTGCGCCCCGTGCGCGAGGTCACCCCGTCGCTGCAGTTCCGCACCATCCATGGCTACCGGCGGGCCTTCCGGGTGGCGGGGTCGGGGCCTGCAATCCTGCTGATCCACGGGATCGGCGACAACTCGTCGACGTGGGACACGGTGCAGACCAAGCTGGCCCAGCGGTTCACTGTCATCGCCCCCGACCTGCTCGGGCACGGCAAGTCTGACAAGCCGCGCGCCGACTACTCGGTGGCGGCCTACGCCAACGGCATGCGCGACCTGCTCGCGGTGCTCGACATCGAGCGCGTCACCGTCATCGGGCACTCGCTGGGCGGCGGCGTCACGATGCAATTCGCCTACCAGTACCCGCAACTGGTGGAACGGATTGTTCTGGTGGGCACCGGCGGGGTTACGAAGGACGTCCATTTCGCCCTGCGGCTGGCCGCTCTTCCGATGGGCAGCGAGGCATTGGCGCTGTTACGGCTGCCCGGCGCATTGCCGGCGTTGCATCTGGCGGGCCGTATCATCGGAGCGGCTCTCGGCTCAACGAGGTTTGGCCGCGATCTGCCCGACGTGCTGCGCGTGCTCGCCGAACTTCCCGAACCCACCGCGTCGGCGGCGTTCTCGCGGACGCTGCGGGCCGTCGTGGACTGGCGCGGCCAGGTCGTGACGATGCTCGACCGATGTTACCTCACCGAATCCGTTCCAGTGCAATTGGTTTGGGGCGAAGATGACTCTGTGATCCCGGTCAGCCACGCCCGGATGTTGCACGCCGCGATGCCGGGGGCGCAGTTGGAGATCTTCCACCGCTCTGGTCATTTCCCGTTCCATGACGACCCTGACCGCTTCGTGGAAGTGGTCGAGCGGTTCATCGGTTCCACCGAGCCGGCCGATTACGACCAAGATTTGCTGCGCAGCCTGTTGCGCCACGGGGTCAGCGAAAGGGCGATCACCGGGACTCTCGACACCCGTGTCGCGGTACTTGACGCGATGAGCGCCGACGAGCGTAGCGCGACCTGACCGGCCATCGAGCGACGTAGAGTCGGTCCATGAGTACCGACGTGACCGTGTTGCGCGTTTTCACCGACCCGCAGGGAACCCACGGGAACCGGCTCGGCGTGGTCGACAACAGCACCGTCGATCCAAAAGACCGGCAGCGGATCGCTCACCAATTGGGGTATAGCGAAACAATTTTCGTGGATCTTCCGCAGCCGGGAGCGCACACCGCCCGCGCACGCATCTACACTCCCGCAACGGAATTGCCGTTCGCCGGCCACCCCACAGTGGGCGCGTCCTGGTGGCTGCGCGACAAGGGCCTGCCCGTCCATACGCTCCAAGTACCCGCGGGGGTGGTGGCCGTCATCTACGAAGATGACTTGACCAGTGTGCGGGCCCGGGCTGAGTGGGCGCCCGAGTTCGCGATTCACGAACTGGATTCGCCCGAGGCCGTCATGGAGGCCGACATTGCGGATTACTCCGACGACTTCCAGCATTACCTCTGGGCATGGATCGACCGGTCGGCCGGCGAGATCCGATCGCGGATGTTCGCGCCGGAACTCGGCGTGCCCGAGGACGAGGCCACCGGCGCGGCAGCAGTTCGGATCACTGACTTGTTGAGCCGGGATCTGACGATTGTGCAGGGCAACGGATCGATGATTCACACCTGGTGGAGCGCGGACGGCTGGGTACGGGTCGCCGGACGTGTCGTTGACGACGGCGTGACGCACATCGACTAGGGCGTGTCTCCCAATTCAGTGGTGCCCACGCGGGCGTGAATGACTGCACAGGCCAGTAGGACGCCGCCGAGGTAGGTCAGGGCGTATTTGTCGTAGCGGGTCGCGACGCCGCGCCACTGC
>JAOPWC010000146.1 GCA_025965895.1 Mycobacterium sp.
GCGAATCGGCGGTCTCCTTCAGCGTGGCCTCGGTGCGTCCCACCAACGCCACCCGGGCACCCGCCGTGGACAGTGCGCGCGCGATCGCCGCACCGATCCCGCGGCCACCCCCGGTGACCAGCGCCGACTTCCCCGCCAGTGCACCACCACCACCAACACCTACTGCGTAAGTTGCCGTCTGACTCATAAGGCCCTCTCCTAAATAGACCGATCGGTTTCATAGTGGACGCTACACCGATACCGACGGAATGTAAAACGATCGGTATACTTGTTGGCATGGGTTTACCAGCTCCCTCTGTTCCGCGCCGCGGGGGCCGCGGAGCGCGCGAGCGCATTCTGACCGCTGCGGCCACATCGACGGCGCACGGGAGATATCGCCGGGCTCGACGGCGCTCAGCAGCGTCTTGGACGTGCGTGGTTTCGACTACACGGGCGCCGATTGCCGCGGCTTCGTGGCCGGGGCCGACTTCACCGTCTGAGCGGTCGAACTCCTGCGGGGTTGATAGTGGGCACTGAGCGCGAGGGGTCGGACGCCGTGATCGGTGGTCGCCGCGAAGACGCGCGGGCGCACCGTACACACCATGACGGTCGTAGCATCATCGGCACCGCTTTCGACCTGTTGGATCACGTCGGCGCCCTGCAACCCGTGCGGGTGATCGATCTGGCGGAGGCAACCGGAATCCCGGAGCCGACGGTGCGCCGGCTGCTCAAGCAGTTGATCGAGGCCGGGGCAGTCCGGCGCGAGGGCACTCGTTACCGCCTCGGGGCGTGCCTGTTGGGACTGGGCACGCGCGTCACACCCGAGCATCGGCTCCGTGTCATTGCCCGTCGACCGATGGCCGAACTTGCCGCCGCCACCGGCGCCGCTGTAGCCCTGACGGCTGCCATCGGCGGTGAGGTGGTGTTTCTGGACGTCGTGGAGGCTTGCGTTCCGCTTGGCGGATTACCCGAACCGGGCTGCCGGGTACGGCGGGGAACGGCGCAGGCGCGGGCACACACCGTGATCGGCCGCCCTGCACCGATTGTGGACTCCGCCGCTGTTGTGGCGGATCTGCGCTGTGTCGCCATTGCGGTTCCGCTGGGCAATGGACAACTGGCAGCGGTATCCACGCTTATCGCCGGGGAATGCCCCTCGGTCAGGTTGATCGCCGCCACCGCGGCCACCGGCGCCCGAATCGCCCGACAGCTGCATGCGCCGTCAGCGCGCGACGCGACCATCCCCGCCACTCAGTGGCGGATGGAACGCAGGTAGCGGCGCTGCTTTCTAGCGTCGGAAGACGTGACCGCATCCCCCGCTTTCGACGTCATCTTCGCCGGCGCCGAAACACACGCCCTAGCCGTGGCCGGCTATCTGGCCAAGGAATGCCGCTCCGTACGGGAATGGCCGGCCGCCGGCCCAGTTCGCGAAAGCTGACCCGGACACGCCAATTCTGCACTCTCGCAGCTGATTCAGCTAGAAAGTGCCACCGACACATCCAAATGAGAAGAGGATATGAACACGAAACCTGGCGAGACGATCGTCGATGGAGCTGATTTTGCCGAACGCGTTCGTCGCAATCAGCAGCAGCTTGGTGCTGAGCTAAAGCCGCAGTACGAGTTCATTGTCTGCGGAGCGGGCTCTTCGGGATCGGTCGTGGCGCGTCGTCTCGCCGAAAACACGGACGTCAGCGTGCTGCTGCTAGAGGCGGGCGGCGACGATGACGTCCCCGAGGTGATGAGAGCTGAACAGTGGCCGTTGAACCTGGGCAGCGAGCGGGACTGGAAGTTCGCGGACCAACCCAACCCCCACCTCAACGGCCGCTCGATTCCGTTGTCGATGGGCAAGGTGTTGGGTGGCGGATCGAGCATCAACGTAATGGCATGGTCGCGGGGGCACAGAAACGATTGGGACTTCTTCGCCTCCGAAGCCGGCGACGACGAATGGAACTACAAGTCGGTACTGAACATCTACCGTCGTATCGAGGACTGGCATGGCGCCCCCGACGCCGACTACCGCGGCACCGGCGGGCCGGTGTACGTCGAACCCGCCCTCGATCCTAACCCGATCGCACCCGCCGCGCTCGACGGTGCACGCTCAGTCGGGATCCCCACCTTCGAGAACCAGAACGGCCGGATGATGGAGGGCGCGGGTGGCGCGTCGATTCTTGATCTCATAGTCCGCAACGGATACCGCCAATCGGTGTTTCGTTCCTACGTTTTCCCCTACCTGGACCGCCCCAACCTGACCGTCCTCACCGGCGCGCTGGTGACCCGAGTGACGTTCGACCGGTACGAGCG
Organism: Mycobacterium sp.; assembly: GCA_025965895.1. GTDB lineage: Bacteria > Actinomycetota > Actinomycetes > Mycobacteriales > Mycobacteriaceae > Mycobacterium. The sequence goes on from JAOPWC010000146.1 coordinate 2,278, forward strand.
CAACCGAGTCACCGGCGTGGAGTTCTCCCATAACGGGACCATCCACCGTGTTGGCGCGGGATCCGAAGTGGTGCTTTCCCTGGGCGCCATCCACACACCCAAGCTGCTGATGCAATCGGGCATCGGCAACCAGGCTGAACTGCAGCGGCACGGCATCCCGGTCCGCCAGCATCTTCCAGGGGTCGGTCAAAACCTGCAGGACCACCCTCGACTCGACTGTGTCTGGGAGTACCAGCAGCCGCAGCCGCCACGCAACAACGGGGCTGAGGCGACCTACTTCTGGAAAAGCGACCGAAGTATCGACACCCCAGACTTGCAGGCCAGTCAGGCTGAATTTCCGTTGTCGAGTGCGGAGACCGCGGCCAAATTTGATCTGCCTGAGTTCGGCTGGACATGGTGTGGCGCGGTGGTGCGGCCGAAAAGCCGAGGCCATATCCGTCTGACCGGCCCGGACCCAACCGACCCCGTTCAGATCGAGGCCAACATGTTGTCTCACCCCGATGATCTCAAAGCCGCGATCGTTTGCGTGCAACTCTGCCGCCAGATTGGCAACTCAGCCGCACTTCGTCCCTTCGCCAAGCGCGAAGTCGTGCCGGGCAACCTGAAGGGTGCCGAGCTTGAGCGCTTCGTGCGCGATGCCGCCTCGAGCTACTGGCATCAAACCTGTACCGCCAAGATGGGCCAAGACGCCATGTCGGTGGTCGACGGCCAGCTGAAAGTCTATGGAATCGAACACCTTCGCATCGCCGACGGGTCGATCATGCCTCGCGTGACCACCGGAAACACAATGGCGCCCTGCGTCATCATCGGTGAACGCGCCGCCGAGATCCTCCAGGACCAGCACACACTCTGAAGTCGGCCAGAAGGAAGGCCAAGGAGGAATAAGCATGGCTCGCAGAGGTTCGGATCAACAGCTCACCGAACGCCATCGTGGGACTCAATGCTCAACAATCCCCCGACACGTGAGGAAAACATGTCCGGATTCAAAGTCGGTTTCCTAGATCAGCTCGTGAACGCTCGTCATTCCCCGACCGCTTCGGTGCGAGCCAGTTACCTGACCGCCGTGGTGAGCCGCATCGACTCGTTATGGGTGCCCGACCATCTGAACTCGTTGATGCCGCGGGCGATCGCCACCCCGCAGTACCTCGGCGCAGCGAAGCTGACACCGAAGATCGACGCCTACCTGGAACCGTGGACGATGCTCGGACACCTTGCCGCCCGAAACCGGCTGGGACGGTTGCGACTTGGTGTTGGTGTGACCGATGTCGGTCGGCGCAACCCAGCGGTCACCGCGCAGGCCGCCGCGACCCTGAATCTGCTGACCCGCGGCCAGGCGATACTCGGCATCGGGCCCGGGGAACGCGAAGGCAACCAACCCTACGGAGTGGACTGGACCAAACCGGTGGCCCGCTTCGAAGAAGCCCTCGCCACGATCCGCGCGCTGTGGGATTCCGCCGGCGAACTCGTCTCCCGCGATTCGCCGTACTTCCCGCTGCACAACGCGATGTTCGACCTTCCGCCCTACCGCGGGAGATGGCCCGAAATCTGGATCGCCGCCCACGGGCCGCGGATGTTGCGGGCCGCCGGACGCTACGCCGACGCCTGGTTCCCGGGCTTTCCCCAGCGACCACACGAGTACCAACAACGTCTGGAGGTCGTGCGCACGGCGGCGTCCGACGCCGGGCGGGACCCAATGTCTATCATCCCCGCCGTCTTGCTGTTCGTGATCACCGGGCGCACCCGCGACGACGTGGAGGAAGCACTGAACTCCGACATCGCGAAATCGTTCGCGCTCAACGTTTCTGCCGAGTTCTGGGCTCGCCACGGTGTACAGCATCCGCTCGGAGAAGACTTCTCCGGTGCGCAGGATCTGATTCCGCAAACCCTAGACGAGCACACAGTGCTCTCCTACACCGCGCAGGTTCCACTGTCACTGATGAGAGAGGCCTTCTTGACCGGGACGCCCGACGACGTCATCGAGCAAGCAGCGCACTGGCGCGACCACGGGGTGCGTTACATCGTCGTCTGCAACGTCAGCACCCTGCAACCAAGCCTGCGTAAAGGTTTAACAGCGAGCATCCCCTTGGCCACGATCCTCCGCAGGCTTAAGAAGTTATGAACCAGTCCGCGATCTGGAAGAGCGGCCCTAGTCTGGCCCACCCCGGATTAGCAGCACTCTCAGGCCGACTTCCCCTTGGCCTTCGGCCCCGACAGGAAGGAGCCATCCTGCCCACCCACCGACTCTAGATCATTTGTCAGCCAAGGCTTTCCATCCCTTCCCTTCCGGCCCCCGCCGCTTCTACCAGGCATAGAGAACGGTCATTGTCGATGAACTAGCCTTCGACACTCTTCTCGGCAGGCCAGTCTGGTGCAATCACCGGTTGACCGGGCGCAGCGGCATCACCGCAAGACCGGTTGTGCAGAACTGCTTTTGGTTGTCAGCTCTACCGCACATAGGTCCGCACAGCTCCTTTAGCCATGCACGATGGTTTCATTCGATAATGCGCGCGGTAGCGTCTCAAGCTCCCTAGCGCGAGGTTCAAATGGGCACGATAACGAAACGGCCTTGCTGTAGGGCAGGCCGGCGCCCGCGATCCGCGCTCCGACGCCGTGGCGCCCGCGCTCGATCCGGGCCCCTGAGGTAGCTTAGCCCTCCGTGTTTGATGAGAACGGCGAGCGTGGTGGAGGCAGCCAGTACGGCGGTGACGTTCATCACGGGGCGGGGTCCGAATCGTTCGCGCTAGGGCTAATTTGCTGTTCGCACTCGGACGAGCTGTCGGTCGTCACAGGGCTTCGCGTCGACGAACGGCTGACCGCAGTCTCGCCCCAACCGGGGTTGACCGCGAACGGCACCGATTCTCATATCATCTTTGTAAATAGCAATGTTTCGGTCGGGTGCGCCTGACGCGTCGTTTTTGATATGTCGTCAGTCTCAACTAAAGCGGTTGGGCCAGCTCAACTCCGCACGTAGCCGATCCGGCAGGGCGCGGTAGTCCCACTCGCCTTGTTCAAGCCAATCCCGCAGGGCACGTATGTCGACTTTGTCGTTGATCGGCCCAATCCAACGGGCCGGACCGATGGGAACGTGCTCGACCGAGCAGGGCTGGAAGATGACTATCGCGCCGGGGCCGTGCGGCCGCGCCGCGCAGGCGAGCGGGCCAAGCATGCACGCGGTGGTGACCAGCATGCCGTGCGCACAGCGTCGGATGGTGGCCCGTAGTTCCTCCAGCACGGCTAACTTCGGCTTCGCTGTGCAGCTCGTGCACAAATAGACAGTGAACGGGCGGCTAGTGCCGGTGTGCGATGTAGTCATGCTGGTTCACGCGGCTGTGAGCGGGTGAAATGCCTTGGGCCAACACATAGTCCTTTGCTCGCTCGTCAATTTCGGAACCCATCAACTGCTCGGGCGCGGCGTAGACGGCCGGTCCGACGGTGAGATTGAGGCCACTAGCTGGCCGGGGATCGCGTGCCCCGGTTCGGCGATGAAGACGACCCTGGTGGGCGGTTGGGGGCACCATCGTGTCACTCGGATGCGAAGATCGACGGGGCTGTAGTGGCCCACCCGCCGTCGACGTCGATGGTTTGTCCGGTCACGTAGGCGGCGGCGTCACTCGCCAGGAACAGCACCGCCTGGGCGATGTCTTCGACTTCGCCGACCCGGGCAAGCGGAACATGTGTGAGGTAGTGGGTGCGGATCGCGTCGTTGGACACGATCGCGTCGGCCACGTTGCCCATGCTTGAAGGGGTGATGCCGGGGCGCACCGCGTTCACGCGTACGTTGCTGGCTCCCCACTCCGCTGCCAGCGCACGAGTCGCCGCATCCATCGCGCCTTTGGAGGCGGCATAGATGCTGGTACCGGTGTTGCCCAACTGGCTCATCGTCGAGGAGATGGTGATGATGCTGCCGCCACCGTTGCGGGCCATGCGCGCCGCGGTGGCACCGGCCAGTAGCAGCGGAGCACGCACATTCAACGCGAGCACGGCGTCGATCGCCTCAGCAGTCAGCTCGTCACTGGCCGAGGCGTTAACGATGCCCGCATTGTTGACCAGAACATCGATGCCGTCGAAGGCTGCAGCGACCCGATCCACCACCAACCCCGGTGCCTCGCGCTCCCCCAGATCCGCGGTGACCGTGATGGCCCCACCGGGGAGCGAATCGGCCGTGGTCGTCAGCGTCGCCTCGGTGCGTCCCACCAACGCCACCCGGGCACCCGCCGTGGACAGTGCGCGCGCGATCGCCGCTCCGATCCCGCGGCCACCGCCGGTGACCAGCGCCGACTTCCCCGCTAGTGCACCACCAACACCTACTGCGTCACTTGCCGTCTGGCTCATAAGACTTTTCCTAAGTAGACCGATCGGTTTCATAATAAACGCTACACCGATACCGACAGAATATAAAACGATCGGTGTACTTGTTGGCATGGGTCTGCCAGCTGCCTCTGTTCCGCGCCGCGGGGGCCGTGGAGCGCACGAGCGCATCCTGACCGCTGCGGCGTCCTTGTTTCTCCGTGACGGGATTCATGCCACCGGTGTGGAGCGGCTGACACAGACGGCGCATGTCTCGAAACGGACCTTCTACCAACACTTCCGAAGTAAGACAGACCTTGTAGCGGAGTACCTCCGTCAGCTTGACGACGCTGGCGGCGTCGATAGCGAACGTGTCTTGCTAGACACAGACAGGACAGCGCGCGACCGACTGCTCGCCATCTTCCATGAGGCCGGCATGACCGAACGAATGCGAGGCTGCCCCTTTCACAACGCAGCCGTCGAGTCCGCCGGAGCCATGCCGGCCGTTGACGCCGTCGTCCACGCACACAAGCGCGCCTTCACCGAACGCCTCGTTTCCGCCGCCGCCGAAGCGGGCGCGAGCGACCCCGATCGTCTGGCTCGCCAACTGGCCGTTCTTTTCGAAGGAGCGGCGGCGCTGGCTACGTCACTCAACGATCGGACGGCTGTCCACGACGCCCGCTCGGCGGGCAAACTGCTCATCGACATCGCCACCAGGCCCTCCAAGTGTCGAGGCCCTCGAACGTGATCGTCGGCGGCTGTCCGTCCGAGTCGCGGAGAGTGAGGGCCGCATGACCACGCCCTCCCACTGATCCCGTCGCAACCACGAACACAAAGAGAAGCACACGCAATGAGCAATCTGCTTGAAACCGTCATCGAGGCCCACGGTGAGCTCCAGCGCTGGCGTGAGTTGGACGCCGTTTCGGCGCGCCTGGTCCAGGGCGGCGCGCTGTGGAGGGTAAAGGGTCAGCGGGGCGTGCTCGATCGCCTACCGGTGTACGTCAGGGCAAGCCTGCATCAAGAATGGGAATCGCACCATCCGTTCGGCGCTGCTGGGCTTCGGAGCGCATTCACCCCGGAGCGCGCGGCCATTGAGACCACCAACGGTGAGGTTTTCGAAGCACTGGAGCGACCGCGCGCCTCGTTCGCGGGTCACACGCTCGAGACCCCCTGGACAACACTTCAGTTGGCCTACTTTGTTGGCTATACGATGTGGACCTACCTGACCCAGCCGTTCATATTTGCCCGTCCAGGATTCGAAACCACCGAGCTTGACCCATGGCATGAGGCGGGCGAGGAGTGGCGCCGGCTGCGCGTGGTCTGCCCAAGCTACCTCGCCACACACAGCACCGAGCAGACGCTATACGTCGGCCCGGACGGCCTGTTTCGCCGCCACGACTACAAACTCGACATCACCTCCATGTGGTCCATCCGATAGGAGTCAACCGTGTCGAACCGATTCGATTTAGCCGATCTCGCCATGCAGACCCGGCTGTGCCACCAGCTGGGCATTGCGTACCCGATCATCTCGGCGCCCATGGGTCCCGACATCACCGGGCCGGATCTCGTCGCGGCGGTGAGCAATGCGGGCGGCCTCGGCATCCTGCAGGCACAGTTCTGCGCGCCGCCACGATTCCGCGAGGAGATCCGCCGGGTGCGCGAGCTCACCGACCGCCCGTTTGGGGTGAACCTGCTCCTGCACTTTCCCGTGGACGACCTCCTCGACGTCTGCATCGAAGAGCAGATCCCGGTGCTGAGCCTGTTCTGGGGCGATCCGAGTCCGTATGTCGAGCGGGCCCATGCCGCAGGGATAAAAGTGTTCTGCCAGGTGGGAAGCGTCGAGGATGCGCGCAGGGCGGCCGCGGCCGACGTGGACGTGATCATCGCGCAGGGCGTTGAAGCGGGCGGCCATGTCGCAGGGCAGGTTACGACCATGGCGTTGGTGCCCCGGGTGGTGGACGCCGTCGCGCCGCGTCCAGTGGCCGCCGCGGGCGGCATCGCCGATGGCAGGGGGCTAGTTGCCGTCCTGGCGTTGGGCGCACAAGCCGCCGTGCTGGGAACTCGATTTCTCGCCAGCAGTGAATCTCGCGCCCATCCGCATTACAAAAGGAAGCTGCTGGAGGCAACCGAGGGCGATACGGTGCGCACCACGCTGTTCGGGCACGGGTGGCCTCAGGCACCGCATCGGACGCTGCGGACCCCTTTCGTGCAGCAGTGGCTGGGCAACGAAGCGCGCGGGCAGGAGTCCCGCCCCGATGAACCCCAGGTCGGGAGGACAGTGATCGGCGGAGTCACCATGCCGGTGCTGCGGTTCATGGGATTCCCGCCCAACCGCGATGCCAGCGGAGACCTCGACGCGATGGACCTGCTGGCCGGGCAAAGTGCCGGCCTCGTGCGGGACATCAAAGGGGCGGCCGACATTGTGCGCGATCTGGTGCACGAGGCCACCGAGATTATCGACAAACGTCTGCGCGTTGACACCTCGTCCTGAGTCCTTGTGGAGGCAGCTCTGGCAGTGCTCAAACATGCTGCGAAACGGATTTTGAGCGTACCGGGGTCTCTCGTCAGGGCTTATTGCATTACAGCTGGAGCGGCTCCTTTGGGGCAAATGAACTGATGGAGGACACCTCCCGCCGCCGCTCCCCGCCCCCGGAAGCACAACCGAGCACTCACCCGTCAGATTGTGGCTTCTATGACAAAAAGGTGCGGCTGCACCCCGTCCATCAATCCCATGACGCATTACCGCGCTTGGGTGGTGGTGGTGGTGGTGGCATCCTGACCTCGTGGGCTTGGTGTTTCGTCTTGTGGAGTTCCTCCTCGTGCCGGTGTCGTTGGTTGGCGCGGCCGTTGCGGTCATCAGAGCAATCTCTGCCGCGCGTGGACGGCCAGGCGAACGGCCTTACGCCCCCTCCCCCGACGGCACCACGATTGCCCAGCCCCGCGGACACACCGTCGGCAACCAAGCTGCCCGGTGGCGCACGATCACACGCGTATTCGAGGAGCACAATCGAACGGATGCCCGCTGGTTGAGTTATGAGCTCGACGCCGCCAAGCTTCTCGACTTCCCCCTCATAACCGATATACGCGACACGCTCACGATGCGCTTCCCCAGGGCCAAACTGTTGCGGCCATCTCGAACTTGGTTCGGGGGCTTCGATCCAAGTTAGATTTAGAAGCGCGAGAAGCCGCCCCAAGCGTAGTGGTAGGTGGCGCCGAGGCGGTCGAGGATCCCGCGGGCTGCCGGGTCGGGGTCGCCGTAGGCGCTGACCCTGGTTACGTCGACACAGTCGAGGAACCGGCCAGCCCAGTTCTTCAAGATGAACCCCTCGCTGAGGTGGTGGGCCACCACCGCCTCAGAGTCCGCGTACGTCTCGACGACGTGGACAGTGCCGCCGCCGCGCGCGATGTACCACTCGTACGCAAGTGTCCCCGGCTGGTTCCTCGCGCCCGAGACCATCTCCTCCATCAGTTGCTTGAACGTCTGAAGCTTGCCGGTTTTGACCGCCAGCTCGTTGACCCAGGAAATGCGTTCTGCCATTGAATTCTCCTTCGCGTGCGTCCTTTGGGTTACGTGGAGCCGGCGATGGTGACCAGACCGGCCTGTCGGAGGAAGGTGAGGTTGTCTTCCAGGTGCCAGTCTTCGGTGATTCGGCTGCCGGCGCCGACATGCTGGATGTCGATGGCGTTGAAGTGGATGGGCTGGCCGCGGCCCCGAATGCCGTTGTAGGCGCCGGTGAAATGGCCCTGGAACATCAGTCGGACGGTGAACGTGTCGCCGGTGACGTACAGGTCGGCCAGGTGGCAGGTGAGATCGGGTACCGCGGTGCGGAACGCCGCAGAGGCGGCGCGCGGCCCCTCCGGGCCCTGCGGGCGTCCGGGCGGCAGGGTGTTGTCCTGAAAGTCAGCGGTGATGGCCTGATCAAGGAACCTGGCCTCGCCGGTCGTCCAGAACGTGTACAGAACCTGCGCGGTATGCACTACGGTGCGAGCCTGTGCGAGGTCGGCACCGGGCGCGGTGTGCACCGAGGCGGGCACGACGAGACCGTCGCTGCGGTCGACAAGGTCGGCGTTGGTGGCCGGTGCGCTGGCCGGGGTAATCGACGGTGCGGCGCTCGGTCCACTTGGAACACGCCCGCACGCCGCGAGCGCGAGACCCAGCCCCACGAGTGTGACAATGGTCCGCCCCCGAATCACGACGGTCTGCTCGCCGCCGTTGGGATCCGGACGACCAGTCTGTCGCGAAACATCGTGGCCAACATGATGGCCAGCCCGACTATTGGCAGTCGGTTGGGCAGCGTGGGCTTGCCGCGGCCGACCCGGGCGATTTGTTCCTGATACCACCCGCCGCTGAGCAGGTCGTCGATGGTCTTGTTGCCGACTTTCGGTGGCTTGGCCAGGCTGACCTCGGTGGTGCCGTCGAGGATGCGACGGGGGAAGTCCGGCTCGACCGCGATCGGCCGGGCGAGCCCGATGACGTCGGCCGCGCCGCTTTCCACCGCGTCGATCATCGCGGTGCGGGTGCGGAACCCGCCGCTAAGCATCACCGGCACCGTTAATTCCCGCGCGAACTGCTCGGCGTAGGTTACGAAATACGCTTCTCCGCCTGGGTCGCGTGCCGGGCCGCCGTCGATCATCGCCGAGCTTTCATAGGTACCTCCGGAAAGCTCGATTAGATGCACGCCTTCGCCCTCCAGGGCTTTGGCCACAATGAGGGCATCGGCGGTTTCGAGTCCGCCGGGTTGGAAGTCGGAGACGTTCATTTTGACGGTGAGCAAAAACGACTGTGGCGTCACTGATTTCACGGCGCGCACGATCTCGATCACGATCCGCATGCGGTTTTGCACGGAACCGCCCCATTGGTCGGTGCGCCGATTTACCAGCGGGGACAGGAATTGGCTTAGCAGGTAGCCGTGTGCGGCGTGCACCTGGACGCCGGCGAAACCCGCTTCCGCACCGATTCGCGCGGCGTTGGCGAATTGGCCGATGATCTGGCGGATCTCCAGGTCGGCCAGTGCTCTGGGCGGTGTGAACAGTCGTCCGCCGATGCTCAGCGGTACCGCCGATGCTGTCGCTACGTCCTGTCGGCGCCCGGCCAGCGCGAGGCCGCGCTGGCTCTGCCGGCCCGCCAGCGACAGTTGCAGAATCAACTGCGCGTCAGTCCCGGTGGTGGTGCCGGCCCACCGTCGCAGTGCCCGCATGTGCCGGTCGTCTTCGATGACGACATTGCGCGGTGCCTCCAACGACCACCCGTTCACCATCACGTTGCCGCTGATGATCATGGCCGCCCCGGAAACCGCGAATCTCCGGTAGGCCTCGATCAGTTGCCACGACGGCGCGCCGTCACCGGTGGCTAGATGCTCGGTCATGGCCGACTGGGCAATGCGATTGCTTAACGTGACGCCATTGGAGAGTTGCAAGTCTTTCGACAGCACCGAGTTTCCGCCAACAGTGACTCTGTTCGTCATAGTCTTTTTTCCTTACCCGGGCCGGTGAGGCACCGCCGACCTGATCAGTGCTTCGTCACGTTGGCGAGCGGCGCGAGTGTGCTGTCGAGCCAGTCGAACATCACCTGGTGGGCGCGTGCCAGCGCGCCGGCGTGGGTGTGTTCGCCGGCGCCCTCGTCCTCGGTGAGGGTGACACGGGTGGTTTCGGCCGCGGTGAGTGCCTTTTCGACCAGTTCCGGCTGGCCCTTGAGCAGCGTGTCGTGGTCGCCCTCCATGATCAGGGTGGGCGCCTGGATCTGATCGGCGACGCCGTCGAGCGTGTATTTTCCGGTCGTGCGCAGCAAGTCCGCGTAATGCTGGGAACCAAAGACCCACATGCCGTTGCGCAGCGCCCAGCTCAGTTGGGGGCTAACGGCTGTAAGCGCTGTCAGAACCGGGATGGCGTATTCATCGTGGCCTTCGCGAACCCAGTCCATCAGAAACGGCGGCAGGTTGTCGGCGAAGCCGGAGGCCAGGTCGTGCACTCCGTCGTCGAGGATGAGGGCTGCCAGCCGGTGGTCGAATGCGGCCGCGCGGGCGAGCAGATAGCCGCCCAGGCTGTAGCCGAACCCGACGATGCTGTCTGGCTGGATCTCGGGGCGACTCTGCGCGTAGTCGACTACCGGCGTGATCACCGCTTCCCAGTCCGGGCGCATCACCAGCTTCTGCAGGTGCAAGGCGCCGCCCTGCCCGGGCCCGTCGAAGGCCAGCACGTGGTAGCCGCGACGCAGCGCCGCGACGGCGAGCACGAAGTAACCCTCCTGGATGGTCGAGTCGTAGCCGCTGGTGTAGATGATCGTCGACCGCGGGACCGCGGAGTCGTCGACCAGAAACAGATAGCCGGCCAGCGTCGTGTCCTGGTAGGGGATGGACACCGCCTCGGCCGGGTGGTCAAACAATGCCGTCGCAGCCGCGAAGGTGTCGACCTGTCCGGCGTACAGGGCCGCGACTTCTGGGTTATCGGCGGGATTGTCCAGCAGGAACGCCGCGGCGTTGCGGTAGTAGTTCGACGCCCTCAACAGGTTTTCGCGGGCGGTGACCGGGTGTCCGCCGGCGAGGGACCGCTCGCCCAGCTCGGCCACCCGCTGCGCGGTGGCTTTCCACGCCCGATGCCAGCTGGCCTGGTCACCATCGGTGATCCGGCGCGCGGTGGCCAACACCTCGCCGAGATCGGCGCCGAAGTAGTTGGCGAACCCGGTAGTACGCAGCGTCTCGAACGAGAAGGTGTCATCGTCGAACAGGAACTTCATCGCGCTCCTCGGCATGAGTTGGTTCGTTGGTTCGTCGTGTTCGCGCTGCGCACAGGTGCGTCACGGTGAAGCGTGCGCGCCGGTCCCGACGCCGCGCATCAGTCAAATGGCTGCCCTTGCGGGTGGCTGACCCCGGATTCGAGACGGAGAACTCAGTTGCGGTTGCCGGACCGGCGGCCCAGTGTGGCAGTCATTTAACTGAAGCGAACGCGCGAACGGGCTCGACACGATGGCGGGATCGATCCTTGAGAAACTGAAACGGAGCGCGCTATGACCGCCCACGGCGCACCTGTCGTCTTCATCCATGGCCTGTGGTTGCACGCCACGTCGTGGAATCCCTGGCTACCGATGTTCGAGGAGGCCGGCTACCGGCCGTTCGCGGCAAGCTGGCCGGGCGAGGCGGACACCGTCGAGGAGACCCGCGCGAACCCGGACAGTGTCGCCGACCGCGGCATCGTTGAGATCACGGCGCACGTCGCCGACCTCATCGACGACTTGGGCCACGACACGATCGTGGTCGGGCACTCACTGGGCGGCATGATCGCCCAAAAGCTGCTGGGGCAAGACAAATGCGCCGCCGCCATCGCCATCGACGCCGCACAGATCAAGGGTGTGCTGCCGTTGCCGCTGTCCACACTGCGGGCGACGCTACCGGTGTTCAAAAACCTTTCGAACAAACACAGGTCGGTTTCATTGAGCGCCAACGAGTTCCGTTACAGCTTCGGCAACGCACTATCCCTCGACGAGTCGGACGCCCTCCACGAGAAATGGACCATCCCCTCGCCGGGCAAACCGTTGTTTGAGGCGGCCAGCGCGAACTTTGCGACAGATTCGCCGGCCGCGGTCGCCACCTTGAACATCGACCGCGGCCCGCTGCTACTGATCATGGGCGGCAAGGACCACACCGTCCCCGAGGCCATCACCAAATCGACGTTCAAGCAGTATCGAGACTCCCCGGCCGCGACCGACCTGCTCGAGTTCGGAGATCGTGGCCACTCGCTGACCGTAGACAGCGGCTGGCACGACGTGGCCGGTGCCTGCCTTTCCTGGCTGGACAAGCAAGGCCGGTAACCGCCGGACAGCGTCAAACCACACCTAAGGAGATTGAAATGTCTGAGACAGAGGGCTTTTGGCCGAACGGTGCACGTCTCGCTGTCACCGTCTCAATGCAGTTCGAGGCTGGCGGTCAACCCATCAGCGGCGCCGCCGGACCGATCACCGAGCCGGTGCTCGAGGGGTATCCCGATCTAGGCCAGAACTCGTTCTACGAGTATGGGGCACGCGAGGGCGTGCCACGCATTCTCGACCTGCTGGATAAACACCGCATCCACATGTCGTCCTTCATGATCGGTGACGCCGTCCGTCACCACCCCGACGTGGCCGCCGAGATCGTGAAGCGAGGACACGAGGCGGGCGCGCACGGGCGCCGATGGGAACGCCAGTACCAACTCGACCGCGACGACGAAAAAGCCTGGATCGCCGACAGTGTGCACGCGATCGAAGATGTCACCGGCTTCCGTCCGGTGGGCTATAACAACTACTGGATCCGGCCGGGAATCAACACCCTTGAGCTGCTTGAGGAACTCGGCTTCGCCTACCACATCGACGACCTCTCCGCGGACGCGCCGTTCCTTCAGCGGATCAACGGCCAACCGTTCGCGACAGTGCCCTACTCGGTGCACCTCAACGACATCGCCAGCTTCGACTTTCCCGGTTTCTCGCCAGCGGACTACGAACAACAACTCATCGACGAGTTTGAGCAGCTGTATGAAGAGGGCACGCGGCGCCAGCGGATGATGTGCATCGGCCTGCACGAGCGGCTGTCGGGGCACGCGTCACGCGTCCGAGTCCTCGACCGGGTGCTATCACGGCTACGCGAGCGAGAGGACGTGTGGTGGGCACGCAAGGACGAAATCGCCCAGTGGACCCTCAAACACGCCGACACCGCGACGTGGGTTGACCGGCCCCCAGCCCCGGTGAGCGGCCTGCCGGGTCGAAGCGGCGCCTACCGATGATTCAGCACGTCGTGGTGATTAATTTCCGGCACGGCATCCCGGCCGACACCCGGTGCGAATGCGTACGCCGGCTGCGTGAACTGGCCACCCTCGTTCCCGGCGTGACCAATTTGCGGGTAGGCCTGAACGCGACCACACTGGACCGCTCGTGGGACATGTCGCTCACCGCTGAATTTGCGACCCTCGAGGACATGACGGCCTACGGCACCCATCCTGCGCACCTCGACGCACAGCACTTTGTCGACAGCTATACCGCCGACGTGATCGGAATCGACTTCGATCCCGACGGCCCGTTAGCCGCGGTCGGAAAAACGCATTGACGAAAGCCGCTCTCCCCGAACCGAGTGGCACATGCTCAAAGCCCGACACGCGCTGGGTCTGTTGCGCAGGATCCGAGGGCGTCGCGCAGAGCGGCCCTTGACGTGATGCCCAGTTTGGGAAATATGTGATAGAGGTGGGCGCTGATGGTCCGGGGCGATAGATACATTCGTTCGCCGATCTGTTTGTTCGTAAAGCCCGTGGCGGCCAGCGATGCAATGGCCTGCTCTTGGGCGGTCAGGCACACCGCAGTTGGCTCGCTCGCGGCGAGGATGCCGCGCCCCGTGGCCCGCAGTTCGCCGCTCGCACGTAGTGCCCACGGCCTGGCGCCCAGGCGGTCAAACTCCTCACGCGCGACATTGAGGTGAGTCCGCGACTTGGCGCAGGCACGCATGCGCCGCAGCCTCTCACCGTAGGCAAGCCGTATCCTGGCAAGCTCGAACGGCCAGCGGGCTGCGTTCGGCGTGGCCACTGCTCGCTCGAAAAGCGCCTCGGCGTCGCGATCGGCGGCCACAACCGCCGACGACCCGGCCTGGATCAGAGCCATACGCGGTGAGATGGCCGCGATGTTGGCCTCGGTCATGGCCGCCACGTGAGCAACAGCTTGCGCGTGACGATTGGTGCGCGCCGCCGCTTCGACGAGATCGAATGCCACCCACAGCGCGTGTGGCACATGGGACGCGAACGTGCCGGCTGGGCTGATGGCGACCGCGTGCCGGTAAGCGCCGTCGAAATCGTTTCTGCTCAGCGCCGCCAGCACGCGCGCATGGTGTGCGAACACTTCAGCGCTGCGGAATCCCCGCGGGGCTGCCCACCGGGCCATCTGATCCGCGAGGTGCCCGCTGGCGCGGTCATCGCCGCGAACGGCGGCCAAAATTGCGTTGTGGTAGACGAAATACCAGCCGTAGAACCGATACCCGTACGCCTCGCAAACTTTCAAGCCCTCGTCGGCTAACTGCTGACACTCCTCCCACTGCCCGGAGATGAAGTAGTCCAGGCACAGATGCATCAGTGAACCCAGGTGCCGACGCGCGGGTCCCCCCGCCCGCCCTTGTGCAACCAATCGCCGGGTGAACTGGCGAGAGTCCGCCAGGCGATCGACGTAGATCGATGCGGTACCGATGCGCACAATCCGGGTAGGGTCCTGCTCGCCGTGCAGGGTGGCGAGGACGGCCTGCAGGTCGTTTACTGCGGCGGCTGCCGTTCGGACCGGGTCGGCGAAGGTCTTGCTCGCCATCGACAACACGTCAGGTGGCTGTGGCTTCATGCGGCTCAGTGCGCTGTAGAACCGCTCCCACATCTCGGGCCGACCGCCGAACCAGCACACCAACAACAGGGTGTGCATCGCTTCGATCAGGCCAGTGTCGCGGGTGTTGTATCCGTGTTGGCCGGTCTCGATCGCTCCGACCAGCTGGCGATAAGCCGTGGCCACGTCGCCATCGCGGTCGAGCAGCAGATTGACGGCGGCGGTGACAGCATGCAGCGAACCGGTCGACCTGGGGTCTGCCCGCTGGGCTTGAGCGAGAAGTGCCTCGGCGTCGGCCGACTCGCCGATCTCTTCGGCACTGACGTAGGCGGCCTCAGCCAGCCGCCGGGCTTTGTCGACGCTACTCGGGCTCAGTTCGGCGGCCCGCGTCAACGCGGCCACCGCTCCGACGGCGTCGCCCCGATGCAGGCTCCGGTGGGCGGTGTCGTCGAGCAAGACGGCCACCTGTTCGTCAGGCTCAACGGTGGCTTCGGCCTCATGCCAAGCCCGGCGTTCGGGCTCATCGCACAGGGCCGATGCCAGAGCCCGGTGCGCTTCGCGTCGTTCCTGGTGGGTCGACCGAGCGACCAGCGCCGAGCGGGTCAGCGGATGACGGAATGTGAGTCGGCCGCAGCTCTCGTCAAATCGGATCAGCTGGACCCGTTCGGCCGGCGAGAGATCATCGAGGCTGTCTTGGCCAGACGCGTCCTTCAGCACGCGAAGGTCACCCGTACCCTCGAAGGCGGCCAGCAACAGCAGCCGCCGCGACGAGGCCGGAAGATCCGCAGCCCGCTCGGCGAACAGCGCCTCCAGGCGCCCGTTCAGCGGCAGAACGGGAGATAGTTCGCGCACCGCCGCGCGATCCGAGCCGCTCAGCGCAGCGCCGAACTCGAGGAGGGCAAGCGGGTTGCCCAAGGCTTCGGCCAGAACCCGCTGCCGTACCCGCGGCGCCAGGTCCGGGAAATGGGAGTCAACCAGGCTCGCCGCCGCCTCGGTGTCCAATGGCGGGATCACCATCTGCGTCAGTCCACCGGTGTCGAAGAAGCTCCGGGCTCCAGTCGTCGAGGCAGCCGCCAGGCCGATGCGGCTGCCGGCGAGGCGGCGAGCGACGAAGCCCAGCACCACCGCGCTTGCTCTGTCCAGCCAAGGCACGTCGTCGACAGTGATCAGCAAGGGTTGGTCGGCCGAGGCGGCACGCAGCAGGGAAAGGGTTGCATTGAAGACAACGAGTCGCTCCGCCGACGGCCCCGTGTCCAGGCCGAGCGCGATGGCAAGGGCTTCACGATGAACAGGACCGAGGCGGTCGATCTCGGTGTGCAGAGGAAGTAGTGCCTGGTTGAGTCCTGCATATGACACGCCGGCTTCGAAGTCCACCCCCTGCGAGCACAGTACTCGCATGCCGAGCGCTTCGGCCTCCCCAGCCGTGGCTGCCAACAGCGCTGACTTGCCGACGCCGGGATCACCGCTGATCAACCGCGCCGAGCCGCCGCTGACCGCGCGGTGCAAAAACGCGCGCAGGCGTTGCAGTTCGTCTGCGCGCCCGACCAGTCGGTCCGCGATGAACCTGTCGTTTTCGTCGCGACTCATGCAGCCTCCGGCATCGTCTGTCTCGTTTGGTCCAGATGCGGCCGGCGCCCACCAGGTTCGACCGTGTCATTGAGTTGTTAGGGCGGCACGGGTAGCCGCTCGCAGTACGTCACGGCGGGCGTTCGGTTCGAACTTTCCGAACTGTTGACGCATCTTGTGGTACGTGGCCTCATCGAACGGAGTGCGGGCAGCCGCGAGGGCAGCATCACCACTCATCGGTCAGGGCAATGATCGGCGCGGCGGCCATGCGACGCTTCCCGCCAAAGGCGGGCTTACATGGCGCTGGTCTGCTCCTGAGGGTCTTGACAGCTGGTCGATCATGTCAGTCATCGCCTCCTTTCGGCGACGCTCCTCGGCTGATGGGGTGATCTCCCCGCTTGGGTTCACGGGTGATGGCCTCCACGAGAAACCATCCGCGGAGGACCCGCGTAGTCGCATCCGTGGAATCCCTAGCCGGCTTCCGTGGCACCCAGCTCCGAACATCTGCCAACGGCAACGGGCCGGTTTTAGCATTTGTCGGGGAGCCGCCCGACAGGAGGGCGTCGCGTGATGCTAGGTGGCCGGAGGCAGCAGGTACGCGCCCTCGATCAAGTGCTCGAGGACGTCCGAGTCGGGCGCAGCCGGGCGGTGGTTGTGCGTGGTGAGCCGGGCATCGGCAAGACAGCCCTGCTGAATTACGCCGCCGGGGCGGCGCCGGACTTCCGGGTAGCGCGTGCAGAAGGTGTTGAATCGGAGATGGAACTGCCGTATTCGGCGCTGCAACAGCTGTGCGGGCGGATGCTTCATCGTCTCGACCGGCTGCCCCCTCCGCAGCGCGACGCTTTGAGCATTGCGTTTGGCCTGCATTCCGGCAGCACGCCGGATCGTCTTCTGGTGGACTTGGCGGTGCTGGGTCTGCTGTCGGACGTGGCCGCCGAGCGGCCGTTGCTGTGCCTGATCGATGATGCGCAGTGGCTCGACCAGACCTCGACTCAGGCGCTTGCGTTTGTTGCCCGTCGGCTTGACGCCGAATCCATCGCGATGATCTTCGGCACGCGTGTTCCCGCAGGCGCCGACCTCACCGGCGTGCCGGAGCTGACTCTTGGCGGACTGTCCGATCCTGACGCGCAGGCGCTGCTGGCCTCGATCATCCCCGGGCCGCTCGACGAGCCGGTCCGTGACCGCATCATCGCTGAGTCCGGTGGGAACCCTCTTGCCCTGCTTGAGCTGCCCCATGCGGCCACCGTGGCCGAGCTGGCTGGCGGGTTCGGCGTGGCGGGCCCGCTAGCGCTGGCGGGGCGAATCGAGCAGAGTTTCCTGCGGCGAGTGCACCGGCTGCCGGAGGCGACTCAACGCCTCCTGCTGCTGGCCACCGCCGAGCCGTTGGGCGACCCGGCGCTGCTGTGGCGGGCCGCTGCGGGCTTTGGCACAGACGCTGGTGCCGCCGCTCCGGCCGAGGCGGACGGGATGCTGACCGTTGGCGCCCGGGTTATTTTTCGCCACCCGCTGGTGCGCTCCGCCGTCTACCAAGCGGCACCAATCGGCGACCGTCGCCTCGCGCACCATACCCTCGCCGAGGCCACCGACCCCGCGGCCGATCCCGATCGTCGAGCCTGGCACCGGGCCCAGTCGGCGGGCGGCCCCGACGAGGACATCGCCGCCGAACTTGAGCGCTCGGCCGGGCGCGCTCAGGCGCGTGGGGGTCTGGCTGCGGCGGCCGCCTTCCTTGCGCGGGCCGCCGAACTGACGCTCCAGCCGGCGCGCCGGGCGCAGCGCGCGCTCGCCGCGGCGCAGGCCACCCACCGCGCCGGTGCACCTGCTGCGGCCCTGGGATTGCTGTCCGTCGCGGAGCTGGGACCGCTAGACACTCTCCAGCGCGCCCAGGTGACGTTGCTGCGCGCCGAGATCGCGTTCGCGGTGCGCCGCGGTAGCGACGCGCCGCCCCTGCTGCTCGGGGCCGCCAAACAACTTGAGCCACTCGACACGGGGCTGGCCCGCGAAACCTACCTGGAAGCCGTGTGGGCGGCGATGTTCGTCGGCCGTCTGGCCCGCGGCGCCGGTGTTTTGGACGCAGCGCAAGCCGCACGTGCGGCACCCCCGCCGCCGCAGCCGCCGCGTCCAGCCGATCTACTCCTGGATGGACTGGCGGCGCTGCTGACGCTGGGTTACTCGGCCGGGACACCGACATTGAAGCTTGCGCTGACCGCGTTTCGTAGCGAGTCCATCTCTACGGAGGAGGAACTCCGCTGGCTGCAGGTCGCGTGCCGCACCGCGGTTGACTTGTGGGACGACGAGGCCTGGGAGGCGCTCTCGAAACGCCACGTCGAGCTCGCCCGTGACGCCGGGATGCTCAGCGAGTTGCCGATTGCCCTCAACACGCGGGTCGGCGTGCATCTAAACGCCGGCGAGCTCGCCGCGGCCGCGTCGCTGGTCGATGAGGTGGAGATGATTATCGAGGCGACTGGCAGCCAGATTGTGCCCTACGGTGCGGTGGGGCTGGCCGCGTGGGAGGGCCGCGAAGCCCAGGCCGCTGACCTGTTCGAAGCCAGCGAAAAGGAAGTGCTGCGCCGCGGCGAGGGCGTAGGGCTGACTGCGATTGAGTGGGCGAGCGCACAGCTCTATAACAGCCTCGGCCGATACGAGGAGGCGCTGGCTGCGGCCGAGCAGGCCGCCGAGCACCCGGAGGATATGTTCTTCTCCACCTGGGGGTTGGTCGAGCTGATCGAGGCGGCCGTCCGCTGCGGAAAGCCGCAGCGCGCTGCTGATGCCCTTCAGCGGCTGTCGGAGACGACACGCGCGTGTGGCACCGAGTGGGCGCTTGGCATCGAGACGCGCTCGCGGGCGCTGCTGAGCGACGGCGATGTTGCCGAGCGCCTCTATCGCGAGGCGATCAACCGGCTCGGCCGCACCCGAGTGCTTGGGGCGCTTGCTCGCGCCCAACTGCTCTACGGGGAATGGCTGCGACGCGAGAACCGCCGCATCGACGCGCGCCAACAGCTGCGCACCGCACACCAGGTGTTCGCGTCCATGGGAGCCGAGGGGTTCGCCGAACGAACCGTGCGCGAGTTGCGTGCGACCGGTGAGCGCGTACACACACGCAGCACAGATAGCCTCGCCCAGCTCACGGCCAGGGAGACCCAGATCGCCCGGCTCGCCGGCGATGGCCTGTCCAACCACGAAATTGCTGCACAGCTATTTATGAGCCCACGTACCGTCGAATACCACCTCCACAAAGTCTTCAACAAGCTCGCCGTCGGCTCCCGCAACCAGCTCCACGGTGTCCTGGCCAACCTCAGAAACCCGGGGGTCAGCTACGGTTCCCACGGATGCGAATGTTGGCGTCGGGGACGGATCGTTTCGCGTGCGCGCTCGCCCGGTCTGGTCACGGCTGCTTTCGGACCGAACTTTTCGCCTGGCTGGCGCATCGTGTGCTGTGCGTGGTGTTGTGGAGGGGTGGCCGTGCAAGGTGGCGTGGCGTCGAGCCCACTCTCGGACGCTGAGCTGACCCGCGCCGCTCAGGCGGGCGATGTCAGCTCGCTGGGCGTCCTGCTGGCGCGGCACCAGGCGGGCATGCGGGCGGTGGCGCTCGGCGTGCTGGGTTACGGTCCTGACACCGACGACGTGGTGCAGGACGCGGCGCTGGTGGCCGTGAGCCGGATCAGGGACCCACTACGGGATCGGTTCCCACCATCCGCCCCTGCGGGGCGCGACGGTACGGGACTGGCCGATGAACGTCTTCACCAGATCCGATGCCGCCGACCAGCTTTCCGTTCTGCGCGCCACCGTTGCCGCTGACCTCCACAATCTTGTTTTTGAGGCCGGTTACACGATCGTTCCGGTGGTCGTCCACGGGTGACGCTTCCCAGAGGCGCAAGGCTCGAGGTGAAACATCCGCAACTGGTGCACCAGGCCACCGGCATCAAGCGACATCACCCAGGCAGCCGCTGACGGGCGACCGGCAGGCCAATCGGGCGAGTTGATCACCTCGGTCTCCCAAATGACCACGTCGCGACCGACGATTACATTG
The DNA here is from genome assembly GCA_025965895.1 of Mycobacterium sp. GTDB lineage: Bacteria > Actinomycetota > Actinomycetes > Mycobacteriales > Mycobacteriaceae > Mycobacterium. Next base: position 22,470 of record JAOPWC010000146.1, read on the forward strand.
ACGGGCCGGCGGCGCGCGCCGTGCTGCTGATCGGTTCGCAGCATGGTCAGCCAGAGGTCGGCACCGCCCCGGCGTCCCTGCTCGCCGATCACCTCCAGCTCCGGCGACCATCGGACGGTCAATTCGTCGAATGCGCCCCGGTCGGCGGCCGCAAGCGTGTCGACCGCATCTTGTCGGCATATCTGGAGCTTGGCGGAAGCGTCCTCATGCGACCGCTCCGCTGTCGCCGACAACGCGCCGTTTAACTTAACTTTGGCTTGGCTGAGCCGACTGCGGGCGGTGCCGATTGGCAGCGCGCACACCCGGGCGATCTGCGCATACGAAGACAGCTCGCTGAAATAACGCAACATCGCCACCACTCGCAGCGGCGGCGACAGCTCTTCGATCGCATGCCACACCCAGTCCTGCCGCAGTTGTCGGTCGAGTAATTCCTCGGGCATCGGATCGCCTGACGGCAGAGCCGATATCAACTCGCCGCTCAGCTCAACTGGCCGTCGCGCCCGCAGCCGCATCCGGCACTCGTTGCGCACGACCGTTCACAACCAGGCACCCACCCCCACCGGATCCCGCACGCCATCAGCAAAACAGGCGAGACGCCCGCCGAGCGCTGCTCGGGCCAACTGAGCGCCCAAGAAGCCACCAGCCCCCGTCCGGTGCCCGCCGCAATCCTGTAGCGACAGTCCGCCCGGACTCCAGCAGAAGCAAGGTGTTCATCTCACGGAGTACTTGATTTGCCACCCGGTCCACCAGTTCGACCCCACGGGCGAAATGATCTTCCTTGTCCTGGCGGCTGATGGAGCCGCCATGGGCGTTGTCGCGTAAGTCGACGAAATGGCGCATCAGGGCCGCTACGTAACCAGGTACGTTGTCGGGCTCAGCAATCCTCGCGTGGTTCGATGACCGGTCGGTGCCGAGCCGGCCGTCGGAGTTCTCGGACACGTTGCGCCTCCCTACATGGTGCTCATGTGAATGCTGTCTGCGTACGGCACTCGAATGGGCAGATTCGTACAGAACGACGATGCGCGCTCGACAACTTTGACCAACGGCTGATCCGAACGACGTTGACCACCTGACTGATTCGACGCAGCACCCGGCCGAACGTGAGCGTGGGTTCTGGTGGAGCGTGCCGAGTCACGGGGGATCGCCTTAGCTGGTCAGGTCATAGCCGCGTTCTTTAGCAGCGTTGGCTAACTGCTTGCGCAGGTTGCTTCGTCCCCGGTTGAGCCGGGATGTCACCGTTCCATGGGGCGTATGCATGATGTCGGCGATCTCCTTGCACGTGAAACCCTCGACATCGGCGTAGTACACCACCATGCGAAACTCTTGGGGGAGCGCCTGCATCGTCGCCTTGATCTCGCCGTCCGGCAGCAGTCTGAGCGCCTCATCTTCGGCTGAGCACAGTCCCGGCGACCACTGCGCGTAGGCCGCCAGCTGACGGTCTGTGATCTCATCGGCCGGACACAGCACCGGCCGCCGCTGTTTTCGGCGGTAGTCATTGATGTAGGCATTGGTCAAGATTCGGTACAGCCATGCGTTGAGGTTGGTGCCTTGGCGGAACAAGTGATAGCCGGCGTAGGCCTTGGCCATGGTCTCCTGCAGCAGATCCTCCGCGTCGACGCGATTCCGCGTCATCCGCAAAGCGTGGCCGAAGAGCGACACCCGCAGAGGAACGACATCGCGTTCGAAGCATGCGATGAGTGCTGGATCAGGTGCCCTGCTTATGGTTGGACGAATTGTGGAGTTCACGATCATTCCTCGCCGTCGCTCTCGTATAAAGGGCAGGCGATGTCGCACCGCATCCGTATTACCGCTGGCCCGCATGACCTCCATTACTCCGCACACGGCGTTGGCCGCGCTACGGTCGAATGACCAAGAGTGATCGCTCTCGTTAAAGCGCTCGACGCTCGGCATCGGTCAACCGACTGACCCCGGCCTACCGGGGCCCTGTTGGCCCAACCGGCGAGTGAGCAGCCTGTCCACAATGCGGGTGAACGCGCTCTCCTCGTCTATCCCCCGAATCTTGGTGGCTTGCTCGGCGAAGCCCCCGGGCCCGTCGTACAGCTCGGCCGGGATGAGTCCGGAGACAACGACGTTTGAGCGGATGCCCTTGGGGCAAACTGTCATTGCGGTGGCGCGCCCGATGCCCGACGAGGCACCGGTCGCGCTTGCCGGCGATACTTCTGCTGCAGTTGGTGGTGGTGGTGGTGATCGCCTACCCCGGGCTGGGCCTGATCGACATAGCCGGGCTTGGGCAAGGCGTGCAGTGGGGCCTGTACGTGGTGATCACGATGTTGGCTCTGCTCGTCCTGCGGATCGTGCTGCAGGCCGCGCTCCCGCACGAAGTGCAGGGCGATATGAGTCCAGATGAATCGGTGCTGTGCACCGAGTGCGATTCTGCGCGCATTGCGGGATGGCCGCCAACGACTCGTCGCGGTCTTCGCGGACCACACGGCGTCTCGCACGACCCGTACCCACCGACCCGACAACCCCGTACCATGAGCGCCACCGCACCCACCCTTGGTGACGAAGCGATTCTGCAAACCAATTCAGGGCCGGCGTTTGCGCCGGTCGGCCAACCTGCACGGGCAGTACATCTCGCGCCGCGGAATGAGATTGCGAACAGCCAGGGTGTCGAAGAGTTCGATGAACATTTGCTCGCTGTCGATGCAGTCGGGGAAGCCAGCCTGCCGGATTTTGATGGTGGACGAAACGTTGTCCCAGGTGCTGTGGAAGATGAAGTCCGCAAATCCCCAGGCCGCAAGTTCATGGAAGGGCGTGGGTTCGAGGCGATGCAGCGAAGCGATCTTATCCCAGTCCTTCTCCTGGCTCGGCATGTGATCGGTGAGGCGCAATTGTTGGGCGGGCGCCTGCGCGATACCGAAGTAGTCGGCTATGCGAGGAAACATGTGCCGCCAGCGGAATGTGTCGTCGTTTGTGATGTTGAAGTCCTGGTTACGAGCACTCTCCGCCAGTCCCGCCCACGCAGTTGCGCGAGCGAGCAGCCGGGCGTCGGTGACCTGGTACAGCACGTCGGCGGCCTGCTCGGGGCCGGGGAATCGCAGCGGGATGTTCTTGTGCTTGCACAGGGTTGCATACACCGCAATGGCCGTCAGTAGGTTCATCGGGTTGCCGGTTGCCACTCCGCAGACGGCCTCAGGCCGAAAGATGGTGAAGGCGAACCCATCCCGCTCCGGGCGAAGACGCAGTAGATCTTCCTGGTCGTAGTAGAAGTTGGGCCCTGGAAGTCGTGGATCATCCTCCCGCGCAGGCGTTTTGAATTGTCCAAGGTGTGCGCCGTAGTACTTGTTCCCCTCATAGAGGGTGACCTGTTGCAACGCGGCACCGGCAGCTGCCAGGGCATCCAGGCTGCCTTCGAGAAGATTGACGTTGGGCGCCACCTGCCCCGCGAGGCTGGGCTGTTCCTGGTATGCAGCGAACACCAAATGTGTCACGTCGTGCAGGGAATCACGCAGACGGACGCCGGTGCGGGGATCCGTCACGTCGGCCAGCACATGCTCGGCGCCACGGTGCGCGGCCAGCGGTGGCCGCCGTCGACTGAGTCCGACAACTGAGCGCCCAGTCTCAGCGAGATGCTCGACAACGTTCCGACCGATCACGCCCAGTGCGCCAACGACCAAGGTTCGGGTGCCATATTCGTCTAGCCGGCGACTAGCCTTTTGCGCTTGCAGTCCGCTGCCCATGTGGGTCTCCGTTCCTCATCTGGACGGCATGTTTGATCGCTGAAACCCGTTGCGATCATTCGCCGCAAGGAGTTGGGGATTCCCTTACACGGAGGGTGTTGACGGCCCGGATGGGTGGGTGCTCCGCATGGCGGCGCAGAAATTCGACTTCCCACTCGATGACGTCGTCGTAGGCAATTCCGCCGTCGTAGACGTCGTAGTGTCCGCCTTTGCTGCGGTGTAGTTCTGCCTGGGGTGCGCGATCGGCCACGGCGAGTACGGGGCCGACCGGTGCCTGGGTGTCGTGTTCGGCGACGATGAGCAGGA
>JAOPWC010000177.1 GCA_025965895.1 Mycobacterium sp.
GGCGGCCATGCGCCGCAGCACGCGTGTCAACGGCCAGGATGAGCAGCTCAAGTAATTGATCTAGGCTGAATCTGATCGTTGAGGTTCCGGGTAATCGTCAGCTTTAGATGAACGGCGGGGGTTTGCCAGGTAGGGCGGTATCGCCGTGGCCGGCCACACGTAGCCCAGTGGTTGGCTTGCGCCGGCCGGCCCGGTGGCTTGTTTGAACTTGGAGGCACGCGATGACCGCCAGCACCGGGCGCGAGCCCGAAACCCACACAGCTGACGCGCGTCCGCTGCAAACACTGGACACGTTGCCGAGGGTTGGAATCCGCGACTTGGCGCGTGACCGCGGCCGCTTCGTGCGGCCGGGCCGGCCACGCTCGCCGCTGTGGGCGCTCGGCGACCGCTTCCTGATCGATCTTTCGTTGGGCCCGAAGGTGGTCGTAACCTCGTCCCCTCTGGACGCCAAGGCGGTCTTCTCCGACCGCGACCGCACGCTTTCTTTCGGCGAGATGCTCCGCCGCTTCACGCCCCACGAGCCGCTGTTCGGCAGCGACGCCTACATCTTCCTCGAGGGCGAGGCTCACCTTAACGAGAAGCGCAAGATCGCGCCGCCGTTACACGGCAAAGTGCTGAAGTCCTACGAGCGAGCGATGGCCGACGCCGTGCTGCGAAGGCTGCCGGAGTGGCCGCTCGGCAAGCCGGTCGCGTTCAGCACGATCGGCACGCAGCTCGCAATGGACGTGATGATGACCGTGATCTTCGGCGTCTCGAAGCCCGAGCGGATGCAGCGCCTGGAGCGCGCGATGCTCGCCTACAACGCGGTCACCCAGAGCCCAAGCTTCCTCGGCGTCGGTATGGCCTCGATGGCGCTCCGCGGCCGCTGGCTTGCGATCCCCAGCGTGGCACGCACCGCTGCCGCGGTCGATTCGATCGTCCTGGAGGAGATCGCCGAGCGTCGGCGCACGGGTTCACGCAGTGACGACTGCCTGACCATGTATTTGGAGCTCAACGAGCAGGACGACGAGCCGCGCGACGACGCGTTCCTGGCGCGCTCGATGCGCGGGCTGATGCTGGCCGGCTCCGCAGCCACCGCGGTCACTCTCGGCTGGGTGGGGGACCTGCTTGTGCACCACCCGCACGCGCTCGCTGCACTCGAGGAGAGCACGGACCGCGGCGAGGACGGTTACCTGGACGCGGTCATCGCGGAGACGTTACGGCTGCGCCCGGGGCTGCCGTTCACCGGTCGCCGCGCGCTCCGGCCCTTCAACCTCAACGGGCTACTGGTCCCGCGCGGCGCGTTCATCGTGATCGCGATCATGGCCCTGCACGAGCGCGCCGACTTGTACTCCGACCCGCTCGCCTTTCGGCCCGAACGTTTTTTGAACTCACGACCCGGGGCCTACACCTGGGTGCCGTTCGGCGGCGGTGCGCACTACTGCCTCGGCGCCGAGTTCGCGCTGCTCGAGGCGCGCGTGCTGTTGCGGACCCTGCTCCAGCACCGCCGGCTCAGCGCGGTCGACGGTCGCCTCGGCGGACGCACCAGCCGCAAACACCCGTTGCTGGTGCCGGCTGGCGGGGCCCCAGTCGTGCTGACCGCGCGCGACTGAGCCGGTCAACCGCCGGGAAGTTGCGCAGTAATGGGGGCAAACGCCCAATTCCGGCCGGACAGACTTCACCCGCTTTTTAGTCGGTAAACACCGCGCCGATCGGCCCTACCTTAGATCGTGACAACCGATGCCCTCGGCCGAAGTGGCATCGAGACGGCTGGGTGCGCCGCCAGCTGTCCGAAGGCGGATTCGATGAGGTGCCCTAGCCGGCCGCGAACGTTCAGCCAGCAGGTTTGGTGGCCTCGTCACCGTCAAGCTCGGTGTAGAGAACACGTTGGCGGCGTTCGGCGGCATCGTGTCTTGATGCGTAGGGCATGAGCAGGCCGATGACCGACCCGCACGGCCAGCGGCGAGCTGGCGGTCGGCTGGGCATCGCGGCGGCGGCGTCACAAATTGCGATCCGGTCGTGCGGCGCACCAGTTGTTCTGGTTGCATGAATAAAGAGAAGAAGCGCCTTCGACAAGCAGTGCCTGGGGTACGCAACAGTTCGCGTGCGGCAATGGCTAACTGCAGCGCCGATCGTAGGTCACCGGATGGGAGGCCAACATGACGCCAGTCACGGTGACTTGCCCGAACGGCCACGAAAATTCCGCGCCAGCATTTTTGTGGCGAATGCGGGTCCCTGCCGGCCGTCCCGACCCGGAGCATTACCCAAGCGCTGCGGCTGAGGTCAAGATGCAGGTGACCGGATGCTAGAGGACGTGTCCACGGCACCAACTTTGCTAGACATTGTGCAGCAGAGAGCCGAACGCTATCGAGACAAGGTTGCTTTCGACTACTGCCGCTATTCCCCCGGTGGCGAAGAACATGATCGGTTGACCTATCACGAACTGGACATCAAGGCGCGGGCTATCGCGTCGACTTTGCAACGACAGGGCGCTACGGGCGAACGTGTACTGGTCCTGTGTCCCTCGGGCTTGGACTTTGTCGCCGGTTTCTTCGGGTGTATCTATGCCGGAGCCGTCGCGGTACCGGTGCATCCGCCGGTGCGCAGCCGGGTGATCGGCCGCGTCGCGTCGATTCTCAGGGACGCACGAGCGGGCTTCGTTTTGGCCAGCGCCGGGTCGCAAGCGGAGCTCAAGGCTGTGGTGGACGGCTTGGCCGATGGGAGTTCCCTGCAGTGGTGTGCCGCGGACGCCGTCATCCCAGCCACCGCCGAGGAGTGGGTCGCGCCAGACATCGACGCGAGCGCCACCGCCCTGGTGCAGTACACCTCGGGCTCGACGAGCTCGCCGAAAGGCGTCGTGGTGACGCACGGAAACCTGCTCCACAACCTGGAGGCCATCCATAGGGCCTGTGGCGACCACGACACCGGCGGGTTCTGGCTGCCTCTCCATCACGACATGGGTCTCATCGGTGGTGTCCTCGGAGCGCTTTACCTGGGATGCACTTCCTTCCTCATGCCGCCGGAGGCTTTCATCGAGCGCCCGATGCGGTGGCTGGAAGCTCTTTCCCGACACGGCGCCACGATCACCGCCGCGCCGAACTTCGCCTACGAGCTCTGTGTCGAGCGAAGCAGCGCGGACGAACGCGCGGCGCTCGACCTGTCCAACCTGTCGACGGCCTTGTGTGGTGCGGAGCCCGTGCATGCCGCCACCGTGCAGCGGTTCGCCAACGCCTTCGCCCCGGCTGGTTTCCGGCCGGAGACGTTCCATCCGGTGTACGGGCTGGCGGAGGCGACCTTGCTTGTGTCGGGCGGGTCGAATTCCGCCGTGCCGGTGGTGCGACATGTGGACGGCGTCGCGCTGCGCGAGCACCGTGTCGTGCAAATCGCGCCGGAGCAGCCGGCGGCGACGCCGTTCGTGGGCTGCGGTCAGGTACAGCACGGCCAGGAGATCGTCATCGTGGATCCGGCGGCCCGGCGGCCAAGCCGGGCCGGCGAGGTCGGCGAGATCTGGCTCGCCGGGGGCAGCGTCGCGCGAGGCTACTGGGGCAGGCCGGCCGAGACGGAGGACACATTCTCGGCGTTTCTCTCAGACACGGGGCGCGGGCCGTTCCTGCGTACCGGGGACCTGGGGTTCGTACTCGACGGCGAGCTATTCGTCACGGGTCGGCTGAAGGACCTCGTCATCGTCCGCGGCCGCAACCACTACCCCAACGACATCGAGGCCACGGTGCAGGACAGCCATCCCGCACTGTTGCCCGGGCGCGGGGCGGCCTTCTCGGTCACGCCGCGATCTAGCGACGCCGAACAGCTCGTAGTTGTGCAGGAGGTGGACCGCCAGCGGATCGGTGAGGTCGACGTCGCTGAGGTCATCGACGCGATTCGGACCGCCGTCACCGAGCACCATGAGATCCAGGCGCATGCCGTCGTTCTGATGGAGCCGCTACGGATCCCGACAACGTCGAGCGGCAAGATCCAGCGGAGCAGGTGCCGGCAGCGGTTTCTGAACGGCGAGCTGGAGGTGTTCGCTGAGTGGCGCGCGCCACCTCCACGCGATCCCCACCCCGCCGCATTGCCTGACGAGGCGGCCCCGCGACGCGCCGGGCGCGGCGCGGGGGAGATCGCGGCCTGGTTCGTCGCGCAGCTTTCGCGCGAGCTCGATATCCTGCCGACCGAGATCGACACCTCCCGGCCGTTCGCCTATTACGGCCTCGACTCCGTCCGTGCCATCCGGCTGACCGTCGCGCTGGAATCCTGGCTCGGCCGAAAGCTCTCGCCCACGCTCGCCTACGAATACCCCACGATCGATCTGCTTTCCCAATATCTGGCCGGAGAGGCGACCGCCGAAAGCCGTGCCGCCGCACCGGCCGCAACCAACGGCGGCGCGTTGACGGGACGCGCGGATGAGCCGATCGCGATTATTGGCATCGGCTGCCGGTTTCCGGGTGCCGACGGGCCGGCGGCCTTCTGGCAGCTGCTCTCCGACGGCGTGGACGCCATCACCGAGATACCGCCGGACCGCTGGGACGCGGACGCCTTCTACGACCCGGATGTGTCTATGGCGGGGACCGCGATCACCCGGTGGGGCGGGTTCCTCGATCAGGTCGACCAATTCGATCCCGAATTTTTCGGTATCTCGCCGAGGGAGTCGGCGCGAATGGACCCGCAGCAACGTCTGCTGCTGGAGGTCGCTTGGGAGGCGCTGGAAGATGCCGGGCAGGTGCCGGAGCGGCTTGCCGGCAGCCACACCGGCGTGTTCATCGGCGTGTCCACCAACGACTACGGATACCTCCAGTTTGGCCAGCCTGCGCTTGTCGACGCCTACACCGGCACCGGAAACGCATTGAGCATCGCCGCCAACCGGCTCTCCTATGTGTACGACTTCCGCGGACCAAGCATGGCGATCGACACCGCCTGCTCCTCGTCTTTGGTCGCCATCCACCTGGCATGCCGCAGCCTGCGTGACGGCGAATGCGCGCTCGCCCTGGCCGGTGGCGTGAACATCATGCTGTCGCCGGCGATCAGTGTGAACTTCAGCAAGGCCGGGGTGATGGCACCGGACGGCCGGTGCAAGACGTTCGACGCCCGTGCGGACGGATACGTACGGGGCGAAGGCGCCGGGATTGTCGTCCTCAAGCCGTTGAGTCGGGCGTTGGCCGATGCTGACCCGATCTACGCGGTGATCCGTGGCAGCGCCACCAACCAAGACGGCCGGACGAACGGGTTGATGGCACCCAGCCGGCAGTCGCAAGAAGCCGTATTGGCCGAGGCCTACCGGCGCGCGGATCTCTCGCCCGGTGTGGTCCAGTACGTCGAAGCGCACGGCTCGGGCACGTTCCTCGGCGACACAATCGAGGCGGAGGCCCTCGGCACGATCCTGGCGGAGGGCCGGGCGCCGGGCGGCCGGTGCCTGGTCGGCTCGGTCAAGACCAACATTGGCCACCTGGAGGCGGCCGCCGGCGCGGCCGGGCTCATCAAAGTAGCGCTGGCGCTTCGCCATCGGGCGATCCCGCCGACCCTGAACTTTGCGGAGCCCAACCCGCACATCCCGTTCGACAGCCTGCCATTGCGCGTCGCGCAGACCCTCACTCCGTGGCCAGAGAACGGCGGCCGAGCAGTCGCCGGAGTGAGCTCGTTCGGATTCGGCGGCGCCAACGCGCATGTCGTCATGACTGAGGCTCCGCAAGTACGGGCCAGGAGACCCGGGGATGAGATGGCGGAGGGCCGCGCGGAGCTTTTGCCGCTGTCCGCCCGGTCTCCCGAGGCCCTGGCCGCAACGGCGGGCCGGTACCAGCTGTCCCTCGCCGCCGGGGTGCCGCTTGCCGACCTTTGCCACACGGCCGGCGCGCGTCGCGGCCACCACGACCATCGGCTGGCCGTGGTCGGCGACTCGGCCGAGGAGCTGTCCGAGTCTCTGGCCGCTTACCGGGAGGGACTGCCCCGCCCCGGACTGTCCGCGGGACGCTGCCGTCCCGGCCAGCGACCCGGCGTGGTCTTCGTGTTCTCCGGTCAGGGCTCGCAGTGGTGCGGCATGGGACAGCGGTTGCATGCGGAGGAGCCGGTGTTCAGGGATGCGTTGGCCACGTGCGACCGCGCCATGCGCCCGCACCTGGACGGATCCGTGGTCGCGGAACTTCTCGCCGACCACACCGATTCCCGGCTGGGCGACATCGGCGTGCTCCAGCCCGCGATCTTCGCGGTCCAGGTAGCGCTGGCCGCACTGTGGCGGTCGTGGGGGGTCGAGCCCGAGGCCGTGCTGGGTCACAGTCTGGGTGAGGTCGCGGCGGCGCACGTGGTGGGTGCCCTCAGCCTGGAAGACGCGGCGCAGGTGATCTGTGGGCGGGCCCGGCTGCTCCGGGGGGCGCGTCGCCGCGGGGCCATGGTAGCCGCCGAGCTCTCCCTTGCGGAGGCGCAGGACCTTATCGCCGGCCAGCAGAGCCGGGTCGCGGTCGCGGCGAGCAATAGCCATCGATCGACGGTGCTCTCCGGCGATCCAGCGGTGTTAACCGATCTCGTCACCGTGCTGCAGCAGCGCGGCCGATTCTGTCAATGGGTGAAGGTGGACGTGGCCTCCCATAGCCCACAGATGGACGCGCTGCGCGCCGATCTGAAAGACGCGCTCGCCGGGGTGCGGCCGGCGCCGTCGACGGTACCCATGTATTCCACTGTGACGGGCGACCTGCTGGCCGGCAGCGCGCTCGACGACGCGTACTGGGTGGAGAACCTTTGCTCGCCGGTGCGCTTCTCGGCGGCATCGCGGCGGTTACTCGACCTGGGCCATGACACGTTCCTCGAGGTCAGCCCGCATCCGATCCTGCTGAGTGCGCTGCGAGAGGACGCGGAGGACATTGGCCGCGCCTGCACCCTGCTGCCATCCATGCGCCGTGACGACGGGGGACGCGCCACCCTGCTCGCGTCGCTCGGCACTCTTTACACCCGCGGGCAGCCGGTTGCGTGGGAGCAGCTGCATCCCTGGGGTGGCCGAAGCGTGGCGGCGCCCACCTACCCGTGGCAGCGCCATCGTTTCTGGCTCGACGCCATCGCCGGGAGCGACGCGGCGACGCGCCGCGCCACCCCCGGGCAGCTGCCGTGGCGTGGGCCGCTGCGCTCGTCTGTGCACCCGCAGACGGTGCTCTGCGAAATCGAGATCAGCACCCAGCTGATGCCGGTGCTGACCGAGCACCGGGTGCATGGTTCCGCGGTCCTCCCGGCGGCGACTCTCCTCAAGCTTGTCTTGGCCGCGGCCGCGGAGGTCTTCGGCGCAGCGACGCGCCTGCTCCGCGACGTCGTTTTCGATCGGTCGCTCGCGCTCGCCGATGCGCAGCCGCGCACCCTCCAGTTCGTACTCCGCGGAGATCAGCCGGGCCCGGTTTTGTGCGAGTGCTACGGCCTGGATCCGGGCACGTCGGAATCGAGGCCGTGGTCTTTGCTGGCAAGCGGCACCGTCGACATGGGTGAGCCGGACGCCGCCGACGAGGCATGGCACTTCCCCGAGGTCATCCGGGGCCGTTGCGCAGACGCAATCCCCGGGCCGTCGTTCTACCGTCTCCTGGCAGAGCATGGCCTGCAGTACGGGCCGGCCTTCCAGGCCGTGGACGAAATCTGGCGCCGCGACGGCGAGGCGATCGCCAGGCTGACGCCGCCAGCGGCGGGCAGCTCCGTAGGCGCTGACGACGTCGACGGCCAAGTCCTCGACGCCTGTTTCCAGGTGCTGGCCGCGACGCTTCCCGCACCTGCCGGCACCGGCCGAGCGCGCGACACGTATCTGCCGGTGGGCGTGGCCGAGCTGCGAAGTCACGGGACGTCCTTGGGCGGCGTATGGTGCCACGCGTTGCTTCGCCCGGGGACGGACCCCGAGCCGGACACCGTCGAAGGTGACGTGTTCCTGCTGCGCGAGGACGGGCAGGTGGCCGTCGCCGCCCGGGGGCTGCGTCTGCAGCGGGTCCCGGGACAGACGCCGGCGAAGGAGGATCTGCGCGACCGGATCTACGAGCTGCGTTGGCAGCCTGCGAGACTCGGGCCACCGGATCACGACGCGGCGAGCCGGCCGGTCGAAGCCGGAAGCTGGCTGATCTTCAGCGACGGTAGTGCCATTTCCGACGCGCTGCGACATCACCTCGAACGGCATTCTCAGACGTGCGTGCTAGTCGAGCCGGGCGTCGACTTCGAGCGCCTCGGACCGGGCGGTTACCGCCTCGATCCGGCGCAGCCGCAGCACTTCCGGCGGCTCCTCGAAGAAGCGTCGTTCGGGGTGAAGCGGCCACCCTGCCGCGGCGTCGTGCACCTGTGGAGCCTGTTGGCCGCACCGCCGGCGAAGGCGTCGACCGACTCGCTGGAGTCGGCGCGGGTCCGGGGCACGTTGAGCGTGCTGCATCTCGTGCAGGCGCTGACAGTGGCCGGCTGGCCGGACACACCGCGCCTGTGGCTGGTGACGCGGGCGGCACAGGTGGTTGGCGCCGGCGTAGAGCCCGTGTCAATCGCTCAGGCGCCGCTGTGGGGGATGGGCCGCAGCATCGACCACGAGCACCCGGAGCTGCGCTGTTCGCGGGTCGACCTGTCGGCGGGCGGAGGTCGCGAAGAGCTTCGGGCTCTGCTTCACGAGTTGTGGACGGATGGCCCCGAGGCCGACGTGGCGCTGCGCGGCAGCCTGCGCTACGTCGCGCGGCTGGTCCGCCACGACGACGCCGGTGACCGGCACCCAGCGCGCCCGCCCGCACCGGCTCAGCGGCCCGCGCCCGACACGGACGTGGCGTTCCGGATGGAGTATCCGGTACCGGGTGTGCTGGACGACATCCGAGCCCGGGCGGTCGCTCGCCGGCTGCCCGGGTCGGGCGAGGTCGAGATCCGTGTTCACGCCGCCGGTCTCAACTTCATCGACGTGATGCGTGCCCTCGGCCTGTACCCGGGTCAGGTCGACGGGCCGGTGCGGGTGGGGACCGAATGCGCCGGCACGGTCACCGCAGTCGGTGATGGCGTGGACGGCTTACGGGTGGGGGACGCTGTCATCGCGTTGGCGATGGACGGCGTCGGCTCGTTCGTCACGACCCGCGCGTGCCTCGTGGCCGCCAAGCCGGCGCAGCTGAGCTTCGAGGCGGCGGCCTCGATACCCATCGCGTTCCTCACGGCCTACTACGGCCTCCATGAACAGGGACGGCTGTGCCGCGGCGAACGCGTCCTCATCCATTCGGCGGCCGGCGGGGTCGGTCTTGCTGCGGTCCAGCTTGCGCGCTGGCTCGGCGCGACGGTGTATGCCACCGCCGGCACCCCGGAGAAGCGCGACCACCTGCGCGCACTCGGCGTCGAGCACGTCTTCGACTCACGGTCGCTCGCGTTCGCCGACGAAGTGCTGAGCGCCACCGGGGGCGAAGGCGTGGACGTGGTGCTCAACTCGTTGACGGGCGAGGCGATCGCCAAGGGTCTGACGGCCCTGAGGCCGTATGGCCGCTTCGTGGAGATCGGGAAGCGCGACATCTACGGGCATGGCCGGCTACGCCTGTGGCAGCTGCGGCAAAACGCGTCGTACATGGTCATCGATCTGGCGCAGCTGATCATAGATCGCCCGGATTACGTCGGTGCCCTCTTACGCCGGATCGTGGCGTGCGTCGAAGAGGGCGCATTGTCGCCCCCGCCCGTACGTGCGTTCCCCGTTGCCGAGACCGCCGCGGCCGTTCGGTGCCTGGCACAGGGCAAACAAATCGGCAAGGTCGTCGTGTCGGTGGACGAGCGGGTGCCAGCAGCTGTCCAAAGCACCGAGCTCCCGGTCGGGTTCGACGCCGAGGCCACGTATCTCATCACCGGCGGGCTCGGCGGGCTTGGCCGTGCCGTCGCCACGTGGATGGTCGAGCAGGGCGCCCGGCATCTGGTGCTCCTGGGGCGTGGCCCCGCCTCGAAGTCGGCGCAGGTGACGCTCGACGCATTGCGAGCGACTGGCACTGAGCTGACCGTCGCGCGCGGGGATGTCACCCGGGCAGACCAGGTCGCGGCGGTCCTCGAGTCGGTCCGCGCGTCCATGCCGCCGCTGCGTGGGGTCGTGCACGCGGCCGGGATCCTCGACGATGGCATCCTTGCGCGCCTCGATGAGCGACGCCTACGGGACGTCATGGCGCCCAAGGTCGAGGGCGCCTGGAATTTGCACGCGCTGACCCGAGACGCGGCACTGGATTTCTTCGTGCTCTTCTCGTCGGCCGCGTCGGTGCTGGGCTCGCCGGGTCAGGCGCACTACGCGGCGGCGAACGCGTTCCTCGACGCCTTGGCGTGGCATCGGCGCGCAGAGGGCCGACCGGCGCTGAGCATCAACTGGGGACCGTGGGCCGAGGTTGGTCTCGCCACCCGGCCCGAGCAACTGCGTCACCTCATCGAGCACGGCATCGAGCCCATCCCGGCGGCCGACGGTGTCCGGGCGCTGTCGCATCTGCTCCACGTCTCCGCCACGCAGGTCGCCGTGCTCTGCGTCGACTGGGCGCAGTGGCGCGCCGGACTACGCCCGGGTGTGAACCCGCCCCTACTTGCGGACCTCCGTCCGGAACCGCGGGGCGCTCAGCAGGCGACAGGCTGCCTCAACGACGCACTGCGCAGCGCGGGCCCCGCGGAGCGTCGTCGGCTGCTCGAGTCCTACCTGCGCGATCAGGCTGCCGGCAAACTCAGTCTGGCACCGTCGCGGCTGGACATCGAGCTGCCGCTCAACCAGCTCGGCGTCGACTCGCTGATCGCGACGGAGCTGCGTACCCAGATTGAGCGAGACCTGGGCATCGTCGTGCCGGTCGTCGAGCTGCTGGATGGACCAAGCATCAGGAAGCTCGCCGGCCGACTTGGCGACCACCTTTCCGGCGTAGGTCCGGCCGGCCCCGATCCAATCGTGGCAGCCGACACGCGCGCGACGCAGCCTAACGCGGCGCCGGCGCAGGCGGCCGCTGTCGCTTCGTCACGTTGGATCGACCTGCTCAACCAGGTGCCGGAGGTTTCCGACGACGCCGTCGACGATCTGCTTCGCGAGGTCCTGGCCACTCGAGAGGGTGAAGGCGATGTATAGCTCTATCAACATCTCCGGTCTGTCCGCCGAGGAGAAACGCGCGCTGCTCTCGCGCCTGCTCATGGAGCAGGCGGAGGTTTCGGCGGCGGTGCATCCGTTCTCGTACGGACAACGGTCCCTGTGGTTCCTACATAAACTCGCACCGGCCAGCCCCGCCTACACCATCACCTATGCGGGGCGGATCAGCGGCGACCTGGATGTGCCGGCGCTGGAACGCGCCGCCGAGGCGCTTGTCGAACGGCACGCGATACTACGCACCACGTACGCCACACGCGACGGCCGGCCGGTTCAACTTGTCCATCCACAGTGGCCGCTGCGCATCGCCCGCCACGACATAGGCCCCGACGAGCTTCTGCTCGACGAATGGCTACGTCGGGAATCTAATCGCCCGTTCGACCTGCAAACCGGCCCTGTGCTCCGGATGACTTTGCTACGGCGCACACCCCACGAGCATGTCCTGCTGTTGGCGGTGCATCACATCGCCGTCGACTTCTGGTCTATTGACGTCATTCTCGACGAACTCCGCCTGCTTTACGCCGCAGAACACGGTTTAGACCCGCCCCCGCCCTGCCCCGAGCGCTACGTCGACTACGTGGACTGGCAGACCCAAATGCTCGCCGGTGTCGAGGGGGAACGCCTCTGGCGTTACTGGCGGCGGCAGTTAGCCGGCGACATCCCCGACCTGCGGTTGCCCCTCGACCGGCCACGAGGGGCGGCTCAGACCTACCGCGGCGCCGTGCATCGCTTCACGCTCGACGGTCGGCTGGCTACCGGGGTCAAGGAGGTGGGCCGGCGCGCCGGCGCGACGCCGTACATGACGCTCCTCGCGGCGTACGCCACGTTGCTGCACCGGTACAGCGGCCAGGACGACCTCCTCATCGGCTCACCATTCGGGTGCCGTGATCGGCCGGGGCTGGAAAGTCTGGTTGGCTACGTTGCCAACCCGGTGGTTCTCCGCGCCGACCTGCACGGCGACCCGACGTTCACGTCGTTGCTGGGCCGCGTCAAGGCGACGGTTCTGGGTGCACTCGCGCACCAGGACTACCCCTTCACGCTGCTCGTCGAGCGGCTCCGGCCGGCCCGTGACCTGAGCCAGACACCGCTCTTCCAGGTCTCGTTCGCCTGGGAACAGCCGCGCCGCTTCCAGGACGGCCCGGGCGGTACGGGCGCGGCCGCAGACCGGGCGGCCCTCGACCTGAAGACCATCCACATCGGCCAGGGCGGTGCGCCCCTTGACTTAATGATGCAGGTGGCCGATACGGGCGGTGAGTTCACCTGCGCGCTGCAGTACAACACGGACCTCTTCGATGACGCCACGATCGAGCGGATGGCGGGGCACTTCGCGACGGTGCTCGGCGGCATCGTCGCCGATCCCGACAGACGCTTGTCGGAGCTGGCGCTCCTCACCGAAACGGAGCGCCGTGAACAGGCGGCATGGAACGAGACCCAGGTCCGTTACGACGCCCCCGAATGCCTGCATGAGATGGTGGCGGCAACGGCCAAACACAGCCCGGACGCGATCGCCGTATGGTGTGACAACCGTGAGATGACCTACGCGGAGCTCGACCGGCGGGCGGACGCGCTGGCATATCGGCTGCAGCGCCTCGGTGTGGGACCGGACAGCATCGTTGCTGTCCTCCTCGACCGTTCAGAAGACCTAGTCGTAGCCTTCCTCGGCGTGCTCAAGGCGGGTGGGGCCGTCATGCCGCTAGACCCGGCGCAACCCACAAACCGCATTGCCGCCATGATGACCGACGCGCCGGGTGTGCCCGTCTGCGTCACGCACCAGCGACATCTGGAACGCGTGCGGGGGTTCACCGGTCACCGGCTGTGCCTCGACGTGCAGTCGACAGCGGCGGCAGCGGACGGCGTCGCCGCCGTCGCCGGTACGGCGCCGGCCAGCCCCGCCTATGTCATCCACACCTCCGGCTCCACCGGGGTGCCGAAGGGTGCGATCAACACCCACGCCGGAATCCGCAACTACCTGCTGTGGATGCAGGCAACCTACCAGCTGACCGGCGACGACCGGGTGCTTCACCATACGCCGGTGACCTTCGACGCCTCGGTGGCGGAGATCTTCTTGCCGTTGATCGCCGGCGCGCGGCTTGTCATCGCGCAACCTGAGGGCCACAAGGACGCCGCGTACCTTGTTCGGACCATCGTCGAGCAGTCCATCACGCAGGTGGTGCATTTCGTGCCGTCGATTTTGCGCTCTTTCCTTGCCGAACCGGCGGTGACGGACTGCGTCGGGCTGCGCCGGGTGTCGTGCGGCGGCGAGGTGCTGCCGGACGAGCTGGCGCGGCTCTTCCTCGCCACGCTGGATGCCGACCTGTTTAACGAGTACGGCCCCGCCGAGGCCGCGATCACCGCCACCTACTTCCGTTGCACGCGCGGTGCCTCCTGCCCCCCGGTCCCGATCGGGCGACCGATAGCCAACATGCGCGTTCATCTGTTGGACGCCTATCTGCAGCCAGTGCCGGTGGGTGTGCCGGGCGAGCTGTTCATCGGCGGGGTCGGCGTGGGCGGCGGCTACCTCAACCAACCCGACGCGACGGCGGCCAGATTCATCGCTGACCCATTCGCCGACGATTCCGGCCAGCTGCTCTACCGCACCGGCGACCTGGCGCGGTACCTGCCCGACGGCAACATCGAGTTCCTGGGACGTCTCGACGACCAGGTGGAGATCCGCGGCGTCCGGATCGAGCCGCGCGAAGTCGAGGCTGCACTGGAGAACCACCCCGGGGTTCGGGAGAGCGCGGTGGTCGCCGGGAACGACGGCCGTGGGAACACCCGGCTGGTCGCCCACGTCGTGGGGGCGGGCGAGCCCGCGCCGACCACTGCTGAGCTGCGCCGCTTCCTCCTCGAGTGGCTTCCCGCAGCTATGGTGCCGGCCGTCTTCTGTGTGACCGATGCACTGCCCCGCACGTCGAGCGGAAAGGTAGATCGCCGCGCTTTAGCGGCGGCGGACGAAGCATCGCCGGTGCAGGAGCCGACGTTCGTCGCTCCTCGTACGCGCGCCGAGAAGATCCTCGCCGGGATCTGGCGTGAGGTGCTCGGTCTCGAACGGGTAGGCGTTCTGGACGACTTTTTCGCACTCGGTGGCTGCTCGACCCATAGCCTGGAGGTCGCGGTGCGAGCGAACGCGGCCGGCCTCCCGCTGCGACCAGAGTCGGTGTTCTTATTCGGCACGGTCGCCGAGCTGGCCGCCGAATACGGCCAGGCCGGGAAGGACGCCCCCGACCTCGGGGACACTGCGAAACACGTGAACGGCAGTCAGGTCATCAGCCCGGGGACAGCGGAGGACTACCTCGCCGCACTAGGTCCTGCGGTACCGCCGCACGCGACCAGCCGGCAGACGCGAAACACGGTGATCGAAAGCATCGGCACGTACCTGCCGGCCGGGGTGATGTCGACCGAGACCATCCTCGCGGGATGCGTGAACGATATCGGCATACCGTTGGAACGCCTGACCGGTATCAAGCGCAGACGGGTGGCCGGGCACGGCGAGTTCTCGATAGACCTCGCCCGGCATGCGGTGGCTGACTGCCTGGCCCGGTCGAGCTACGGGCCAGAGGAGATTGATCTGGTCATCTCCTGCAATATCTCCCGATACGACGGATCCGGGCACAAATTCACGTTCGAGCCCAGCACCGCCACACGGTTGCGGGATCGATGCGGCCTTGCAAACGCGCTTGCCTTCGACCTCACCAATGCATGCGCCGGTATGTTCACCGGCATTACCGTGGCCGACGCGTTCCTCCAGACTGGACTAGTCCAGCGCGCCATGGTGGTCAGCGGCGAATACATCACCCACCTCACCGAGACCGCGCAGAAGGAAATCCAGGGGCCGATGGATGCGCGACTCGCTTGCCTGACCCTGGGTGACGCCGGCGCCGCGGTGATTCTGGAGCGCGGTCCCAACAGCCGCGTCGGCTTTCACGCCATCGACATGGCCACGCTCAGCCGGTACAGCACCCTATGCGTGGCCAAGGCGACCGACGGGCCGCACGGCGGCGCCATCATGCTCTGCGACTCCATCGCCGCGACCGCGGCCGCGGTCAAGCGTTCAGTGCCATACGTCGCCGCCGTGATGAAGCGGCACGGGTGGCGGCCCGAGCACTGCGATCACATAGTCATGCACCAGACCTCGGAAGCATCTCTTAACGACGCGGTCTTCGCGGTAAACCGGATGTTCGGACACACCGTCGCTCACCCGGGCAACATCATTTCCAACCTGGCGGAGCGGGGGAACACCGCCAGCACGACTCACTTCGTGGCCCTCAGCGATCACATCCGGGGGAACCGGATCAAATCCGGAGACAACGTGGTGTTCGGCATCAGCGGTTCCGGACAGACGGTCGGCGCCGCGCTGTACACCTTCGACGACCTGCCCGACCGGCTGCGCCGGGCGCCCGCTGATCACCGCGGTGGCAGCCTGTCGACCCGCCGACGCCAGACGGAGCCATCAGCGACGCCGCGCGTGCGGATCGAAGGGGTCGCCACCGCCGCTGCCGGGCAGTCCGCGCCTCGGCGTGCGGTCGACCTCGCGGTGCAGGCCGCGACGGGGTGTCTTAACCACAGTGGTCTCGATCGGGCGGCGCTCGGCCTGATCATCCACGCCGGGGTGTACCGGGATGATTTCATCTGCGAACCGGCCATCGCCGCGCTCGTCGCCGGCGAACTCGGGGTGAATGACGACGTGGAATCCCCGGACGGTCCCAAGACTCTCGCCTTCGACGTGCTCAATGGCGCGGTCGGATTTCTCAACGCGTGCCAGGTCGGCGTCCAGATGATCGGCGCGGGAAAGGCCGAGCACGCGATGGTCGTGGCTTCCGAAGTGGAAAACAACACCCCGGAAAGCGGCCATTCTTTGTATGGCATCAGCGAGACGGGGTCGGCTGTGATTCTGGGTAGCAGCGGCGGCACCGCGGGCTTCGGCCGGTTCGTCTTCCACCACCATCCTGAGTACGGCGGGGCACTGTCAACGTACTTCCAGCACCGAGATGGACGAAGCTGGTTGCAGATCGACCGAGATCCGAAGCTGCCAGCCCACTACCTGGACACCATCCCCTCTGCCGTCGACGAACTATTGAAGCTGGAGGGATTGGACCGCTCCCAGATCGCTGTGGTGTTCCCGCCATACCTGTCCCTCGCCGACCGCGCCGAACTGGCCGCGCGCATCGGCATCCCGAGATCGCGATTCGTCGATGTCGCCGCCGACGCCGACCTTTTCTCCTCTTCCGTGCCGTATGCGCTGGAGCACGCCTGGCGGCACAAGCTGGTGAGTTCGGGCGACATCGGGTTGATCGTGAGCGTCGGCTCAGGCGTCGAGGTCGGCTGCGCCACCTACCGCTTCTGATACCCATGCTTGCGTTGGTCACCGAGAGGAACTGGGTTCATCGGTAGGTGCTGGACGGCCGGTACCCAAATCCCGCGCCTCACAACGTTACTCATCCCGCAGCTCCGTCGATGGTGCAGCCTGGGCGCTTCTCCACGCGGGGATGACCGCTGCCAGTATCGCAGCCATCGTGGCGAGTGCTGCATATGTTATTGCCTCTGACGACGGGAATATCAGGGGCGTAACGGAACCCACATCGACGACTGCGGCCCGTCGAACCGCTTCGAGGATTGCAACGGACAGCACCGCGCCAAATAGGGCGCCTGCTGCGCTCGCGACGATTGCTTCGATCGTTGTTACGGCGAAGACCTTAAATCGCGTGGCGCCAAGCGCCTGTATTAGGGCTATCTCGCGTCGGCGCCGCATCCCGACAAGTAGCAGGGTCGAGGACACCGATACGAAAGCGATAGCGAGTATGCCGTATTTCAGCGTGTTTAATGGTGTGAGAAAGCGCGCCTCACCGCGGGCGACTGCGGTTCGATATCCCGCTGCGTCCACCACCTTGACAGTCTGGTTGAATCGACTGAAATTAACCTCTGCGGCTATCTGCTCGGGCGTGAATCCGGGGGCCGGTTTGAGGAAAACCAAACCCGCTGGCTCGGAACCGAAAAGCTGGTCGGCAAGCTGGTAAGACATTTGAATTCGCCGACCGCCGACTTCCGGGGTCGCCAGAATCGTACCGATGACCATCTTCCGAGCTTTTGGTCCGCTTCCGAGAATAAGCCTGTCGCCGACGCGAATACCGTTTTCGCGGGCGAGTATGCCACCGATGACGAGTTGATTTGCCTTAATGCTCACCTCCGGCGCCTGCCCGGCGAGCACCGGGAAAGAAAAGGTAGGCCGATCCTCAGCGCGTACATAAGCCGATGATCCATCCGCAAGCGTGGTCTCGATTTCTGCCATTCGCTCGATGGTGTCAACCCCCGGTAAGGAAGCCAGCTTTGCCATGGTGTCCTGGGAAAATTTGGCATCCATCGACCCAAAGTCGGTAAATCGCGTAGTGGTGAGTACCAGACGTCCGTGGGCCTGTGATTGAGCCACGTTGCCGACGCCACGGTTGATTGCGACAAGAAATCCGGAGAGCAGTATCGCGACCGCTACGGGTACTGCGACAGCGCCGGCAATCGCGGTTGTCCGTGATCCATCGGCGCGGAGTCCGGTGAGCGCAATGGTGAGCGTTGTACCGTGCGCTCGGTCAGGCCGGGGCCGGATCCCGTTGATGGCCAGAGCGCTCAGATAACCTGCGGCCAAAAGCAATCCAATTATCGCGGTAACGACTCCGGCATTCGCGACCGCGGCCTGCCAGGGCTCGAGGCCGCCGGAAATTGTAGCCCACCTCGCGGCGATAACTCCCGCCACACCGATGGCGAGCAGCGCCACCGTTTTGGGCCAGATGCTTCGTGATTGGGTGTCCTCGTGGGCAGCACGGCCGGAGAGTTCGGTCGCTATCGCCGTGTTGGACGCTGACAGGCTGGGGATGATGGCCGCAAGAACCGCCAGGAACACCCCGGTTGCCACTCCAACTGCAACGACGCCCGGTTCGACCACGACTGGGACGTTGACACCGACAAACAGCTGGGTCAGCTCACTGGCACTCCCGACGACTGGCCTTGCGAGGACAATGCCAAGGAGGACTCCGATGACTGATCCGGCTATTCCAAGAAGAGCAGCTTCAGCGAGGAATCCGGTGACGGCGGATAGCGGTGATGCGCCGAGCGCGGCTGCCGTTGCGATCTCGTGTCGACGTTCCTCGACCGACAGGCGGGTGATCTGGGCGATCAGGATGACACCTACGCCGACTGCGATGAGAGCGAAGATCGCCAGCAGCGGAAAAAGCAAGGTGTTGACGGCGAATCCTCGGGCGGGGTCACTCCGGGTCAGGACGCTGAACCCGGGCCCTAATGCGTCGACTAGGCGTGCCCGTACTCCCGATGCGCTGGAGTTATTGGATAACGTCACGTAGAGGATATCGACCCGGTCAGATCGAGCGAACTGTGCTTTGGCAGCACTTAGCGGCAAGACGACGACACGTCCGTTGTTAACCGTATCCAGCTGCGGGACTTGCTGAAGCGTAGGCATCGACAGTTGCCCTGTGTCCGTCGCTAGTGTTGCGGAAGGGCCCAATGATTTGCCGAGTGTGGTCGAGGTAGCCAATATCCGTGGTTCTGGTTGGCCGGGTTCGCATACCTTGGGATCGATGATCCATTGTGCGGAACAGTCGATTCCGAGGGCCAGCACGAATGTTTCGTGGTCGCCGTTGCGTACCAACGTCACTGCACGGACGATAGGCACTATCACCGACACGCCCGGTACTTTGCGGGCAGTATCGATAACCGTCGGTTCGATGCCACCGCGAGCCGCCGCGCCAACGATACGCAGCGGCGCGGGACCAGCAATTCGGTAACCGACATCGTCGATAGCGATTCGAACGCTGGTGGTTTCGATCATGACGGCGACAACAACGGCGACCCCACCGCCGAGAGCAAAGGCGGCCAATACCGCGCGCAGTGTATGCCGCCTAATAGCCCGGAGATTGATGATCCGGAGAACGCTGAGAGTCGCGGCTAATCGCCGGCGCGCCATGTCAAGTTGCTGCTCGCCTGAATTGCACTCTGTCGGTTTCGATGCGACCGTCGAGAAGGGAAATGAGCCGGGGAGCTTCGTCGGCAATCGACCGATCATGGGTTACCAGGACGATCGTTTGACCTGACGAATTGAGGCTGCTGAGGGCATCGATGACTTTACGACCGTTCTTGGTATCCAGATTACCTGTGGGCTCGTCCGCGAGTATCACAGCCGGTGTCATGAACAGCGCTCGCGCGATCGCTACCCGCTGCTGCTCACCACCCGACAGCTCCGCAGGCACACGCTTGGCCATCGCGGCGAGGCCGAACTGATCCAACAGTGCAATTGCGCGGTCGTACAGAACGCGGCCAGACTCACCGGCCAGCAAACTGGGAAGCATCACATTCTCAGCAACAGATAATCCGGCGAGCAGATTAAACGACTGGAATATGTACCCAATTGTGCGACCGCGGATACGGGCCAATTCGCGACGAGACAGCTGGGTCACACTCTTTTGGTTTACCAGAACGTCGCCGCGCGTCGGAGGCTCCAGCAACCCGAGAATGGTCAACAACGTCGACTTTCCCGAACCAGAAGGCCCCATTAACGCCACGAACTCGCCCGGGAATATTCGCAAATCGATGTTTTTGAGGACCGGCGTCACCGCGACCCCGCGGCCAAACGACTTGCAGAGGTCGCGAGCTTCAAGAACAGCCGTACCAGGGTTCATCGTTCTTGAGAAGGAGGATGACCGGACACCGTTACCGCTATGATTCGACCACCTGTACCTTTGGGTGAGATCGGTATGCTGGGGGGCTCGCCACGTACCACAAGCCTCGCCACGGCCTACTTCCACATTCTCATCTTAAGCCCCGGGCGGTCTGGCTCGGGTCGCGAGCGCATCTGTCAATCAGCCCCCGAGGTAGGGGAGACCACCGCGGGAATCGCTTATGTCGCCACCCTTCCCGACAGCGCCGCCCTCAGGGTTTCTTTTGCGATACGCGGTACAGCAGTGGCCTACCTCCTTGTCATTGGCGCGGCAGCCGCCCAGCCGAGAAGCCGATTCCCATGTCAACCAGGCACAGTCTGCCCGCCTGCTGCTCAGGTGGGCACTGCTGAGGGCAGTAGACTCCCCCACGGCACGCCGATCGAGTCCGATTAGGCGTTGATGTTGACCTTTAATTCGCGTGGGTAGAGTCGCCATACCGCACACGGGTGGCTGTCCATCGCTGCCTGCAGCGCGGCGAGCTCGCTCTGGAACTGCAGCATCGCCGCCTTGGCGTGGTAGTCAAGCGCGACGTCATCGAAGTCGTCCATCAATGCGCGCCGACGCACGTTCAGGGTGTAGTTGGCGTTGACCAGCCGCTGGTAAACGTCCAATGGCTCGCGCTGGAAATCCTTGTACACCCGCGCCGGCTGGCGGTGCGTCCAAAGCTGATAGTCCCACATGCAACTGCCGAGGATCTCGTGCTGTACGGTCACCAAGTACAGCTGGCACGCCAGCAGCCGCGCCAACTTGTTCCAGGTGACATCGTCGCGGCTTACGCCCACGCCATTGGGAACGCGCGCGTTGAGCTCATCGAGCCAAGCCAGCGTCTCGGCATCGCCCTGCACGGCGCTCTCGCCTGTTTCGGCATTCCGCGGGTAGTAAATTTGCAGGTAGTTGCACACGAAGCGGTGCATTACGCCGAACAGCGTCTCCAGGTTCTCCTGCGTCGGCGTGTCGAAGCCGGCGCCGCGCACACCCCGTCCATCACCGTCGGCCTCGGGGTCATTGACGAGGTGCGGGTAGGCGAGATAGCTATCGTCAAACAACCGGCACATGCCTTCGAAGGTAAAGCTGAAGATGGTCTCGAACTCGCCACCGCGCACCATCTGCCCGCGGGTGACGATGTCGTTGCTCTGGAGCGTGGCGTAGATATATGGCCACAGCAGCCTGCAGAGCGGGTGGCTGGCCGAGAAGCGATTGCGCGTCGCAATGGCCAACTGCGCGCCGCCTGCCAAGTGCACCCAGTTGAAGTGGCGCACCAGTGAGAGGTGCGTCGAGGCGGCGCACAACGCGATCTTGCAGGCCTGATCCCACCGTGAATCGGTTGGCTCGATCGAGCCCAGCACGCATTCGATGCGACGGGCTTGCAGCGAACGACGCAGCGGATCCACGCGGAACAGCACGCGCGAACCGATCTTCAGTAGCCCCGGGTGATGCTCGTAGCCGTCGAGCATGCGCAGGTCCCAAACCCAGGTGGCGTCGTCGACGCGCGTGGTGTAACAGGCGTAGGGACCGCGCACTGCCAGCGAGCCGAGGTCTGGACTGCCCAGATACTCGGCCGGCAGTTCGGGCGCACGGAAGCGGGTGCGAAGCAGCCGGGTGAAAGCTTGCTTCAACGCCACCTGCGGGTCGGCGTCGATTGGTGGCAGGCCCGGCTGCATGGGTGAGAACGCGGTGTAGAGCCAGACCTGCAGTCGATAGAACCTGGTGTTCCGTGGCGCCAGTTCATCGTTGGGGATGTTGGCGCGCGCACAGACCATCACGTTGCGTAGCGGCACTTCGGGAATCGCCTCGATCATCGGCTTCGGTTCGATGACGTGCCGCTCGGTCGGTGGCAGCGGGATGTCGAGCGGATCATTGACGGTGAATTTCATCCAGGCTATTAGGTCCCAAAACCCGCGCCGCAGGAACCACATCAGCATTCCGCGGTGCCGAAGATGCTTATGCATGGCGGTACGCGTCGCCGCGCCAAGGGTCATCCTTCAATTCGGCGTCGCTGGCACGCAGCGGATGGCGCTCGGGACTCAGCTTTGGCGCTTCGTCCCAAGGCTCGAACGCGTTCTTGACGTTTGCCAGGCCAGTGTCCGCGAGCTCAGGGTGGTGGCGCAGGATCACGGTCTTGAAATCGGTCCGGTCGATCCAGTGCAGGCCTTCCCAGGTGTAGACGTCCTCGTTGAAGCAGTCCGTGTAGAAACGATCAGCCTGCAGCCGGCGGCTGGCATTCAGGATGAAGATCTGGAACATCGTCTCGCCGAAACCGAAGCCGGTGGGCCGGTGGCCTTCGGCCAGCGTGCCGATCAGCAGGTCGAGCTTCTCGACGTCTTCCGGATTGTCGCCGTACACCGACTTCAACTCCTTCCGGACATTCGCCTCGTCGGTAAGATCGTCGAACCTCTGGATCGGATTCAGCCCTAGCTGGCGGCGGAACTGGTTATAACGCGGCACGCCGCGTTCGCGCGCGCGCACAATATCCACCGTGCCCATGTCGAAGAACGGATTGCCCGGGATACTGAGCTCCTGCATGAAGCGCGGAAAGTTGTTGAGCACCAGCGCGCCGGGGTGCTGGTTGCCGAACGAATAGAACAGATCGGACATCGCGTGACGCTGCGTGATGCTCACCGAGCCACGCTGGCGCGTCGCGGGGAAGGGCACCTCTTCTGCGATGCCCTCCTGGCCGCGGCGGCGCAGCTGCAGTGTCTCGGGCAGCAGCGAATGCAGACGGTAGACCTCAACGAATTCCTCGGACAGCCCGAACGCGCAGCCGTGCTTGTCGATCGGGTTGCCGACGATGCCGCCGATCTCGGCGTTGCGTACCTTCACCTCGGACAGTGTCCTGCGCGCCTTGCCCTTGTGCAGTGCGAAGGTCAGCAAGCCATACCAGTTTACGTTCAGCCCGGTGTCGAGCGCCGCGTTGGGCAGAATGCCCGGGGTCCATTCGATGGAATGGATCTTGGCCATTACCGCGGCATTGATGAGCCGCGCGACATTGAAGAGGCGGTTGTCGTCCCAGTCGGGGTAGGCCTCGTGCAACATGTCGCAGATGGCGTTGTGCTCGCGCACGAAAAGGGTATGCAGCATCGAAAGACCCACCCACCAGTTGCGCCTGAAGCCGGTGTCCTCCACGCCGGTGCCGTCCACCGGCAGCGTGCCTTCGTTGTTCAACCGCATCTTGCCGAGCCGGCCGCTGCGCAGGCGGTCCTGCGTGGCCTGGTCGCTGCCGTAGATCTGCGATCCGTCCCACCAGTGGGTGACCTCGTTGATCGAACTCGTGGCGGCCGGCTCCTCACCCATCCGCGTCGGGTCAGGCTGGGTCTTGCCGATGAACATTTTGCTCTGCCGGTAGCGACTGCGCGCCGGGTCGTCCTCGGGCAGCGGCACCTCGATCACGTCTTTGAACAGGATCTCGCCGTGGTTGATCCAGTCGCCGTTCATAAACTGGATCCACGATGCGGCCAGCAGGTTGAGGAAGGGCACTTCGGTCATCACCGGCCGGCCATCGGAACTGAGCGGGCGCGTCAGCAGCCGGCGGCTGATCTCGCGCGGATTCGGCCTGAGCAGTTGCGCGCCCCTCTCGGGGCGGATGGCTGAGAGCTCGACGTTGCGCAGGAAGCGCGTGCCGGCGGCGCCTTCCTTGGGATCGCCGAGGTTGTTCCAGCTTCCGTCAGCGGTGCGGAACTGCCTGACGCCAGGGGGCGGTACCTGGCCCGGGGGCTGGAAGCCGACCAGCGTCCCGGCCGGGTAGCTGCTGTCCAAGTTGCGCGCGTTCAGCCGCTCGCGCATGTAGGCCAGCGTCAGGACTTCCAGCGCCAGCGGGCGGCGGTACCAGTTGGTCCAGACCCTGTCACGGTAGCCGGCGATCCAGCCCCACAGGTGGGTGACGCTATCCATTAACACCGTCGCTACCACTCCCAGCAGCTCGCCCACAAAGAGGCGCAGTCGCTTGAAGTGGCCGTGCCCGGGCCCGGGCGGCACCGGCGGGGGCAGCGCGCCTTCGCGCACCGAGGGAGGCGCGAGCAGCGCGTCGCGGTCGAAGTAGTGCAGGTCGGGCACATGCACGTTCACACCGGCGGTGGCGTTGGCCTGCGCGACGGCGAGCATCTCGCGCCAGTCGATGCGCTTGCCGTCAGCTTGCAGCGCCGCAGTGTAGTGCTGCGCGGCCGCGTCGTAATGCTCGAGCTGGAAGCTGGCCAGGCCCGCCAGCGCGTGCAGTTCCCCCTCGGGCCGCGCGGCGAGATCGCGTTTCAGCAACGATAGGGCGCGTTTGTAGTCACGCCGTTCCAGGGCTTCCAACGCCTCCCTGGAAGACATACGGAACTCCTCGCATGGCAGAAACTCGACATCAAAACCTACTCGCGTGCGTGGAAAAGAGGGCGTGAATCTCGCAATTCACCAGCGGGAAACCTGATCAATCAATTCGCATGTCTTCATTTCATTGGTGAAAAATGAAGCCCGCGCTAATCGCGAGAAGCCCGTGCAGCCGGCCGGCGCCGAATCACACCGACGCGGCTGGAGCACAACGTGATATTCCGGTAGGTGAAGAGGAGGCCGATGCCGCCGTGACATTGGAGAATATCCGAATACTGCGCGATGGGATCGAGGTGACTGCGAAACTTCTAAGCCCGGAACGCCAGCGGGCGGAAGTGCACCACCTCCTCGACGCGATGGGTGCCAGTGAGTGGTTCGCTCGCCGGGTGACCCGGCAGAACCGAAGCAACCAGCGCCATCAGCCGGGCCAAAGTCTTATTCCCATCGGGTTCCCAGATAGCTTCCTCGGCGGCGACGGGCGGTCGATAACCGCTCTTTTGCGGCTGGGGAGTTTAGGGTTGGCGCATTGGGTGGTCCGCACCACTGATCAGCCGCAGGAGGCTCGGATGGGGCCAGCAGGCACGGTGTGCCGAACGTGCGGCAGGGAACTGCGCCACGGCGCCCGGTTCTGCGACGGCTGCGGGGTGCCTGCCGCAGAACCGGGAGAGCAGGCGGAGTTCAAGCAGGTGACTGTGTTGTTCGCCGATGTGGTGGGTTCCATGGCGATCGCCTCGGCGGTAGGGGCGGAGCGGTTGCGCGAGATGATGGCCGACGCCTTCAGCCGCGCGGCAACGATTACTCGGCGCTATGGCGGCACGGTCGATAAGTTCACCGGCGACGGCATCATGGCGCTGTTCGGGGCACCAGTCGCGTTGGAGGATCACGCTTTTCGGGCCTGTTTGGCGGCCTTGGACATCCAAGAGCAGATCGCGCAGCTGGCCGGCGAAGTGCAGCGCCGCGATGGCGTCGTGCTACGGCTGCGGGTCGGGCTGAACTCGGGCCGGGTGGTTGCCGGCGAAATCGGCCCTGGCCCAACGGGGTACACCGCGGTCGGCGAGCAGGTCGGGTTAGCACAACGGATGGAATCGGTCGCCCCGCCCGGCGGGGTAATGCTCAGCGAGTCCACCGCGCGGCTGGTCGAACACGGCACCGTGCTGGGGGCGCCCGAGTGGGTACACGTTAAGGGCGCCGAGGGGGCGTTACCCGCGCGTCGGCTGTTGGGGGCCGCTGCTGAGCGCGGGCGGATCGGTCGGCGCGAGCCGACCCTGGTCGGGCGCACCTGGGAGATGAACACCGTCGCCGGCATCCTGGATCAGGCGATCAGCGGTGCCGGGTGTGTGGCAGGGGTGGTCGGGCCACCCGGTATCGGCAAGAGCCGCATCATGCGCGAGGCCGTGACGCTGGCCACCGGCCGCGGGGTCGAGGTGTTCACCGTCTCCTGCGAATCCCATACCCGCGAGGTCCCGTTCCATGTGGTGGCGCGACTGCTGCGGAGGGTGTTCGGGGTCAGCGACCTCGATGAGCACGCGGGCCGGGCGCGGGTGCGGGCCCGCATCCCCGACGCCAACCCGGAAGACCTGCTGCTGCTGGACGACCTGCTCGGAATCGGCGACCCCGACGCCGCGCCGCCCGCGATCACCCCCGATGCCCGCCGGCGCCGGTTGGCGGCCTTGTTGAACGCCGCCGCCCTGGCCCGGACCGCACCGGCGCAGTATGTGATCGAGGACGTGCACTGGATCGACGAGGTCAGCGAGGCCATGCTCGCTGAGTTCGTCACGGTGGTGCCGCAAAGCCGCTCACTGGTGCTGATCACCTACCGCCCCGAGTACCGGGGCGCGCTGTCGCGGACACCGGGCACTCAGACGATCTCCCTGGCGCCGCTGAACTCGGCGCAGACCGCGGCGTTGACCGCCGAGCTGCTGGGTACCGACCCGTCGGTGCGTGCTCTGGCCGCCCGGATCGCCGAGCGGGCCGCCGGGAACCCGTTCTTCGCCGAGGAGATGGTGCGTGATCTGGCTGAACGCGGTGTGCTCGACGGCGATCGCGGCGCCTACCTCTGCCGTGATGACGCCGCCGACATCAGTGTGCCGGGCACTCTGCAGGCCACCATCGCCGCCCGCGTCGACCGCCTCGGTAGGCCGGCCAAACAGTTCCTGTATGCCGCCGCGGTCATCGGTGCGCGGTTCAGGCCTGAGCTGCTGGCCGCCTTACTGGGTGACATCGAGGGATCGGAGGCTATCGCCGAGTTGCTGCAGGTGGAGCTGATCGATCAGGTGAAATTCACCCCGCGCGCCGAGTATGCGTTTCGGCACCCGTTGATCCGCGCGGTGGCCTACGAGTCGCAGTTGAAGTCTGGGCGCGCCGAGCTGCACCGGCGCTTGGCCGTCGCGATCGAACAGCAGGAGCCGGGCTCGGCTGAGGAGAACGCCGCCCTGATCGCCGAAAACCTAGAGGCTGCCGGGGATCTGCGTGCGGCGTTCGGCTGGCATATGCGCGCCGGCGGCTGGTTGGCCATCCGCGACATTCGCGCGGCCCGCACGAGCTGGCAGCGGGCCCGCCAGGTCGCCGACCGGCTACCAGCCGACGCCCCAGATCGGAGGTCGATGCAGATCGCGGCCCGCACCCTGCTATGCGGCACCGTCTGGCGGGCCGGTGGCAGTGTCGCCGACACCGGCTTCGACGAACTGCGAGATCTGTGCACAGCGGCTGACGACAAAGTGTCGCTGGCGATCGGCATGGCCGGGTTCATCATGGCGTTGACTTTCTACAACCGCTTCCGAGAGGCGGCCCAAGTGGCCTCGGAGCACAGCGACCTGCTCGAATCGATTGGAGATCCGACGCTGACCGTCGGTCTGCTGTTCGCGGCGATCTACGCCAAATGCGAGGCGGGCGAGATGATCGAGGCCCTGCGATTGGCGGATCGCCTCATCGACCTGGCCGACGGCGACCCCACCAAGGGCAACTTGATCTTGGGCTCACCGCTGAGCACGGCGATCGCGATGCGGGGCCACGTCAGGATGTGCCTGGGAATCCGAGGATGGCAAGACGACGCCGCCACCTCAATCGCGATGGCCGCTCCTCTCGACCCGACGAGTTACGTTTTCGCCCTCCTGTGGAAGTACGTTGCCGCCATTCCATTCGGGGCGCTGCCGCCCGATGCGACCGCCATGGGCGAGACCGCCGACGCGCTGCGAATCGCCGAGCGTTCCAGCGACGATTTCATTCTTGGAATGGGCCGACTCAGCCGGGGCCTCGCCCTGGTTAGTCGCGACGGCCCGCAACGCGAGGCGGGTCTCGACCTGTTCACCCAAGCCCGCGACGCCGCCGTGACGGAGCGGTTCTCCCTGAGCGCGCTGACGATCGTCGACCCCGAGTTTGCGATGGAGAAGGCCCGCACCGGTGATCTCGATGGTGCCATCGAAATGGCGCGGGCAGTCGTGGACGGCGCGTACGAAAGCGGCGACATGATCTGGCGCGGAAGGGCTACCACCGTTCTGGTGGAACTGCTGGTCCGACGCGGGTCCGCTGGCGACCAGCACGAAGCGCAGGCGGCGATCGACCGACTGGCCGCCGTACCCACCGATCCGGGCTTCGTGCTCCACGAACTCCCCCTGCTGCGTTCGCGGGCGCTGCTTGCGCGCGCGCGCGGCGACGAAAACAGCTGCCGGAACTTAATGGAACGCCACCGCGCCAAGGCAGCAGCCGCGGGCTTCGAAGCACTCATGGCCACCGCAGACGCGACTGTCACTGCGCCCCCAACTATGACCCGGTGGCCCAGTAAGCTCTGAAATTCACCCATCCAGAACGACTCTCACAAACCCTGGATCAATTCGTCCCGCCAACCACGATGCACACATCGGTGGTGCCCCGATTCTTGATCTCGGTTTCCGAATCGCCGAGGGCGGGCCAGCTGATACGTTGAAAAATGCTGTAAGACACCGCCCGCGGGTGTCGGTGAACACGGCGGAGCGTTCGACGTCGATGCCGGCACAGACGAAGGCGGCGGGTAGGTGCTCGGCGGGAGGCGAAGAGAGCCTTAATCGCAATTCTGTGAAATTGCTGTAGGTCGGTTGGTACCTTCTGGGGGGTGGTTCGGCCAACGATGACGAACGTTCGACTTCGACTCAGGAGTTCCGCCATGCCAGAATTGGGTGAGCGCGCGGTCGTTCTTGGGGCGAGCATGGGTGGGCTGCTTGCCGCGAGGGTGCTGGCTGATTTCTTTGGGACCGTCACTGTGGTCGAGCGAGACGCGTTGCCCGACGACCCCGCTATCCGACGAGGGGTACCGCAGGGTGGGCATGTTCATGTCCTGCTGCCGCGCGGCGCGCAGATCTTGGATGAGCTCTTCCCCGGGTTTCTCAATGAGCTGGTAGCCCACGGTGCTCCCGTTTGGGACGACGGGGAACTGTCCAAGCTTCACTTGTCTTTCGACGGCCACGAGATGCTCCGGTCGGGCAAGATAGCACTTGATGCTAAGGCAATGGCGATGTACATGCCGAGCAGGCCGTTTCTGGAATGCCATGTCCGGCGGCGCCTACAGGCGATGAGGAACGTGACGATTCTGGCCGGCCATGAGGTAGCCGAGTTGAAGTCGACGGCGGATCGGAATCGCGTCACCGGAGTGCGGGTGGTCGACCGCGACGGCGGTGCCGAACGGGAGTTGATGGCCGATGTAGTCGTGGACGCGATGGGCCGCGGTGCCCACACGCCGGCTTTTCTGGAGAGCCTCGGGTACGGCCGACCGGTCGAGGACCACATCGTCATGCATACGACTTATGTAAGCCAACTGCTGCGGATCCCCCAGGGCACGCTGAAGGAGAAGCTGGTCAACATCGGCCCCGCGCCGGGCCGGCCAACCGGGATGTTTCTGACCGGCTATGAGAACGACACCTGGATGTTCACGGTCTTTGGGATGGTGGGGCGCGAACCGTCTCGCGATCTGGCCGGCATGCTGTCCTTCGCCCAGGAGTACTGCCCCGCCCACCTGCTCGCGGCGGTGCGGGCCGGCGAACCAATCGGCGAGGTGGCACGGCACCGCATGCCGTCCAGCCAGTGGCGACGCTACGACAAGATGCCCCGACTCCCCGACGGTCTGCTGGTCTGCGGCGACGCGATCTGCAGCTTCAACCCCATCTACGGGCAAGGAATGACGGTGGCGGCGCTGGACGCTGTCGCGCTGCGGGATTGTCTAGGCTGCGGCGGCACCGACCTGCCTCGTAGATATTTCCGCGCCTCGGCGAAACCGATTGGCGTGGCCTGGCAGATGGCAGCGGGCTCTGACCTGGCCTTCCCGGAGGTCGCGGGGCGACGGTCGAGGTCGATGCGCGTTACCACCCGGCTTGTGGACTGGGCGCTGACCGCCTGTGAATCCGACCCGGTTGTCGCCGTGCGCTTCTTCAAGGTCAACGGCCTCGTCGACCCCCCGATTCGCCTGCTCCACCCGGCGTTTGTCTACCGGGTGGCGGCCGTGAACCTGCGCCGGCGGCGAGGCGATAAGCAACCTCGGCAAGCCGAAATGGTTGGCAGCATGGGTAGCCGTCCGTCGTGATCTGAAAAGTTGTCGGGATAATCCGCATACCGACCCTGTGAGTTCACGGCCCGGCCGTGGCGATCACCCCTGGACACCGTCGATGGCGTCGGACACTTCACGCCGGTCGAATGTTCAGATATTGACCATTGCTCTCCCGAAAACGAACTTGCGCTCAACCGGTCAGCGCATCACTGGACGAGGGTAGCCGGAGACGTACCCCAGCGAGCCAAGTCACGGAACGCTATCCCACTCCTCGTCGGCTACATCGGCCAGGCAGTGGTAGGCGATCACCGGAGTCCCAGGCTGCGCCACGCCGCCGAAAACGTTGAGGCAGGGACCGAGGGCACTCGTGATCTGGCCGTTGGTCTGGGGATTCCAACGCTGGTTGTTCGCATTGGTCTGACAGGGCAAGAGGATCACCGGGGTGTTATCCGTTGCGTCGCTGATGCTCACGCAATCCCCGGGCAAGGCCACGCTCTCGATCTGACCGGCAAAGTTGAAAACCCAGAGCTGGGATTTCGACCCATTGCAGGGGTTGACCATCGTCGCAGTGTTGTTCCCATTCGGGCCGTCGAGACACCAATTGCCCAATCGGCTCTTCAACTGGACCGGGCCGGCGGCACTCGCCACAGCAGCGCTTAGCAGCCCGACACCGAACCCTGCGCCGACTACGACAAGGGCCCGGCGCACACCGCCCATCAACCGCGATTCCTGCATTTCAGCTCCATCCTCTCGTCCTGGTCGACCTCACGCACCACAAGCGGCGCAGGCTACACCGAGACCACCCCAGCCACACACGGTTTGCCGCAGGTAACAAGATTCTTACCCAGCCTGCGGTAATCACCTTCATCTGCGGCTGGTGACACGTGCGTTGCCAGCACCCCCTCACCGCCACTGGACCGCTATGCCGCAGGCTCTCGGGGTCGGCATCGGGCCGGACTGCACCAACTCGCGACAGTCGATTACCCGCGCCGCCAGTCCGGAACCCCCGTGGCACCGGGCTTGGCGGGAACCAATTCGGGCATTTGCGCCGCTTTTGAGCGAGAAGAGCTGGGTGCTGGAGCAGACTGAGCGGATTGGACCTGGCGGGCCCGAGGGGGCGGGCCCGCGTCGGCATCCGAGGCCTGATTTGGCCGCGCTACGGCAGGGTTGGTGGGTAGTTTGCGCTGGTCAGGTCTAGCCTGTGGGTTATGCGGGCCGCTTACCGTGGGCAGTTGTCTGCTCTGAGTCAGCAGGTCGGCGAGATGTGCGGGGTGGCCGGGGCGGCGATGGAACGCGCGACCGCGGCGTTGTTGCGGGCTGATCTGATGCTGGCCGAACAGGTCATCACCGATTATGACCGCATCGCCGAGATGAGTGCCTGCGCCGCCGACGACGCGTTCGTGTTGCTGGCCTTGCAGGCGCCGGTGGCCGGTGACTTGCGGGCCATCGTCGGGTCCATCCAGATCGTCGCCGACGTGGAGCGGATGGGTGCCCTGGCCTTGCATGTGGCCAAGATCGCGCGGCGGCGTCATCCGCGGCACGCCGTGCCCGAGGAGGTCAATGGCTGCTTCGCCGAAATGGGACGAGTGGCGGTCGAGTTGGCCAACAGTGCGCGGGAGGTGCTGATGTCGCGTGATCCGGAAGCGGCGGCTCGGATTGATGCCGACGACGACGCGATGGATGAGCTGCACCGGCATCTGTTTGGTGTGCTGATGGACCGCCGATGGAAACACGGGGTGGCCGCGGCCGTGGATGTCACGCTGTTGAGCCGGTTCTATGAGCGGTTCGCCGATCACGCCGTACAGGTGGCGCGACGCGTGATTTTCCAGGCAACCGGAAAGCTCGCCACAGATATCGAGCCAACGCAGCAGGTATACCCCTAATTTTGATGCCGGGATAGCGTCCTTATGGTGAGCGGCTCCGCGGCCAATGTCGTTCGACTGATCCAGCCGCCCGATCTGCGGCAGACCCATTACTTCAGGACGCTAATCAACGAACACGCAGCGGCGTGGATGCGGCCTCACCACCATCCAAGTCAGAGCGCATCGACGGGCCACCCGTGCTGAGCGCCGAGCTCCGCACATAGGTCCAGGGCGGCGACGAAACCAAAGCCGACCAGGACTCGTGGACCGGGACGTCGGTGGGGCACGGGTCAGCGCTCCCGCGACGAACACGACGCGATAACCAGTGCTGCCGCAACACAACGCAATTCGTCGGGTGCCTGGCCGCCTGGATGCGGCCTGCCCACCGGAGCCCGTACCGCTGAGCGAGCCGGCATGTACGAAAATCTTTGCTGGCGTTAATTATTTTTTCGCGATTTGCGTCGCTTATCTCGCTTACCGGCTGTACTTTTCTGCCGGGTGGTTTTATCTAATGTCGCGGATTTTTCTCAGTCACTCGAGTTTGGACTGGCGCGAGGCGCTGGCCCTGAAATCATGGCTGGCCCAGGCGGACCCGCAGCTGGCCGACGAGATCTTCCTGGATCTAGACCCGAGAAGCGGGATCGCCACCGGAGCACGGTGGAAAGAGGCCTTGAAGCGTGCCAATGCTCGGTGTGAGGCCGTTATCTGTTTGCTGTCGGTTCGCTGGGAAGACTCTACTGAATGCCGAGTGGAATACCGGACCGCAGAAAACCTCAATAAGCAGATCTTTTGTGCCCGGCTCGAGCCCACGACCGGTCAGGACATTACCGGCGAATGGCAGCGATGCGACCTGTTCGGTGAAGGTCACCGTACCGAAGTCACGTTCGACGATGGGCCTCCGGTGGTGTTCGCCACCGAAGGCCTGCTGCGGCTGCACGATGGAATTTCCGGCGCGGGAATCAGCGCGCACTCATTTCCGTGGCCGCCGCCGGGCTACCCGCAGCGAGTTCCGTACGGGGGGTGGGAACCCTTCGAGGAGATGGACGCCGGGGTGTTCTTCGGCCGCGACGCTCAGATTGTGCGCGCGCTGGACTCGCTGCGGGGCATGCGGCGATCGGAAGTCAACACCCTGTTCGTGGTGCTCGGCCCGTCGGGCACAGGCAAGTCGTCGTTTCTGCGGGCCGGGTTGCTGCCCCGGCTTCGCCGTGAAGACCGCCGCTACTTGGTGTTGGGCATCGTCCGACCGGCACGCCATGCGTTGACCGGCGAAACCGGCCTGGCGCAAGCGATTTACGAGACGCGGCAGCGACTTGGATTGCGGGAGCCGACGCTGGGCGAGATCAAGGCCGCCTGCCGCGACCGCGTCACCGAGCGCATCCGCGGGTGGCTGGCGCAGGCCCAGGAAACCGCTGCCGCCGCGCTGGTCGATGATGATCCGGAACGCAGGCTGCCGACGGTGGTCCTGCCGCTGGATCAGGCCGAGGAGTTGTTCACCGCCGACGCCGGTGCCGAATCGGGGCAACTGTTGCGGTTGATCCACGATCTCGCCGCACCCGCCGAGGACGGTGGGCTGGACCTGATCGTTGTCGCCACCATCCGCACCGACCGCTACGACGCGATGCAGACGGCGCCCGAATTGGCCGGCGTGGGGTCGGTGCTCTTTGATGAGCTCAAACCGATGCCGCCGACACAGTTCAAGGAGGTCATCACCGGCCCGGCCGCCCGTACCGGCGACACCCGCCATGCGCTGCAGATCGATCCCCGACTCGTCGACCAGCTGCTTGCCGACGCCTCGGCGGATACGACCGCTGGCGGCGACACCTTGCCGTTGCTGTCGCTGACTCTGGCGCGACTGTTCACCGATTACGGAGGCACCGGCGAGCTCAACCTCGCCCAGTACGACCAGATGGGCGGCATGCGCCACGTCGTGCAGAGCGAGATCGACGAGATCCTGTCCGCCGAGCCCGCCGAGCGGGCCAGGCAATTGAGCCTGCTGCGGGAGGCGTTCATACCCTGGCTGGCTACCGTCAATCCCGGCACCGACCGGCCGCTGCGGCGCATCACGCGGTGGAAGGACCTGCCCCAGGCCAGTCTCCCGCTGATCGACGCATTCGTGGCCAAAAGGCTGATGGTCAAAGACCAGCGCAGCGGTGAAACCGTGGTAGAGGTGGCGCTGGAAAGCCTGCTGCGCCAATGGGATGAGCTGGCCGGCTGGCTGTACGAGCAGCGTGACGATCTGGCAACCGCCGAAGAGATCGAACGCGCCGCCGCCGCGTGGGATCACAGCGGTCGCAACGAGGCATGGCTGTTGGAAGGCAGCCGCCTGGAGGACGCGGAAAAGCTCACCGAGATGTCGGCCTTCCGGGAGCGCCTCGCCCCGGCCCACGAGTACCTGGCCGCTTCGCGGGCCCGGGAAGACGACCGCGCGCAAGTCGAGCACCGCCGCCAACAGGCCGAACTGGAGACCGCCCGAGCGCACGCCTCGGCGCTGCATAAGCGCTCTCGGATCCTGCAGGGGGTGCTTGCGGCCACCGCCGTCGTGGCTGTCGTCGCCGTCGTGGCTTTCATGCAGGCCGACACCGCGCGCCGCGACGCCCAAGACAAGTTCCGCCAAGCCACCGCCGTGCGGCTCACATCCCAGGCCGCCGACATGATCGCGGGCAATGACGCCGGCGGCGACGAGCGGGCTTTCGATGAGCTGCTCGCCGCGCGAACGCTGGTGGGCGATCCCGACGACGGTGCGCTGTTACACGCGGCGGCCCTGCGTGGGCGTTCCGAGAAAATCGTCGACATCGGCACCGGAACTGAAGACATCGCGGTCAGCGGAAATACTGCCGCCACCGCCGGTGACGACGGGACTGTCGGGTTGTTCGACATCAACACCGGCCACCCGATCGGGCCTCCGCTCACCGGTCCGACCGCGCGGGTGGAGGGTGTCGCGTTCAGCGCCGACGGGCACCGCGTCGCCGCCGCCAGCGACGACGAGAAGGTGTGGTTGTGGAATGTCGACCGCGGCCAAAGAGTCGGCATGCCCCTGGCCGGCCATACCGCGACCGTGTGGAGCGTGGCGCTCAGTCCCGACGGGCACCTGGTTGGCAGTGCCGGCGCCGACGGCACGGTGCGGCTGTGGAACGCCGACACCGGCCAATCCATCGGCCGCCCACTGACCGGCCACATCGGCCCCGTCTACGACATCGCGTTCAGCCCGGACGGTCGGCGGGTCGCGACCGCTGGGGCCGACGGGACCGTCCGACTCTGGGATATCGCCGCCGGACAACGCGACGGGCCACCTCTGGCCGGACATGTCGCCGCGGTCTATGCCTTGGCCTTCAGCCCGGATGGCCGCCGCCTGGCCTCCGGCGGAGAAGACAAGACGATACGGCTATGGGACGTCGATACCCGACAGCCCATTGGGCATCCGCTGGCCGGGCACACGGCGTTCATAAATCGTGTCGCGTTCAGCCCGGACGGGCACCGGGTGGCCTCCGCCGGAGGCGACGACACCGTGCGGGTCTGGGACGCCGACAACGCGCGACCCATCGGGGCGCCCTTGACTGGGCATACCAACCAGGCATCGGGGGTGGCGTTCAGTCCCGACGGGCACCGGCTTGTCAGCGACAGCGGCGACGGGACGCTGCGCATATGGGA
Source organism: Mycobacterium sp. (assembly GCA_025965895.1). Classification (GTDB taxonomy): domain Bacteria; phylum Actinomycetota; class Actinomycetes; order Mycobacteriales; family Mycobacteriaceae; genus Mycobacterium. The sequence continues at coordinate 35,065 of JAOPWC010000177.1, forward strand.
TGCGACTCAACCACTCGCGGGCCACACAGCCGATGTGTGGAGCGTGGCGTTCAGTCCCAACGGGCACCGCCTCGCCAGCGCGGGCGGGGATGCGACCGTACGGATCTGGGACGTCGACTCCCGCCAACCCATTGGGCCGCCGCTGGCCGGCCATACCGGTCCGGTACTGCATGTGGCGTTCAGCCCAGACGGTCACCGGCTAGCGACCACCGGTGCGGACGGCACCCTGCGCTGGTGGGACGCCGACGCCGGTCGGCCGCTCGGCGGCACCCCACCCCTGGGTCATCTGGGTGGGATGGCGTTCAGCCCGGACGGACACCGCATGGCAGTTGCGGTCGGCGATGTCGTGCAGCTCTGGAATGTCGACAACGGAGGCGGCCAACCCGTCGGCGCACCCCTGGCGGGGCACACCGACGTCGTGAACAGTGCGGTGTTCAGCCCTAACGGCCACCGCCTCGCGAGCGCAAGCGATGACCATACGGTGCGACTGTGGAATGCCGACACCGGCCAACCGTCCGGGGCTCCGTTAATCAACTCCTGGCGCGTGGACATTGTGGCGTTCAGCCCCGACGGGCACCGCCTGGCCAGTGCAGGCTCCGACGAGACCATCTCACTGTGGGATGCCGACACCGGCCAACGCATCGGCGCTCCGCTCACTGGGCACACCGCGGTGGTTGACGGCTTGGCGTTCAGCGCCGACGGGCACCGCCTGGCCAGTGTGGGCGACGACGGCACACTGCGGCTCTGGGATGCCGACACCTCCCAACCGATCGGGGCCCCCCTCACCGGGCAAGCCTCGGCCGTGCACGACGTAGCATTCAGCCCCGATGGTCGCCTTCTGGCCACCGCGAGTGCCGACGGCACGGTCCGGCTGTGGCCGGCCAGCGCCACACCGGCAATGCTGTGCGACAAGCTCACGGCGAATATGAGTCACAAGCAGTGGCACGACTGGATCTCGCCCGACATCGGTTACCTCGCACTGTGCCCGGGTCTTCCGGTGGCGCGTGACTGAGGCACAGGTGCGGGCTGCCCGACCGTCGTCGTTACATGTAACGTCAGTTTGTGGCTAGCACACGGCAGCGGGTACGCGAATACCGCGAGCGGTTGCGCGCGCAGGGGCTTCGGCCGGTCCAGATTTGGGTGCCCGACGTGCGGGCGCCGGAATTTGTCGCGCAAGCTCACCGCCAGTCGGCTGTGATCGCGGCCAGCGAGCATGAGGCTGACGACCAAGCATTCGTC